>CAYYJS010000033.1:0-36234 GCA_964472315.1 uncultured Victivallales bacterium | reverse complement strand
GCGTGGCCTCGGACAAGGGCGGCATCGGCTACAGCGGCATCGGTTACAAGACCGCTGACGTGCGCGCCGTGCCCCTGGCCTCCGCGGAAGGCCAGATGATCGAGGCGACGCCCGAGAACGCATACACCGGCGAGTATCCGCTGGCGCGCTTTCTCTACGTGTATGTGAACGCCAAGCCGGGCGCGGCGCTGGATCCTTTGCGCCGCGAGTTCATCCGTTATGTGTTCAGCAAGCAGGGTCAGCAGGACGTCGTGAAGGACGGGTATTTCCCCGTCACGGCGGACATCGCCCGCGAAACGCTGAAGAAGGTCGGCATCACGCCCGATTTCTGAGTTCGGCGGAGCGGACCTGAGTGATTCCAGGGCGGCGGGATGCGGGAAGCGTCCCGCCGCTCTCTTCTCGGAGCAGATCCATGTCGGGGGCCAAGGCATTCAGCGGACGGGCGAGGAAGAAGAAGACCACTTGGTCGGTTCGCGCCGGCGATGTGATCTCCCGCCTGATGATTACCGTCGGCGGGATCGGTACCCTCGTGGCCGTTTCGACGGTCTTTCTCTACCTGCTCTGGGTCGCCATCCCCCTCCTGAAACCGTCGGAAATCTCCAGCCCCTCCACCTTCACGGTCCGGAAGGGCACGGCGCCGACGCGCTTGACGGTTGACGAATACCAGCTCATCGGCTGGGTCTACCAGCCCGGAGGCCGCATCGAGATCTTCTCGATGGACAGCGGCCAATCGCTTGAGTCACGGGAACTCATGCCCGGCCGCACGGTGACGGCCGCCGCCTTTTCCATGGCCGGGACCGAAGCCGTCCTCGGGCTCGACGACGGCTCGATCGCCCTGGCGGACCTCGGGTTCCGGACCGATTTCGCCGCGGATGCGGATGCGCCCGCCGCGGCACGGGCTCTCAACGCAGGCGCGACCGCCGAGGCGGACGGCCGCGTCTGGGTGCGGTTGCCGACCGGACAACTGCGGTCGCAAGGCGTCGCCTTTACCGTCAATGAGCCCCTGGCCGAGGAATCCGGGAGCCCGGTTCGATTGGTGGACCGGACGGCGTCCTCCACCGGCGAGTTCATCGCCGGCTTTCATGAGAACGGGGATGCCTTTGTTTCGCGCCTCACGCGGCGCAAGAACATCCTCACCGGCAAGGTCACGCTCGCCAGGGTCGCGGCCCGGGTTCCGACGCAACCCCGTCCCAACGGCGCACCGCCCCTCTTTCTGGCCCTGTCCGAACTGGCCGATACCCTGACGCTCGTGTACGAAGACGGTGCGCTCCTCCGTTACGATCTGCGCGACTTCGAGAAACCGACCTTCATGGACGAGACCGCGCTGCTGGACGGTCCGGGCCTGACGATCACCGCCTGCCGGTATCTGTTGGGGCGATCCACGCTGCTGGTGGGCGATTCCAGTGGCCGCGTGCGCGCCTGGTTTCCCGTCAATGTCGAACAGCAGGCGGGCGACGCGCGCAGTCGCACGCAACTCGTCGCGGCGCACACGTTCCCCGGCCAGGGCGCGGCGGTTTCGTCTCTGGCCACGTCCCAGCGCATCCGCATGTTCGCCGCGGGGTATGCCGATGGCGCCGTCCGTCTCTTCCACGTGACCAGCGGCAAGCGGCTCGGCGAGGAGCGCGTTCCCGGTTGGACCGCGCCGGTGGCCGCCCTCACGATCGCCCCCAAGGACGACGGCCTGGTTGCGGTCGCCGGGGGGCAATTGGCGTGCTGGCGCATGGACCCGCGCCATCCGGAAGCCACGCTGGGTGCGTTATTCGGTCCGGTCTGGTATGAAGGTGCGGCCCAGCCCGCCCACGTCTGGCAGTCGTCGTCGGGCACCGACGATTTCGAACCCAAGTTCGGACTTGTGCCTCTGGTATTCGGCACCGTCAAAGCCACCGTCTTCTCGTTGTTTTTCGGCGTGCCGATCGCGCTGCTGGCGGCGATTTTCACGAGCGAGTTCCTGCACCCCCGTGCGCGCACCGTCATCAAGCCGCTGGTCGAGATGATGGCGAGCCTGCCGAGCGTGGTGCTGGGGTTTCTGGCCGCCCTGGTGTTCGCGCCTCTGGTGGCGGGGGTGCTGCCGGCCATCCTGGCGGCTTTCGTATTCGTTCCGGCCATGTTTCTGGCGGGGGCCTACCTATGGCAACTGGCCCCGTCCCGTGTGACGTTGCGAGCGTGCCACTGGCGGCTTCCCATGATGGCTCTGACCGTTCCGGCGGGCTTGTCGCTGGCCGCGGCCGGCGGGCCCCTGATCGAACGGCTTTGCTTTGCCGGAGACATCATGCGCTGGCTGGACGGACAGGTAGGCGGCGCCGCCGGCGGCTGGGCGGCCTTGCTGTACCCCGTCGCCGCGCTGCTGACCGCGTGGGGCTTCAGCGTGGCGGTGAACCCGTGGCTGCGACGCAAGAGCCGCGCCTGGAGCCGCCGCCGCTGCGCGGTGGCGGACGTCCTCAAGTTTCTCATGGCGGCGGCGCTCACGCTGCCCGTCGCCGCCGCGCTGGGCGCCGGCCTGGCCGGCCTGGGTCTTGACCCGCGCGGGAGCGTGGTCGGCACCTATGTGCAGCGCAATGCGCTGGTGGTCGGCTTCGTCATGGGGTTCGCCATCATCCCCATCATCTATACCCTGGCGGAAGACGCCCTGGCGGCGGTGCCTGACCATCTGCGCTCCGCCTCCCTCGGCGCGGGCGCCACGCCGTGGCAGACCGCCGTGCGCATCGTGGTTCCCACCGCCATGAGCGGGCTCTTCTCGGCCGTCATGATCGGCCTCGGGCGGGCGGTGGGCGAGACGATGATCGTATTGATGGCGGCGGGCAATACGCCGGTCATGGAATGGAATCTCTTCAACGGCTTCCGCACCCTCTCGGCCAACATCGCGGTCGAGTTGCCGGAGGCGGTGCGCGACAGCACCCACTACCGCACGCTGTTCCTGGCCGCTCTGGTGCTGTTTGTGATGACCTTCGTCCTCAATACGGTCGCGGAGACCGTGCGGATTCGCTACCGCCGGAAGGCGGTGGAACTGTGAAGGGGGACGGGACAACAATGTCCAGTATCCAACAAGGAATGTCCAACTTCCAAATGAGAGACGAGAGGTCAGTTGGGCATGAGGGATGAACTCGAAATGAAAGCCGACAACCGCACGCAGCCCGCGCGGGGTCGCCGCCTGCGGACCAAGACTTCGCTCTTCGCGCAGGGCGAGCCCATGGTGTGGCTCACCGGCGGCGGGCTGGTGGTCGCGATCCTCATGATCGTGGGCCTGCTCGCGCTGGTCTTCGTGCAGGGTGTGACCACCCTGTGGCCCGGGCCCGTCGTCCGGGCCACGCTCGCCGCCGGCGGGGCGGTCATGGGGGAAGTCACGCGCGAGGAATCGTATCGGCCCGGTGCGTCCATGCTGGCGGCCCTCGCGCCGGAGGCCGCCGCCAACGCGCACGCCGAACAGGCAGCGCACCATGGGATGCTGCAACGCCGTCTCGTACGGATCGGCAACTACGAACTGACCGGCGAGCATTTCCAGTGGGTCGACAACTTCCAGGTTGTTTCGGAGGAGCGGCCCGCATGGGCCGTGGTGGTCGAGCGTGTCGCCTGGGGCCGCTTCTATGGCGTGCCGCGCGCGTTCTTGCTGGACGGCCGGCGCGTGGCCGAGACGCCGGAGGCGGCATGGGCGCTTTTCGTGGAGCATCACACGACCGTGGCCGCGCGGCGCGCCCGGCGCCGCCGGCTGGAGACCCGGGACATCGGCGAGGTGAATGCCGCGCTGGAGGCGGCGCGCCTGGCCGTGCGTGCCGCGGAGATGCGCGGCGCCACGGGATCGACCGAACACGCCGCGCGCCTGCGCGCCTACGAGAGCACCGCCCGGCATGTCTCCAACGAGTTCGCGCGCATCACGGCCGAAATCACGGTCCTTAACGCCCAGAACGCGAAATACAAGATGGTCCTGCAAACCGGCGACGGGCGGGAGGCCACTCTGGAGCTGGCGGACATCGTCCGCGCCTACCCGGCCAACCGGCTGAACCTTGTCGGCAAGCTCGCGCTCTATGCCGCGCGCTGGGGCGAGTTCCTGGCCGACGAGCCGCGCGAGGCCAACAGCGAGGGCGGCGTGTTTCCGGCCATCTTCGGCACGGTCGTCATGACGCTGCTCATGTCCCTGGCCGTGGTGCCCTTCGGCGTCATGGCCGCGCTCTACCTGCGCGAGTACGCCAAGGCCGGGCCGATGGTCAGCGCCGTGCGCATCGCCATCAACAACCTGGCGGGGGTGCCGAGCATCGTGTTCGGCGTGTTCGGGCTCGGCTTCTTCTGCTATCTGATCGGCGCTTCCGTCGACGAGCTGTTCTTTGCGGAACACCTGCCGAACCCGACCTACGGCAAGGGCGGCCTGCTTTGGGCGTCCTTCACCCTCGCCCTGCTGACGCTGCCGGTGATCATCGTCGCGACCGAGGAGGCGCTCTCGGCGGTGCCCAACTCGATGCGCGAGGGCTCCTACGCCTGCGGCGCGAGCAAGTGGCAAACCATCAAGCGCATCGTCCTGCCCCGCGCCATGCCCGGCATCATGACCGGCATGATCCTGGCCATGGCGCGCGGCGCCGGCGAGGTGGCGCCCCTGATGCTCGTGGGCGCGGTGAAGCTGGCGCCCGAGTTGCCGATCGACGGCGCGTTCCCGTTCCTGCACGCGCAGCGCTCGTTCATGCACCTCGGCTTCCATATCTATGACCTCGGCTTCCAAAGCCAGAACAGCGAGGCGGCCAAGCCGATGGTCTACACCACCACGCTGCTGCTGATCGGTCTGATCTTCCTGTTGAACGTCGTCGCCGTGCGCCTGCGAACGCGGTTGCGCCGGAAATTCGTATCCTCGGCATTTTGAAAGGCAATTGGAATGATGGCATACTGGAACCATGGAATGACGGAAGGCGAGAACCTGGCGGGAGTCCTCTTCCCATCGTTCCTCCCTTCCCATAGTCCAATACGGAGGGTGAAGCATGAGTGATCCAACCGCCCTTTCCGCCGGCCCGCGTGGCGCTGCCGTTCGCGACGAGTCGACGAGTCGGCTGACACGCATAGCCGCCGGAGAAGCCGTGCCGACCGAGACGCATCCGGAAATCGAGTCGGAACCGATTGTACTCGAAACGCGCGACTTCTGCCTGCATTATGGCGCGAAACAGGCGCTTTTCGATGTCACCATGAAGGTCGCGCGCGGGAAGGTGACGGCTATGATCGGCCCTTCCGGCTGCGGCAAGTCCACCCTGTTGCGGTCGGTCAACCGGATCAACGACCTGCTCAGCACCGTGCGCATCGGTGGCGACATGCGGCTGGCCGGCGAAAGCATCTACGCGCCGGGCGTGGACGTCATCGAACTGCGCAAGCGCATGGGCATGGTGTTCCAGAAGCCGAATCCGTTTCCGATGAGCATTTACGAGAATGTCGTCTATCCGCTGCGCATCGACGGCGAGAACGACCGCCGCGTGCTCGACGAGGTGTGCGAGCGCAGCCTGCGCGGCGCGGCGCTCTGGGACGAGGTCAAGGACCGGCTGCAGGACAACGCCCTCGGCTTTTCCGGCGGCCAGCAACAACGACTGTGCATCGCCCGCGCCATTGCGGCCGAACCGGAAATGCTGCTGATGGACGAGCCGTGTTCGGCGCTCGATCCGATCGCCACGACGAAGATCGAGAACCTGATCGAGCAGCTCAAAGGCGAGTACTCGATCCTGATCGTCACGCACAACATGCAACAAGCGGCGCGCACCAGCGACTACACCGCGTTCATGTACCTCGGCCGGCTGCTGGAATACGGCCCCACCGAGGCGATATTCCAGCGCCCCCGTCTGCCTGAGACCGTCGACTATGTGACAGGCAGGTTCGGATGAGAAACAAGGATAGGAGATCGACATGAAAGCGCACTTTCAGGGTGAGATTGAAGCGTTGAACCGGCTGATTCGCGAATTGGCGGATCGGGTGCTGGACCAGGTCCGCCGCGCGGCCGAGGCCGCCGTCTCGGGCAATGCCGCTTCGGGCGAATCCGTGGCCAAGGGCGACGAAGCCGTGGACCGGCAGGAGGTCCGGATCGAGGAAGAATGCCTGAAAATCCTGGCGCTCTATGCGCCGGTCGCCGACGAACTCCGCTATGTCTTCGGCGTGACGAAAGTGAACCATGAGTTGGAGCGGATCGGCGACCTGGCCAAAAAAATCGCGCATCACGCCAAATTCCTCACGCCGGGAGCGTCGCCCGCGTCGAGCCGTGATATTGCGGCGTTGTCCGACCTGGCCACCGCGGCCTGCGCCAAGGCCATCGATGCCTTCATCGCCCAGAACGCCGACGAAGCCCGGTCGGTATGGGAGGACGACAAGGCGCTGGACCGTATCCACGACCGGCTTTTCGAGCATTTGGATGCGGCGCTGGGGCGCCCGGATTCGGATGTGCGCGTCCTGCTGTCCGGCCGGACGGTCGTGTCGGGTCTGGAACGGATCGGCGATCACGCCGCGCGCATCGCCAAGGTGGTGCTCTACATGCGGCACGGCGAGATCATGCGCCACCGATCCCCTTCGGCCGACCGGGTGCGCGTCCTCTTCATCTGCGTGCACAACAGCGCGCGCAGCCAGATGGCGCAAGCCTGGCTGAAGCATCTGTACGGCGACCGATTCGAGGCGGAGAGCGCCGGGTTGGAGCCGGGCGCGATCAACCCCCTGGCCATCGAAGCCATGCGGGAGGTCGGCATTGACATTTCGGGCAACCGCACGCAAGCCGTGTTCGACCTTGTCAAAACGGGACGGCTCTACGCCTATGCCATCACCGTCTGCGACGAAGCCAACGCCGAGCGCTGCCCGGTTTTTGCCGGCATCACCAGGCGCGAGCACTGGAGCTTCGCCGATCCCGCCGCGTTCACGGGTTCCGCCGAGGAACGCCTGGCCCGCACGCGCAAGGTCCGCGACGCCATCCGCGCCCGGATCGAAGACTGGGTGCGCGGCAGGCAGCATCGGATGCATGTTGAAGTCAATGATGATCGATCGGCATATCGAACCGGGGATGCCCTGGCACGCACCATTCAAGACCGACAAGGAAAAGCGTCGTAACGATAAGGGAAGCGGTTGCGGTGGCATAGAACTCCCTACGCGAACTGCCGGCCCGACGACCTCTTGCTGCTTCACGGTTCATCCGGCAACATCCAGGTGTGACGCGTTTTGCGCAGGACCGCGCGCACGTCCTCGTAATTCACGATGCGGGCGCGGTACGCGCCGCCGCCGATCCGAACGTACTCGCTGGTCATCGGAACGGTGTCGCCGTCCAGGCTCAGGAACCGCAGCACCCGTCCCAACGCCGCATCGCCGCGGTCCATGAGATCCCGGTAGCGCACCTCCAGAACCGGGACCGGCAGCACGCGCAACAGGCCGCGCGCGAGCGATACCTTGCACGTCGTCCGGCGGATGGCCCGGCGCAGAGCCTTCGGGTCCATCACGAGGCCGGGGGCAGGCACGGCCCCCGTGTGCGCATGGAATTGCCGCCGGTGCAGGGCTTCCAGCATCGATAGATGGATGTCCAGGTAGTTCTCCCGAACGAGGTGCACGAAGCGATAGCGCGCGCCCACCAGCGCGGGCAGCAGTTCCGGGAACCGCCGCAACTGATCGTACATCAGCTTGAAGCCGACGACGAGGCAGGGGCCGGCAACCGCGTGCATGGCCTGGAGATAGCGTGCGGTCACGATGGGGCGGGGCAGTCGGGACGCCTGCCGGTAGTCGAAGAATGTCGTGAAACGTCCGCCATCCCAGCCGGGCCGATCGGCGCTGAACAGGAACGGTTCGTTGAACATGCGTACGTCAGGGTGACTGTCCAGCAGCGAAAGGAACCAGGATGAACCCGTACGCTGGGTCGTCAGCAGACACAGGCGCACGCCTGACATGGGCGTGCGGCGTGACGGGGTGGTGCGCGGGGTCATGACGCATCCTTTTCGAGGCGGATATCGAACACCCCGATGCTTTCGCCGTCGAGAACGCGATCGAGCGACAGGCGGCCGGCAACGTTGGTGCGCCAGGCGGCTACCGGTTGCGGAGCGGTGTCGCCGTCGCGCATGACGGCGAAGCGGATGTTGGCGCAAGCGGCGCCCGCGGATGGCGGCAACGCGATCGTCGCGTGCAACGTCGTGCGTCGCCGGCATTTGTTGACCGTCAGCAGATTGATGTGGCGGCCGTCCGCCGCCACCGTGACAAGCTCGTCCACTTCGGGGTGACTGCCGGACGACGCGACGGCGGACGTCAGCAGGGTCGAGGTCAACAGTCGCATCGCATGGGCCGCCGGTTTGAGCGCGCCACCCCGTTCCAATGCCTGACAGAGCCCCTTTCGGTGGTGCGGGTCATCGAACGTGGGGAACCAGTTCAGGTACGCGATCCGCCCGGTCTTCATGGCTTGCGCCACGACGGCGGTCCACCAGAGCGCCCCGCGGAAGGTGTCCGTGTCGTGCAGGCTGACCGCGCCGCCGCCATGCACGTTGGTCTGGAAGATGAAGACCCCCCCCGCGCGATCCCCGTCGGGACCGTCGACCGTTCCGAGTGCGACGGCATGCCGAATGGCGTCGCCATACCGCCATGTGTCGAGCAGGCTCTGATAGTCCCATTGGTTCCAGGCCAGGCCGCCCAGTTCCGCGCCCATGGCCTCCCGCAAGCGCGCGGCAAGCGCCACGCCGGCCCGGTCGCGTCCGGCCGGATGTTCGAGAAATCCCGAGGATTGCGGCGCCACGAGGCGCGTCGCCCGCACGCGTGCGTCGGGGTGTTCGCGCAACCGCGCCGCGACCGTCCGCAGGAGCGGCAGCAACGCGTCGGCGGAATAGCGGTGATTCGGTTCGTCCAGCAGGCTCAACGCCGCGATTGGCGTGGCGCGCGCGACGTTGCATCGCTCCAGCAGGGCGAGTACGAATTCCGCGTACTCGGCGAAGGCCTCGGCGCCGCGCTCGGGCAGTTGCCGGCCGCCAAGCCACGCCGCCGGTTCGACGATGACCAGACTTTCCAGTCCGGCGCGGACCAGGGCATCGCTACGCGCATCGTCCGCCCGCCAGTCGAAGCCGTCCGAATTCGCCCGGTGGGGATCGGCGTTGTCGTTGCGCGGTTCGCGCGCGTCCTGGTGCACGTACCGGCACAGCGACCGCAGTCCCATGGCGCGGATACGCTCCAGCGCGAGCGGTGTGAGGTCCGGCCCCGGAAACGAGGCGCCCAGCCTGCCGACCGGCCCCGTCACCCGTCCCGCATCGGCCTCCACGACGGCGCGCCCTTCCGCCAAGCGCGGCTCGAACAGGTCGTCGGACGTCTCGGCAAAAACGCTCGGAATCCCCTCCAGCCAGAGTCCGACCTTGACGGGCGGCACGAGACTCACCGTCCAGATGCCGGACGGCGGCGCCTCGATCACCCGCCGGTCATGCTCCCAGAAGCGGATGCCTTTCCACGACGGGCGGCGGGCCTCCCGCGAAAGGATGTCGCGAGGCATCGGCGTGACATCGCCTTCGATGGCCGCGGCGCCTTCGGTCGGCGGCGTCAGCCGGAAGCGCAGCGGTTCCGGCGTATGGTTTTTGACGCAAAACGTGAATCGCGCGGCGCCCGGCGGCACCCGAAAACGGTACTGTCCGGTCAGGTCGGTGGAGAAGGCGGGATACACCGGCGCCGTTTCGATCGCGATCGGCCGCGCCGGCGCGGTCGACACCGTGAAGGCCCGAAAGGTCCGGCCCGCGAACGCGACCCGATAATCGCCCGCGCCACGGTCCAACGCGACGGTCCGCTCGCCCGTCCCATCGCCCGCCGGGATCTCCAGGCGTGTCAGCACCGCGCCGTCCGGCGTCTGGATGGTGACGCCGTCCCCGCAGGACTCCCATCCCCGCACCGGCGCATACGCCACCGTCAGGCGCGTTCCGCCCGCATCCCCGTCGGGAATCCGGATGCAAACGACACCGCCTTCGCGCACGCCGTGCAGGGCGGCCCGCGCCGCGGACGCGGCGACCAACGCCGCAACGATGCAGGCCGCCGCGCCGCGCCAACCGCCGCAACCGCCGCCCCGGCCACCGTTCATCGGGCCTTCTCCCAGCGATCGCTGGCGTCGCCGCGCGCGATCGTGACCAGGGCGCGGGCACAGGCGATGTTGACCATCACGAAGTAGAACGGCAAGGCGAATAGCCGCAGTCGCACCATGTGCGGATGCGAGGCGCGAAAGACGCGGGCGAGCCCCGCTTGAAACAGAAGGATGAAACCGATCAGCGCGGTCGCCGCGTAGGGCCAGCCATGCGACATCGACGCCGCGGCCGTGACCACCAGCAGCGCCAGAGGTGCGAACATGAGGCGGCGCAACAGTTTGTGGGTCGTGAATTGCAGCGCATAGAAGCCGTAGCGGAACGGATTCATGAGCGCGCGCATCGTCCAGACGCCGCGGAACCCGATCGCCAGATTGCGCACTTTGCGCCCGAATTCGCGTTCCGTGGATGCCACGGGATGGGTCGCGCAGGCACGCGGCTCGAACACGAGCCGCCGCCCGAGACGCACGACGTTGGTCGAAATGTAGAAGTCGTCGATCAGGCCCGGCGGCACCGGGTGAAAGCAGTCGCGCCGCACGGCATGGAGTTGGCCGCTGGCGGAGGTGACGCTCCCCGCCGTGGACAGGAAGCGCCGGAGCGCGCGATCGAGGTCCCAGTAGGCGCGTTCGCCGCGATTCTCGCCGACGCGCGCAATGTAGCGGACATCCCCGGCGACGCCGCCGACGACCGGATCGGCGAACGGCGCCACGAGCGCGCGCAACGCCGCGGGCGTCAGCAGCGCGTCGGCATCGGTGAACACGAAAATGTCGCCGCGCGCGGCCGCGACGGCGGCATTGAGCGTGGCGTTCTTGCCCTGGCGCGGCAGATCCAGCACGCGCATGCCGGGCAGACCGCAGGCGCGCGCGAGACGCACCGTATCGTCGGTCGAACCGTCCGAGGCAACCACGATTTCACGGCGGTCGACGGGGTAGTCGAGTTCGCCCAGATTCTGCAGCTTCGCGCCCAGACAGCGCGCCTCGTTGTAGGCGGGGACGACGATCGTGACGAACGGCGTCGCGCTTTCCCGCCGCACGGGGCGGACACATAACAGGCCGCGCACCATCGCGAGCGCGGGGAATGCCGCGTACGTGTAGATCAGCAGTCCCGCCGACACCCAGAACAGGTGGCGTGCCACCAGTGAAAGATCCCCTGTCATGCCCAGCGCAGCGATGTCGCCCATAGTCCCATCTCCTTTGCCATCGCGCGCACAGGGCGGGTGGCGGCGGGTATCCTGGCGCGCGATTGTGAGCCGTGTGCTAGTTCCGCGTTTCGTTTCCCCGCATCCGCGCAGGCACCGGGCAGCCTGAAGGTTGACCGGTAAACCTTGCCCGTTCGTCGTCCGCGGCGCTTCGGCGCGTCGCTCCGAATTTGCGCAACGTGTCATCTGGCGCGGGTGGGTTCCATCGCCGCGCCGGTCGCGCGGCGCCGGCGATCCGGGGTGGCTCGCCGGGTGCGCGATACGTGTATATCCGAGCGCTTCCGCTTGTCAGGCAGCGGGTTATGGCTGACGCAAGGAGTCGGCGACGAGCCGTATCGTAACGAAAAAAAAACCTCGATCTCAAGAGAGACTCACGCGCGTCTCACACCGCGGCGCGATTCTGGTCGCGTTCACTGAGTCGGATGTGTCGCGAATCCGCGCGGTTCGGCGCCGTGGACGGGATGCGGGAAAGGAGGTGCGAACGACGATGGACGCGGCGGTCGCCGGTGGAAGCGGGAGTCAGGCCGGCAGCCGTTCAACGACTTCGAGGCAGTGGCGCATGACGGCCCACCCAAAACCTCGGACCTGACTCCCAGGCAACTAGATAACGAAAACAGGCACGAACGTCAAAGGACGTTTGCGCGAGAACGGAGACGAGAGACATGCATCTGACGAAACGTATGGGAATAGGAATCGGCGCCTCGATCGCGTCGCTGATGGCTATGTCGGCCATCGCGGACACGGTCCTGGTGACGAGCGATGTTACGGTGAACACCACCTGGTACGGGACGAACACGTATCGCTTGCCCGACCCGGTCTTCGTGAGGGGCGGCGCCAAGCTGACGATCCAGGCCGGCGCGATCATTCGCGGCGAGCAGGCGGGGTCGACCAACGACGCCCCCGGCGCGCTGGTCATCAGCCGTGACGGCCAATTGGACGCGCTCGGTTCGGCTTTCTCGCCGATCGTGTTCACGGACCTGAACGACAACCACTATGTCGGCAAGGCCGGCACCCCGGGTGGGCAGCAGGCGGGCACGGCGCCCTACAACCAGCCGAACAACCTCATCACGCGTAAGTGGGGTGGGTTGATCGTTCTGGGCCAGACTTATATCGTCGACGGCGCTCCGCTGACGAACAGTCCGGCGATGAACCAGATCGAAGGGTTGGAGCCGCATGGCCTCAAGTCGATGTACGGCGGTGCGGACGACAACCACAACAGCGGAACGATCCGCTTTGTGTCCGTTCGTTACGGCGGTTACGTCCTCGGTGCGGCCAACGAGATCAACGGCATGACGTTCGGCGCCGTGGGTCGCGGGACGACGGTTCACAACTGTGACGTCTTCCAGAACAAGGATGACGGCTTCGAGTTCTTCGGCGGCACGGTCGACACCAAGTACATGTCGTGCTGGAGCGTCGGTGACGACGCGTTCGACATCGACATGGGCTACCGCGGGCGCGGTCAGTTCTGGCTGGCCGTGAAGGGCATCCAGGAAGACAACAGCGCGTTGGATAAGTCGGACACCTGCTTCGAATGGGACGGCGCCGTCAACGGCGACAGCCTCCAGCCCTCCTCCATTCCGACCGTGGCCAATGCCACATTCATCGGGCATGGCGCGGACAGCGGACAGGGAACCAAGGATGTGCTCTGGCATCTCAGCGACGGCTGCGGCGGTCGCGTCTACAACTCGATCGCCTGCGACTTCGGCGGCGCGGTCGCGTTGATCGAAGGTCTGCCCAACAACGGCGCGTTCGACTCGGCGGATCATGTGGATGCGCCTTACGTGAAGAGCGGATACTACCTGCACCACATGGGCGGCTCGAAGGAACTCGAGATCAAGCACAACGTGTTCTGGAAGTTCGGGCATGGCAACGCCCTCGGCGTGGCCGTGGCGGGCGCGATGGGCGCTAATAACTGGTACCAGCAGGCCGGCAAGACCTATCATGGCTCGGCGGGCCCGACGGGTTCGGCGAATACCGGCTACGATCTGACCTCGGTTGCGTACGGCAACGTCAGTCTGAACGATACGGACGATCCGACGGCGCCGGTGGCGCAGCTCATGCGCGATCCGGTCGGTTACGGCGGCTACTACCCCGTGGTCTACCTCGATCCGCGCGTGACCGACATCCGCTACATCAACAGCCGCTGCCAGATGCCGACGCCGTGGGACGACTCGTTCTTCACGCCGGTGAACTTCCAGGGCGCCTTCTACCAGGACAACTGGGCGAGCTGGACCACTCCGGCCCGTCTGGGCCTGCTCCCGAGCGGGTCGCCGGTGTCCTCGACCGTGGGCGCCTACGAGGTGGTTCTGCACCGCTCGACGGTGGCTATCACCAAGGATGCGGGCAACAAGATCGACATCGCCTTCAATCCGTCCGTCCATATCGGACGCATGGTCGAGGTGTGGATCTACTACCACGACGGCACGCGCAACATCTACTACAACATGGCGGACGGGACGTGGTCGAACAAGATCCGTCCGTACCAGATGATCGCGCAGTCGTTCAATTTGTCCGACATCATCGATGCGACGACGGTGTCCGGCAAGGTGTTGAACGTCATCGTCGATTCCCAGCCGAACGGTATTCTCTCCGTCGTGAAACTGAACCAGGAAACGCTCACGATGTGAGTGCGATAGCGACCTTCCAGGCGGAAGGTTGAGGAATCCGGAATTCCGGCAGCGGTCCTATCCCGCTGCCGGAATTCCCTTATACGGGGGTCACACGGGATGCCGACATGCGGGCGATATCGGCGCTGGCGACGGTATGGCGCAAGCGGCGGGGCGGCGGCACTGGCGGTCGGCCTTGTCGCGTTGCTCGGTACGTCACTTGCGCGTCGGGAACGGGGCGTGCCGCGCCCCGCGCAAAGCGCCCGGGTGGGGGCGGCCGTTTGCGAAGCATCGGCCGGTCGACCCGCGGTTGCCGCACCCGCGGCGGAGGCGACCATGGCCGTCGTTTCCCCGCCGGTCGACGGTGTGGCGCCAATCCGTGCGCGCAACGCGGTGCGGCCTTTTGCGTCGCGGGCGCCGACCTTGGAAGAAATGGAAGCGATCACCGAAGCGAATCCCGAACTCGGCGTCGTCGGCGACGTGCCGCCTGAAGACATTCGCACGGCGGCGGAAGCGTGGGGGCGTTCGGACGTTACGGAACGCCCGTCCGCTACCGATAGCGACAACGAGCGATTCGCGCCCGATATGCCGGACCACCCGTCCGTGTGCGGCATCGTCCGGTCATGCCCGATACGGCCGCGGGCCGAATCCGAGCCGAATCCGGCCGCCGTTCGAGCGGCGGCGTCGACCGTTGACGCGGCGGGCGACCACCCGGATCCGGATACTGAGGCTTCTGAAGCGGTGCTGTGGGCAGCCTTGTTCCGAACCGTCTCCGACGATGGCGCGTCATCCGTCGCCGCGGGGAACAGCCCCGGGGGCGCCGTGGCGACCCGCGTCGTCTTCGTTCCTCGTCCGACACGCGGCGCGCCAGCGGCGGCGGACACCGACTTCGACAGTCTGGCGGATCACGCGGCCGACACCGATGTCCGGTCTTCTTCCGTGCCCCCCATCATCGCCGTCGATACCACCTGGCGGGCGGATGTGACGTACCTGCTGGCGGGCCCGACGCTGGTTCTCGCGGGTGCCACGCTGACCATCGATCCCGGCGTCCTCGTGCGGGCCGAACCGGCCGGCAGGTTGACGATCGCCGTCGGGGCGCGCCTTGTGGCGCGCGGACGCGCGAACGCGCCGATCGTCTTTACCGGTATCGTGGAACCGACCGTCGCCGGCGCCGGCGCCTGGCGCGGCATCGCGATCCTGGGCCGCGCCGGCACGGCCGCCGCCGGGGCCGCGCCGGACGACATCGACGGGCAACCGCGCATTCTGTCGTTGGGCGGCGTGCCGGACCTGGTCTACGGGGGCGACAACGACAACGACGACTCGGGGGTCCTGGAGCAGCTCTCGATCCGGTACGCCGGGTTCGCCGACGCGGCCGCCCTTACGCTGGCGGGCGTCGGCCGCGCCACGCGCATCGGAAGCGTGGATATCGTCGCGCCGGGCGGCGTGGGCCTCCGGTGTCATGGCGGTTGTGTGTGTGTGGATGGCGTGAGCACGCATGAAACCGACTGGCCGTCTTTCGTGGCGGATGAAGGCTATCGCGGATACGACCCCCAGTA
Organism: uncultured Victivallales bacterium; assembly: GCA_964472315.1. Lineage (GTDB taxonomy): Bacteria > Verrucomicrobiota > Kiritimatiellia > UBA8416 > UBA8416 > CAYYJS01. The sequence continues at coordinate 20,855 of CAYYJS010000033.1, read as the reverse complement.
GTCGGCCTTTTTTCATCGGTGGATGCCGCCGCGCTTAACTCCGTCGTAATCCGGCGCTAATCGACTCCGCACACGGAGACGCGATCGTAGGTTCGTGTCGCGCTTCGGTTTCGCGGCGAGGCACGGGCGAGGCACGAACGAACGAGTTGAGAGAAGGAAATCAAACATGACAACCAATAGAAGATCGAACATGAAACGTTGGGGTATCGGACTTGCCCTGGCGGTCGTGGCGGGCATGGGGTCGTTGTTTTACCTTGAGCGTGGCGGGCATGACCCCGCGGTGGACATGGCCTGGGCCTTCGCAAGCGCCATCCCGGACGATCCGACGGACAGGGCCAGGACGCAGCACCGCGTCGTCGGCGTCTGGATCGTGCAAGGCGACCCGCGGCGGGCCGACGCTCACGCCAGACACATCGACGGCTGGCACCGTGGCGTGGCGCTGGCAGAGGTGGCATCCGCCTGGGCGAAAGCCGGACGGTTGCGCCGGGCCGCGGCGGCATTGGATGAAGCCAACGAGGCGATGCGGTCCGCCGAGGGAACGGCGATCGACTCCATCCGCCTGGCCATGGCGGAAGCCGAAGCCGAGATGGCGCACGAACGCGAGGTGCGCATGATCTTCGACTTGTACAAGCGCAACGAGGACTATGCCGCACGCACCGGCGCCGCGCGTGCCATCGTCCTGGCGCGTCAGGGCAAGCCGGACGAGGCCATGGCCGTCATCGCCGAGCAGACGGGCGAGAGCCGTCGTTTCGAAGTCTGCGTCTGGCGTGTCGAGGGTTACCTGCGTCTGGCGGATATGCGGGACATGCCAAAGCCATCCGTGGTGGCGGCGATCGAGGCCGCCCACGCGGCGGTGACCAATGTACCGGGAAACAAACAGCTCGAGCTGCGGTTGGAGGTCGCGCGGCGCGCCCTGCGTCATCTCGATTCCGCCCGCGCCACCGAGATCCTGCGCGAAGCGACGGACGCCGCCGTCGCCTGCGCCTATCCGGCCTTCCTGAAGTTGCCGCTGGTGACGCTGGCGCTGCGCCTGCATGTCGAACGGCGCGACGATGCGGGCGCCGGCCCGTTGTTCACGCTGGCCGAAGAACTCGTGCGGGGCGACATGATTTCCATCACGGAATCCCCGCGGGAATACGCGGCGATCGGGCGGAGCCGCGCGATCGCGGGCGATCGCGAAGCGGCGCTGGCGTCGTTTCGCGCGGCGTTCGACGTGGCCGAGGCGCAACCGAACCCCAAGCCGCGGGCGGTGTCGGCGGTGGACATCTGTCTGGCGCTTCTTGGCGACGGCACGCTCTTCAGGGATCTCAAGCCGCGACTGAACCATCTCCTGGGGACCTTAGATGCTATCGAGGGCGCGTAAACACGCGTGGGTTGCCGCCATGGGAATGTCCTTGCTGGTGTTGGTGAATACACGCATCGGCGCACAGGAATTCGTGGGCGGCGTGCGCGGCGTCATCTATGACGCGGAATTCGGCGGCACGGTTCCGGCGGCCACGGTCAGGATTTCCGAAACCGGCGACCAGGCGGAAACCGGCGGCGACGGGAATTTCGTGTTCCCGAACGTCCCGGCGGGCTCGTACACGCTTATCGTCTCCAAGAGCGGCTATGAACGCCTGACGTCGATGTCGGTGGTGGTCACCCCCGGCGGGTTGGTCGACCTCGTGTTCCGGCTGAAGGGCGAGTTTGTCGAACTGGAGGAGTATGTCGTGCGCGACCTGAAACTGGACGACAGCGCGACAACCGTGGGTGTGCTCAAGGAGCGGGAGGCGAGCATCGCCTTCACGGACGCCGTCAGTAGCGACGCGATGAAGCAAGCCGGCGCCAGCGATGCGGCCGGCGCGTTGAAGATGGTCGCGGGCGCCTCCGTGGCGGACGGCAAGTACGCCACCGTGCGCGGGTTGAGCGATCGCTACGTCGGCACATCCATGAATCAGGTGCGGGTGCCGAGTTCGGATCCGAAGCGGCGCGGCGTGCAGATCGACATCTTTCCGGCGGCGACGATCAAGAACATGTCGGTCTACAAGACATTCACGCCGGACGTTCCCGCGGACTGGAGCGGCGGCGGGCTCGACATCGCGACGCTGGGCATCCCCGACAAGTCCTTCGTCGATATTTCGTTCTCGCGCGGATTCAACAGTCAGTATTCCGGTAAGGATGGGTTCCTCACGTACGAAGGCGCCGGCATTTCCGCGTGGGGCCGGCACGCCGGCGCCCGCGACATCCCCGCGGAGTCCTATACCCCGCCCGACGACCTGGACTCCGAATTCGTCGAGCTGGCCGACGAGGCTCACCCGCACGACGAGGAGTATCTCAAGGCCCATGCGTCGACGCGGGCCTTTGCGCCGGCGATGGGCACGACGCACGCGCGCATGCCGGAGGACTTCGGCGTGAAGGTCACCATGGGCGGCAAATCGGATCTGGGCGACGGCTGGACCATGGGCGGGACCACCGCGCTGTCGTACGATCGGAAGCACAGTCGCCGCGAGTCGTTCGAGCAGCGGGTGGAATTCGAGACCTCTTCCGATCCGACGCTGCGCACGGATGCGCGGTACGTGACGGAACAAGGCGCCGAGGAACTCAAGCTGGGTATGCTCGGCGCCTTCGGACTATGCAAAACAGACCGCCACAAGTTGACCTTGACGCTGCTGCGCAATCGGACCACGTCGGACGAAGCCGAGTACACCGTGCTGACCGGCGGCGACGGGTATCTGTTGCACCCCGACGGCGCGGAAACCGTCAGCTACTTCGGCGAAGGCGATTCCTACCACACCCAGGACCATTCGATCCAATACGCCGAACGAACGGTCGACTCGCTGCAACTCCACGGCGAACACACGTGGGACGAGCTGGTCAGCGAGAAGCTGGGGTTCAAGGTCGACTGGTTCGGTGCGCACAACATCGCGGAGCAGGAGGAACCGGACATGCGCAAGTTCAAGAACTATGTGTATACCGGGACGAACGATGCGGGCGAAATCGAGTACGAGAGCATCATTGGCGAAAAGGACGTGCCCAAGTCGGCACCGCTGGACCTCCTGCGGATCTGGCGCAACACGTCGGAGGACAACACGCAACTGGGGCTCAACATTACCGTGCCCTTCCGCAAAGGCGTGCTCAACCCGGCTGGCCTGATTGCGCCGGCCGGCAGCGGCGTGGATGCCTGGACGGACAAGGAAGGCAAGGTTCAAGTGGGGCTCCTGCGCGACTTCACGCAGCGACGCTATACGCAGCAGTCGTTCACTTATGCCTTCGCGGGCCGTGACACGACCGCCGCCTATCCGCCGGGGATCCCGAGCTCGCTGCCCGGATATCCCCCCTGGTGGGACTACTACAAGATCAAGGACGGCCAACCCGTGGCGCTCGGTCACAATCCGATTCCGATGAAGCCGGCCGATCAGTGGTGGTGGAAGCTCAAGACCGCCCCCGTCGCCCAGCAGCAGGCATGGGTCGCCGACGCCGCCGAAATCTGGGAACAGACGCATCCCGAAGGCATCCGCTACGCCACCACGCAAGAGGCGATCGAAACGCATGCCGGGGGCAAGTCGTTCGTCACGACCGATCCGGATACGCTCTGGACGGATGTCTTTTCGGACCCGTCGAATTTTCAACTCGGTCCGTACCGGAACCAGCTCGGCTGGTATCTCAAGGGCATTCCCGGCGATGCGTTCAAGGATGTCGAGTACACCGGTGTGCAGAACCTGAACGCCGGCTACTGGCTGGTCGACCTCCCGCTGACCAAGCAGCTCAAGCTGATCGGCGGCGCGCGGCTCGAAGTGACCGACATCACGATCCAGCCGATCAGTCCGCCGCCGATCCTGATCCCCGTGTTCGCGACCGAAACCTCCTTCAACGACGACGGCAAGGAGGAGTCCTACATCACGAGTCCGTACATGGACAGCACCGATCAGGACGGCGCGCGCGCGGAGATCGAGGATGCCGACTGGTATCGGTCGGCCGGCATCGTCTTCGAGGCGTTGCCGGGCATGAACTTCCGCTACAACTGGAGTCAGACCATGGCGCGTCCGACCTATCGCGAGCTCTCGCCGGTGGTCTTTCTCGACTTTTTCGAGGACGAGGCGTTCATCGGCAACAGCGACCTGAAGCTGGTGCAACTTGTGAACCGGGACTTTCGCTGGGAATGGTTCCCGAAGCCCGGCGACGTATTCGCCGTGAGTTGGTTCAGCAAGGAGATGCGCGACCCGATCGAGTTCTGGGAGTTCGAGTACAACAACGTGGACTATACGACGGTACTCAATTTTCCCGAAGGCCGGCTCGACGGGTGGGAGTTCGAGGCGCGCAAGACGTTCGCGCGTCCGCTTGGGCTGCCCGGCAAGCTGACCGTCGGCCTGAACTACACGATGATGGATGCCCAGGTCCGCATGTACTATGGCCACGCCAGCGAACTGGAAGACAGCCGCATCATCTGGATTCCCCGCCAGAAGGAGATCACGCCGGTCATCGAGCGACTGGTCGCGGAAGGGAAGATCGATCCGGATGCCGAGATCGCCGAAGAAACCGACGGGGACAGCGACAAGAGCATGTACTACGACGAGGAACGCGGATGGCCCCTCTCGCTGGATGTCTGGCGCACCATGGTGGATCAGCCCGCGTACCTCTATAACATCAACCTGATCTACGACATCGACAAGACCGGCACCCAATTCGGGCTCTTCGTCAACGGCTCCGGCGATGTGCTGAGGAAAGGGCCGTCGTTCGGCGCCAGCAAGTCGTTCCCCGGCTACTATCTGGATGCCGAACCGTCGCTGGACATCGCCGTTTCGCAGAAGCTTGGCGATCATTGGAAATGGACGTTCCGCATCCGGGGCGCCAATGAACCGAAAACCCAGGAGATCTATCGGTTCGTCGATTTCGAGAACGATGGCGAACTGGTCGAAATGGTGCGCCGCGAGTACCGGACGTATGTCTCCTACTCGTTCGGCCTCAGTGGAAGCTGGTAAGCGAGGAGAAAGACATGACGAACAAAGCAACCCCATGGATACCGCTCGTGGCCGCGGGACTGATGGCGGCGGGACGCGCCACGGCCGCGCCGCCGGACCGGATGGCGCTGGAGGAATGGGTCGACTGCAAGCAGTTGATCTCGCGCGAGCGCCAGGAGTGGCGCGTCGCGCGTGAAACGGTGCGGGATCGGATCGATCTCGTCCGGCGCGAAATCGATACCGTGCGCGAGCGGACCGCGCAAGCGCGCGGGGAGATCGGCGATGCCGATACGAAGCTGGCCGAGTTGCAGCGCGAAAACGATGCGCTCAAGGAGGCCACCGCGGGGTTGCGCGATGCCGTGACCGCGATGGAGGCGCGCGTGCGGCGACTGCTGACGCGGTCGCCCGCGAACATTCGCGAGCGGGTGAACGTGCTCAGCCAGCGCATGCCGCCGAACCCGGAAGAAACCAAGGTCGCGTTGTCGGAGCGCTTCCAGAACGTGATCGGTATCCTGAACGAGATCAACAAGTATGCCGTGGAAGCCTCGGAAACGGTCGAGGTGCGTGCGCTGCCTTCCGGAGCGCAGGCCGAAGTCGCGGTGCTCTACATGGGGTTGGGGCAGGCGTACTACTGCAACCGCGACGGCGGCGTCGCCGGCATCGGCATCCCCGGCGCGGACGGCTGGGCGTGGCAGGACTGCAGCGATCGCGTGGCCGACATCGCGCACATGATGGCCGTGCGCAGAAACGAAACGCCGGCGGTGTACGTACCGATACCGGCCACCGTCGCAACCCGTGTTCCGGCCGCCGCGTCGCCCGCCGTTTCGCGGGACACGCCGGCGACGCCGGTTACCCACGACGCATCCCGGAGGGACAGCCATGACGATTGATCGACGCGCACGTTGTCTCATCGCCGGCCTGTGTCTGGCGGGCGCCGCACCGGCGGCCCCCGTGTCGGAAACGGCCGCCCCCGCCCCCGAAACGGCTGCCGCCGCGCCGTCGGTGGACCTGACGCGCCGCTTGAAAGAAGCGCTGGAAGAACTCGCCGGCGTGCGCGACGCGATCGCCGCCGAGAAGATTCCGCTGGCGGAAGAGCTCAGCCGGTTGGAACGGGACTTGTTGACGGCGCGCGACGCCTACAACGACACCAAGCGGCAGCTTGACCGGCGCAGCCTGGATATGAACAACCTGCGCGCGGAGATCAAGACGCGCGACCAGGAGAAATCCTATCTGTCGAACCTGTTGAGCGAGTACATACGCAATCTGGAGACCCGCCTGCACATTGTCGAGCTCCGACGGTACGCGGCGGCCCTCGACGCCGGAAAGCTGGCGCCCGAACGCGCCGACTTGAGTCCGGCCGGCGTGTTCGCGGAGCAGCTCCGACTCGTCCAACTCAGCGTGGAACGGCTGGAGGGCTTGGTGGGCGGGACGATTTTCGCGGGGCAAGCCGCGGGCGACGATGGCATCGTGCGTCAGGGCACGTTCGCCCTGTTCGGGCCGGTGGCCTATTTCGCCTCCGGCGACGGCGCCGTGGCGGGCGTGGCCGAACAGCGGTTGGGCTCGCTGGAACCAGCCGTGGCGCCCTACGTGAATCCCGAGTTTGCGGCCCTGACGCGGGCATTCGTCGCCGTCGGTCGCGGCGATCTGCCCTTCGACGGCAGCTTCGGGAATGCGCGCAAAGTCGAAGAAACGCACGAAACGCTGAAGGAGCACATCATTAAAGGCGGCGTCTTGATGTACCCGATCATCGCGGTCGCATTCGTCAGCCTGGGCTATACCGCCTTCAAGCTGTTGAGCTTGCTTATGTTGCGCGCGCGGATGCCCGCGGGACGCCGGCTCGATGCCTTCATGGAGGCGGTGGCCGGGGCGTCGCGGGAAGACGCCGTCGCGGCCGGACGTCAACTGGCCGGTCCGATGGGCCGGATGCTGCTGGCCGGGTGCGTCCTGCTGGGCGAAAAGCGGGATCTGATCGAAGAGTCGATGTTCGAGATCATGCTCGAAACCAAGTTCCGCCTGCGCGGGCTGGTGCCTTTCGTGGCGGTCAGCGCCGCGTCGGCGCCCTTAATGGGGTTGCTGGGAACGGTGCTGGGCATCATCCAGACGTTCAAGATGCTCACCGTGTTCGGCTCCGGCGACGTCAAGGCGTTGTCCGGCGGCATTTCCGAGGCTTTGATCACGACCGAGTATGGTTTGTATCTCGCCATTCCCGCGCTGATGTGCCACGCCGTCCTGATGTGGATGATCAAATGCTACACGGACCAGATGGAGAAGTCCGCCGTCACGTTCCTCAAGCAGGTCAGCCGGCGCGAGGCTGCCGAATCGAGGTGTGTTCCGGCATGATGGCCGACATCCAGGCCGTTCTCGACGCCGGCGCGCGCCTGCCGCTCGTGCCGGAAGCGTTGGAGGTTTGGCACAAGGGCGGATGGGGCATGTACGCCTTGTTCGTCAACGGGTTGGCCATGTTCGCGATCGCGATCCGCTTGCTGGTTGTGCTGATCGGCAAGGGCGGGGTTTCCGGAGCGAACCGTGCGTGGCGGCGCTACTGGCGGAACCCCGGGCGTCCCTGGGGCACCGCCGGCCGGATGATCGCCGGCGCCATGGCGTGCCGTACGCTGGAGGAAACCGAGCACTATTTCGCCGAACTGCAGAAGGATGAGGTGGCGCCGTTCGCGCGCGCCATGCCGCTGATGAAGGTGTCCGTCAGTAGCGCGCCCCTGCTCGGCTTGCTGGGAACCGTGACCGGCATGCTTGCCACGTTCGGCGCCCTGGCCACGGGCGGCGGCGGCGAAAAGACCATGACGATGGTCGCCGGCGGCATTTCCGAAGCCTTGATCACGACCATGACCGGCCTCGTATTGGCGCTGAGCGGCCTCATCTTGCAGGCCATACTGACGCGTCAGCACGCCCGTTTCGAAAAGCTGACCGCGCATTTGGAAAGTCTGTGCACGCAACACTTCCGCCGCGGCGCCGCGGCGGTCAACACCGGGGAGGAATACGCGTGAGCAAATTCCGGAATTTCGGCGGGGACGAGGGGGCGGAGGCGGGCATCGACATTTCGCCGCTGATCGACTGCGTCTTCATCTTGTTGATTTTCTTCATCGTGACGACGACCTTCGTCGAAGAGACGGGCGTGGAAGTGGACAAGCCCCAGGCGGCGTCCTCCGTGCAGCTCGAAAAGAACAGCATTCTGCTGGCCATCACCACCGACGGCGCGGTCGTGTATGGCGGGCGCGACATCGGGGTGGGAGGCGTGCGCCCGCTGGTCAAGCGCATGCTCGCGAAGGATAACGTGCCGGTCATCGTCCAGGCCGATCAGGCCGTCGCCTCCGGTCTCATGGTGCGCGTCATCGACGAAGCGAAACTCGGCGGGGCCACCAAGGTCAGCATCGCGACAAGAAAGGAGCGATAGCGCGTATGCGACAAATCGCCTTCTGGCGCGGCGCAGCGCGTTTGCTGCTGGGCCTTGCCGTCCATGGCCTGGCCTTCGCGATGGCGGTGGTGTTGACCGTGCTGGTATTCCTGCTGCTGCCGCTGATGCAGAGCATCGCCACCGCCCCAAAAGACAAGTTCGATGTGCGCGCGATCAGCGGCGCCAACCTGGAAGCGCCCCCGCCGCCGCCGGAACAGGAGTTGGAGAAGGAAGAACCGGAACCCGAGACGGCGCCCGAACTGACCGAGACGGCGCAACCGCTGGACTTGTCGCAACTCGAACTGGCGCTCAACCCCGGCACGGGCGGCGGCGACGGCGGTGGCGATTTCGAGGTCAAGCTGTTCACGACCATGAACAAACGCGTCGCGGATGAAGAAAGCGACGCGTTGTGCACGATGACGGATCTCGATCAGCCGCCGCGCCCGGTGTATCAGACGCCGCCCGAATACCCCGCCGAGTTGAAGCAGAAGAAAATCCAGGGCAGCGTGCTGATCCTGTTCGTCGTCGACCGGCAGGGCCGCGTCATGGACCCGAAAGTCCAGAAGTCGACGCACCCCGCCTTCGAGGGACCGGCCATGCGCGCGATTCGCCGCTGGCGATTCGAGCCCGGAAGCCGGAACGGCAGCCCGGTGCAGTTCAAGATGCGTATTCCGATCACCTTTGCACTATAAGGAGATGCAATGAGACGGACGGACATGATGGTGCTGGGGCTGCTGGCCGTGGCGGGGACGCCGGCCGCCGGGGCCGCGCAGGAAGACCAGTTGACGGTATGGCGCGATCCGGCGTTCCGGCGCGACTTTCTCGGGAGCTACGGCGTGCGCGCCGAAGTCGAACCGTCCGTGACCCTGCTCGAAAAGGAGCAGATGGAGAAGATCCTGGCCGTCATGAGCGCGCCGGACGGTCTGGCGCGCGCGGCCCTGATGCTGGCGCGCGCGATCAAGCCGGCCAACAGCGCCGTCTTCGATTTCACCCTGGCCGGGTTCTACTTTCAACAGGACAACGTCGACGGCGCCGTGACGTGGTATCGCTCGGCCGTGACGAAGCATCCGTCCTTCTTGCGCGCCCATAAGAATCTGGGCCAGACCCTTGTCAAAAAGGGCGTCTTCGCCGAGGCGATCGAACCGCTGACGCGGGCGATCGCGCTGGGCGCGGAGGATGGCATGACCTACGGGCTTCTGGGTTTCGCCTACCTGATGACCGAAAACTTCCCCTCGGCCGAAAGCGCCTACCGGCGCGCGATGATGCTCCAGTCGGGCGTGGTCGACTGGAAACTGGGCCTGGCGCGCTGCCTCTTCAAGCAGCAGAACCACGGCGAAGCCGCCGCGCTTTGCGACGGGCTGATCGCCGGCGATGCGGATAACGCGGACTTCTGGCTGCTCCAGGCCAATGCCTATCTCGGGATGAAGCAGCCGATGAAGGCCGCCGCGAACTACGAATACCTGCGGATGTCCGGACGGGCGACGGTCGCCAGTTTGACGACACTGGGCGACATCTATATCAACGAAGGGCTTTCCGACCTCGCGGCGGGCGCCTATCGCGAAGCCATGGCACTCGCGCGGGGAGAGGGGCCCGAGCGCTTTCTGCGGAGTATCGAGGCGGTCGTCGCGCGCGGGACACCCGAGGATGCCGAGGCGTTGATCGGCGATTTCGGCAAGCTGTTCGCCGAAAACGTGAAACCGGAAGACCGCAAGCGGCTCCTGAAACTGCAGGCGCGACTGGCGTCGGCGCGGCCGGGCGCGGACGGCGCGCACGCCCGCATTCTGGAAGAGATCGTCGCCTTGGACCCCTTGGACGGAGAGGCCCTGATCCTGCTCGGTCAGCATTATGGAAATGCCGGCAACGTCGAGAAGGCGATCTTTCTCTTCGAACGGGCGGCCGGCATGGAGAAGCATGCCGCGACCGCCGCGTTGCGCCACGCGCAATGCCTCGTGCGGCACCAGCGGTATACCGAGGCGATTCCGCTGCTGAAGCGCGTGCAGGAGATCCGTCCGCGCGACGATGTGGCGAAATACCTCGAGCAAATCGAGCGCGTCGCCCGGATGTCCCAGAACTAACGATACTTTCGCGAATACGGAACACCATCCAAACAACCAACGGGGACGATGCACGACCGATGGAATCGTCGCCAACACGAAGGGAAGAACGATGAAGCACGCATGGATGACACTCGGGGTATTGTTCACGATGGCCGGCGGCGTCGGAGCGCAGGAAAGCCTGGAGCCGGCGGAAGACTGGCATGTGCGTCTGGGCCCAGTGCACAAGAGTTACATGGACGAACACAGCGCCCTGCAGCGGCGCGCCGACGACCGCTTCGAATCCTCGGCGGATTTCCGCGAGGGCAGTATCGAGGGACGCGGCTGGGGGTTCCGTGTGATCGCGGAGAAAGGCGGTGGCGCCGCGCACGTCACGTATCTGAAGACCGACTACACGTACGCGCTGGACAAGCGACCGGACGGCAGCCACGACATCGACACCGACCGGCGCGATGTCGATGCCCATTGGCGGCAGGAATCGGGGTCGAATCAGAAAGCCGTCTGGGGCTGGATGGCCGGGTTCCGATACATCGGTCTGGACGAACACATTTGGATCGCGGAGGCGAGTGCCGCGATGGAGAAGACCGGGACGGTCAACTGGTATCTCGTCAACGCCGGGTACTTCGGCGAGATTCACCCGTTTGGCGGCGAGTACCTGATCGCCCACGGGTCGATCAGTGCGCTCATTGGCGAAGTCTCGGGTCTGGCCCGCACCGGGACGGATTCCGAATACAACAGCAAGATCGAGGAAGTCTACGACGAAGAATACTCCATCGCCTACGGCGCCAGCGTCGTACTCGGCGCCAGCCTCGCGCTGACCGGATCCATTCACCTTGGGCTGGAGTACAACCGCGAGTGGCTCTACTCGTTTCAGGCCACGGACTCCGGCGTCATTGTCTTCCCGGACAACAACGACGCGCACTTCATCGAGAATCACCAAGGCCTGAGCGCCTTCGTTCAGTGGGTCTTCTAAGGCGCCGTCTCGCTGCCGGCGCGGTAGAGCCACGTCGTGCCTTCGGTCATGGTTTGCACGGCGCCGGATGCGTCCATATGGACGCGGAACTTGCGAACCTCGATCCGGTCGCCGCCTTCGGCGTCGCCCTTGCGGGCGCGGAGCGGGGTCGTTCCGACCCACTCCGATACCACGCGCACCGCGCCGTCGGCAGGCGCCTGCATGACGATCAGATAGCCGGGCCGGAAGGCGGCCATGTCGAGTTCCGGATATCGACCGCGCAGGGCGATTTCCGCATGGCGCAGGAACTGTTCGCGGTCGAGCTGCACGGGAGCGGATGTCGACGCCGGTTCGCCCCCGGGTGCCGATACCGGTTCGCGCGCGGGTGCGGGCCGTTCGCCGGCCGCCACCGGCGGTTCGGCGGGCCGCGCCGGCGGAAACGGCTCCAGCACGGCGGCATCGCCAATGGCCAGCGCCACATCGAGTGCGCTCACCCGGACCTCGCCGGTGGTGGCCTGGAGGTGCGGGTCGGCGCCGGCCTGTAGCAGCGTTCGCACGGTGTCCGCATGCCGTGTCGCCACGGCCGCGTGCAGCGGCGTCATGCCGTCCCGTGCATGCTTGTTGACGTCGGCGCCGGCTTCGATCAGGAGAATCGCGATCGCCGACTGTCCCGCGCCGGCCGCCGCGTGAAGCGCTTCCGCGGAAGACGCGGCGCCCTGCCGCAGCAGGAGATGGACGGCGTCGGGATGTCCGGATCCCGCCGCCAGGCTCAGCGGGGTATCCCCGACGCGCGTGCGCGCGTCCGGTGCAGCGCCCGCTTCCAACAGCAGCGCCATCGTGTCGATGTCGCCAGTCTGCGCGCTGAAATGCAGCGGCCTGTTGCCGATCGCGTTGACGCTGTTCGGGTCCATCCCGGCCTTCAGGCAGAAGCGCACGCCTTCGTGATCGTGGGCGATCACCGCCTGCCAGAATGCGCGCGCCAGGGGGTTCTCCACCGGTCGCGTCGCGCGACATCCGGGGCCGACGGCCAGCAGCATGGCTGCCAGCAGAACGGTTCTCCCCCAGCGGGTGCGCGGATGCGGTCTCGGGCATTCAGAGGCCCGCGGGTGTTGACTCGTGGTTCCGGTTTCCATATCGCCACTCTCCTATCGGATTGTCACGGCAGCCGAACGATGGATGCCGGACGGTCCAAAGCTCCGTCGCTCAGTGTGCGTATGTACAAAAAGGCTGTTAGGAATGTGCGAGCGTGTCGGGGCGCGCGATCGTCAGCGGCCGGATTGTCACGGCCGGTACGGCGAATTTGCCCCGGTCCCGTCGCCGCGGCGGGCGGCACGGCCGGCCTTGTCCCCGGCGACGCCGTTAACATGAAACACGCGGAAGACTCGTAGACCGCCAACACGCGGACCGCAATCTCCTGCTTCCGAAAAAGGAAACAGGATGCCATGAAGATCTGCGATCTGGTACAGTTCCATAGCGACTTGAGCGGAGGCGTGAAGCGGTATATCAACGACAAGATCGCATTCTGCGCTCAACGAGACGATATCGAACACGTCGTGATCGTGCCCGCGGGCCATGATCGGCGCCGGACGGAAGGCCGCAGCCGCATCTACGAACTGCGCAGCCCGCCGCTGCCGGGATCCCGGAGTTACCGGTTGATGCCGGCGCGCCGCCGCATTCTGAGCATCCTGGCCGAGGAACGCCCGGATGTGATCGAAGGCGACGATCCGTACCGGCTCGCGTGGGTGGCGATCGAGGCCGGGCGCCTCCTGAACATCCCGGTCGTGGCCTTCTACCACTCCGACTATCCGCGCGCCCTGGGGCGGACCCTTGACCGCTTCGGGCTGCGGCGTCTGTGCGCGCCGGCCACGCGCCTGACCGAACGGTACCTGGCCGGACTTTACAACCGGATGTCGGCGACGATCGTCGCCACGCATGCGTTCGAGGCGACGCTGCGGCGGATCGGGGTCGCGCATGTCGTCCGCAATCCGTTGGGCATCGACGCCGCCGTGTTCCGGCCGCGCTGGAGCCGCGATCGCGTTCTGGACGAACTCGATCTCTGGCGGGGCACGCGGCTGTTGCTTCATGTCGGCCGCCTGGCGCGCGAGAAGAACATCGCGGCCCTGTGTGACATGATGGACCTTCTACGGGACGATCCCGTGCCCTATCACCTGCTGATCGTCGGCGACGGCGAGCTGCGCGGTCTGGCGCAACGGCGGTCCCGTTCGCGGTTCAACATCTCCTGGCTGCATCACTGCGGCGACGCCGACCGGCTGGCCGATATCTACTCGGCGGCCGACCTTCTGGTCCACGCCGGTGTCAACGAAACATTCGGTCTCACGGCGGCTGAAGCGCAGGCCTGCGGCACGCGCGTGTTGGGCGTGAAAGGCGGCGGCCTCGATGACGTGCTGGAAGGCGAGCACCCGTGCGTCATGGCCGCGACCGCGACCGCGGCGGCCCTGGCGGACGGCGTGCGACGGGTGACGGCGCTGGGCGAATCGGACTGGTTTCGCGGCGTTCGCAGTCGCCGCGTCTCCCGCATGTTCGCCGCCGGGCAGACCTACACGCAGCTTCTCGATGTCTATGCGCAGGCCAAAGTCCGCCATGCGGGGATGCCTTGCCCGACGCCACCGGCGTGCTTCGGGAGCTTTCAGGGAGCGCCGCTCCACGCCTAGGCGGCCGGGCCGCCGGACGCGTGTGCCGCCCGCCTGCCCCCGACAAGGGCCTATCGTCCGCGGCCGAGCGAACCGCTCGCTGTAGGCCTACAGCTTCGCGAGGACAAGTTCCCAGCGACTGTCCTGGGCGGAGGCCAGCGCGTTCCGGCAGTATCGGGCGTAGGCGTCGGTGTCGGCGATCAGCCGATGCATGGCCGCGGCGAAAGGCTCGGGCGTCTGGGCGTCGACAACCATGCCCGAATCGTGGGCGCGTACGATCTCCTGCGGACCGCCCTTGTCGGATACGATCGCCGGAATGCCGCAGGCATGCGCCTCGAGGACGACGTTGCCGAAGGTATCGCTCATGCTGGGGAACACGAGCGCGTACGAACTGGCATAGGCGGCGGCCAGGGCGGCTCCGTGCAGGTAGCCGGTGAACGTCAGGCCGGGAACATCCCCGTATGCCCCGCGCAGACGCGCCAGGTCGGGTCCGTCGCCGACAACGGCCAACTCGACCGACTGCCCTTGTGCGATCAGCATGCGGAAAGCCTGCAGCAGCACATCGATGTTCTTCTCGGACGATACGCGACCGACGTAGACGAACTTGACGGCGGCGCCGTTCAAGCCGAAGCGGCGCCAGAAGTCCGGCTGTCGGAACGAGGGATTGAAATCGTGGAGATCGACGCCGCGCGGCAGGACGTCGAGCACGGCGCGATCGAAGCCCAGCATCTCCAACTCGGCCATATAGGCGCGGGTCGGCGCATGGATCTTCGTCATCTTGCCATAGAACCAGCGCATGAAGCGGCGTGTCAGCTGGCCCATCGCTTCATCGTCCGTCCAGCGCTCGATATAGAGCGGGAAGTCGGTGTGATAGACGCCCTGCGCGGGCAAGCCAAGCAACCGCGCCGCGAGCAGGCCGATGAGACCCATCGGCCCCGGTGTCGAGATGATCAGTTCCTCGAAGTCGGAGGCCTCGATGTAGCGAACGATGTCCAGCACCGGCGGCAGCGCGATGGCCAGTTCGGGGTACTCGGGTACGGCAAACGTGCCGACGGGCGGGAAGTTCCGAATGGCGAACGGATGGCTGCCGACACTGTCGGCGGCCAGCGAGGTCAGCACCGTGATGGGCCGGCCGGCTTGTTCGGCCAGCGACGCCAACTTGTGGATTGTCTTGGCCACGCCGTTGACATCGTTGAACGTGTCGGTGATCCAGGCTTTGCCGCCACGCCCGGTAAACGCGGGTTTTCCGGCGGGGTAGACGGCGCTGAGTTCACGCAGGAAGGCGCTGTCCTTGTGCTGTGCCGAGAACGCCGTCAAATACGGCGCGATGCCCAGGAGTACGGGACTCAGCGAGGCCGCGGACTGGACGGCATCCAGCAGCGAGCCGGCCTTGAGCTGCTCGATGCCGCGACTGATGAACGTATAGCTGAGCTGGTGCGCCAGTCGGGAAACGAGCGCGTAGCGCGCCTCGTACGGTTCGTCCGCGTGTGCGTCCACCGCGGGTGGCTGCGCGGCGATCAGGCGAAATTCCTCGACCAGCAGGCGTTCGGTCTCCGACAACTGCCGCAGCTTCTGGCGCCGGACGATCGGCGCTAAAATGCGCCGGGCGGTCGCGCGCACCGGGTTGACGCGTTCCGGGGTGGCGTCGAGCGCGCCCCCGAGGTTGCGGAAGAGCGTGCCGATCAACTCGGCGCCGGCGCTGCCGGCAAGGCGATCGTGGATGTAGGCCTGTGCGATATGGACCAGCGAATGGGCAAGCTGCAGGCTCGAACCGCCGGTTCCCGCCGCGGCATGCCGCCCCTCGCGCAGGTGGTCCAGAAAATCGAAGACCGTCGCGGCATATGGCGTTTCGGTGTAGGCGGAGGCCGCGTAGAGCCCGCCGTGATCGTCGCTGCCGCCCGTGAACGACTTGATCCACGGCGTCGCGCCGCAGGGCGCGATGTCGTGCCGGTCCGCCAGCCGCATGTACGCGGTTTCGTCAAGCGATTCCATGATGGCCCGCGCGATCGCGCAGGCGCGGTTGTTGCGGGCGCCGTTGATCGTTTCGAAACGGTCGAACATCACCAGCAGCTTCTCGAAATGCGCCACGGTCAGCCGGTCGTTGATGCGGTACAGGGGATGCGCAATGGTATGTATGATGCCGTTGCACCGCAGGTAGTCGCGCAGCTCGTAGATGTTCTGGCGCACCTCCTGCAGCTCGTCGAAGTGCCGCGCGGAAATGCCCGAAACGACACAGTGGATCTTGCAGCGGTCCTCGGGAAAGTACGTGGTCAGCTCGGACGAGATGAAGACGCCGGGCAGGTCCGCGATTTCCAGCGCGCCGCGAATGCAGTTGTGGTCGGAGATCGTTACATAGTCCATGCCGGCCGCCCGGCACCGGTCATACACCGCGCGCGGCTCCACGAAACTCTCCGGCGCTCCGATACGCCGGAGAAACCACTCGGTCGGTCGGTCGGAGTACTTGCTGTGAATGTGAAGATCGGCCTTCGAGCGCCGCGCCCCGCCCTCGCCTGCCGTTCCGTACCCTCGGGCGTTGCCGCAAGACATGGTTTCCGTATCCATGACACCCATGAAACACCGGCCATATTAGACGCGTGGGAGCGTTGTGTTAGACTTTCGCAAGGCGGATGGGCCGGCCGCCCATGAGCCCCGCGCCAATGCGCGCCACACGGCGCCGCGCTCTCATCGTTTCCTAACACAACGCCCGCATGCTCGGAACCTTCCTTAATCGGAAGGCAGGCTCATGGAGTGGTTGATCATCGATGGTATCGGTCCGTTCTTCAGGGGCTACACGAAGAAGCGTATCGATTGGTCCAAAGCGCCGTTCCACCATGTCGAGAAGTGCGGCCTGCTGGAGGGCGCGCGCGCCGACGTGGTCATCGCCGATTTCGACACGTTTGTCACCGCGGCCGCGGCCGCCGGGTACAACACCGTGACGCTGGATGACGTGGCGCACCTGGCGCCGTGGGACGGCTACCCGGAAGCGCTCAACCGGATCGTCGAACGATATCAGGCATTGTTCGGTCGGTTGCTTGAGGTGGCGCGCAGGCACGGGATGCGCGTCCTGGTGACAACCGATGTGATGTTCACATGTCCGGCGCTGGACCGGCAGGTGCGTGGTCGGACGGCGCGTGTCCGCTGGCTGAGGGATCGGCTGACGGAGCTGTTGAACCGCTTTCCCGAGATCGCCGGTGTCGTCTGCCGGTTCGGCGAGACCGATGCGATCGGCACCAAGGGGCACTTCCACAGTCGCCTGCTCCTGCGCACCCCCGCGCACGCGCGGTTCTTTCTCAAGGAGCTGCTGCCGGTCTTCGAGCAGTGCGACCGGACCCTTTTCTTCCGTACCTGGAGCATCGGCGCCTATGCCATCGGTGACTTGATGTGGCACCGCGGCACATTCCGCAAGGTCTTCGGCGACATCCGGAGCGAACATCTCGTCATCTCGATGAAGTATGGAGAGTCCGACTTCTTCCGCTATCTTCCGTTGAACCGACATTTTTTCCGCACCGAGCTGAAGACGCTTGTCGAGTTTCAGGCGCGGCGCGAATACGAGGGATTCGGGGAATTCCCCGCCTTTGTCGGTTGGGCGTACGAACGCTATCTGGAAGGGCTCGCCGGGGCGCCGCGCCTGGTCGGCGCCAGCGTCTGGTGTCAGACCGGCGGTTGGGGCAAGTTTCGGCGGCTGACGTTCATCGAGAACTCGTCGATCTGGGTGGAACTCAACGTCTTCGTCACCGCCGCCCTCTGTCGCGGACGCTCGTGCGAGGAGGCCGTACGCGACTTCTGCGCCGAACGGCTCCCGGGCGCCGATCCGGATGCGTTTCTGATGTTCTTGACGGTGTCGGACGATGTCATCCACGAACTGCTGTACATCCGCGAATTCGCGGCGCAGAAGCTCTTCTTCCGGCGCCTGCGCGTGCCGCCGCTCTTGTTCACATACTGGGACCGGTTCCTCATCAACCCCATGCTCCGGCGTATACTGCGTCTGATGGTGAGCAACCACGGCTTATGCATCGAGGAAGGCGAAGCGGCGTTGCGGAAGCTCGACATCATGCGGCATCTGGCCGCCGCGCATGGGTTGCCGGACTTCGGCCTGGCGTTTCAACGCGATACATTCGAACTGCTGCTCGCGCTACGGACCTACATCTTCGGGAACGACGATGCCAACGCCATCGTGCGTCTGAAGGTGCTCAAGAAGACGTATCGCCGCAAATGGCAACCCCGCTATGCGCTCAAGTTCGACTTCGGACCGGAGCGCCATGCGCCGGTGCGGCTCCATGGGTTGATGCGCCGGCTGTTTCTGCGGCGCCAGCGCGGGTACCGCTTTCTCGATAGCGTCCTGACGCTGCGACTGCTCAGCCTGCTGTACCCGCTCCTGTCGCCATGGCGGCACCGCCTGCTGCCGAAGTTCGCCCGCAAGCAGGCGATGGGCATCGATACGCTGTTTCGCTGAGCGCGGGCGCGCTCGCGGGGGGGCTAGCATCCCGGCGCGCGGCCGACCGCCACGCAGTCGCCGGCCACGTCCAAACAAACCGTTTTCATCTCCGATTGCATCTTGTGTCTCCCATCCGATGACGATCGGCTTCGATCGACTGCCCACACCATCGCGTCTCCCTGTTCGTCTCATGCTAGGCGGCGCTTCGGTCTTGCTTAGAAGCGAATGGGATGGCGGACGGACACAATACCCGATGACACGGCGCGTTCATACTTGACTGGCCTTCATAACATGGCTATATTGGCGTCATGAACAAAGCCAACATTTCCTATACGCGGAATCACCTGAGCGAGATGCTCGCGCGGGTCCGGGATGGTGAGTCGATTCTGATCGTGGATCGGCAGCACCCCGTGGCCCGCCTCGAACCGGTCACCGGTTCATCAGCCCGCGGCGACGCGCCATGGCAGGCCGATCTGGTGCGGCGCGGGTTGCTGCGAACGGCACGGACCCCTCTCGATGCGAAGGCGCTCGGCGCGCTGCCGATGCCGGCCTCCGAGGCCGGAGGCGACATCCTGGATGCCCTTCTGGCGGATCGGGAGGAGGCCCGATGAGGTACTGGGACGCCTCTGGAATCGTGCCGCTCCTTGTGCGACAGGCGCATACCGAGGACATGGCGCGTCTGCTGGCGCAGGATCCCGCCATGGTCACCTGGTGGGGGACGCCGGTGGAATGTCTGTCAGCGTTGATGCGCCTGCTGCGCGAGGGACGCTTGAACGCGGAAGGCATGCGCGCCGCCGAACGACGCCTGCTGGAATTGCGCAGCGGTTGGGATGAAGTTCTGCCGGGAGAAGCGTGCCGGAGGACGGCCGAACGGATGTTGCGTGTGCATCCGCTGCGCGCGGCCGATGCGTTACAGTTGGCCGCGGCCATGATTGCGACGGACCACGACCCCGGCCGGATGGAAATCGTCTGCCTGGCCCAGCGCCTGAGCGAAGCCGCCGCCAAGGAGGGCTTCACGGCGGCGTTTCGGATGTGAGGTGCTTTCGTGCCTGAAAGATGTTGAACCACGAATGAACGCGAATAGACACGAATGCGGAAAGGCGAGATGGATAGCCAGTGCGGAGACTGGCGTTCCCGGCGGGGTGTGGGGGAGAGCAGCAGGCTCGTAGCGCCTGCTGTACCGGCCAGTACAGCGGGGGCCATGAACCCGCTGCCGGTGGGTGAGCCGGTGCGTGGGTGAGTGGCAGGATCGCCTGTCTGCGAGCGTACTCGATCAGGCAGGTGGCGCCTGCCGTACGGGGGCGCCTCATTCGTAGGCTCGCGTCGTGCTTGAGGGTTGACATGGTCCCATGTGTCACGTTATTGTGTCACGCATGAAAACAACCACCATTCGAGAACTGAAGCATGACACGACCATTGTGCTGGGATGGGTGGCCGGCGGCGAATCCGTCGAGGTGCAACGACGCGGGGTGCCGGTGGCCGTGCTTTCCCCGCACGAACGCAAGCGGCGCATCGCGAAGCCGGATTTCCTGGCAAGAATCCGGGCGGCATACGGGGACAAGGTGCTGTCCACCACCGGTACCGACCTGGTGTCCGAATCCCGCGGTGAGCGATGAAGGCCTATGCCGATACGGGGTTTCTGTGCTCCCTGTATGCGCCGGATGCGCATACGGTTGCGGCTGTAGCGCGAATGAAGCGGCAGACGGTGCCGCTGCCCGTTACCTGGTTGCACCAGTTGGAATTCCGAAACGCCTTGCGCTTGCGGGTCTTCAGAAAGGAAATCTCACCGGCGCAACGTGACGCGTCGCTCAATGCCATGCTGGCCGATCTGGCATCGGGTGTCCTGGTTCATGCGCCTTCGGCGCTGATGGATCTGACGATTGAAGCGGAACGACTCAGTGTCCTGCACGCGGAGACGCTCGGTACGCGATCTCTCGACATCCTCCATGTCGCTGCCGCACTGGTTCTGGGACTCCCGGAGTTTCTGACCTTCGATCGTCGTCAGCATGCCTTGGCCCTGGCGGCCGGACTGTCGGCGCCCGTTCTGGGTTGATGTCGGTGACGGGAGAGCAGGATGCTCGCCTGACTGCGAGCCTGCCTGAGCGATTATGCTCGCAGTCAGGCGCACTCGCTCAGGCAGGTAGCGCCTGCTGTCCCGGGCAGTACAGCGGGGGCTGTGAACCCGCTGCCGGAGGGTGAGACGGTGTGGTGGGACGATGAGCGGATCCCTGAGGACGGCGAAGTCACTTTCCGCGCCGCACTGGCCCTTATAGGTTCTCAAAAGACCAGCCTGTATTCCGTCCGGGTTGGGGTGGGGCCGTATTTGGGCGGGCGTCCGCGCTTACGTTCGATCTCCGGGCATATGAGCGCGTTCAGGATAAATGATGGAGGGCGGGGCGGGGTAAATGATGGAGTGG
>CAYYJS010000032.1:0-37589 GCA_964472315.1 uncultured Victivallales bacterium | reverse complement strand
CAAAGACGTCACAAGTTCACATGACTGATGCGGCCTCCATGCATCCTCCAGAAAAAATCATGCGGGGCGGAAGCCAGCCAAAAAAAGGTGTTGCAATACGAGTTTAAATCGCTAGATTACGTGCCCGTTTTGGTGATGCGAGCGTAGCTCAGTGGTAGAGCTCCACCTTGCCAAGGTGGCTGTCGAGGGTTCAAATCCCTTCGCTCGCTCCAGCCGACGCCGATGCCGTGCCTGACCAGCCGGCCGACGCGCCCATCAGGCTGGTTGTCGCCGGAACGATACCAACCGCCCTCCGGGGCGATTGCTTTCCGTTGTGGAGGTGTAGCTCAGTTGGTAGAGCAGCTGACTCTTAATCAGCGGGTCGTGGGTTCGAGTCCCCCCACCTCTACCATTCAAAAACCCTGAAAACATGCGTTTTCGCCAATACTGGCAAGGGTTTCGCGGTTCTGTCGTTTCTTATTGTGTCCGCGTCCGTCCGCGTATGTTCTGACCCAGGTTGCCGCTTTCAAGCCACAATAAGCCACAGACTGGGTGTCTGTGAGCCATGGATGCCGTTGCAGTCCAACCCGTGCCTGAACGCGCAGAACGCCCCCAGGACGCGCCGGGCGCTCGGGACGTCCCGAGACAAGGCCGGCGTCTCTCTCGGGCGCCTGACCGGCCAGCGCGGCGGCCGTACGTCGAATTCGTGGCATGCTGACGGAGCACGGGCCGCCGAGGCACCCCATCCCCGGTTGTGGGGCCGCAATCCGTGATGCCCTGCTGACCAACGCCCCCCATGGCCGGCACCGCACCCGAGAGTGTACGAAGGCACTGCCTTTCTGGCCGTGCCGCCGTGACTCGAATCAACGCCCAGCGGCCGGCAATCGCCCCTGCGGTCAAAGGTGTGCCCGCATGGCACGAGACTGGCCAGTTCTTCGGGTGGGTAGTCCACGGTTGGCGCGTTTCCATCCATGCCGATGCGGTGGAGTGGCATCCTATTGCCTGCTGGCCTGCTATCACATACCGGTTGCGCAGCGATCGGCGGCGTGAAACCGAGGTCGCCGGCGAGGATGGGCGTGATAGCACCGTCGAAGGCTGGTTTTTGCTTATGAGTTTCGCCGAATACATGCTGCTGGGCGACTTCCGACCCTGCGATATCCCCAAGGAGCGGCCAACGGCATCATCTCGGCGACGCCCAAGGCGGAAAACCAGCACCAAGGTGACCAGCGCGACCCGGCCGGCACCGTCGGCGAGGTGACGGAGGGGTGGTAGGAGTCCCAAAAAGGAAACGGGACTCCTGCGGCTTCCAGATTCTTGCCAGACCCCCACGGCCTTGGCCGCGGCCGGGTACCAGCTACCTCGCCTGTCCGGCGGCGGGCGTTTGCGGACACGGAACGGTGCGGCAATGCGAGAACCTGAGGCGCGAAGTGCGCAACTGGATGGCCGAAAGAAAGACAGTGGCGCGGGATCTAGGACGGGGATTGGATCCAGTTGATTACAACGGTGAACTCTGAGCCATGTCTCTGCGCCTTGCCTATTGGGATGTCGGCCACGAATCCCGCGCTAACCAGAATCGCCTTTGCTTCCCCGTGGGTGCATGCGCATTCCATTCCCAAAATTATCCCTGAAAGGTGATCCGCAGGCATACCACAGAAGTAAAGGGTGGGGCCGTCCGGGTACTCAGGTTCTCCATCTGCTTTGCTCAGGTCTATCAACCGCCGGTACTCTTCTTCATAAGCCCATTCAAGACTCTTGGTCGTGCCCGCCGCCAATGCAGCTCTATGCAGCGCCTCCTTGGAGACTTCGGGAGTATCGGAATTCACCAAGCGAGCATCAAAGCATGGGCGTTGACGGGAGTATCGAACGGCAACGAGTGCGTTGTCCAAGGGCATCTCGAAACAAAGAGCGACTCCCCGATGCTTGTCTGCGTAGTGCGCCCATAGAAGGGGGCTGCTGCAAGTTGCTGAATAGCTGTCGATGGCAAACCCGGTCGACGCGCGTTTCATGTATTTCTCGCTAAGACCTCGTGTGCGGTCATCGACGCCACGAACGTCAAGGTTGAGTACTCCCGGATACGATTCGAATGGGTCATTCAGTTGGTCCGGCGGAGTAACCTTGAACCGTCGACGCGCCAATGACTGCTGTAGGTGTTTCAGCGGCATAAATCTGTAGAGTGTGATCGTCTCAGTGTTCATTCCTGCTTCAGCCATGCAGCAGATATAGCGGCGTCCGCGCATCTTCGTCAACACGCTTTGTTCTACGCACTGATCGGCCAATGCTCCTTGGAGCAGGATCGACGATAGACTGCTCAATGATCCTCGATGCTCGAGTGCCTGATTGATTGCCTCTTGTTATGTGCTTTACGGCCTTCTTGGACTCGTTACACTGTCCCTCATTGGATATGGAACAAACCGCGCCAGATGCAAAGCATGCGGGGCTCTGCCGCTCATTCTAGCATTGAACGACAAGTGATATGAGCATTTGGAGGTGAAGGCTAGATGGTGATCGCGAAAGGCCAAAGCATTCGTCACGCAGGTGGTTGGAGAAAAGAGCAAGAGAGAGGGGATTTTCGGGGTGTGCGGCCTTGAAGAAATCTCCACAGTGTATCTAGATAGCGAAGATCCCAACATGCATCGCGGGATTGGCATTCAGGCGAGACGGACATCACAGATACGGACAGAGATGAGCGACTCATCAGAAACCCGCCCCAAGACCATTGAACATGCGATAGAACTCTACTTCCCTGCTGCTATGCGTGGCCTCGCGGAAGCCCAGTATGCGATGGGCAAGGCATTCTCAGATCTCTGTGGCGACGGCAGGAAAGAGGCGGCTCAGTGTTACCTCCGGGCAGAGGCGCGCGAGACAAAATTGCCGGATGGTTTCGGAGAATCCATCGAACGGGATGACCACAAGTCTGTGCAGGCATACTGGCACGAGATTGAGTTTCCAAGTGCCCAACACGAAAGCCCCGACGTCAACTACTCGTATCAAGCCAGCATAGATGGCGGCCTATGTCTGGGAAGTTGCGATCGAGAGGCGGTGGCGTGGTACGAGAGGGCTGCAGACCAGGCACACGCCCGCGCAACATGCGCGCTGGGCGTGTGCATGGAGACCGGGACAGGCTGCAAGCGCGATGTTGTTCGGGCAGAGGCCCTCTACCGGAGATGTATCGCCGGTGGATCTATTGACGCGCAACTGCGCCTCGCAGGGCTGCTCTACAACACCGCAGCGCCAAATTGGGAAATCGACTGGTATTTCTACGCGTCCGATGAAGCACGAGACCTGTGTCATTTGGCAGCGAACGGCGGAAGCCCGTGGGCTCAGACCTTGCAGGGCTACGTATGTGAGCATGTCAGCGAACACGCCAAAGAGATGTTGAGAAGGGGAGACCGAGCATTCGAAAAAACCTATCCCATACCCCTTGACTCGCAGGTGGTCGGCCATCTGTGTGACGCGGCGGCGAATGTTTGCGACATCGAATCTGCTTTTTGGTTCCAGAGAGCTGCTGAGCAAGACTACGGCCCAGCCCTATTTGCTCTGGCCAACTGCTACAAGTTCGGTTGCGGCGTGTCGCTCAGTATAGGCCGCACCGCACAACTCTTTGCGGCCTCTGCGGCAAAGGGATTCACGGATGCTTTTCGCCAGATTGCTTGGCACTACGAACATGGAATTGGCGTCGCACTGGACGAGCAGCGTGCGCGTGCCTACTACCAAGATGCGGCACAGTTTGAATCGGAGCCGAACACCCTTCGCATTTGGAGTAGCGCGGGCCGTCTTATATATGATGAGGACGTGCAACCACTGCATCAAGAATGACAAGTCCCCTATGCCGGACGTGCCGGTCTCGGGGTTGGCGATCTGTTGCTGGGCGTAACGGTACGGGCCCGGCTGGCCTATGTGGAGGCCGGCAAGACCGACATCGGTCTGTCCATGCTCGCAACCCGGGTTGGCTGACGTGTACGCGACACGGCATCCGCGTCGAGCGGCATATGACACGGCGGCGAGGATGGGCGTGATAGCACCGTCGAAGGCTGGCTCTTGCCCATAGGTTTCGCCGAATACATGCTGCCGAGCGGCTTCCTGCCCTACGAGACCCCAAAAGGGCGGCCGACGGCATCATCGCGGCGACGCCCAAGGCGGAAAACCAGCACCAAGGTGACCAGCGCGACCCGGTCAGCACCGGCGACGGGGTGACGGAGGGGTGGTAGGAGTCCCAAAAAGGAAACGGGACTCCTGCGGCTTCCAGATTCTTGCCAGACCCCCACGGCCTTGGCCGCGGCCGGGTACCAGCTACCTCGCCTGTCCGGCGGCGGGCGTTTGCGGACACGGAACGGTGCGGTAATCGGGAGGTCGGTCGTCGCGCTGGTAGGTTCTGCTCCAAGCAACCGATGGGCGCGCAGGAATGTCATTTGTCGAGGCCCTTCCTGCCCAACCACCTCAGAAACGGCTCTCTGTATGATGGAAGACTGGACGACGGCACGAGAAGCCCAGGCTATCGGTGGGAGCAGGGCTGGACTTCTTGTCGAATAGACTTGTACACGGCCCGATCATGCGGCAGCATAGATGTGACAATGCGCTTGAATCCAGGTGGGGTTCATATTGAAGGAGATAGACTCAATGAACAATGCGAGTCAGATCCCGGAGATACACGGGAGATCCAGCCACGATCAGGCATTGGTGTGAAGGAACGCCACTAGTCAGGAAGGCACGTTCTATGGCGACAGAAAGAGTAACTCAAGAGATTGTGGCGGGACTAGAAAAGCACAACCTGATTCGTCAGGTCGGGAATTTGCCAGAGGGGCTGAAATGTGCTGTGCCAATAGTTACGGGGGGCATTTGGGGCAACTTCGGCAATCTGTACTTCTCCGAAACAGAAGTGTTGCCATGCAGCTTTCCCAGAAAAGGAGGCACTATTGCGGGAGCTGCCGCTGCGGGGATACTAGGAGCGACTGGTATCGGACTCCTGTTTGCGACAGCTGCCAATGCAGCTGTCGTAGCAACCTCGTCAGCAAAGCATGAGCGGAATGTCTCCAAGATTACGAAAGATCTGAGAAGCATACGTCGTCATGTTGGCGAGGGGTGTATTCGTTACGAAGATATGAAGGCTATGTCTCTGAGAACGGTACCGTCCTCGTCAGTCTTCAGGAAGGCTCATGTAAGCAAGGGCAATATACAGATAGAAGTGAAAGACCGATGGGGTAACTCGCACGGACCATGGTTCGCATATATCAGAGATGCTGACTTCTACGATCGGCGGATTGACGTAAGGACGAGATCGGTTAGGAACTGGATTGAGCAATCGCTAGGTGATCTTCAGAGCACCCTTCCGATTGAGATATCAGTTGGTGATTGATGTCGAGATGGCAAGGCATGTCGATTGAGAATCATGAACGACATTGTTGATACTATTCGGGGCTTTGTGCGATGGCATTTTGCCCCATAGGCTGAGGCTACCTGTACCCCATTAGTTCAGACAGTCGTCCGCGACCTCAGGTGTATCCTGTCCCTTCCGTAGGGGACGGAGGGTCACGTTTCGACGTTTGAAATTCTGTGATCCCAATTGGTCAAAGGAGCAGAGCAACCATACCGTGCGCGCTCGGCCTTGGCTGGTCTGACGAGTGAGATCCGCCGGTCGTGGCCAAGGGATCGAGCGGCGCCCCCCCCCCGCAGTGAGATGGGGAGGGCTCTTGCTGCCGAATCGCACCCGCTCGAATCATTCCGTTTGCACGTTTTCGTCCGCCCGCATACACTCCACACATCGTGGAGGGCATCCAATGAGAGTGGCGCGCGTTCTTTTGGTGTTGATTCTGGTTCAGTCCTTGGCCGGCTCGATACGGGCGGCTGACGATCCGCGGTCGATGAAAGAGCTGTACACCGAGCGGCGCACGGCGTTGGTGAGTTACTCCGACGTGAGCCACGGCAAACCGGCCTCGCCCATCTTCTTGCGGGCTTCGTACTCGGCAACGGATTGCTGGCCAACCTTCTTCATGACCTTCGCTACAAGTCTGGTTTGCACACTGCGGACGTAGTTCTCATAGGCTTTGACTGCCTTGAAAATGTGGATCATGGCGATGGGCAGGGCGACTTCGGTATGCCCGCGCAACTGGGCGTAGATGATGAAATTGGCCTCCGCCGGATTGCGGACCGGGCAGAACGGGCCTTCGTCCGTTCTCAGGTAGTAGTCGCCGGAGTTTTCCTGCTCCAGGCGGAGCGGGGTTTCGGGCAACTGGATCGCCTTGCCTTTGCCCGGATCGCCGTCAAGGAACTGGGCCGGGAAGGCTTTGACTTCCTCGCCGACAAGTTCGGCAAGGTCGTTCTCGTGGGCGGCAGGTGTCCGGGCCGGCGTGGGGTCTTCCGGCGGGGCGAAGGCGCCGGGGCCGAAAAGGGTCGGTTCGTTGCGCTCGTTTTCGCCGATGACCTTCGCCTGCTCGCGCAGACAGGCGACAACCTCGGGCAGCAGGTTCCACCGGAATCGAATGCCGCGCTTGGTCGGTCCCTGGTAGGACGGGGTGTCCACGAACTCGCGCACGTCCACGCGGGGGAGTCCCTCGTCGTCCGGCGGCAGGGTCGCCACCTTGATGTACTCGGTATCGCCTTTCGGGATGCGTTTGAACTCGTGTTCTTCATTCGGCGGGAGCGACCGCTCCAGCGCGGCGAGGGTGTCGAGAACGGAGTGCAATAGATTCCGGGGCATCGAAAGTCCGGCCTTGGTCCATCCCTCGTATTTCTGCGTCGCGACGAACTTCCGCACACCGGCAAACTGACGCCCGCGCCACTCGCTGACGCTGAAGATGAGTTTGGTTGTCTCCCCCAGCGCGATTTCGCCTATGGTCTGGTCCGCCATCGTTTCTCCATCAGTCGCCAAGAATCTTCGGAAGTCTGAACCGGTCAAAGGCAGCCTGGGTGAGGCGTTCCGCGACCGCCACGTCAAGGGTCCGCCGGTAGTAGGCGTCGTAGAGCGTCTTCCTCAAGTCCCGGAGATAGTTCTCGTAGTTGGCAATCGTCCGGGTGACTTCGACCGTCTTCGAGGGAATGCGCGCAACGGACTGCCCGGCCTGCTGGCAGTACAGGATGAACTTCCCTTCGGCGGGGAACCGGGCCTCGCGGAATTGGTCCTTGCCCGCGTAGAGGGTTGCATGGGTCAGCACGAGGTCAAGTCGGAGTGGCGTTTCCGGCAACGGGACTTCGATCATTTCGGCCTTGGCGGCATCAGCGGAAAACAGGTCGTCGGGGAATCGCTTGGGGCCGGACGGCAGTTGCTCGTCCAGGACTTCCTTGAAACTTTCGTTCTCCGCCTTGCTCTTGCGGGCCTTGGTCTTCCGGGTCTTGCCGCGTTGCTCGCCCAGGCTGATGCGTTCCCGGACCAATTCGCAGAGCGCTTCGTAGATTGGTTTCAGGTACTTCTTGGGTTCAAGGCCGATGGCCGACAGGATCGCAGCGTCGAGCGCCTGCCGGTCCTTCTGCTTCACCTCGTCGAAGACGTTGCCAATCTCGCGCTGGCAGATGGTCTCAAAGGCGGAGATGATGGCCTTCTTCTGTGCGGCTGAGACCTCCCGCAGGTCGGGAACGAGCAGATAATCACGAGCGTCTTCGACCTTAAGTTCGAGAACGCCATCGCCGAGGGTCACGCGACCAAAGACTTCGCAGCCAAGGGCGAAAAGAGAGGAGTTCAGCAGGGCGGCTAGGAGTTGGTTGGACACCCGCGGAGCTGGCTCCAAGTAGTAGAGGCGACAGTCCGGAATCAGTTCTCTGGTGGCGTACCTGTGGACATGACGGTCGCCGAACGTCTGCCCGAAGAAGACTTGCCCCGTGTTGGTTTCGGTGTTGGGAAGCGCATGCCACCCTGGTTCACGTTTGGCTACCCAAGTGCCTTTGGGCCACGGCAACCCTTGGAATTCCCCGCGATCGTAGGTTTGGGTTTCGCCCCATTCGATATATCTAAGTGCGCCTTTGTGCCCAAGTTTCTTGAGTTCAGACTTCGACCGGCGACAGATGAATATGGAAAGTTCAAGTTCCTTGATGGCAATGGGAATGCGCGCCGAATCCTTCGGGCTCTTGATGAGAGGCTTTAGATACTCGGCTTCTATCGCGTAATCTTCCGCGGTGTTGGTACGGACGTGGAAGAACTCATTGATGCGCGTCGTTCCACCGCGTTTGGGAACGGAGATGTCTTTGAGTAAACAGAGTCGATTTGCCGCAATCAAGTCGAAGAAGACAGCGGGGGCGCGAAGATACTGGCCCCACTTCACCGTCTTCTGTTCGCGTTCCAGGTCCGCCCGCAACTCGCCTTGACGGCAGACACGGATACGGAAGTCGTCGTCCTCCTCGGTGACGACGCCGAAGGGAACGGTCTTGGCGTCCTTGCGCCCGGCCGTTTCGATCTTGTCGGGCAGCCGCCGGAGTCGTTTCCAGCGTTCGACCGCCTGGGTCTGGGGGTCGCCCGGAATCAGGTCGGCCAACCGCTTCTTCACCTTGACGAACCTGACCAGGTGGCGGTCGCGTTCTTTCGGGTCTTCGCAGCGTTCAACGATGGTGAACACGGTGTTGACGGATGCTTCGGTGAACCACGGTTCGCAACGGCTTTCGAGAATGGCGACAATCTTGAACTGGTCGCAGAAGAACCGTTCCAGGGCGTAGCCGAAGTTCACGTCGAGCCAGGCGTTTGACGTGATGATACCCATGCGTCCGCCGGGTTTGAGGAATCGGGCGGCATGGAAGAACAGGTAAACGTACAGGTCGGCGTAGGTGGACGTGCGGAGTTCCAGGCGGTCGCGGTCAACGGCCTTGTGCATACCGGCGGCGATATTGCTCTCGAAGGACTTCTGTTCGGTCTTGTTGGCATAGCAGAACAGAGCGGGATACTTTTCAAGCCAGCCTTCGATGAGGGTGCGGCGGATGAAGTCGAGATAGCCGGGGTCCTTTTGGCCGATCTGGTCGGCGCTGACGTAGGGGAAGTTGCCGACAATGGCGTCGAACAGCGGGACCGGTTCTTGAATCTGCTCGGGGTGTTCCAAGTCCATCTTGGGCGGCGGGAATGGGAGCGTGTCGCCGGGTTTGATGGTGAGAACGTCGCGGCAGGCAATACGGGGAAAGTTCCCGGCGGCGGTGAGATTCTGCCGAAAGAGATTGATGACGGCGAGTTCTGCCGGGAACGGCGCGATGTCAATGCCCCACAACTGCGAAAGCAGATTTGCGTGGTCGTGGTTGCCCAGCCACCGTTTACGGTCGTAGGAGCGAATGAGGAAGGTGCCGGTGCCGCATGTCAGGTCGGCCACTACGGCCGAAGGGGACTGCACGCAAAAGGCGATGCCAAGGTCGCAGAGGGGTTCGTTGGTGAAGTATTGGCCCAGTAGGTGGCGGTCCTCGGGCGGGATGAGGCGTTCAAAAACGGTGCCGACAACGTCCTGGGGCAGACTGGAGAAGTCGCGGGTGTTGAAGTCGTGAATGAGGGCGGCGAGCCGCTTGGCGGCCTCGCCGGGCCAGGAGAGCGTGTCGGGCAGGTCTTCGGAAAAGACGGCGTGGTAGTCCACCTTCAGGGCTTCGGCAAAGGCGCGGCGAAGGATCGGGAGAACCTGGGAGGGGTCAACGTCGTCGAGTTTCAGGGCCGGGAGTTGGCGGGCGGCGCGGCGCAATCCTTGGTAGAACAGAATCTTGCCGAGCAGCCGGTAGATGATCTGCCGGGCGATGGCGAGGGCGTAGTCGCGGTCTTTGTAGTCGCCGGCAATGCCTTGCGTGATGGCCCAGGCGTTGAACTTGGCCCGGAGATCCAAGTCGGTTTCAAGCCGCATGTGGAGGGAGTCCGTGACCATCGGCAAGAGGGCATGGACGGAGTCCAGCAGGCTTTGCACGAAGTAGGTGGCGTCAATGCGCACCAGTTCGAGGGCCTGATTCTTGAAGAGGCATTCCACGTCGCCCAGTATCTTCCGGCCTCTTTCGAGGATGCGAAGGCGGAGGGGTTCGTCAAAGACTTGGCCGCCACCGTCCTGGGCGATGGCGTAGTTGTCCTCGTAGTCCCGAATCTTCTCCAAGTGGGATTTTTGGGCCGGGGTGCCGGGCTTGGGGGTCTTCCAGAGAACGGCATCCCGTAGGGTCCAGGTGATGAAGTACGGCGCCTTGTACGCTTGGGCGCGTCGGACGATCATGGCAAGCAGGCCGGGATGGTCCGGGGAGAGCGTCGGCGCGGCGATGCAGAACAGGGCGACGGGTTCCCGCTTGGTGTCCTCTATCCCGAGTATGAGTGCCGTGCCGGTGGGAGCCTTGAGGGTCTGTTGATCCTCGACGGCACTGAGTTGGTCAAGGCATAGGCAGGCGTGGGTTTCATCAGCCAACGGGGCTAGAGTCCGGCTGAAAATGTCCGAGAGAACCGTTTTCATGCGCTCTTCCCCGTGCCTGAGGGTGGCCCCGGTATGAACTTCACGTAGGCAAGCGCGCCCATGCGGTCCACGGTGAAGCGTACTACCGTCGGGGCCTCCTTCTGCCAGGCGCGGAGAAGGGTGCGGGTCCGAGACAACTCCAGGATGCGCTTCTGCTGAAAGAGCAGGCGAATCCCGGCGAGAAGCCCCACGTCCGTTATCGGACTGTAGCCCAGCGTGCTTTTCAGGGCTTTGCCGGCGTCGAGAATGGCGGCCTTGGCCTCCTCGTCCGTCGCTTCGCGGACCTTCAACTTGTTCAGGCTGCCGACCGTGGTGAAGAATCGGGTTTCGAGGAAATCGTCGGTGGCGTCCAGGCCGTACCAGTTGGTCATGAGTTTGCGAAGGCCGGGCGTAACCTTGTAGACGAAGCGGTGGCGGTCCGGTTTGTCGAATAGGCCAAGGTCGCAGTACGGTTCGAGCCGCACGCGGATGAACTCCTCGCGCGAGCCGCTGCCGGTGTAGGGTTTGCCCTTCCATTCGGCGATGTTTCCCGCAATCTTCTCAAGCACCCCCAGCCGTTCCCGGTCTTCGATGGGAAGGGCGGCGTTGCGGAAGGAATTGGCCGATTCCCGGATGATCTGCGGCAGGAAGTCGCCCGCGATGCGCTCGTCAAAGGTCTCGGTATCGAGGGCAACGAGGGTGTGGAACAGGCGGTAGATGATTTCGGCGTCGTTGTCTATGAAGCAGTAGAGCAAGACGGCGGCCTGTTGGGGAGAAAGCCGAAGGGGGTTGTTCTTGGCGTCGTACTGCTCAAAGGCAGCGATTTCTTCCTTTGGCGTGACGGCCAGAAGAACGAGGGCGCGAGTCATAACCGAGTAGGTGCCGCTCTTTACCAGGTCGAGGGTGGTTGCCACATACGGATAACGCCGCCAGTCCATTTCGACCAGTTTGCCGGTGCTGGAGGGCAGGCTCCGGTCAGAAAGGTAGAGGTCCTGAATCTCCAGCCCCGCCGGGGCCGTGCCCCCGTCGCCGGTGAGAACGACTTTGCGCAGGTCGTGGTAAGTCTTGTCCATGAGGCGGACCTTCACGTAGTCGCGGAGCGATTCCGAGTAGGGCGGCGTCACACGAACGCGCTTGAGCAGGGTGTCCACGAAGTGCTTGCCGAGACTTTGAAGGTTGGTCGTCTCGACGCGGGCAGTCTGCGCGCACAGGAGTTTGAGGAACCCGGCGCGTTGCATCGTCCGGTTGGCGGAGTTCAGAATCCGAATCTTGACGCCCACGGTCAGAACCCTCCGTGGACGCTGACCCTGGGCCGGATGTCCAGCATGAAGGCGCGGTCCGTTTCGGTGTTGGAAATCAAGGCTTGGCCGATGTCCAGCCCGCGCAGAATCTCGTCCAGTGAGAGAACGACGTTGGCGTATTTCACCTCGTCGGGCATGTTGGACTTCATGTTCCGCTTCACGTAGTCAAGGTCGCCCTGCACGGTGAGTTTGTGGGCAATGAGGGTGTCCACTTGCGCCAGAATGCGGGGGTCAATCGAAGTGGGTTGTTGGGTGGCGACAACAAACGAAAGCCCGTAGTTGCGGCCTTCCCGCACATACTTGACGATCACGTCCGTTGCGGAAGTTGCGCGTTCGGATGGCAGGGTGTTCTGGGCTTCGTCAATCGCCACCCAGGTCGGGGGGACGGCTTCCTTCAGGGACGCCTTCAGTTTCGCCTGTTCCGCCGGCGACAGGTTGTCCAGCAACTTCAGGTGTTTCTCCGTTTCGGACGCGCGGATGCGCGACGCGATGAGTCGCCGGAGAAAGGCGGCGACGACGATCAAGCGGAGTTCATCGGACATCTTGTTCATCACGATGACACTCATACGGCCCGGTTGAAGCAGGTCTTGAAGGGAAGTCCCGTCGTCGGCGAAGATCGGATTGCGCTCGTAGGTGCAAAGTTGCTGGCGCAACGCGCGCCGGGTCTCGGTGGCGTAGGTGGTGGTCAAGTCGCAATCGGCTTCCACGCATTTGATGAGGGCGGAGAGCGAGTAGGACTCGGTCCCCTTGTGGAAGTTGGTCCCGTCGTGCCAGCCTTCCGTTGTGACCTTGATGAAGGCGTCGTTCAGAAGTTGGCCCATGCGGTCCTGATAGATGTTCAGGCCGAGTAGGTAGCCCCAGTCCTCTGCCGCGAAGTCGGAACAGCGGATGGTGAACTCCTTGTGGGTGGAAGGGGTGTTGTCGGATGCGCTCCCCTTGGGAATCCAGATCGCAACGTCGAGCGGTTCCGACTTGATACTCCAGCCGCGTCGGGCCGCAAATTGATTTTGGATTGTCTCTTTCTTGCTCTGTTCGCTCAGCGCGATGTTGACCCATTGGAAGATGCCCAAGGTGTCGAACAGCAGAACGGCACGGGTTCTCGGGTTGGCGCTGATGGTCGTGTCGGTCTCCTGCGTGCAGAGTCCTTCCAGCAGCGTTCCCAGGGTGTAGGACTTGCCGGAGCCGCGCTTGCCGAATAGACCGATGACGTGCGCCATGCCGGTGTCAAAACGCACGTCCGTAAGCGGTCCCGCCTCGGCAAGTCGGCCAAGGTACACCCAGCTTTCCGCCGACCGGCCGTGCATTCCGAACTCGGCCGGGGAGGATTTGAAGACTCTGGAACGTGTTGTGAACTTCTTCACCGGGACACCCTACCTCTCTTACCCGAAGACGATGGGCGCAATTTCGTTCACGATGTCGTCTTCGATAATCATCTTCTGGCCGTCCCATGCGGCGATGGCGCACTCGTTGATGGTGCGGATGATGTTCCGGGGCGTGGACTTGATCGCGTCCTGGCAGGCGTAGTCGCAGAGCAAGTCGAACGCCGAAGCCGAGAAGGGATACGTCGAGACCGCCGCCGGCAGCTTTTCGGTTTTGATGAGTTTGTCGGCCGCCGTCTGGTCAATGAGATGGGAAAGCATCTCTTCGACAAACGTCTTGACGTTGGCCGGCGCGGACAGCGTTTCCAACTCGACCATGTTCGCGCGGGAAATCCGGGAAAGGATGTCTTCGCGGACAATCATCTTCGGGGCCTCGTCCACGGTCACGGCCTTGAAGCCGATGACGAAACCAACAGACGAGTTCGAGTTGTCGGCGAGTTTCCGCGTGTACTGGTGCCAGGATTCCGCCGCGTCGCCCTGCTTGATGTTGATGAGTTCTTCCATCTCGTCGATGAAGAAAATCAGGCAAGCGCCAACGGCGCGCGCCAGGTTGCCGATGGATTGGAGGGCGGACACCATGTCGCCAACACCCACATCGGCAAGGCTGCGCGTCACCTTGATTTCAACGAGTTCCTTTGGCGCGAGTTTCGAGCCGGTCAGCCAGCGCCAGGCGTTGAAAGCCAGGTCGCCGCCGCCGCGAAGTTGCTTGAACGCCATTGCGATGTTGGGGTCGCCCGTCAGTTTCTCGACTTCCTGCTCGAAATTGGCGGACTTGGAGAATAGGGCCTGAAGCCACCCCTGCACGGTCGCCATGCCAAGGGCTTCCATCATCTGAAGGTGCCACAGCTCGGCCATGGACTTGCTCTGGACTTCGATGTCCAGGTGTACGACGTGGGGCTTTCCCTTGCAGGCTTTGGGCGTGGTGTTGACCAGTTCGTAGGCGAGATAGTGAAGGGTCTGCGTCTTGCCTGAACCGTAGGCGCCGTAGATCATCATCTTCGGAACCTGCGGGTCAATGAATGCCCGGCTGATCTGTTTCTTCATGCGGTCGCGCAACGGATCCCGGCCAAAGTAGAAACGCGCGTCCGTGGGATTGACCTTCGGGTCAATCGTGAACGTCTCACGCCCGCTCAGACAGAACCAGTCCTTGAATGTGTTACTCATGCGCTTCTCCTTTTCGCCCTGATGGGTTGATGCAGTTTGCTCTCCTCCAAAATCCGCAACCGGTTGTTCGCCCAGTAGTAGAGTTCCTCGACCAGAGGGCGGCCTTGCCCCTGGGCCACGATGATCATGCCGACTTCAACATTGGCCTCGATGGACCGGCCTGTCAGGTTGCCGGACCCGAAAAGCGCGAAGGACTCGGACTCCTGCATGGCCGCTGTGATGTAGACCTTCGCATGAACCGAGTTGTTGTACCGGACCTCGACCCACTCGTTTTGGGCCAGAATCGCCATTGCCGCTTCCTGCCACGGTTCCACCGGCGACCGGGTGACAACGTAGGTGGGGATGCGCTCGCGTGTGATCTTCGCGGACAGATCGGCAAGGGTGTACCGGCACTCCTCCATCGTGTTGATGAACGGCGACACCATGCAGAGGCTTCGGACTGGCATGTCACGGAGAAAGAGACGCTGGAGGAAGTGCTCCACCGTCCTTTCCGTCACCAGCCGGACATGCCGGGTGTCTTGCGCCATACTCGTCTCACTTCCCCTCTGGTACTGTTGCCGCCCCGCCGGCCGCCTTGCGGC
Source organism: uncultured Victivallales bacterium (assembly GCA_964472315.1). Taxonomy (GTDB): domain Bacteria; phylum Verrucomicrobiota; class Kiritimatiellia; order UBA8416; family UBA8416; genus CAYYJS01. The sequence continues at coordinate 22,833 of CAYYJS010000032.1, read as the reverse complement.
CCGGAACCATTCGTCAATCTCCGATACCTGGAACCGCCAGAACCGGCCCACCCGGTGAACGGGAATCCTCTTCCGCCCGAACCCACCGGCGCACCGTGCCGGTGCTTACCTGCGAGGTGCTCCGCTATCTCGCTCAGTAAAGCCCACGCTTCCGGCGTCATATAGCGCCGTGGCAATCTCCCACGCCGCAAACCATCGCTCACGTTTGCATATTGGCGCAGTTCGCACAAGAAGGAAGGTTCCCTTCCCGGCGGGCAGTCCCTACCAGCAGGCCGATACGGTCCGTGCCTTGTTCGTGGCGCTTGAGGCGCTGGAGCGGCGGAGTCGGCCACGGGCGGAGCGGCCACTTGATCCGAATCGCCCGAAGGTCGGCGCGAACTGGACGCCAGAAGAAGAACAGCACCTTGAGCCACTTTGGGAAGAACGTATTGGCGGGGGCCTTTGCTTTGCAGTGTGCTGACTCGGCGCTGGAGACGGCGTAGGCGCCGGGACGCTGCCGAGTGCCTACATCTTCATCAGGCGCGCCCAGTCGCAAGCAAGCGCCTTCTGAATCCGCGCCGCCGTCGTGACGAGGATGTTGGTGTGGCCGGCTTCGATCTTCTGCACCGTGCGGATGTTCAGGTCGGCCAGCTCGGCGAGTTTCTCTTGAGTTACCCCGGCCTCATTCCTCAAACGGCGGACGTTCCCCCCGAATCGCTTCAGGTGCGCGTTGGTGGCAGTTCTCATTACGGCCCATTGTGCCGCATTGAACTGGTTGACAGTACGGCACAATGGGGCGTAAGTTCGCGCTGGTGGGGTGGGCGACAGTCGCCCGCGAAACGGTTCCTGCAACCCCTGCGAAAGGAAAAGACACCATGGACGAGGCGACGTTTGATCTGAGACAGGAAGACGACTATGCCATATCTGTGGCTTTAGATTCGGCGCACCTGCTACTACGGCACGAAGGGATCAGCCGACAGGACTCGGCTGCCATCCGCCGGGCCGTTCAGGTTCTCGGGCGCATGCCGGTCATCACGCCGGGTGCAGATGTGTCGTTTGGGGTCTGTTACCGCTATAATCGGGAGTCCCGTTCCGTCGACTTTACCGTCACGGACGAACGATTCGAGATTTCCGTTGGCGGGGTGAGCAACAGTGGTTTTGGGAGCGATGCCTACAGTGAGCCCGGATGGTGTTTCGATATCGACGGTGATGGCGAAAGGGGTGCCGAGCTCTGCACCATCGCGAACACCGTGCAGGAACTCCTGAATCTCGGGGGCGAGATCACGGCAAGCGACGAATCCGAGTTGGTTTCGGAGAGTGATGACGTACCCGCGACGAGGAAACCCGCCGCCGACAGCGCATTCCAGCAGGAAAGACGTGCCAAGATACTGTCGGTGCTCCGGTGGATCGTCCTTGTCCCCGCTGTGCTGCTCGGGAGTTTCGTGGCGTATGTAGTGGGTGTGAGTTCGACGCGATGGGGATTGTATGCCTACTGCGGGCTTCCCATGGAGTCGGTCTTCGCGCGCCTCGTACTCATGGGCACGGAAGGAATCACCCGAGGCGCCTCGGTCGTGTATATCGCAGCCTATGTGGCACCCAGGTATAAGCGCCAAGTCGCCGTAGTCTTTGCTGGGCTCGTCCTTCTGCTCGGCGGGGCCGCCATGGCACTCGCGCTTCTGGATCGCGATTTCTGGGACATCTCCAGTAACGCACTGTACGTTTGTAGCGCATGCGTCGTTGCATTTGGCATCTTCACGCGGCAAATGCTTGTGAAAGAGACCGCCACGGAATAGCCTTGAGCGGGCCTAGGGTAGCTCCCGAATCGCGGCATGGCCCGCTGCTATCATGGGACATGACGCAGAGGGGGACACTGTGAAAGACACAAACCATATCCCTGACTGGCTCTGGCAAATCGCCGTTGACTTCTCGGAGCTGGCACGCGGCCGTGAGGCCGCAGTCATCGAGCAGTGCCGCACATTCCTGAACGACGCGCGGCAAAATCTTGAGGACATGAAGGCCGCAGTGCCCGAACGGGGAGAGAACACGCTTGCGAACCGCAACGCGGAGCGGGAAGTCTTGGCGTCGTGGCGAAAGCCGAAACCCGACGGCTCCACCTTTGCCGAATCTGCCGCCTTGCTCGTAGCTACCGTCAACGCAGTTGCTGATTCCGCGCCGCCTTGCGACGTTGAGGCGGCGGGACTGTTGCGCATCGAGCCACCGTGTGACGGACTGGACGAAACGGTGTGGGCATGCCTCATCCTTGGTCCGCCAGACTGGCCGCGTGAGATGCGGGCCATAGAAGGGGCGTGGCGGCGCGTGCGGGAGCGGTGGGCGGATTCGGACACCGGCCGGTCGCGAGGCAAGCATGCCCCACAGCAGGAGTCCGTTGCCAGAACGGCCCGCAAAAACGGCGCATGGGTGCCCCGCGCTATCGAATTTCTGCACGATGAACTGCGGCTGCTTCACGACGATGCGACGTATAGTCAGTTGTTGACGGTCACCAGAATTGCGAGGCGAGTGGGCAAGGCACACACCACGGTCAGCCGGTACATCAAGCGATCCGCCAAGAACAGCACGATCTGTGTCATGATCGATGCATGCAGGAAAGCCCTCAACGAGAAGGCCAATCCGCCCGACGCGCATAAATACCACGAGGAACTGTAACGCACAGTTCCGTCAGGGCTTTCGCACGCCCGAAACGCACATGTCCACGCGAAATGCCCCCGATATTGCTGACGAGTGCGTAATCGAAACGCACATCGAAGCGCTGTACCGCACATTTCCCATCCTTCTGTTAGAGGGCGCACTTGTGTAGTTGCCATCCGGCAACGGTTCGCCTGGCAATGGAAGGAGCGGCACATGAACGAGCAGAGTGTAAGGCGAGAGATCCTGGCGATGGTGATGGAGGCGGACGCGGACACCCTCGAACGGGTGCATGCGGCGTGCAAGCCACCGAAGCGGACAACGGCTAGACTTGGCACGGCAAAGCAGGCCGCCGAAATCCTTGGGACATGTAGCCGCACCGTGTTTCGGTATGCCCGCACTGGCCGGCTGACTGCGATTCGGCAATCCCCCCGGCGCATCCGGTTTGACCTCGACCAGGCGACCCGACTGGCAACAGAGGGGATGTCCGAATGACTACTGAAAACGCAAGACCCGACGGCAGCAACCGTCGGGCCTCAAGTCAAGTCCGTGGTGGGAGTGACTGTCGGGAAGATACTTCGACAGACGACGACCGTCAAGTCTTCGCCTTCATCCGTGGCGATGCTGTGCTGCGAGGTCAACTCCGAGCCGCGAATCACGCGCTTCACGCCGTCGGCCACGGGGGCGCTCAACTCGACACGCCCACCAAGCGGGCGCGCCACCTGCGCGCCGTCGTCCGATGGGCGGCCGGTAGCGTGGCGGCTGGTTGGTTCCCCCCGCCAGAGCCCGGCGACGACATGCTTGCGTACTGGAATGCCTACGAAAACGGCCCGCTTCCGTATGACGCGCCGAACGTACGCACCCGCACTGGGCCTGGCTTCAGTCCCGAACAGGAGCAAGCCTTCCGAAACTCTTACCTGGACGCGACGCGCGGCGCACTGCGGGTGCTTCGCCATTCGGGAGCCGTTCGCGTAAGGCAGCTTTCGTTGGCCATCTACGATTGCCGCGAGGAGATCGCCGCAGGAGGGTACCGCCATGCAGCGTGATAGCACGATTGCGGAAGCGGCGCTCATGTACGCCGGGCTCGGGTGGCATGTCTTCCCCTGCCGTCCAGGTCAGAAGATACCACTGACGCGAAGCGGGTGCCGCGAGGCCACCATCGACGCACGCACCATCAAAGCGTGGTGGGAGCGTTGGCCTGACGCCAACATCGGCTTGCTTTGCGGCCCCGCCTCGGGCGTCTACGTCGTTGACATCGACGTGGATGGCGAGAAGGGCGTCGACGGCTGGAAGTCCCTCGACCTGATACTCGACGGCGAGAACATGCCGGCCACCGTGCGGCAAGACTCGCCACGCGGCGGGGCGCACTTCCTGTTCATGGCGGACACCCCGACCACGAACAAGAACAACTTCCGCAACGGCATCGACATCCGCGCCGACGGGTATTACATCATGCTCGCCCCGTCGATCCATCCCAACGGCAAGGTCTATCAGTGGGCGACCGGCGCCGCCCCGGGCGAGATCCCACTCGCGAAGTTCCCGGACTGCTTCCGCCCGGAACTGGAGAAGCGCCCGGCCCCGGCTCTGCCCTGGTTGCAGCAGGCCAGTGATAGCACCCCGGCGCCGGCGGAAGAGACCCCCGACCTGACCGCGCACGCCACGAAGCCGATCACGGCCGAGGCCCACGCGCCGGTCGAAGTCGACAACATCGTCGAACGGGCTCGCCTGTACCTGGCCGAATGCGCCCCAGCCATTCAGGGGCACGGCGGCCACGACGCCCTGTTGTGGGCCGCTCGCGCGATGGTTGTCGGGTTCAAACTATCTGATTCTGACGCCCTGTCACTCCTGTGGGCAGAGTTCAACCCCCGGTGTGTGCCGCCGTGGGACCCTGGCAATCCAGCAGACCGGAAGGACTTCGATCGCAAGGTGACGCAGGCCCGGAACACCCCCTTCGATAAGCCGGCCGGGTGGCTACTCGACGAGTATGGGTTGAGGGACGGGGACGCGGCCCTGCGTGCGTTAGGCATGTCCTTGGCCGACGGGCTCATGTCCGGCCCGACGATGCCCGCGACCGCTACGTCGGATGCCATCGAATCGCCCGTCGGCGAGTGGGTGCCGTTCCCGGTTGACTGCTTCCCGCCAAAGATCGCCGACTATGTCCGGCTTGTGTCCGAGGCGCATTGCGTTGACCCGTCTTTCGTGGCTCTGCCTGTGCTCGTCGTGGCGGGTGCCGCGATGGGCAACGCCTTCAGGCTGCGTCTCAAGAGCAGGTACATCGTGCCTCCAACACTGTGGGGCGCCATTGTCGCCCGCTCCGGCGTGAACAAGACGGGGCCTATGAAGGATGTCGTCGAGCCATTACGAAGCGTCCCGAGAACTGAAGCCGACGAGACGCTATTGCGGAATCCGCAACACCGTATGATCGTGGGCGATGCCACGACGGAAGCTGTGATTCATCGTCTGACACTCTCGCCGCGCGGGCTTCTCGGTTTCCTGGACGAGTTGGCCGGCTGGTTCAAGGGGTTTGGCGCCTACAAGTCCGGCGGCGGGGCTGATGAGCAATTCTGGTTGAAGGCGTGGGACGCTGACAGATACATGAAAGATCGCAAAACCGACTCAGAAGAAACGGACATTCCGGCGGCGGCCGTCTCAGTGCTGGGGGGCATTCAACCGGCAGTCATGGCCGAAGTGTGCAACCCGTCTCGGTTTGCGAACGGCCTGCTTCCCCGCCTTCTTGTTGTCAACCCGCCATCACGCAACATGATGTGGACCGAAAACGAGATCACTCCCGACGCCCAGACGGCGTGGTGCGCGACCGTCAATCGACTTCGCACGTTCCCCTTTGCCGCGACCGAGACGGAGACCGCCGGCCAGTATTCGGCGAACGTGATTGAACTCTCACCGCGGGCGAAGGGTGTCTACGTCGCCGCGTTCGACAGCCTGTCTCTGAGGGCGAATGACACTGACGAAAGGTCGGCGGCATTCATCTCGAAGGCGCGCGGCGGTATGATCCCCCGCCTGGCCTTGGTGTTGCACGGGCTGACGCAATCCAGTTTCCGGTGCGATGATCTGACCGCGCCCGTCACCGAGGAGACGATGGTTGCGGCCGTGAAACTCGGCGAGTGGTTCCTGGCCGAAGCCTTGCGGATGTACGGCGTTTCGGCGGCCAACTTCGCGGAGAAACGCGACGGGGAGAACGTCGCCTGGATTCGCGGGAGGGAGGGGCATCGCTGCCGCGTCCGGGATCTTCATCGGGCGCATACGCGGCGGTATAGTAGCGCCGAAGAAGCCAAGGCGGACTTGGAAAGGTTGGTTGCCCGTGGACTCGGGAAGTGGGAAGGGACGGTCTTCGTCCTGGCGTGACTGGCCAATGAGGGCGCGGCCGGCGGGCCTGAATCCTGGCAAAGTGTCGTCACTGTCGTTCGTGTCGTCACTGTTGTCAGGGGGTGAAAGACAGTGTTCCGGTGGGATAAGGGGTAGAAAGCGGACGACAGTGAACGACACCGGACGACGATGGAAGACGGTGACGACGGGACGACATGAACGACAGTAGGAAAGACAAGGGGGGTATCTTAAGTGTCTTCCCCCCCCCCGCGCGCGTGATGCTTTAATTTAGAAGTCAACTGCACCAAGCCCCCCCTTGGCCGACACCATCACGCGCCGCCGGCAAGCAGCGCCGCCTTGACCGGCCGCCATGTCTTACCGGTCATCCCTTCGACCAACTCCCGCGCCCAGGTCGGCAGGGGTTCGCGTGCTGGGAGTACCGCGGCTGTAGTGCCGCCGATGCGCCGGGCCATCTCGACGGCGTACTCCGCGCCGATGTGCTGGTAGTGTTCGAGCATGTCGTCTGTACTGTGCCCGGTGATCTGCTTCACCATCGCGGCGGGCATGCGGGCGGCGGCGGCCTGCGTGATGAAGTAGTGCCTGAATGAATGCGCTCCATACTGGACGGCCGCGCGCGCCGTGCCTGGTTTCGTCGTGCTGGTTTCGAGTCCGGCCTTGCGGAGAACGGCGCCGATCCGCTTGACCAGTGCCGATCCGTTGTCTCGGTCGTATTCGGCGGCCAGGTCGGGAAAGACAAAACGATCCAGCTTGAACGGTTTGCCGTCGGCCTGCCGCCGGTTCAGTACCTCGCGCGATGCCGGAAACAGCGGTGGGTGGACGGCCTTCCCGGTGCGCGCCGCCGTCTTGACCGGGTGTATGGTCAGGATGCCGCGTTGAAAGTCCACGCTGCCCCACATCAACTTGACCACATCGACGAGCCTCTGGCCAGTGTATGCCAGCATGACAAACAGGTCTCGAATGTCGGGGTCAGATTCGGCGGCGGCCAGTACGGCGTCATATGAGTGCTGTTCGAGTGCGCGCTTGCGACGGGCCAGCTTATGCCCCTTCCGGCGGGTGACACGTTCCCAGGGATTCGACGCCAGCCGCGCGTCGTCACGCAGTACGCGCCATAGCATCGCGAGAAAGTTCCGATGCTGGTTGAATGTCGACGCGGACACCTGCGCCCGATCCAGTTCCTGCGCATATTCGACGGCGTGCTGGTCGGTGATCTCACGCAGCGCCACAACATCGGGGTGATGGGTTCGCATCCATCCTTGGAACCGCTTGAACTCGCTGCCGTACTGGTCAAGCGTGCGTTCGCTGCATTGCGGCCGGTTCGGGTGATCCATGAATGCCGTCCACGCGCCCCCCAGCGCCATAACCGGGGCGACGGCCTCGACGGCGGCGGCATGTTCCTCGACGGCATCGGCCAGCCGTGCCTTGATTGCCCGCAAAGCATCAACCCGCGTGCCGGCCGCGAACGGTGCCAGTATGCGCTTGCGTTCGTCTTCGGCCGCCGTTTTGTCGGTGATCGCTTCGCCGCGTTCGTCGCGTAGCGCAGTCCGGACACGCTGCCCGGTGCCGCCGTCGGGATTCGTGATGGAGTAGGCCAGCCAATACGCGCCGGCCCCCGTCCAGTCTGCCGGGTGTTCCTTGCCGGCCGCATCGCGCTTGTACAGCCGCCCCGCGCCCTTCGATGCTCGCTTGCGTCTACCGTTGGTTGTGATACCGTTTTTCATGCCGTCCGCCTTTCGTTGTCCGCCTAGGTTCTTCACTGTCCTAAAGCGTACTCGGAAGGCGGGCGGTCTGTCAACTCAAACCACAATAAGCCACAACATTCCTGCAAAGCCCTTATTTTACGGGCCTGTGATGCTGACTCTTAATCAGCGGGTCGTGGGTTCGAGTCCCCCCACCTCTACCATTCAAAAACCCTCTGTCAACGATGGGTGAGGCCCGGCGGCAAAGCGTTGTCAGCGGTACACCTCCCGGCGGTGCCCTATGCGAATGACGATCACGACAAGCTCGCAATCGCGGATCGCATACACAATGCGCCAGTCGCTCACGCGGACGCGGTAAAGGTCTTCCGGCCCGGTCAACTTCTCGACGCCAGGCGGGCGCGGCTCGGCTTCAAGGGCTTCCAGCTTGCGCATGACGCGACCGTGAACGTGGCCCGGCAGCCGGGCAAGCGCCTTGCGCGTGCGCGGTTCAAGGCGGACGGTATACTTCACGCCCCCGCCTTTCGCTCGCGCTTGTACTCGTCAAGCGTCTTGAACGCGGCGGGGTTGCGGTCGTATTCCTTCAACACCTTCGCAGCGGCCCGGATGTCTTCGGCGTCTTCGATGCGTTGCAGCAAGGCCAGGTCGTCAGGCGATACCAGAGCGGCAACAGGTTTCCCGCGGCGGGCGAAGACAACGCGCTCGCCCCCGTAGGATACACGATTGATCGCTTCAGCAAGTCCGTTGCGGGCTTCGGCTATGCTCAGGGTAGTCATGACGTCACTTCTCCTTTAATGTCTATAATGTACAAAACCGCGTCTTTCCGGTCAAGCCCCGGTTCACACCCTCGACGCCGGCATCCATCGCGATCGAATAGGCGGTCGCCATCTGAGCCGACCGGTAGAAAGGCGGCTCGGCGTGGACCTCGTAACGCACCTGGCCGGGAAACGTCAGTTCGATGCTCGTAACCACGACGGCCCGCGCCCATGCCAGTTGCAGCCATTGCGGAAACCCTTGCGAGGGATCGCTCCGCTCCCATCAGTAGCTGTACCGAAGTCCCGCGTAGACGTTGCTGTTCTTCTCGAATTGCCCGAAGAACGTATGGTCATCCCGACCGTGGAACGTGTTGGCGCCGACGGTCAGCAGCAGCGCATCCGATGCCTTGTAGGTCAGCCCGGGACGCAGATACGCGTCGGCGTCCGACGGGGAGTAGTATGCGAAAAGAGAGAGCACGAGGTTCTGGTTCATGAGTTGTTGCGTCAGCCGCGCCGTCAAGACGGTGCGGTCTTCGTCCCGCATGGGCGTCCCCGCGGGAACACCGGCGCGATACGCGCGGTAATCGTCGAGGCGCTCCAGATACGCCTGTACCGCCCCCGTCAGGTTGCGCACGATCTCGTGTTCGTAACCGACGAGCGCACGCGTTTCGCTGTTGGGTGCAAGCGCGGCGCGTTCGCCCCGGTCGTCCCGCGAGTCGTAATAGCCACCTTCCAGATTCAGGATGCCGCCGGCCAGCGTTCCGCGGGCGCTGGCGCCGTAGACCGACAGCCGCGGAAACGTCGCCCGCCCCGCGACCGGATCGAAGCCGACCGGGCTCTTCCAGTAACCGTCATAGCCGTAGGCCGCCAGTTCGTAGCCGCCGAGCGTACGCGACACACGGAGCGCGAGTTCGTCATCCTCGAACCAGTCGTCCGGCCTCACCGGGTCGATTTCCGCATCCTGCCCGACCCGTCGTCCGAGCATCGGGTTCCAGTACGACAGCCGTTCGCCGCGAATATGACGGTCCGCGTCGAACCGCGGCGTGTACGCGAGATCGATGCTCGCGAAGGATGGAAACAGACTCACGAACAGCGCGTCGGAGGGCGCCTTCAGGTATTCGACATCGCGGCCCGTGAAGAACGATTGCCAATCCTTCGGAAACAGGTCGTTGATGAAGAGCAGGTCGCCGGTTCCCCACGTCAGAATCTGGCGCCCGGCTTTGACGTCCATGAACGACAACGGCGACAGCAGCACGTTCGCTTCACGCAGATCGAGAAGCCCACGCCCCGTTTCGAGGTCGATACGCTCTCCACCCACGACGTCATCGTACACAAGATCCGCGCGTACGCGCCACGTCGTCGACGCGCCGGCGGCGCTCACATCGACCTGCGCGCGGACCTCGCCCAGCGCCAGCGTATCCTGGTACGGATCGTTCGCGAGGCGCACGCCGGCGCGACCGTCCAGAAAGCCGTGCAACGCGATATCCGTGTCGCCGAGCGTCGCATCCGCGCCAACGGCGCGCATGCCCAGCGCCACAACCACCCCCGCCGTCAGCACGGTCCGACACGTCTGCACCATGTTCGATCTCAACGTACGTTCTCCGCTGTCCCCGTTTGCCTCACCGCACTTCGCGCGGCGGCCGCCGCAGGAAGCGCTCTTCGAATATCTGTTCGCTCAGGCCCACATCGTAAGCCACGCCCGCAAACGTGTTAGTCGTGGCGCCGCCCGTGTTGAGGTCGGAAACCACGGACTCCGTGACGGTGGGGTGACCCTGAATGGTCTCGACCTTCGTGGCCTCGACCCGGCGATACAACTTGCCGCCGCGGTCCAGATACTCAGCCTTGCGCGGCAGAAACGTCTCCTTGTCGATCCATACCGTGTAGGAAGCGAATTCGACCGAACCGACGTCCTTCGGCGTGGCGCGTAGGACGTACTGCGTGTCCGTCGTTTCCGCCAATTCGTGCACGTCCGCGGCGAGGCTCCGGCCCGAGACATCCTCATAGACGAAATCGGACCCGACGAAACTGGTCCGCTTGTCTCCCGGCGCAATGCGTTTCACCAGGTTCAGCGCGGGCAGCCACATCCAGCGGTCGTCGTCCTTGCCGACACGCTTCCAGACAAGGTAGGCCATGCGGCGCACATCGGCCGGTTCCTTGAAGTAGACGTAGAACTTCTGGTCCTTGTCCGCGACATTGAGCCTGAGAATCACGAATTCGCGCACCCGCGAACCGCCCTTGCCGTCGGAAATGTCCATCCGCACATCGGCGCGGCCGTCCTTGCCCGCGTAGTAGGCCGCATCGTTGGCCTTCTCGACGATCTGCTCCACCGTCGGATTGGCCGTTGCGACCCGCCCACCCGCCAACAACGCGACCGCCACACCCGCCGCCGTGACGCTACCGATCTTCATACCTGCACCCCTTTCGTTTCGGTGGTTTTCGTTCCACACGCCTGATCTTCAGCCATACGCTCCGTCTTGAACAGGATTCGCTGCAACACGGTCAGACAGGCGGGCAGGATGAACAGCGTGGCTACCCAGGAAACCGCCATGATCGAGGCCAGGAAGAAGCCCACCGTCTTGTACGGCACCAGTGGCGCCAGCAGCAACGGCAGGAACCCGATGGATATGGTGATGGCATTACGGCTGATCGCGACCGCCGGCTCCTTGAACATCGCTCCGCAAGCCGCCTGCCAGGAGCCTTTCCGCGCCACAACCTCGCGCGCCCGCTCGAGGAAATGGATCGCGAAATCCACACTGAGACCCAGCGTCAGGGACGACAGCACCGCCACCGGCATGTCGTAGTCCTTGCCGACCATGCCAATCAGCCCGTAAATGAAGGCGATGGTCACGCTGAGGGGAACCATTGCCAGAATCCCGAACCAGACCGACCGGAACAGCACGACCATCATGACGAGCACGACGACGAAACTGCTCAGCAGCGAACCCACCATTCCATGTACCATCTTGTCCTGCCAGACCACGTTGATGTAGGTCAGACCGGCCCACTCGCTGTTCAACGGGACCGGCGGCGGATTCGACGCGATATAGCGTCGCACATCCTCCACGACGCCCTGCATGTGCGTGTTATCGCCGCTCTTGAGCTGAATCCAGACGTTCGCTTCCTGATAGTCGCGCGTGACCAGGTGAAAGAGACTGTCCTTCTTCTTCATCCCTTCGAGCTGCGTGAACACCTGTCCGACCGCGGCGGCCGTGTCGGGTATGGCACGGTGCTGACGGTTGCGGGCCTCGTAACCGGCCCGCTCTTCGGGTCCGGCGTCGGACGGCGGCGCAACGTAGCTCAACTCGTAGGCCGCCTTCTGGAGCGCATCGACCGCGGACGTGGTCTTGCCCACCTGCGGATGGGCCAGCATGTGTTCCTGCAGCGACTTGATGTAAGCGAGCACCTCGGGACGCTTGAACAACGGAGCGGTCAATTCGGCCTCGATGCCGAAAAGAAAATCGCGAAACGAAATCGTCGTGAACTCCTCACAAACCGACAGCGCCTTCGCAAGCAGCGCCTCGCCCTGAAGCGCCGCATGCGGCTGCAGGCGCTTCACGAGCGTCGCGCGATCGGCGTCATCCACGCCCGCGACGCCGCCGATCGCCGCCTCCAGCCCCGCCATCGTCAATCCGGCCGGGGCGAGGTAGTTGACCGCATCGGCCAGCAGGTTCCATGAATCGAGCGCCGCTTCGTCGATTTTGCGCGCCTCGTTCGCCAGGTCCACGAAACACTGCCGCAGGTCGCCGCCGGTCGTACTTCGGTACCGTTGCTTCATGCGCGCGAGCGCCTCCATGAAACGGGCCGTCGCCGCCGGCAGCGCCGCGCCGAACCGGGCTTGCACCGCGTCGCCGATCGCCGTGGCCTTGGCGTCGCAGTCCAGCGCTTCCGGACGCGGCGAGCTGAAGGTCAGGTAGGCCGTGTAGGTGCCGCCGAAATGGGCGTTGAGAACATCGTCGGCCACGCGGATCGCGTGGTCGGGCGTAAACCACTTCACGGGGTTGTCATTGACGCGGATGCGACCGATCCCGATGGCGGAGACGACCACGATCAGCGCCGTGGCGACAAGGATCGCCTTGCTGCGCACATACCCGAACCGCCCAAGCCATTCAAGGCCGCGGTCGAGCCATGTCGACGGTTTCGTCTCGCACGCGGCGCCGCCGCCGCGGTCCAGGGACCGACTGGGCACGAACAGCATGATGTAGGCCGGCACGAAGGTTACCGTCAACACCCATGCCAGCGTCACCCCGAAGGCGACGTGCAGACCAAAGACCTGCACAGGCGGGATCGGCGTGGTGGCCAGCGAGGCGAAGCCGGCGATGGTCGTCAGGCTGGTGTACAGCATCGGCATGAATAGATGACCGATGACATGCTTCAGCGTCTCGCGCTTGTTGCCGAACCGGTGATAGGCGTCGAAAAACTCACTCAGGATGTGCACGGAGTCGGTCACGGCGATGGGCATCAGGAAAATCGCGATCATCGAACTCATGATATGCACATCGTACCCGCGTCCGATCAGCAGTCCCATGGTGCAGACCACGCTGATCACCGCGACCAGCATCGGCGCGACGATGAGCGACAGGCGGCGGAAGAACAGCAGGAGCAGCACGAAAATCGCCAGACCCGCCAACGGCGCGGAGGTTGCCATCTGGACCAGCATCTCGACGCCAAAGGTATCCTCGGCGACCGGCAGCCCCGTGATGTACACCTTGTCGCCGCCGTCCCAGTCCGCGGTCAACGCCCGCACGAGCGCGGCGACGTTGTAGCTGAACGACTTGTCCCGCAGCGGCAGGTAGAGGCAGATGGCCTTCTCGTCTTCCGAAACCAGCGTGCCGTTGTACAACGGGTTATCCATGGCGTCATCGCGAATCCGCAGCGCCTCTTCGCGCGTCTGCGGCGGCTGTTCCATCAGATACTCGAGCTTGAGAGAACCGAGTTCGGCCTGGCGCAGATTGTCGACCACGCTCGGTCCGATGATCTCGCGCGCGACGATGGCACTGGCCCCGTCCGGACCGAACAAGCGGTTGGCGTCGTGCCGGAAGGCGACCGCCAGCGCCCGGGCCCACACGCCGCGCGGCGCCAGATCGACCGCGCGGAACGCCGCCGTCCCGTCAGCAAGCGGGCTCGCGACTTCGGGCAATCCGTCGGCACCCCGCCGCAGACTCAGCAACTGCGCGGTGAGGGTGTGGATGCGGGACAGCGTGACGGTATTGAAGACGCCGTCCGGGTGCGATTCGTTCACGATACCGGCGATGACGAAGTCGTAAAGCGCGTACTTTTCCTTGACCTCGTGGTGGTACAGGCGCACATGCTCGTCCTCGGCCAGCATGTTCTCCGGGTCGTTATCGAAATGCACCTTGGGGAACTGGGCCGCCAGTATCCCCGTGAGACCGATCACCGCGGCCATCACGACCCACGGATACCGAACGCTGAACGCCGTCAATGCCATTTTCATCGCATATACCTCCGCCGCCATTCCGTCACAACGGACCACCCGCTCCGCCGCGGGGCACAATCCCCGCATGGGCGTGAATAATGGGCAACATGGCCGGAAATGTCACGAATTTCGTGACAGCGGGGGACGACGCCCGCACCCCCGACCCGCACGCAGGCGCCACGACGGGGCTTGCGCCCGTCGGGCGATGACGACCGCGCGTCGCCCTAAGACGAGGATGCGCCCCTCATGGGCGGGTTACCCACTCGCGGTACGCCGCGGCGACGCCGACATCGTTGCTCCCCTCGGCATGGGCCAGCGTAATCAGACGCACGGCCGTGCGGGTGTCGCCGCGTTCCGCCGCGATCCGATGGCGCAGGTAAAGTGCGAACACCCGGTGTTCGGGGTCACGCTCCAGCCGACGCAGCACCCGGTCGGCATCCGTCACGGCGCCGGCCCGGTAGAGCGCATAGCCATAGTCGCGATGGATGGCGCCCCCGACCTGGATGCCGGGATGGGCCAGGAAGCGCGCGAAGTGTCGTGCGGCAGACGCCCAGCGCTCCAAGGCGAACTCCGTACGTGCAAGACAGAGACGCGCATAGCAGCACGCGGGCTCGACCGCCACCGCCCGAAGCGCTTCGTCATGCGCGGCGCGGATACGTTCGGGATCGGATAGGTCGAGCGACGCTCCCGGACACAAGACACGATGCGCATGCGCGGCGATCGCCGCGGCGTTCGCCGCCGTGCGCTTGAGGTAGAGCTGCGCGAAATCGTCGAACGCCACCAAAGCCCAATCGGGATCGCCGCGCAGGGCCGACGCCAGACGCGGCCGACCGGAGTCGTCCGCCGTGTACAACAACGCCGCCGTGATGCCGTACTCGTCGAACACGGCGCGCCAACGGGCATCGGCCCCTTCCACCGGGCGGTAGACATCGCGCCAGAACTCCTTGGAGTAGGCCTCGCACCGGCCGTCGATGAACGGACGGAAGTCCGGGTACAGCCACCACAACATGCCCGCACCGTATGCCATGCTGTTGAACACAGGCTGCGGCGCCACCGCATCGCGCATGAACGCGTAGACGCCGAGCGGGTGCAGCGGATGGGCGATGCCGACACCAAACGGACGCACGCGGTCGCGCGTGAAGACGAGCCCGGTCAGCAGCCCCCAGAGCAGGGCCAGCGATACCGCCGCCGCACCCAGGGCATGCGGGCCAAGACGGCGCGCGTACGGCCGCAGGAGACTCGCCGCATACGGAACGGCGGCGAGCGCGAAGAACAACACACAGCGTTGCGAGCGCAACGTCAGGGCCGCAAAAATCAGGCAGGTCACGCCGAGGTCGATATCGATCGAGCCCCGCGCGGCAAGCGTCAACCCCGCCAACACGGCCAGCGCCACGAAGAATCCGGGGTCCTGACTCCAGGTCATGCTCCGGAATTCGAGGATCAGGCCGTGCCAGAACGGATCGAAAAAGTAGGTCAGCGGCAGCAGCAGAACCCGCGCGCCCGACGGGTTGATGAGCTGGACCGACACCGCCGACAGGACGATGCCGCCCCCCACCCCGACAACGCGCTGAACCAATTCGCGCCGACACCAAGCGTATGCGGCCGCGTCGCGCGTGCGGTCACCCCTGACGCAGGCCCTGGCAAAACGCAGCGCCGCCAGGGAGGCGAGCACACCCAGAAGAACGTACCCATACATGACGCCGGCGTGGGTATTGGCCCAACCGGCCATGAGGACGGGCACGCCGACGGCATGCCATGGCCATGCCCGTGCGTAACGGCGGTCCAGTGCCGTCAGCACCGCGAAAAAGATGCCCGACAGCATGAACGGACGGACGAAGAACCGCACACGGGCCAGCGCCACCGCGGCCGTGCACGCCGCGAGGGCGCACAGGAGGTCGGCCCAACCATGCGGTGCCGCGCCGCGCCGATGCCCATCGCCGGAACCCAACGCGGCGACCATAAACATCGCAACCGCCATGAGCGCTTTCGCCACGATCAGCCCGGCGATACCGGCTGCCGTGTAGATCGCGTACAACAGGACGCCGGGCCACCATTGCTGACACAGCCAGGGCTCGTCCGGTTGCGTGAACGAGAACGTATTCCGACAAGGAATCGCACCGGTTTCCAGGATGTGTGCGCCCGTGCGAATGTGGAAGCCGATGTCCACCCCGCATACATGGAAAAAGGCGGCACCGAAGACAAAGCACGCCAGACCGGCAATCATCAACCGCCGGACCGCCGGTACGCCGCGAGGCTCTGGAACACCCCCGTCGGGCATCGGGCGGTCGCTTTCGCAAGACTGGGCGTTGTCATTCACGTGTGGGCATGTCTATAGCACGGCCTGCCGCACGGGACAACCCCCGCGCAGGGTAACTACGGACTGGCGACGTGCGGGGTGGCGTACTATAGTCCGGGCATGCGAGTGCTGGTGGCAAAGTCGGCCGGATTCTGTTGGGGCGTGCGTCGGGCCGTGGACCGGGTGAAGACGCTGTCGCGAAGCGAATCGACCCGGTGCCCCATCTACACCGACGGGCCGCTGATCCACAACAACGAGATGATGTCGGAACTGCGTCAACAGGGCATCCAGGAGACTACCGACCCCAGCGTGGCCGCCGGCGCCACTTTGGTCATCCGCGCGCATGGCGTTTCGCCGGAACGGCGCCGATTCCTGCGCGCCATCGATACGACGCTCGTCGATGCCACGTGCCCCGACGTCGCACGCATTCAGGGCGCGATCAAGAGCCACGTCCGGGAGGGTTACAGCATCGTCATCTTCGGCGACCGGGAACACGCCGAGGTTGCCGGCCTGCTGGGGTTCGCCGGCGACAGGGGCTACGTCGTCGCGGATATCGACGATGTGCCCGCACTGCCCGATCTGAAGCGTGTGTGTCTCGTCTCGCAGTCCACGCAGTTTCCGGATTCGTACAGCCGGATCGCCACGGCCATGCATGCGCGGTTCGGGGACATCAAGGTGCTCGACACCATCTGCAAGGCAACGCGGAACCGGCAGCGCGAACTGCTCGAACTGATGCGGCAGGCGGACGCGATCGTCGTTGTCGGCGGCGCCCACAGCGCCAACACGCTGCGGTTGGTCGAGCATGCCGGCAGACACCGCCCCACCTTCCACATCCAGACGGCCGATCAGATACGCGACACCGACTTCGCGCGGTTTGCCTGCGTCGGACTGACGGCCGGAGCATCGACGCCCGATTTCGTCATCGAGGCCGTGCGACAAAGGCTGGAAGCTATCTGAGGCTGTCGGCGACGACCACCGGGGCGCGCACGCCCTGAACCCAGTACTTGCGCCCCGTGATCGAGACGCGCCTTCCCACAGCCTTGCCGAGGGCCGCGCCGCCGGTCACATAGCAGACGGTCCGGGCGGGCCCAGGCGCCAGGGGATCGACCAACCGGTAGGCGCTGGGACGGAAGATCGCCAGCCCGGCCGGACGCAACTCGCCCGACATGGTGACGGGGGCTCCCTGCGGTGCGCCCGCAACCAGGGCCAGTCCACGGGGCACACGCGCGGGACCTGAAGCGGTAGCCGCATCCTCCGTGTCGACAACCGGTCGCAGGACGGGAACCAGAGGTTGCGCGACGGGCTGGAAGGGCCGCTCGGGCGGCGCTACCCACTGCTCGGACGTGCCTGGTTCGCGGGGCGCCACCGTCGGCCCCACCTTCACGGGCGCTGCGATGCCCGGCACGCCGGTTGACTTTCCGGGGGCTGACGGTGGAGCGGCGACGACGGGTTTGGCCGGAGCGGGCGGAAGCGGCGGCGCGGTTACGGGATCCGCAACCGCCGCCGTGCGCATCGGCGGCTCGATCGGTTCGTGAACTTCCGGCGCGGGCTCATCCATGACCGGCGGCGGGACGGCAGGCACCAGCCCGCGCTTCCCGACATGGTCGCGTTTGATCCAGAGCCGCACCGAGGCCGGAGGCGCGATCTGGATCCAATCGCCCTTCTGTCCCCGCGCCACCACGGCCGCGCCCTTCGCTACATCGCCGACCGACCGATAGCCGATGCCCGGGCCCGCGCGAACCTTTACGGAATTGACCGCGACAACGTTATCCCGGATCAGTTCGCCGTAGACGAACACCGCCGCCGATACCGGCGCCTCGATTTGTACCCAGTTGCCTTCTTCGACGCCGGTCGCGACGACCACGTCTCCCCGGGAAACCTGCCCGACGCTCTCGGCATCGGCTTCGGCGGCCGCCAGCAGATCGACACCATCCGCCTGGATGTGCAGGCGTGTCCCGGTCTCACCCGTGCCAGCCAACGGCATGAGCAATCCGATGAGGAGCACGGCCAGTCGACTACGCAACATGGAGCCCTCCCCGAGACCGATACGGTCGCGACGTTTACTCACCGGCTTTGGTTTTTGGCAGACCGAGACCACGGTTGCCCGCCTTCCATTTGCCTTGTGCCTGCAGGATGTTGATGCGCTCGTAGCGCTTCAGAACATTGCGTTTGGAGGCAATCTTGCTCGCGGATTTCAGACTGGAATGTTGCGACATGGCATTTCTCCTCGTATTCGTCCTACAAATGGGCCTACAGTCTCCCGAAGCCGTCCGCTAATGTCAACGGCTAACTTCGGAGAAAAACGACCGTGTATTACTGGAAACTGGAGCGTCCCCTGGCCATCTTCGACATCGAAGCGACGGGCATCAGCCCGCGTTCGGACCGCATCGTCGAACTGGCCGTCGCGCGGGTCATGCCGGATGGAGCCCGGCGCGATGTCACCTACCGGATCAACCCCGGTATGCCGATTCCACCCGAGGCAACCGCGATTCACGGCATCCGCGATGCCGATATCGCCAAGTGTCCCTCGTTCGGGGAACTGGCAGACGAGATCGCCTCCGCGCTCGACGGCTGCGACTTCGGCGGCTACAACCTGCTGCGCTTCGACATCCCCATGCTCGTCGAGGAGTTCCGGCGCGCGGGTCGGACATTCGATGTCGACGGGCGCCGTGTGATCGACGCGCAACGGATCTTTCACACCCGCGAGCCGCGGGACCTGACGGCGGCCCTGGCCTTCTACTGCGGGGAGATGCACCTCGACGCGCACGGGGCCGCCGCCGATGTCGATGCCACGATCCGGGTCTTCCAAGGCCAGTTCCAACGCTATCGCGACTTGCCGCGGGATATTGTCGCGCTCGATGCGCTCTGCAACCCGCATGACCCCGCCTGGGCCGACCGGACGGGAAAGCTGAAGTGGCAGAACGGCGAGATCGTGGTCAATTTCGGACGCAACGCCGGCACCCTTCTCCGCGAACTGGTCGCCCGCGAGCCGCGATTCATCGAGTGGTTGCTGCGCAACGATTTCCCCGCCGACACGCGCGAGATCGTGCAGAATGCGTCGCAGGGCAAGTGGCCCGTGCCCCCGTCCGATCAGGTGTAGACCTTCTCGACTTTCTCGGCTACGTCGCGGTAGCCGATATCGGCTTGGTAGATCTGCTTGAAGTAGCCACCGGCCTTCGCCTTGTCGCCGCTCAATTCGTGCAGCACGCCCAGCTCGTAGAGAATGTCCTTCTTCACCAAGTCCATACCCGTGAGGTCGGCGCCGGCGGCCTCCATCTGCCCGATCGCCATGTCGTACTGCCCTTTGGCCTTGAAACACAGCCCCATGTAGTAGAGCGCACGCACGTGGTGCCGGGGGTTCCGCTGGGCCATCTGGAACTGCTGAATCGCCTCGTTGAAGTAGTCGTTCTGGAACAGCGTGCGTCCCCAGTCGAACCGCAACCCGAGGTCGTTCGGATAACGCTCGACGCGACTCTGCAGGTCCTCGAAGACGAAGTGCGTCAGGTCGTGTTCGGCCGTCCGCACCGCGGCCTCGTCGCCCGATTCGCGCGCCTTCGCCACGATGTGTTCGTAGTGTTGCGTGCGCACCCGACTCAGCGCCACGTCAAGCTCGGAGTCGCCGGGATTGAGATCGACGGCCTGACGCAGCGTCTTGGCGGCCTCGTCAAAGCGCTCCATTTCGACCAGCAACTTGGACAGTTGCCGGTAGTGGTTGACGTTCTTGGGTTCATTGACGATCTGGCCGCGCAGGTCTTCGATCAGGGCATCCGCGTCACGCTCCGACCGCACGAACTTGTTCTGCCGCTCGAGTTTGACGGCTTCTTCTTCGTCCTTGAGCATCTCATGGAACGTAGCGCCACGCTCAGCCGCCGAGTCCCACCCACCCATGGTGTCCAGAGCCATGGCGTCCTTCAACTTCTTCAGCACCTCGCCGTCGTTGGGTCGAATGGCGCTGAGCTGCTCGAAGCACTCACGGGCCTCGCGGGCCTTCCCCACCCGCAGGTACAGAGACCCGATCCCATCCAGCACCTCGGGATCGCGGGGATCGTTCTCGCGCAACGCATCGAACGTCAGGATCGCGACGTTGTGCAGTTCCATCGCGACCGCGATATCGCAGAACAGCTTCACATACCGGATGTTGAGGGGATCGTCCCGCAGCAGCTTCTCGGCGACCAGCAGAGCCCGTTCGGCCTTGCCGTTGCGGAGCAACGACCCGGCCCGGACGTAGCCAGGCATCCGGGCGGCATCGGAAAAGGCACGTCCGATGTGCCCCGTCTTCCGCTGCCGCACGCGGCGTATCTCGGCCGCCCGCAGAAACTTCCATGCCCGCACCAACCCCGGCGCTTCCGCCACGGCATGCGTCAGAAGATCGATGGCATAGTCCAGATTGCCGCGCTCCAGCGCCGAGAACCCCTTGTTGAACATGTCGCGGGCTCCACGCGGGGCATTCTCCAGTGTCAATTCGGTCATCGCGTATCTCTCCGTCTTGTCTGCGTATCTAACACCACAACGTGAAAACGCGTCAAGAGTTCATCGTCGCCCACACGGGCATTGCCGCCACGAAGGGACTCCACTACAGTGCGAGCATGGACTGTCGATCCCTCTGTTTCATCGCCCTGCTTGCCGGCGCCGCGCACGCGGCGCCGGTTCCCGTCGCGCCCGCGACCAACGATGTCGTTTCGCTGCACGAACTGGCCGGTCGGTTCGGCTTCCCGCCACCGGTCGAGACGAACGCCACGCTGACGCTGAAGAGCGCCTACTCCACGCTGACTTTCCATGCCGACAGCCGCAGACTCATCTACGATGGCGACCTGCTCTGGTTGAACGCATCCGCGTCCGCGTCCAACGGCCTGTGGACCGTCGCATCCGCCGACGACACCGCCGTCATCTCGGCGTGCCTGCGCGCATCCGACGTCCTGCGTCATCAGGACGCCACGCTTGTGGTACTGGATCCCGGACACGGCGGCGACGATCCCGGCGCCGGCGCCGGCTACGGGACTCCTGAAAAGGACATCGTCCTGGACATCGCCCGGCGCATCGCCGGGACCCTCCGGGCGTGCGGTGTCGCCGTCCGCCTGACACGCGACAAGGACCGCACGCTCACGCTCGATCGACGCACGCAACTGGCGCGCCGGTGGGGTGCCGACGCGTTCGTCAGCATCCATGTCAACGAGGCCGAACGCGAGGCCGCCTCCGGCATCGAAACCTACGTCATGCCCTGCGCGGGGTATCCGCCGACCGGCTCGATGCGCCCTGACGCTGCGCATTACCGGGGGAACCTGGCCGATGCCGCCAATACGCTTCTGGGCCTGCACATCCACCGCGAGCTGCGGCGGCGGACACAGACTCCGGACCGCGGTCTCAAACGCGCGCGCTTCGAAGTCCTGCGGTCCGCGCATTGCCCGGCCACGCTGGTCGAATGCGGGTTCCTCTCCAACGGCGGAGAACGGGCCAGACTCGCCACGGAAACCTACCGCCACGACATCGCCCAGGGCATCGCTCAAGGCCTCCTCGCGTACCTGACCAAGGTCGAGGCCAGCCAAGTGCTCAACCGCGCACGTTGAGGCCCGCACTCGGATGTCCGCCGCATCCCGCGAACCACCACCCGCCACCCGGCGTGCCGCCGACCGGCGCCCACGCCCGCACGCGCGGAAAAGACGCATCACCCCGACCGCCATGTCGCGATGAGTTCGCGGAACCGCTGGAACAGATAGAACGGATCGTGCGGTCCCGGACCGGCCTCGGGATGGTACTGCACCGAGAAGACCGGCTCCGTACGGCTCCGCAGACCTTCCACCGTGCCGTCGTTCAAATTGACGTGCGTCACCTCGACACGGTCGGACGGCAGCGATTCAGGATCGACGGCGAAATTGTGGTTCTGGGACGTGATTTCCACCGCACGCGTCGCGAGGTCCATCACGGGATGGTTGATGCCGTGGTGTCCGAATTTGAGACGGTACGTGCGTCCCCCCATGGCCAGGCCCAGCAACTGATGCCCGAGGCATATCCCCATCACCGGCACACGGCCGATCAGCGCCCGCGCGGCGTCCACGGCGTAGGTCACGGCCGCGGGGTCGGCGGGGCCGTTGGAGAGGAACACCCCGTCCGGCTTGAGCGCCAGCACGTCCGCGGCCGTCGTACGGGCGGGCACGACGCGAACCGACATGCCGCTACGGCGCAACCCGCGCAGAATATTCCACTTGATGCCGAAATCGAACGCCACGATGCGCCTATCCGTCGCCGGCAGTTCGGTCGCGATGCCCCAGGACCGCGTCCGCGCGCCATCCGTATCCCAGTCGTACGCGGCCTCGCACGACACCCGCGAGGCGTAGTCCTGGCCGTCCAGCCCGCACCAGGCCGCGGCGCGCCGGACCGCCTCCGCTTCCGAAACGTCGCCGCAGACGGCCAGGTAGCCCTTGAGGGTCCCCCGATCGCGCAGTCTGCCCGTCAAGCCACGCGTATCGACCCCCGCGATCGCGGGCACGCCGCGCGCCGTCAACGCCTCGCGCAGCGACATCTCGCAACGCCAGTTGCTGTCGGCGTTGATCGCATGCACGATGAAGCCGTTCGCGAAGAAGGCGCGCGACTCCATATCCGCGGCGTTGATGCCGGTATTCCCGATTTCCGGGTACGTCATCGTCACGAACTGGCCGCTGTACGAGGGATCGCTGAGGATCTCCTGGTAGC
>CAYYJS010000031.1:0-37683 GCA_964472315.1 uncultured Victivallales bacterium | reverse complement strand
CGGTGGTTGGGGGAATCGTGCCAGCTCGCGGGAAAGCCTATGGGATGCTAGTGATCTCCTTTGCATAGCCGACCAGCGTGCCCGGCCAAAGATACCCGAGAATCACCATCATACCAACGGCGACAAACAGCGCAACCACCGCTCCGGACACGCCGTAGGCGGCACGCGTCGCGCGCCTCTGTCTGCCTCGTTTCACTGCACCGGGCAGTGTGGGGAACACGCATACGGGTTCATATCGGCGGCGCACTGATGTTGTCGTTCGCTTTCCCCGAGCGTGGACCGTCGTCAGCCCCGCGTTGACTTCGCGGTGTCCTCTGGTACAGTCTCCAGCGCTTTGTTCGCATACGGAAAACGCGGTGCGCCGGTGCGTGAGGGTCAGTGACGGATCGCGTCGGTTTACCCCTTGATGACAGGAGAAGCAATCCATGGCAGCGAAGAAGACGACGGCAAAGAAGTATGTGTATTCCTTCGGCGGTGTGAAGACCGAGGGCAAGGGCTCGATGAAAGCGCTCCTCGGCGGCAAGGGCGCCAATCTGGCCGACATGGCCGACCTGGGCATGCCGGTGCCACCCGGATTCACCATCACGACGGAAGCCTGCGCCGAATACTACACGATCGGCAGGGACAAGCTCTTCGCGGCCATCAAGGGCCAGGTCGAAGTCGCGCTCAAGCAGTTGCAGAAGGATACCGGGAAGACGTTTGGCAAGGGGCCGAATCCGCTGCTGCTGTCCGTTCGTTCCGGCGCGGCGGCTTCGATGCCCGGCATGATGGATACGGTGCTCAACCTCGGGCTGAACCCCGAGACGGTGCAGGCGATGATCGACCGCACCGGCAACGAGCGCTTCGTCATGGACTCGTACCGCCGCTTCGTGCAGATGTTCGGCGACGTCGTGATGGGCGTTCCGCACCACGATTTCGAACATGAGCTGCAGGCCGTCAAGACGGCCCGCAATGTCAAACTCGACACCCAGCTCACCGTCGACGACCTCAAACAGGTGATCGCGCGCTACAAGGCGGTCGTCAAACGCGACACCGGCCGGGAATTTCCCACGGACCCCATGGAGCAGCTCATGGCCGGCGTCGACGCCGTCTTCGGATCGTGGAACAACCCGCGCGCCATCAAGTACCGCCAGCTCAACGATATCCGCGGCCTGCTCGGCACGGCCGTGAACGTGCAGGCGATGGTGTTCGGCAATTCCGGCCTCAATTCCGCCACCGGTGTGGCCTTCACGCGCGATCCGTCCACCGGTGAAAACGCCTTCTTCTACGGCGAATACCTGATCAACGCGCAGGGCGAGGATGTGGTTGCCGGCATCCGCACGCCCCAGCAGATCACGCTCAAGGGCTCGCGGGCCTGGGCGAAGTCGCAGGGCGTCGCCGAGGAGATCCGCAAACGCGAGTACCCGTCGCTCGAAGAGGCGATGCCCAAGGTCTTCAAGCAGCTCGACGCGATCCGGCGCAAGCTCGAGAAGCACTACCGGGATATGCAGGACCTGGAGTTCACGATCGAAGACGGTACGCTGTACATGTTGCAGACGCGCAACGGCAAGCGCACGGCCGCGGCCGCCGTGAAGATCGCGACCGATCTGGTCAAGGAAGGGCTCATCTCGGAGAAGGAAGCCGTGATGCGCGTCAACCCGACCTCGCTCGATCAGTTGCTGCACCCGGTGTTCGTGAAGGCGTCCGAAGACAAGGCCGTCAAGCTGGCGGTCGGGTTGCCCGCGTCGCCGGGCGCCGCCGCCGGCCAGGTGGTATTCACCGCCGAGGAGGCGGAGCGCTGGGCGCTGGCGGGTAAGACGGTGATCCTGTGCCGCATCGAAACCAGCCCCGAGGATATCGGCGGCATGGCGGTGGCGAAGGGCATTCTGACGGCCCGGGGCGGGATGACCTCGCACGCGGCCGTGGTGGCGCGTGGCATGGGCAAGTGCTGCGTGGCCGGCGCCGGCGATGTGTCGATCGACTACAAGGCCAGGACATTCACGGTTGGCGCGGTGACGATCAAGGAAGGCGACTACATCTCCCTCAACGGCTCCACCGGAGCCGTCTATCAGGGCGCGGTCGATACGGTCGACCCGCAGTTGACCGGACCCTTCGGCATGATCATGGCGCTGGCCGACAAGTACCGGACCCTCAAGGTGCGCACGAACGCGGACACGCCCCACGACGCCGCCGTGGCGGTCAAGTTCGGCGCCGAGGGCATCGGGCTCTGCCGCACCGAACACATGTTCTTCGAAGGCGACCGCATCGTTTCCTTCCGCCGGCTGATCCTCGTGGCGGAAACGGTGAAGCGGCTGAAGGACAAGCACGGCGTGACGACCGTCGAAGCCCTGGACAAGCTCTGCGCCGCCGACCTCGCCGCCGTCAAGGCCATCGCGCAGTACCGTCAGGCGCTCAAGGAGCTGCTCCCGTTGCAGCGCAAGGACTTCGTGGGCATCTTCAAGGCGCTCAAGGGGCGCCCCTGCACGGTGCGTCTGCTGGATCCGCCGCTGCACGAGTTCCTGCCGCACGACGAAGCCGGGCAGAACGCCATGGCGACGGAGATGGGCACGACACCCGCGGAAGTCCGCAAACTGGTCGAGTCGCTGCATGAGTTCAACCCCATGCTCGGCCACCGCGGCTGCCGTCTTGGCATGACCTATCCCGAAGTGACGGCCATGCAGGTGCGCGCGCTGTGCGAAGCCGCGGTCATGGTCAAGGGCTCGAAGCCCGAAGTCATGGTTCCGCTCGTCGGCAACGTGAAGGAATTGACGATTCAGAAGAAGATCATCGTCGACACGATCGCCGAGGTGGAGAAGGCGAAGAAGACGAAGCTGCATGTGATGATCGGAACGATGATCGAAGTGCCGCGCGCGGCGGTCACCGCCGACGAGATCGCGCAGGAAGCGGAGTTCTTCAGCTTCGGCACGAACGATCTCACGCAGATGGGCTGCGGGTTCTCGCGCGACGACGCGGGCAAGTTCCTGGGCGACTATGTCAAAGCCGGCATCTACGACTACGATCCGTTCCAGGTGCTGGACCAGCGCGGCGTCGGTCGCCTCATCGCCACCGCGGTGCGGCTTGGACAGGAAGTGCGTCCGGACATCAAACTCGGCATCTGCGGCGAACACGGCGGCGACCCGAAGTCCGTGGCCTTCTGCCACAACGTCGGTCTCAGCTACGTTTCCTGCAGTCCGTACCGCGTGCCGATCGCACGCCTCGCGGCCGCGCAGGCCGCGCTGTCCGAATAGCGCGGACCGACGGAGACAATGCGCACCGGCGGCCGCCTGCGACGACGTGCGACGTGCAACCGCATGGACGGTACGACGCCGTCGCCCGGGTCGGACGCGCGGCCGCGCGACGTCGTGGCGGCGCGCGGGGCGGGTAGGGCACGAGCATGAGCGTGAGCAAGGCATGCGGGTTCGCGACGGTGACGCTGTCGCCGGCGGTTGACTGTACGATCCGCGTGACGGGGCCGCTGGCGCTGGGCGGCGTGGTGCGCGCGTGCGGGGAGACGCGGGTGCCGGGCGGCAAGGGGTTGAACGTCGCGAAGCAGCTTGCCGCGTGCGGCTCGCCGGCATGCGTCGCCGGACTCCTCGGTCAGGACGTCGCCGACGACTACCGACGGTACTGCGCCGAGCGCGGGATCGCGTTCGCGTTCGTTACCGTGGCGCACGCGACGCGCGCGAACCTCATGATTACCGACGGCAGCCGTGAACTGAAGGTCAACCGCGCGGCGTTCCCGGAACTGGCGTTCTCCGACAGTCTGCTGAACCGATGCATCGATGCCGTCGCCGCCGCCGATATCGTGGTGGTCAGCGGTTCCCTGCCCGAACAGTGGCCCGTATCGACCTATCCATCGCTGGTGCAACGTCTGAAGGCGCGCGGGAAACGGGTCGTCGTGGACACATCCGGTCCTGCGTTGGCGGCCGCCGTCGGCGCGCAACCGGATATGATCAAGCCCAATCGCGAGGAATGCGAGGCGTTGGTTGGCGAACCCCTGCCGGATGACCGCGCGATCCAACGCGTGTTGCGGTCGCTGGCGGCGACCGGGATGACCGTGGTGCTGTCCGACGGCGCCCGCGGCGCATGGTTCGCACACGATGGCCATCTCCTGTTCTGTGCGGCGCCCGCCGTGCAGACGGTGGATACGACCGCGGCCGGCGATGTGATGCTCGGGGAGTTCTGTCACCATTTCTTCGCGGCCGGAACGCTGACGCCAGAGGCCGCCGCCCACGCGGTGGCGGCCGGCAGCGCCGCCGTCGAGCTGGCCGGATCGCACGTGCCGCCGCGCCACCGCATCGAGCAACTCCTTGCGCGGATGCGGGTTGACGCTCACGCATAGCCTTCGATCGCCATCTTGTTTCACGATTGTCCGGATGTCTCGCGACGCCGGCGACAACGCTGTGGAATCGGTTGATCAGGCGTGCCCTGCTTGCCGTTTGACGGCGCAACCTATTCGATTCCAGCAACCTATGGCATGTTGACATGCGCTGACAACCTTGGCACGATTCAAGCGTCCAGAACGTATGGAAATGAGGAGGAAGCGATGAAGATTAAACGGATGACGATGCTGACGATGTTGGTTGCGCTGATGGCGGGGTGTGGCGGGGCCGCGGATGAACCGGCGGCGACGACGGGGGCGACATGGCTTACCGATTTCGGCGAGGCCAAACGGCTGGCGACCGAGCAGAAGAAGCCGATCCTGATGGATTTCTCGGGGTCCGACTGGTGTGGTTGGTGTATCAAACTCGACCGTGAGGTCTTCTCCAAGGAGGCGTTCGCGGCATATGCCAAGGACAACCTGGTGCTTTTCCTGGCGGACTTCCCGAAAACGAAGGAGCTGCCGGCGAACACCGCGACGCAGAACAAGGAACTCGCGGAGAAGTATGGTGTACGTGGCTTCCCGTCCGTGCTTCTGGTCGACGCCGAGGGGCGCGTTCTGGCCGAGACCGGCTATCGGCCCGGCGGAGCGGCCGCCTACGTGGCGCATGTGAAGGAACTGCTCCACAAGTAGCGGACAGACCGGGGAAGCGTCCGAAAGAGGGCGAACGCAACGGCTCGGGTGGTTCGGATCGGTGAAGCGCTACGCAAATTCAATCACCCCCGACTGGTCAGGCGCGACATCGATCCGCACACTCGCGATCCGCCGCGCGGCATCCCAGTGCGAGTAACGCCGGTCGTCACTTGCCCCGTTTATGCTGACGCGGGGCGGCTCCTGACGCCCGTGCAGCCTGATGGTGTAGGAGCGCGCAAAATCGCCCGTATTCTCATAGCGCACCTCACATGCCCCGGACGCGCGCTGTGAGCATTCGAAGCGATTGATAATCGCGGCTGATTCGTTCAATTCGAAACATGAATCGCCGCCGGGATAGACATCCAGAATCAGGGAGGCTGGAATGTCGTCCGGCAGGTAGTGGATTTCCGGTTGCGAGGCAATCAGCGCTCCGGCGGCTACGAACAACGGCAGCCCGGACAATTCATGCAACGGCGCAGGCGCCTCTATCGCGAGCGGTCCACGCAAACGCTCATCCGTCCAGTAGTTGTACCAGTCCCCCTCGGGCAGATACACGTGCCGCGCACGTACGCCGCGGGTCACCACCGGCGCGACCATCAGCCAGTCGCCAATCATCGCCTGATCGTCTATCGTCCAGACTCGCGGGTCGCGCCGGTAACGATATACCAGCGGCCTCACAATCGGCTCGCCGGAACGGGCGGCGCGTAGCGCGTAGGAATAATAGTAAGGGGTCAGGCGGTAACGCAGCGCCAGCATTTCGCGATACAGTGACCGCTGTGAAGGACGACAGTTCCAGGGATACTTCGGCACGGTGTTCCCCCCATCGTGCATCCGCATGTTGGGTAGCACAAACATGCTCTGGATCATGCGTCGACATACGTTCTCTTCGCTGAAGCACTGTTCGTCGGCTTCCTCTTCCCCTGGGACCGGGTTGTTGATCACCGTGAAACCGCCCAGATCGGCACTGACGACCGGGAACCCGCATAGGCCGGCATTCATCGCGAACCACAGGTCCTCGGCAAAACGCTCGATGCCGAAATGCGTATCCCCCGGCCACGGCAAGGCATAGCGCTGCGCGCCGATCCCGCCCCCTCGACTCAGGGCCAGTGGCGTCATGCCGGCGCTCTTGCCGAACGACCGTTGTACCGCCCTGGCCCAGAGCGTTCCGAAGAGCATGCGCGAGGGCACACCCGGCGCAATCTCTCCCGAGACCCGGTCGCCATGATCAAGCCACCACATGCCGATTCCCTCACGCACGCGCGGCTCCAACAGCGTCTCGAAATACGCTTCGGCGCGACGATCGGTGACGCGCACGACCACTTCATCGCCCTGCTGCCGCAGTACCCCCCCCTGCAAGCCCTTGGCGGCGGTGTCCGGTTTGAACAGGCGCGAATTGAGATGCAGGACCGTCTTTACGCCCATCGCCTGTAGTCGTTTGACCATGTCCGGGCCGTTCCCGAAATCCTTATGCCAGTCAACGTCGTTGCTGTCATACTGATGCGACTGGGCATAGTTCTTGATAAAATCCGGTCCCGCCCGCCATGCCCCGTCCATCACCACCGCATCCAGCGGGTAACCCTCGCGCCGCATGCGCTCGGCGTCCGCGATCATCTGATCGGCATGTTTGAACGCGATGCTCGAACACCAGTAGCCCAGCCACCAGCGGCTCGGTGTGGGAATCCGACCGGTCAGCTCGGAAAACTGACGGACGATGTCCGGAAACTCGGGCCCGTGTATGACAAAAATATCTGCCGCGCCGCCGGGACTATGCAAGAACCAGCGGTCCGGTATCGTTCTGCCCATGTCAAAATACAGATGCGGCCATGGATTGTTGACGAACAAGCCGTATCCGGCGGTTGAAAGGAAAAACGGCATGGGAAATCCGCCGTAGTCGCCCTTGTGCCCCCCCACTTTCATCGCGAAGATATCGGCGCTGGTTCCGGTGCGGTCGGGCGGCATAACCCGGCCGCCAAAACCGAAGACCCGCTGGTCGCCCAATCGAAAGAACGAGAAATACGGCTCGCCGCTGTACTCGCCCGCCGCGGACGAAAAGCGCAACCCGCCATCCAAGGACTCGACCAGCGCGGCGCCGGTGCTGTCACGTACGGCGAAGTCGCCGGTTTGCTTTGTCATGGAAAACTGCAGAGCGGCGGTCGAAGCCGTAATCGCATCGGCATCTTCTCCGCATTCAAATCCGGGTTGACCGACAGGCACGGTCACCAGCCCCAGACGTTCCGTTAGAGACGGCCCGAAGTCGGTTGACATCCCGCCAAAACGCAACCGCAACAGGGTCGGTGTGCATGCGTCGATACGCAACCTCCGCCCGTCGGGCCAACGGGCAACGCCATGCGCCGCTCCGCGTTGCTGCCATGCCGGCGCACCTGTCGGCGCGCGGTACAACGCGACATCCAGCTCCTGTTCGGCATACGGAGCGTCCATCAAGCCATCCGGATGAAGATACAAATTCACGGAATTCCTCATTCCTTTTCGCATCGGGACAATCGTTCGGTGGTTTCACATGTCGGCGTTCGGTCAAAAACTCCCCGGTGCCATTCCGGTCAGAGTCCTCGCACCATGTCTTCGCGGTCGCGGAAATAGCGGGCGGTTTGCTGGACGAGCCGTTCGACCAGCGCGGCGTCCGGCTTGCCGTACATCGCGGGGTAGGGATCGCCGCCTGGGCCCAGAGGTTCAGGCGTCACGTAGCATCCCGGCCGATTGTACCCGATCAGGTACAGGGCCATGATCAGGGTGTCGACATCGAGCGAGCCTTCGCCAAGGGCGCAGCGGTTGGAGTCGGCCACATGCAGGTTCGTCAGCCGTTCCCCGGCGGCGACGATCGCCTCCCCGATGTGCGCTTCGCCGACCTGCATGTGATAGACGTCGCCGTTGATGTGCTGCACACCGGGATGATTCGCCGCGGCGATGTAGGCCTGCGCGTCGGCGATGGTGTGGCAGAAGCTGACCTCGGCGGCGCGGATCGGCTCGACGGCGGCCTTGATCCCGTGCTGGACAAA
The DNA here is from genome assembly GCA_964472315.1 of uncultured Victivallales bacterium. Classification (GTDB taxonomy): domain Bacteria; phylum Verrucomicrobiota; class Kiritimatiellia; order UBA8416; family UBA8416; genus CAYYJS01. Next base: position 29,676 of record CAYYJS010000031.1, on the reverse strand, counting down.
CAGGCCGGCCGCGAGGCGCAGCGTCTCGACCGAACGGGCAAACTCCATGTCGTCGTACTTGCCGGGACGGCCGACCGCGCCGGGTACGACCAGCAAGTAGCCGCCGCCGACCGCCGCGGTGAAGGGAATTTCCCGCTTGAGATAATCGATCGCGGCCTGACGCTGGGTGGCACGGTTGGAGGACAGATCGTTGTCCGGCGAGAACATGCCGCAGACGCCGGCGACCTTGATGCCGTGATCGCCGAGAATCTTCAGCGTTGCGGCGGGCTGGTAGCCGAGATCGGGCCCGTAATGGTTACCGTGCAGCTCGATCCACGTAATCCCCGCACGCTCCAGCCGCGCGGCGGACTCGGCCAGCGGCTCCATGCCGAAACCCCAGTTGGACCAACTCAGATTCAGTCGGTTCCTGAAACGTTCCGGCTGCTTCTTCCTCAACTCGACAAACCGGTTCCGGATCGCGTCGTTCTTCTGCTCGAAGTTCTGCCTACTCATCGTTCATTCCTTTCGTCTCATTCCCTGAGGCCCAGGTCCGCCGCCTTTGGCATGTCCGGGTGGTTGGGGCCGAAATGTTTCAAGATCACGAGGGGCTCGTGCCGGCTGTGGCAGGCGATTTCGACTCCCGCCCTGGCCGCCGGTTCGCTGACGAAGTACTCGTCATTGGTGAGCTGGCCGTAACGCAGCGTGCCGGCGGCCTCGCACGGGAACCCGCCGAGCGTGCCGTGGCCCTGGATGACGATGCAGCCGTAGGCCGCGCCATCCTTGACGGTGACTGTCTGGCCCGGTTGCACGGTCAGTTCCTTGGCGCCGACGTAGGGGTTGGCGTAGGAAATCCACTTCTCCTCGTGCCGGTCGTCCGAATGCGCGCAGCGCAGAGGCGGACGCGCGTAGTGCTTCGCATAGTGCGGATCCACGTTCTTGTCCCAGTCCATCAGCGAGATCACGTAATCGAGATCCGTCTTTTTCGGCTTCGGACAGTTTTCGACGAGGAACTCGTAGGGATAAACCTCGCCGGCGGCGATGTTCTCGTAGACCGAGTTGACGTCGGCATTCCACTGCGGCTCGTAGGTCAGCACCGAGCCGGGCGCATGCACCACGCCGGGCGGCGTGTACCAGCCTGAGCCGAGAACGATGCGATACGCGCGGGACAATTCCGTGATGCGGGTGTCGCCCTTGGTGTAACCGGCCAGGCGTTCCTTGACCTGGGCCTTGGTGACATCGGGGTCGAAGCCGAAGTAGGTGGCCGGGAAGGTGCCGAGATGGTTGTTGAGCTGCGGCGGGAAGTAGTAGGCCTCGGGTTTGCCGAGCGCGCCGACCCGCGCCGCCGATTTGAAGTCGAGGTGCAGATGATGGAACAGCGGCTCGCCGAAGTCGAAGAACTTGGAGTACATCGGCCACCCGCCGTATTTCTTCAGCAGCGCCTTGCCCACCAGGTCGGCGCCGAGTTCCGCCTGCGCGTCCCTGAGTGTGAACTTCTTGCGCGGCCCGGCCTCAGGCAGTACGTAGGACAGCCCCTCGTCCTTCGCCGCCAGCGGGCCGTTCATGCAGTTGATCACCGAGGCAAACCAGCGTTCCTTGATCGCGCCGCGGTTGGTGCCGAGCGCGAAGTAATCATCGGGATGCAGGCGCAGTCGGCGGCCGGGTGCCGAGAACCGGCGCGGGACGAAGACCGGCATCAGTTGCAGGATGCCCTGGCCTTGTTCGAACGTTTCGCGGATGAGTTTGGATGCTTTCATGTGTAGTGCTCCTGTTCCCTTCTTTTTCGTTGAGTTAACGTGTCGCGTGTCGCGTGTCGCGTGGTGGGGGAGCGTGACGCGTGACGCGTGTCGCGTGGTGGGGGAGCGTGTCGCGTGGCGGGAGAGCGTGGCGCGTGTCGGGAGAGCGTGTCGCGTGTCGCGTGTCGGGAGAGCGTGTCGCGTGTCGCGTGGTGGGAGGGCGTGGCGCGTGTCGGGAGAGCGTGTCGCGTGTCGCGTGGCGGGAGAGCGTGTCGCGTGTCGCGTGGCGGGAGGGCGTGGCGTGTGTCGGGAGAGCGTGTCGCGTGGTGGGGGAGCGTGTCGCGTGACGCGTGGCGGGAGGGCGTGGCGCGTGTCGCGTGTCGCGTGTCGGGAGAGCGTGTCGCGTGTCGCGTGTCGGGAGAGCGTGGAGTTCAAGCAGTCATGACCTCATCGGTTATGCAAGGCGACTCTGCGGGGGTTTCGTATGTGGGTTTGGGCTCGTGGACACTGGGTGGTTGGCGAGTGGCGTTGTTTGCCCGCAGTGTTTCTATGGACTTGGTCAGTCGAGCGACGATCTTGTCGGCGAGGTCCACTCTGGCCGCAATCGCTTCGGCAGAGAGCCAGTGTTTGAGTCGTTTGTAACGGCCCAACGTCTCGCGTGCCGATCCACGTGCTATATCAAGGAAACGGATGAACTCGGTTCTGCTCAAACGCCCGAACCCCTCATCGATATTCGCGCAAATGGAATCCGCGCTCCCCACCTGCTGGCCTATCAGTCGGTAACAACGAGGGTCGTTCCGTAAGGCCTGCATGTCCTCAACGACGTGGTCGAACAAGCGCACGGCGTCTTGATACGGTCCGAAGTCCTCAACACGATTACGACTCATACACGCTCTCTCATCCCCCGCCACGCTCTCTCGACACCCGACACGCGCCACGCTCTCCCGACACGCGACACGCTCTTCCGACACCCGTCACGCGTCACGCGCCACGCGCCACGCGCCACGCTCTCCCGCCCCGCCCTTGATCAGCGCTTCGATCAGCGGCCCCGTCTCGAAGGGCCGCAGGTTGTGTTGATTGGGTGTGCCATTCGGGCCGTAGAACTCGTTGACCATCCCGAACCACTGCAACGAGCCGCTCTGGCGAACGAGCTTCTCGACCCGGGCCACCCGCTCCGGGGCCGCGCCGATGCGCTTGAGGCCATAGAGCAAGAGGGCCAGGTCGTGGCCGCACGTGCCCTCGACCGCACCGGGCGAAACCGGCACCCGTCCGCGCGCCGGGTCCAGGCAGGACTCGGCGGCTTCGACACACGCGCGCACGTCGGCGGCGGGGAAAGGCGCATCGGTCCAGGCGGCAAAGAGCAGGTAATTGGGCACGGGATAAGCCGGCAGCGACCCGTCGGGGAACACCGTCCAGGCCGGCACGGCGCGTCCGTCGGGCTGGAACGTCGGCGCAAAACTCGCGCGCCAGGACTCCACTGCCGCCAGGTAGGGCGCCGGGTCAAGACCCCACCGCGGGGCCAGGTCGCACGCGAAAGCGGTCACCGACGCCATGGCCAGGACGTGGCTGGGCATGGACCAGAGGGCGCGTTCCTTGCTCCAGTCCGGCTTGTTGAACAGGTAGTTGGCGCCGTCCACCACCGGGACATAGCGCTCGGTCTCGTCGCCGTTGTAGCGGAACCGCCAGCCGTCGGACCGGCTGACCGCGATCTGCTCGTCGGCGGCCTGGACCAGGGTCTCCCGGCAGGCATCGATGGCCGCGCCGTCATGGCCGCGCCGCAACAGTCCCACGGCGAGAAAAAGATAATAGGCGGGCAACTCGGTGCCTTTGTGGCCGCCGACAAAATCGCGCACGTCGGCGCCCATCTCGCTGGCGTTGACCACGGTGCCGAAGCGCCGGGCCTTGCGATCGATCCAGGCCAGGGCGCGGGAGGCTTCGTCAAGGAATCCGGCCGCCATCAGGCCGCGGCAGGCGCCGTGCATGTCGCGGATGTAGCTGTAGGCATACCGGCGCACGCCGGCGATGAAGCCGCCGTCATAAGACTGCTGCATGCGGATGAAGGCCAACTGGGACTCGATCAGTGGATCCTGGCCGACGGCCGGCACGGCGCGATCGAACCAGGCCCGCCAGCCCTGCAATTCGCGCTCAACAAGAGCCGCCGGCTCCACGGCGAGGTTCCCCGAGTCGGACGTCGGACCGGCCTCCACTCGATGAATCAGGGCTGCCGTCACACGGCCGCCGGGCGGCAGGTCGCCCAGCTCGCAGGTCAGCAGGTAACCGGCGCCGACGTTGTCGCGGTAATCAACGCAGAGCGCGGCCGGTCGGTTCCAGGCGATGCGGGCGCAACGGTCCTCCCAGCTCGGGCATTCGCCGCCATAGCTGGGCGTGCCGAGGGGTAAGGCGATCCGCAGTTCCTGGTCGAGAATCGCGGGTTTGCCCGGCGCGCGCACGAAGGCCTGCACGCGCAGGCCCGCCACGACGCCCGCTCCGCGGCTGACCACGGCCACGATTCGCAGAACCTCCTGGCCGCCCCAAGGCGCCACCTCCCACACTTCGATTTCCAGGTCGCCCACCCGCTGCCGGCCGCACAGAAGGCCGCTGCCGGCCGCCCGGTACATGGCCGGGGCGACAGCGCGGTTGCGGCCGCCGCGCCACCCCACGGACAGGCGTTCCTCGTGAAGGAAGTTCGGCGAGGAATAAGTCGGCCCGATCAGGAAATCCCATGCGCCGTCCGGCTGCCCGCCGGCGCCGACCCGTCCGCCGCCGATAAACGAGGGCTCCGGGTCGCCGAAGGACGGGACCGTTGCGATCGTCGTTGCGAGCAGGACGGATTCGGCCATGGTCTATGTCTCCGGAACAACGACCGCGGCGCCGCGGGCGGGGATGCGGACGCCCGCTACGGCGGGTGTCCAGGTCGGGTCATCGATCAGGCGATACTTGTATGTGTTGAGATCCTGCCCATCGATGGCGAGGGAGAGGACGGCTTCCTTGTCGGCCGAGTAGTTGGCAATGGCGACGCCGGGGGCGCCGCCGTCCATCGGGCGGAACACGGTGTAAGGACGGTGTGGCTTGCCGTCGGCCGCGGTCACGGCCGCGCCGAGGGTATCGCGGCATTCGCCGTCCCAGAACCAGCGGCGCAGTTCGGTGCGCAGGGCATCCATCCGCTTGCCGTATTCGAGGGTGAGGGGATAGTCTTCGGGGCTGCCTTTGAAGTTGAACGGCTCGTAACTGACGATGTAGCGGTAGAGCAGGCACTGGGCGATCATCTCGCGGTCGTCGAAGCCGGTCACGGCGGTGGCAATGGCGGCATGCGGGCGGGTGTAGCGCAGCCAAGGCAGGTGATGGGTGGTTTCGGACCGGAAGTACGACAGGTGGTACTTGGCGAACTCCCAGTCGTAGAGTGCTTCGCCGGCGTAGCAGTAGTCCGGGTTGAGCGGCTTGGACAGGGCCTCGAAGCGCTCGATCAGGTGGTTGTCGTTGGCATAGACCGGCGCGCCGCGGCGGTGTCCGTGATCGGGATGGAAACAGAGTTTGGTGTGGCCGTGGTGCAGGCATTCGTCGAAGAGGAATCCGTCCGCCTCCAGGTCGAGCGTCTTCCGGAACTCCCGTTCGCACACCTTCAGGTACTCCTCGCTCAGGAAGCACATCGGGATCAGGCGCTTGGTATTGATGTCCATCATCTGCATCGGCGTCTGATAGCGGTAACCGGGATACACATGATAGTCGCCATAGGGATCGGTGACGGCCATGCGCCGGTAGGTGTCGTGGAACGCCGCGGTGCCTTGATCGGCCCAGGTGTACTTCGTGAAGAGGATCACCTTGACGCCCATCCGCTTGATTTCACGGATGGCGGCAAGAAACTCATCCCAGGTTCCCAGCAGGGGATCGGTATCGTGGCAGGGGTTGTCCTGGTCCTGCCCGCCCAGGTTCCAGCCGGTGATCTGCATGCCGGTGATGCCGTGTGTGGCCATTTGGCGGGCCAGGGGCACCAGGTCCGCGTAACGGGTGCGGGCTTCGCCTTCCGGGCTGTTGACGTGGATTTGGAGCCAACTGTGGGGTTCGGATACCCAGCGGGGCGGTTGGGCGTCCGGGGGTTTGATGTGCGAACGCTTGTACACATCGATGCCCGCATGCCAATCGCCCTGGAACGGGACGATGGCGATGGGGACGAGGCGGCGTGTTTCTCCGGGCTGGACATAGGGCATGTGAATCATGCCGGCACGAATATGCACCTCATGCCGGCTGATGCGGTCGCCGGCGGGATGGCGCTGGTCAATCGAGCGGTCCCAGCCCGGCAGCAGTTCGGCATGCCACCCGCTGAGTTCCCATGACGGCTCGTCAATGCCGATGAAGAGCCCCTGTTTTTGGTCCAGCAACAGATAGAACGGCGTCATGGGCGTATGGCCCTTGTTGCCGCCCGGCGAAATCGTCGGATGATCGAAGCCGAAGTAACCGTGCTGGTTGTGGAACGCCGGCCAGAGATCGACTTCACCGGGATTCGTGTAGCCCGCATGCATGAGTTTGAGGCGCTCGGCATCCGGGGCATGCCGCAGGTCGCCGAAGCAGGGGACGTAGGCCGCGGGAATCTCCAGGTCGGACCGGTTGACGAGGGTCATGGTCCAGACGGCCCGGTCGGATTCCAGACGCACGTCCATCTCGACGCGGATGTCGAGCCTGCCGGCGTGCAGACTGGTGACGCCGTCCCACACGAACCGCACGGAACGGCCGTCGGGCGCGACGGTGGCGCTCTTGAGTCGCTGCTTCTCGCCGTCCACCGGGTTGTTGCGGCGTCGTCCGGAGGGCACCATGAGCTTGAAGGACAAGCCGAGGTGAGGACGATCCAGCACAGTCCACCCGGTCTTCACCACTCGAAAGCCGACCAGTGCGCCGGTATCGGAGGCGAATTCGAGATGCAGGGAGTCGTTTGCGAGAACGATGCTCTTCATGTGCGGCTCTTTCGTCGGGTTGACACTGCTCGTGCCGTTGGGTTGGGTTGAGTGGATCGTCTGACAACCAGGGCTGGGAGGATCGGCGCCATCGGCGTTGCCGCTTCCCGCCGCCCCATGGCGTTCAGCACAAGCTGGACCGCCGCGCGGCCCAGCAGGTCCGGCGGCTGCCGAATTGTCGTGAGGGGCGGGCGGCAGAACCCCGCCGGCGGGCTGTCGTCGAAGCCGACGACCGCCACTTGGTCGGGGATGACTAATCCGGCCTCGTCCAGCGCAGCCATGGCGCCGATGGCCATCATGTCATTGGCGGCGAAGACCGCGTCCGGCGCATAGGGGAGCAGGCGCAACATGGCGTCGTGGCCGGATTCGAGGCTCCAGTCGCCCCGCGCCCCTGCGGCGCGGGGCATGGGGATGCCGGCGACACGGGCGGCCGCGCGGGCGCCGCGGGTTCGGTCGTCGGCCATGGCATTGCCGGCGGGCCCGGCGATCATGGCAATTCGCCGTCGGCCGAGAGCCGCCAGGTGCTCGACCGCCATGCGGCCGCCGGCCTGGTTGTCGACGGTCACGGACGGAACCGACCCGTCAGCGATACGGCGCTCGACGAGTGCGATCGGGATTCCTTCGCGGGTCATGGCGCGGATATCGTCGTCGGACAGTCCGCGGCTGGCGCCCACCAGAACGAACGCATCGACCTTGCCTTCGTGGCGGGTCTGGCGGCAATGCCCGGCGAAGACACCCGCGCTTGCGGCGCACGCCTGATCCATCAGCAGACAGTCGTACCCGGCCGCGCGCAGTTCCGAGACGATGACCTGGGTGAGGGTGGCCAGGAACGGCAGGGCCAGGTCGTCAACGACCAGGCCCACGACATGGCTTTGCCCGAGGCGCAGCCGTCGCGCGGCGGCGTTGGGGCGGTAATCCATCCGCCGCGCCGCGTTCAGCACGCGTTGGCGGGTCGCGGCGCCGACATGGATGCCTTGCGTCCGGCCGGTGAGAACCGCGCAGACCGTCGCGGGCGAAACGCCGGTGGCCGCCGCGATGTCCGCCTGCCTGACACGCCCAGGGTTTCCGGTCATCGACATGCCCTATACCCTACGAGGTACATCGATTTATGTCAATCGCACCTCCGAGGTCCGTCCCCCGGCCGCACGCGTCAATCGCCGGTCTGCTTGGACACTTGCCATCACACCTGTTCCTATCAATCCCCGTAATGCCGGGCGATCTCTTCACGCCCGATGGCAACAAAGCGCGCGAAGCGCGACGGTTCGTTCTGCACCGTATGCGTGTCCTTCAGAATGAACTCCAGCACGCAATTCCCTGCGACGGCCAGCGTCTCACGGAACTCAATCGGTAAACATGTCCGGCGAAACCCCGACGGTCTCCTGACTCTCGGCAAATCCCCAGCGTTCGCGCCAGTCCACCGGATACCGGTAGTCGGGACTTCGCGGATCGGCCGACGGCAAATCGTGGGTCAACCCGACCCCGCCGGAGGCCACATGCTCGACGCTGTTGCGCGAGTGCAACACGCGGGCGGCAGCCATGTCGTCCATCACCCCCGCCAGATCGTCACGCAGGAACCCCATCAGCCGATGCACCCCGTCTGGATCGTCATACATCGCCATCATGAAGGGCTCCATGCCGTAGAGTTTGATCGCGTCCCACGTCAACCCCATCGTCCAGAATCCCCGGCGCTGAGGGGCGACGGTCAATAGATTCCCGAACAGCTCCCGCGCGCAGTCCATCCGCTGTCGCGTGGCATCCTCACCGCAGGTCCAGCGGCGCTTTCTCAACGGCAGCAGATCGGCGTCGAGATTCTTGAGCGGCGGGTCCCAGTGGTAGCTGCCGCGCGATTCGACCTGCTGCGTCGGAATCTCTACCCCCCAATCGGTCAGGTGTGCGACAACATCCACCAGCAGCAGGTCACTAATCGGCGTATCGTCCTTGAAAACCTCGTGATGGATCAACCGTTGCCGCAGTTCCCGCTCCCACTGCCGACAGGTCGGGTCCGCGCACTGAAGCGACGTTTCATCAAGGACCTCCGGCCAGGCCCCCTCGGGAATCACGGCCCGCGTCGGACGCACGGCCGTCAACCGGTTGATGGCCAACGCCTGCTCCCGGCGGCGCACTTGTTCCGGTGACTGCGCGGCCTCCCGGACCCGCCGCGCCAGATCACGCAGAACATCCCGATCCACCGCCAACATTGATGTCCCACTCGCTTTTCTCATGGAACGGAGCTTTCCCTTCACTTGCAAAAGAACATTACCGAAAGACAGAGCCAAAGTGTGCACGGACAAGACGCCTCCCGCCACTTCTTGTTTGCGCCAACTGGCTGGCGCAAGAACGAATAGTGGTCGCATGAATGCACATGCGTCCCGGCATCGTCGGGACGGTATCCATTGGGGCCACACCTGGCTTTGAAATCGACAGTCTTCAATACGCAATTTTGGGCCTCGTTTGGTCTTGAGGCGGCGGCATCCCTGGCGTAGCCTCTATTTCATGAAAGGTGCACTACCTGCTCTCCCGCTGGGACTCAGCGACTTCGCTACACTGCGCGAAGCGGGAGCGAACTACCTCTATGTGGACAAGACCCGGCAACTGGCCGCACTGCTGGCATCGGGAAAGTATCTCTTCCTGGCCCGGCCTCGGCGGTTCGGCAAGTCGCTGCTCTGCTCGACCATGCGCTGCCTCTACGAGGGACGCCGCGATCTGTTCGCCGGTCTTGCCATCGAGCCACAGTGGGATTGGTCGAAAACCAACCCGGTGGTACATCTGAGCCTGACCGAGACGTCCACCACGAGCCCCGAGGTCATCGAGGAAAGTCTGTTGCGTCTGGTAGGCAACCGGGCCGCCCAGGATGGAATTGCGATCGAGGCAACCAACCCTCCGCAGGCGCTGCCCGAACTGCTCCGAGGACTTCTAAACAAGACCGGCAGGCGCGTGGTGGTGATCGTTGACGAGTACGAGAAGCCGGTGCACGACCATATCGGCGATCTGGCGATGGCCAGGAAGATGCGCGACGTGCTCGCCTCGTTCTACGGTGCGCTGAAGGGTTGCGACGGGCAGCTCGAGAAGGTCTTCATCACCGGCATCGGGCGCATGACGCGCACGAGCATCTTCTCGGAACTGAACCAGATGACCGATCTCACGCTGGAGGGCGTGGCGGCGGAGCTCTGCGGCTACACCGAAACCGAACTGCGCGGTTCGTTCGCGCCGTATATCGAACGGGTGACGGCCCGCAACGGCATGGGCGAGTCCGCCGCCTGGATCTCGCTGCGCGACCGCTACAACGGTTACTGGTGGGGCGAGGGCGAACGGGTCTACAACCCCTGGGCGATCCTCAATTGCCTGGGCACGGGCAGACTGGGCAACTACTGGTGGGCCAGCGGCACCCCGGGAATGCTGGTGGAACTGGCCGAGAAGCTCAAACGGCCCGAGGGCGACCTGGAGGGGATCGAGGCTTCGGACCTTTCGCTGCTCTTCGACATCATGCAGCCGGCCGCCGTGCCGCTGCTCTGGCAGTCCGGATACCTCACGGTGAAGGCTGTGAGTTATCCTGCCTACACGCTGGGCTTCCCGAACGCCGAGGTTCGCGAGGCGTGGTTCTCCATGATGCTGGACCGCTTCTGCACCGCGGAAAAGGGAACGGGGCTGACCAGCGCTGCCGTGATGCTGGCGGCCCTTCGCGTCGGCGACCGGCCTCGTTTCGAGCGCGCCCTCACGGCGCTCTTCGCGACCATTCCGGGGGAGTTGCACGTCGGGCGCGAGGCCTACTACCACTCGGTTTTCTTCGCCTCCCTCTCCGCCGTGGGCGCCGAGATCATCCCCGAATCGCGCACCGACAAGGGGCGCGCCGACGCCGTGCTCAAGACCGACGCGGCCATCTACGTGATCGAGTTCAAGCTGGGCACGCCCGAGGAGGCTATGGAGCAGATCAAAGCGAAGCGCTACTACGAGCCCTACCTGGCCGACTCCCGTCCCGTGGTCCTGCTGGCCGCGGGCGGCTTCGCCCGGCACGACGTGCGCTGCCTCTGGGAAGACATCCCGCCGCACGGGAAAAGGTGACATCCCCCCGTCTTGCGGTCATCATGAATCCGGGCTGGCCCGGGTCATTCGGTTTTGACGATCTGCACGGCCGAGATCGGCCCAGCGCCGTGGCCATCGGCAACAAACTGCATCTGGAGGTCGGTGCCGTCGGTGACGGTCAGGAACACATCGTAGCGGCCGGGCTTGGCGAAACGGAACTGGGCCTTCGGCTCGGTCGCGGTCTGGCCATCGGAGGTTCTCCAGGCAAACCGCAACGGGGTGCCCTCGGGATCGGTGCCGCCCTCGGCGGTGAAATCGAAAACACTGTGCATGTTGCCGGCTGGGCCGGTTTTCTGTAGCAACGTGATGATCACGTCATCTTTGTCCTGCCAGCGATTTCGCATCATGTAATAGCCGTGCACGGTATCGAGCCCCCGCGCGCCGACTGCGACGGCTATCTCGTGCGGGGGCAGGATGCCGCCGCACGCATGGACCCGTCGTGTCTGGCTCGCACCGTGCTGGTGACGGGGAACGAGACGTCTTCCTGCCCCACGGTCTGGGTGGACGACGTCGTCGTGGGGCAGTTGGCCGCGAGGCACCTGCTGGCATTGTCGCCGCGCACGCTGGTTTCGGTGATCCAACGTGCGTCCACCCGCCGGGCGCCGACCGCGGCGCCCGCGGTGCAGGGGGCGCTGACCTTCATGCGCGAGCACCTGCGCAACCCGACATCGCTGCACACCGACGGAATTCCGGTTCAGACGGCTATCCCTGGAAAAAAGCAGTGCGGCAAGGACGTCGTAGCCCATTCCCGCGCGAGCCGAACAAACACAACGTAGGGTAGGGGGAGCGGGTGGCGTGCGCGTTGGAGGGATAATCGCGCCTTCACCGGGGCGACCCGGCGGACTCTGGAGAGCGAGCCCGGTTGCCATGGCGGCGGACGCGTGGTGCCGTTTCTGCCATGTCGGCAACGTGCAGAATCGCGGCGCAAACGGGGTTGTCGGACGCCGAACGCCAGGCCATGCTCGATCTCCATCGGCGCCACTTCGACAATGTCGATGGCGCGCGGTTCGGGGCCGACCTCGCGGAGAAGGACTGGGTGATCGTCCTGTCGCGGTGCGTATCGTGCATGCGCCGCCCGGCGCCGCCGCGGCGTATCGCGAACACATGGCCGCGCGCGGCCGGCGCGAAGGCACGCTGAAGCCGCCGGCGCTGAGCACCGAGAGCGACTGGCCGCCCGCGCCCTGACACCCGCCCGCCGCTGCGACGTTCGCCGCGACGTTCGCCGGCGTTACGTGTCCAGGTTCAGGTACTTCATTTCCTTCGGGGTCAGACGCACCTCGAGGGCGGCCATGCAGGAGCGCGTCTCCGACAGTTGCCGGGGACCGATGAGCGGGAACGTGGGGAAGGGCTGACAGAGCACCCACGCCAGCGCGATATTGATCGGTTCCACGCCATACTTCGCGGCGAGTTCGATCGCGCGCGCCTGGCGCTTGAAGTTGTCGTCCGAATACCAGGATGCCGTCAGCGACTCGTCGTCGCGCTTGTCGGGATGCGCCCGTTCGGGCACGAAGAAACCGCGCGCCTGGCTGGACCAGGGCAGGAGCGTCAGTCCGGAACGTTTCATCCACGCGCGGTCCGCGGGGTCATGCATATGGATGCAGCCTGCCCAGACGGGCTTCACCATTTCGGCCAGCGCCAGGTTGTTGGATACGATCCCGAAGCCCTGCAGGCCCTTGCGCCTGGCGTACGCATTCGCCTTCTTGATGCGGTCGACGGACCAGTTGCTGCCGCCGAAGAGACGGATGCGTCCCGCGCGCACATGTTCGTTCAGAACGTCGATGAACGCGCCGACGCGGATACTCGGATTGTCGCGGTGCATCAGGTAGATGTCGGCGTGGTCCGTGTCGAGCCAGTCCAACTGCTGGAGGAGCTGGGCGGTCAGCGCGGCGGGGTTGCAGTGCGGCGTATGCGCGCCTTTGGCGACGATCACGACGCGGTCGCGCACATCGCGCGACCGTATCCAACGGCCGAGGAGGCGGGACTTGGCCTCGCCGTAGATCCACGCCGTATCGAAGGCGTTGCCGCCGCGCGCGAAGTAATCGTCGTACATGGCGGCCGCATGCGGCATCGTGACCTGGTTGTCGACGCCCATGACGAGGCGTGACACCGGCTTATCGAGTCCCTCGATGTGTCCGTGAGGCATACATCCGGCCGCCCGCACGGTCAGCGGGCGGTTCGCCACGGTGACCGGCTTGAGGTTGGCGGGCTTCTCCGCCTCGTACACGAGACCGACCGCCGCGCGCCACGCATCCTGGGTGCGCGCGTTGCCCAAGGTGTCGGCCCAGGTCATCGCCGGCGCCTCCGCCTGTCGGCGTCCGGCTCGGATGGCGCGGCCGACGGTGTCGGCCTCCAGCGTGAAGCTCGTGACCGGTGAGGCGAGTTCGATCTCGCGCGGCGCCTCGCCCCGGCGTTGCACGACCAGCTTGCCCGGCATGGCGCCCTCACGGGCGGCGAGGTAAGGGTTCGGCACAACGATCATGCCCTCGCTGCCGAAAATGCGTACCACGTTCTCCTGGTTCAGACCGATGCCGGTCGATAGCGTCGCGACGATGTCGCCGGGGAATTTGAGCGTGGCGACGGCCCAGGCATCGACGCCGGTCCCGGGGTGCAGACTGGCGGCGCCCGAAACGCTGACGGGGTCGGCGAACGGCAGGCCCCGTGCCGCGCCGGCGATGAGCCGCGCGATCGAGGTTGTATAGCCGCCGACGTCGAGAATGCCGCCGCCGGCCAGCGCGTTGTTCCACAGACGCGATTCGGGGTTGAATCCGGCGTGGAACGAAAACGTCGCCTGAATGGCGCAGACATCGCCGATCGCGCGCTCGCCCAGGAGTTCGACGAGGCGCCGCGTCTGCGGGTGACAGCGGTACATGTAGGCTTCCATCAGGAAGACGTCATGGGCGACCGCGGCCTCGATCATGGCCTGCGCTTCATACTGGTTGATGCCGATGGGCTTCTCCACCAGCACATGCTTGCCGGCTTCGGCCGTCCGGATGGCCCATTCGGCGTGCCGCGGATGCGGTGTCGAGATGTACACGGCTTCGACCTCGGGGTCCGCCAGCAGGGCCTCGTATGACGCGTGCGCGCGGCCGATGCCGAACTCGGCCGCGAAGGAGGACGCCTTCTCGGCCGAACGGGAACCGACCGCGGTCAACGTGCCGGTTTCGGATGCCCGGACGCCACGCGCGAATGCCTTTGCGATGGCGCCGGTCGCCAACAGCCCCCAACGGATCTTCTCGTTCATCGTACGGCGTGCTCCCGTGAACGCCGGACGTCGCGGACCGCGGTGTCAGCGCCATGAGACACGAATGCGCGGTGAGTCGGCGAACGAACCCGATGTTCGGCGCCTGAGACTAGCGCGCCGCGGACGAACCGCAAGCGGCAAGTGATTTGCCGGCAGGGCAAAGGGGAGTGAGTAAGCCCGCATTAAGATCAACAAGCTGCTCGAAGCCGCCGGTTGGCGCTTCTTTCCTCAAGGCGACACCCCCGCCAACATCCGTCTCGAACCCAGCGTCACGATCAAGCCCGCCGACACCTACCGCACCCTTGTCCCGGAATACGTCAAGGACTACGTGCCGCTGAACCAATTCACCGCATGCGGCTGGTCAACGTCGCCCGCTCCAGCCTGGAGGAACTCCTGCTCGACTACGAGGACTTCCTGCGCCACCGCCCGTCTCGCTCACCAGCAGGGAAGAGATCGGACGGATCGGTCCGATCCCATCCCCCCCTGTCCGCAATGCGGCAAGCCCATGACCCTGCGCACCGCCAAAACCGGCAAAAACGAAGGCAAACAGTTCTGGGGCTGCACCGCCTACCCCGAATGCAAAGGAGTCGTCAACATCTGACCGATCCGTCCGATCCCCAAAGGAACCCCATGCTCGACACCGACACCAGACGCCGCATCGACGCCGCCCGCGACATCCTCGTTGCGCGAACTGGCGAGAAACGGCTTCGGGACAAAGAGCGGCGTCCGCCTGGGCGGGGGGAAACGGCGATGTTGACGGGTAACGGCGATGCGGGCACAGTGATCGCGCGAAAGCGACAGTGAACCCCGAAAAAGCAGTTGAATGTCCCATGCAGACGGCGGCCGCGTTTGAACATCTGGTACCCGAGGTCATGCTGGATGCGGTGGAGCAGGCCACGGGGCGGCGTCTGACCGGCATGGCCCGTCCACTGCCCAGCTACATCAACCGGGTGTATGACGTGCAGACGATGGATGGCGAGCACCTGATCGCCAAGTTCTACCGTCCGGGGCGCTGGTCCCGCGAGGCCCTTCTGGAAGAGCATCTGTTTCTGGCGGACTGCGCGGCGGACGAGATCCCCGTTGTCTGTCCCCTGCCGTTCCCGGACGGGTCCACGCTGGCGCAGTCCGATGGCGTCTTCTTTACGGTCTTCCCCAAGCGACTGGGGCGGCAATTCGAGGTTCACACCCGCACCGACTGGCTGCGTGTCGGCCGTCTGCTCGGTCGCGTCCACACGGCCGGCAGCCGCCGTGTCGCGTCGCACCGCACCAGCCTGCATCCCGACGAGTCCACCGCCGGACACATCGATTACCTGCTGGACCATGACTTGGTGACCGCGTCGCACCGCGCCGAGTTCGAGGATGTCGCCGAAACGATTCTTGACGACATTCGCGACCGGTTCGAGGACGTGGAGTTCATCCGTATCCATGGCGACTGTCACGGCGGCAACATTCTCAACCGGCCGGGCGAGGGGCTGCTGCTGATCGATTTCGACGACATGATGGTCGGTCCGCCGGTCCAGGACTTCTGGCTGTTGTTGCCGGGGCACGTGCCGGAGTGCCGCTTCGAGATCGATCTGCTGGTGCGCGGGTATGAGCAGTTCCGCGAGTTCGACGACCGCGCCCTGCAACTCGTCGAGCCGCTGCGCGCCATGCGCATCATCTACTTTCTGGCCTGGTGCGCGCGCCAGGTGCACGACTACAAATTCCGGCAGGACCACCCGCAGTGGGGATCGGACGTCTTCTGGCGGAACGAGATCCGAGATCTGTGGATGCAGCACGAGCTCATCGGGACGTCGGGCTCCGCCTGAACGGCGTCGCGCGCCGTGGCCGAGAAGCCGGCATCGGCGCCCGCGCCCGGCCCGCCTACAGCTCCACCTGCATGCCGATCTCGATGATGCGGTTGGGGGGCAGATGGAAGAACTTGGAGGCATCCAGCGCGTTGCGCGAAAGAAAGGCGAAGAGCTGCTTGCGCCACGGGTGCATGTTGCGGCCGGCGCCGAGAAGGAGCGTCTCGCGCCCCAGGAAGAACGTGCATCGCAGGGGGTCGAGGTTGAGTCCGTCTATGCTCAAACTCCGCAGCAGGGTGGACAGGTCGGGGTTCTCGCTGAACCCGTAACGCACGACCATGCGCGTGACACCGGCGTCGAGCCGCTCGACGGCGACGCGATCGGCATCCGCGATGCGCGGCACTTCCTCGTTCATGACCCGTAACAAAACGATCGCCTCGTGCAGAATCTTGTTGTGCTTGAAGTTATGCAGCAGCGTGCGCGGCACGACGTCGGCGTTGCCCGTCAGGAAGACGGCCGTACCGGGCACGCGCAGTGGCGGCTTGCGCAGCACATCCGCCAGGAAGGCTTCCAGCGGCAGGCTTTCGTCCGCCAGTCTGCGGCTCATGAGGAAACGGCCGCGGTGCCAGGTGATCATGAGCGTGTACATGACGACGGCGACGCTCAGGCCGACCCAGCCGCCGTGGGCGAGCTTCAGGACGTTTGACGCGAAGAAGACCGTGTCGAAGGCGAAGATGGGAGCCGTGACCAGGGCCACGAGGGCCGGATGCCAGCGCCACTGCCGGTGCATGAAGATCGTCAGCATGATGGTGGTCAGCAGCATGGTCAGCGACACCGCCAACCCGTAAGCGCCCGCCAGGCTGTCGGAGTTGCGGAACCCGAGCACGAGCGTGAGCGTGCCGACGAGCAGGAGGGCGTTGACCGCCGGAAGATAAACCTGGCCGATCGTGGCCTCCGAGGTGTGCACGATCGTCTGGCGCGGGCAGTAGCCGAGCTGCATGGCCTGGCGGGTGAGCGAGAACGCGCCCGAGATGACGGCCTGCGAGGCGATGACCGTGGCCGTGGTGGCCAGCAGGATCAGCGGGTACAGCATCCAGGACGGCGCCAGCCGGTAGAAGAGTTGCGTTTGCGCCGCCGGTTCGCCCAGGTGTTCCAGCAGGTAGGCCCCCTGGCCGAAGTAGTTCAGCAGGAGCGCGGGCAGCACGAAGACGAACCAGCCGATGCGGATCGGCATGCGGCCGAAGTGGCCCATGTCGAGGTAGAGATCCTCGCCGCCGGTCATGCACAGGAACACGGTTCCCATGGTGACAAAGGCGCGAAAACGATGCTCCGCGAAGAAGGCGACCGCATGCGTCGGATCCATGGCGGCCAGCACGCCGGGCGCCTGCACGATATGCCGCAGCCCCAGCCAGGCGATCGTCACGAACCAGACGGCCATGATCGGTCCGAATACGATGCCCACCTTCTGGGTGCCATGCTTCTGAAACCAGAACAGGCCGATGAGGATGATCAGAGACAGCGGCACCACCCACCCGCGCATGCCGGGGGCGGCCGCCTGCAAGCCTTCGACGGCGCTCAACACGGAGATGGCCGGCGTGATCAGCCCGTCGCCGTAGAGCAGCGCCGCCCCGAGAAGACCGAAGGCGACGATGAGTTTCGCGCCTACCGACGTGGTCGGACGGTCGCCGCGGCGGACCAGGGCCATCAGCGCCAGAATGCCGCCCTCCCCGCAGTTGTCGGCGCGCAGGACCAGCGTCAGGTACTTGAGCGTGATCAGCCCGGCCAGCGACCAGAAGATCAGGGACAGCACGCCGAGAATGGAGGCCTCGGTCGGCGGGGTCGCCTCGTTGAAGCACAGACGGAAGGCGTAGAGGGGGCTGGTTCCAATGTCGCCGTAGACCACGCCCAAGGCGGCCAGGCTGAGCGTGAACAAGAGGCGTCGTGGATGTTGGGGAGACGTTTCCATGTCGATTGGCGGGTGCCAATCTAGGCGAACACCGCGGTTTTCGCAAGCCGTCAGTAGACGGGCCTGCGATCCGCCATGGAAAGGCTGGAGGCGGGGGCGGTTGCGCGAAGGGACGCTTGCCGGGCTACAAGACGGCGTCCGCCTTGGCCGCGAAGATGAAATCGCTTTCGGTCAGGCCGTCGATCTTGTGTGTCCACACCTTCAGCTCGACCTTGCCCCATGCCAGATAGATGTCGGGGTGGTGCCCCTGCTCTTCGGCAAGCGCGCCGACGCGGTTCGTGAACGCGAGCGCGTCGCTGAAGTTGCCGAACGGGTACCGCTTTCGCAGGTGATGCTCGTTCATCACTTCCCAGCCCTCGGCGAGTTGCCGGTGCAGGGCCGTCAGTTCGTCGCCCTTCAGCGGCGGCTGTCCGCCGCGACAGGGCACGCATGTCTTCGTCGCCAATGTCGAGTTCATCTCCCATCCTCCCGGTGTTGCGTTGTGGTTGCCGATGTGTCATTTCCGCGGTGCGGGCTCCCGCCTGGCGCACTGTGGCCGCGGCAGGCGCCCGGCGGCGGTTTTCCAAAAGAACAGGCGATTCGCGATCGAGTAATGGCGCAGCCCGCACATGGCGTAGTGCAGCGCCAGCGGCAGGCGGCCGCGCACGCGATAGCGGGAGAAGACCTCGCCGACGCCGACGTCGCAGAACGGAATCACCCAGCCCAGATCGACCGGACGGAACGGTTTCAGCGGCAGTCCCCGTATCGCGCGAACGACATTCCGCCCGGCCCGTGTTCCGGCGCCGCGCGCGAAGTTGACCGCCTTGCGCAACACCGCTCCGCGGTGCTCCACGGCCGCCGCGCTGCCGGCGACGAACACTTCCGGATGCCCGGGCAGACGCAGGTACGGGTCGACCTTCAACCGTCCGTCGCGCACCTGTTCGTGGCGGCCGGCGAGCGTCGCGATCGGGAACCGCGTGCCGGTTGTCCAACAGACGAACACGTCCGCGATGCGGCGACCGTTCGATAACGTCACGTTCCGCCCGTCGAACTGTTCGACGGATGCGCCCGTGATCGGTTCGATGCCGTGCCGCGCGGCCTGCGCCCGCATGTACTCGCGCACCCAGTCCGGCATGGCCGGGAGGATCCGATCGGCCCGTTCGACGATGCAGACACGCGGCCGTGTGGCGCATGCGCGTCCCGCAAACTGCAGGTTACAGGCCAGCTCCAGTCCCGTGTAGCCGGCGCCGACGACGATCGCGGTCGGTTCGCCGCACCGTCGCAGATAGGTCGCGAAGGACTCCCGGATGCCGTTGGCATCTTCGAGGAAATCGAGCGTGTGCACGGCCTCCAGGTGCTGGTCGAAGCCGAAAAAATCCGTGACCGCCCCCGCCGCCACGATCAGGTAATCGTAGGTGTAAGTCGCGCGCCGCGTGGTCACCCGCCGGGCGGCGAAGTCGATGGCGGTGACGCCCTCCGCATGGAAGCTGACGCCGGGGGCGAGCAGCGCCGCGACATCCGCGGTGAGGTGTTCCGGGCCGCAGCGTCCGCCCGCCAGGTCCGGCAGCGCGGGTATCATCGTCGTGAACGCATGCCGGTCGAACAGGTGCACGGCGAGGTCGGCGCGGGCGCGTGCCAACGCGCCCAGCGGCGCCGCCGCCGCGAGCCCGGCAAACCCGGCGCCAACGATAACGATATTCACGACCATGGCGTCCATCCGTCTCCGTCTCCGTCCGATCATCGTACGGCGTGCGCGTCAACTCAAGGAAACGATTAGCGCGCCGTCCGTTCCGGGGTCCGGATCCGTCCCGCCCGGGGTTCGTTCGGATGCCGGCCCACGAGGGGCAGGATGCGATTTCGCGTCGCTTGTCCGCCATACGGACGAGGCGCGAATGGCATCGCGAAATCCCTGAGGCGCGCCGCGGATTTGGAATCGTGGTTTTGGTTGCATCGCATGGCCCATCCGGCCACACTCCCGCCATGGATTTGCCGGCACATGGAGGGACAAGGGTTATGACACGAGCGAAGCTCATGGGAGCGATGGTGGCGGTGCTGCTCTGCGCCGTGTTCGGGTGGTCGGTGTACCGGGCGGTAAGCGCCCGGCGCGCGGGTGGCGAGCGGCGACGGACCGGCCCGGAGCCGGCGCCGGTCGAAGTCGCCGACGTCGTGCGCGGGCCGATCGTGGATCGCCGGACCTTCAGCGGCAGCCTTGAATCGCCGGCCGAATTCGTCGTCTCGCCCAAGGTTGGCGGGCGCATCGAAGAGGTCACGGTTGAACTGGCCGATCCGGTCAAGCGCGGGCAAGTCGTGGCCCGGCTGGATGACGACGAGCATCGGCAGGCCGTGGCCCAGTCCGAGGCCGAGCTCGCCGTGACCGCGGCGAATCTGGCGGAGGCCACCAGCGGGCTCGAGATCGCGGCGCGCGAGCTCGAGCGCATGAACACGCTGTTCAAGCGCGGCGTCGCTTCCGAGGCGAATCTGGACACCTCCCGTGCCGAGCACCTGGCGAAGCAGGCGGCCGTGCAAGTGGCGCGCGCGCACGTCACCCGGGCCGAGGCGGCCCTGGAGGCGGCGAAGATCCGTCTGGGCTACACGACGGTCACGGCCGGCTGGCCCAACGGCGACGAACAGCGTGTCGTCGCCGCGCGGTTCGTGGACGAAGGCGATACCGTGGCGGCCAACACGCCGCTGCTGTCCATCGTCGAGCTCAACCCGATCAACGCGGTGCTGCACATCACCGAGAAGGACTATGCGTACATGACCCCGGGCCAGGAGGTGACGCTGACCACCGATGCCTACCCCGGAGAGACCTTCGCCGGCAAGCTCGTGCGCATCGCGCCGTCCTTCCAGCAATCCTCGCGCCAGGCGCGTGTCGAGCTGACGGTCGACAACCGAGACCTGCGGCTGCGCCCCGGCATGTTCGTGCGCGCCGCCGTCGCGATGCGCCGGCTGGACGATGCCGTCATCGTGCCCGAGACGGCGCTGACCGGTCGCGGCGATCGCCCCGGCGTTTTCGTCGTTTCCGACGATGGGCATACCGTCGCGTGGCGCGAGGTCACCGCGGGCATTCGCGAGGGCGACCGCGTGCAGGTTGTGGGCGACGGTGTGAGCGGCCGTGTGGTGACGCTCGGCCAGCACATGCTGGACGACGGGGCGCCGATCGCGATTCCCGCGCCGCGGGACCGGGCGCCGCGCGCCGAACCGCCGGCGGTGAAGCCATGAGCCTCGCCAGCTTCAGCGTCAAGCGGCCGATCTTCACGATCATGGTCACGCTCCTCGTCGTGATCCTCGGTTCGGTCGCCCTGAGCCGGTTGCGCATCGACCTGCTGCCGGAGATCGAGCTGCCGACCATCACGGTTCATACCGAATACGAAGGCGCCAGTCCGGAGGTCATGGAGCGGCTCATCACGCAGACCATCGAGGAGATCGTCGCCACCGTGCCCGGCGTGGAGGAAATCAATTCCGAATCCTCCGAGGGTCGCAGCCGCGTGCGCGTGACTTTCGGGTGGGGCACCGACATCGACTCCGCGGCCATCGATGTCCAGGCGACCGTGGAGAACGAAATCGACGAACTGCCGGAAGACGTCGTCCGCCCCCGCGTCAGCAAGTTCGACATCGCCAGCTTCCCGGTCGTGATCCTGGGTATTTCGAGCGCCATGGACCCCATCGAACTCACGGAGCTGATCGAGAACCAGGTGCGTTACCGGTTCTCGCGCATCCCCGGCGTGGCGCAGGTCGATCTGATGGGCGGCTTCAACCGGGAGGTGCGCATCGAGCTCTACCCGGACCGTGTCAAAGCGCTGGGTCTGCCGCTGGATCGCGTGCTGGAAGCCGTGCGCGACGCGAATCTGGATCTGCCCGCGGGCAAGATCGAGCAGGGCCGTTACGAGATTGCGCTGCGCGCCCCCGCCGAATTCACCAACCTCGACCAGATCCGCAACACCGTGATCGTGCAACGCGAGGGCGCCGCCGTCACCCTGGGGCAGATCGCCGATGTGGTCGACACCTACGAAAAGCTCTCCCGCAAAGTCCGCGTCGACGGCGTGCGCGGCATTCGCGTGGCGATTCGCAAACAGGCCAACGCGAATACCGTGGAAGTGGCCCGCGGCGTGCTGGACGAGATCGACGCCATCAACACGTCGATGCGCCAGATCCGGATCGTCCCCGTGATCGATCAGGGCAACTTCATCGAACGCTCCATCGCCAACGTCGCCAATTCCGTGCTCTACGGCGGCGGGCTCGCGATCCTGGTGCTGCTCTTCTTCCTCCGCAACGTCCGCAGCACCGTGGTCATCTCGCTGGCGATTCCGATTTCGATCGTTGCCACCTTCGCGCTGGTGTACTTCGCCGGGCTCACGCTGAACCTCATGACGCTCGGCGGACTGGCGCTGGGCGTCGGCATGCTCGTGGACAACTCCATCGTCGTGCTCGAGAACATTTTCCGCCGCCGCGACGAGAATCGCGAGACCCCCCTCGTTGCCTCCGTCGAAGGCACGCACGAGGTGGGCATGGCCGTCACGAGCAGCACGCTCACCACGCTGGTCGTATTCCTGCCGATGATCTTCGTGCGCGGCGTGTCGGGTGTGCTGTTCCAGGAATTGGCCTACGTCGTCATGTTCGCGCTGGTCTGCGCGTTGCTGGTCGCGTTGAGCCTCGTGCCGATGCTGGCGTCGCGTCTGCTGGAAGCCCCGGGCGAACGGCGCCGCCGACACGTGGCGTGGGTCGAGTGGCTGTCGCGGGGCTCGGACGCGATGTTCCGCGGTCTCGACGGCGCCTACCGCGCGCTGCTGGCGCATGTGCTGCATCGTCCCTGGACCACGGTGCTTGTCGCGCTCGTCTTGTTGGGCGCGAGCCTGCTGCTGTTGCCGCTGATCGGCACCGAGTTCCTGCCGCCCAGCGACGAGGGCGAAGTGCGCGTGAACGGCGAAATGGAAGTCGGCACGCGCCTCGCGCTGGTCGACCGGCAGACGCTGCTGATGGAAGAGCTGGTCGTCGCGGCTGTGCCGGAGATCGTCTCCCGCGTCGCCACCGCCGGCGGCGCGGGCTGGCGCGCCGGCCAGTCGGCGCAGGGCGAGATCCGGTTGTCCCTTTCGCCCGCCGCGCGGCGGGCGCGCTCGAATGTCGAGATCGCCGATGACCTGCGGCGCCGGCTGACCGGGCATGTGGTCGGCATGAAGGTCCGCACCCGCGCGCCGCAGGGGCAGTTCCTGCTCGATCGGCTCCTCGGCGGGCAGGAAGGACTCACCATCGAAGTGCGCGGGTTCGATCTCGATACGCTGGATCGCCTGGCCCGTCAGGTCGAGGCGTCGATCGCCGACGTGGCCGGCATCACGGATGTCGAGCTGAGCCGTCAGTCGGGCACGCCGGAGGAAAAGTTCCATGTGGATCGCGATAAAGTGGCCGATCTCGGGCTGACGGTGCGCGACGTCACGCGGGTTCTCGAGACCGCCATGGCCGGGTCGCGGGCCGGCGAGTTCCGTCACGAGGGCAATGCGTACCGCATTCTCGTGAAACTGAAGAACGCCGAACAGCTCTCGCTCGACGAGATTCTCGATCTCACGCTGACGACAGCCTCGGGCGATGCCGTGGCGTTGCGCAACCTCGTCGCCACGACTTCGGGGCGCGGGCCGACCGTCATCGATCGCAAGGACCAGCAGCGCCTGGTCACCGTGCAGGCGAACGTCGAGGGCCGCGACCTCGGATCGGTCGCCGTCGATGTCGGCGCACGTCTCGGCCGCATCCCGCGTCCCGTCGGTTACGACCTGATTGTCGCCGGCAGCTACGAGGAACAGCAACGGTCGTTCCACGAGCTGATGATCTCGCTCATCCTCGCCCTCGTGTTCGTCTACATGGTCCTCGCCTGCCAATACGAATCGCTGATCGATCCCCTCGTGGTGATGAGTTCGGTGCCCGTGGCGACGGTCGGTGTCCTGGTCACGCTCTTCCTGACGCACACGACGCTGAACCTGCAGTCGTACATCGGCTGCATCATGCTCGGCGGCATCGTCGTGAACAACGCGATCCTGCTGGTCGACCAGGCGGGCCAGTTGAAACGGGGCGGCATGGGCGTGCGGGAGGCCGTCGCCGAAGCCGGGCGCCGCCGGCTGCGTCCGATCCTGATGACCTCGCTGACGACCATCCTGGCGCTTCTGCCGTTGGCGCTCGGCATTGGCGAGGGCGCGGACGCGCAGGCCCCGCTGGCGCGCGCCGTCGTGGGTGGATTGACGGGGTCGACGCTGATCACGCTGGCGCTGATCCCCGCCGTGTATATCCTGTTTCATCGGAGAAGGGATGCCCGCGCATGAGTCCATACCAGTCGACGGGAATGGTTTTACTGGCGGTCGGCGGGCTCCTGGCCGGCTGCGTCTCGACCGATTACACGGCGTTGCCGGACGATGACGAGGCGCTGCTGTCGCGCGCGCCGGACGTTGGCGAGGCGGTCTACCGTCCCGCGCCGGCCGCGCCGCCGGTCGAGCCGTCGCCGGCGACCGACGGTGTCGTCGAGTTGTCGCTGGAGCAGGCCGTCCTGCTGGCGTTGCGCCATAACCGCGATCTGCACGTGCGGCAGTTCGGCCCGGTGGTGGCCGGCGCGTTCGCCCGGATCGAGCGCGGCGACTACGACCCTGAACTGTTCGCGGAGTTCGAAGTCAACGAAGCGACCGCCCGGGAAGCCGCGCGTGCCACGGGCGAACAGTTTGACGTCGAAGCCGAAGGGCACCTGGCCACGGCCGGCGTACGCCGGCGGCTGCCGACCGGCGGTGCGGTCGAGGTCGCGGTCGAGCAGGAACGCACCGCCTCCGACCGCGCCCCCGAACAGCAGGAAGCCGCGGTCCGCCTCTCGTTCACGCAATCGCTGCTGCGGGGCTTCGGCCCGACCGTCAATCTCGCGGCGATTCGTCAGGCCGATCTCGGCGTCGCGGCCTCGGCCTACGAACTGCGGGCGTTCGTGGAGACGCTGCTCGCCGAAACGGAAATCGCCTATTGGCGCTATGTGCTGGCCCGCGAGGAGATCGCCATCTTCGAGCGCTCGCTGGAGATTGCGAAGCGGCAGCGCGACGAGGTCGAACAGCGGATCGAGGTCGGTCTGCTCGCCCGCACCGAGGCCGCCGCCGCGCGGGCCGAAGTCGCCCGGCGCGAGCAAGCCCTGATCGATGCCCGCGGCGAGTTGCGCACGCGGCGTCTGCTGCTCCTGCGGTGGACGAACCCGGATCCCTCGGGGCGGCTCGACCTCGACGTGCGCGCGAGCACCGGGCCCGGCATCGAGCCCGTGCCGGTGGGCGATGTCGACGAGCGCCTCGAGCTGGCCCGGCGCCGGCGATCCGACCTGAACGAAGCGCGCCTGCGGTTCGAACAGGACCGCCTTGAAGTGGTCGTGACGCGTAACGGTCTGCTGCCGCGGCTCGACTTCTTCACCGAGCTGCGCAAGACCGGGTTTGGCGGCACGTTCGCGGATTCGTTCGACGCGTTGGGCGGCGACACGTATGAGGTGGCGGCCGGCTTCCGGTTGGTCCACCCGCTTGGCAACCGCGCGTCCGAGGGCCGCGACCTCGCCGCGCGCGCCACGGCGCGCCAAGCCGCCGCGGCGCTGGAGAATCTGTCGCAGGCGGTCATGCTCGATGTGCAGCTCGCCCTCGGCGAGCTCGATCGCGCCCGGCAGCAGATCGATGCCGGCGCCGTGACGCGCGACCTGCAGGAACGCACGTGGCAGGCCGAACGGGAACGGCACGAGGTGGGCGCCAGCACCGCGCTGCTCGTCGCGCAGGCCCTGCGCGATCTGCTGGCCAGCCAGATCGCCGAGATCGAAGCGATCGTCAACTATCGCATCGCGATCGTGAATCTCTACCGCGCCGAGGGCGCCCTCCTCGAACGCCGCGGCATCCGGCTCGACGCGGTGGCGCATCCGTGAACGCGGCGCGCGCGGCGTGTGGCCGCCGCCACGGCCACGGTCACGCGTCGTTCCGGGTTTCCCCCTGACCCTCGTGGACGATGCGGATCGGGAAGGGCGCCGTCGCGCTGCCCGCATACAACGACCGGTGCGGGAACGGGATCTCGATGCCTTCCGCGTCGAAGCGCTCCTTGATCTCGCGCATGATCGAGTTGCGCAGATTCAACATGTCGTTCTTCTCGAACCACACGCCGAAGAGGAACTGCAGCGCCGACTCGCCGAAGCCCTTGAAGATGATCAAGGGGGCCGGCTCGTCCAGGCAGAAGGGGTTGCGGTCGGCCACGTCGTTGAGCGCCCGGATGACCCGTTCCACGTTTTCCTTGTAGGCCACGCCGATTTCGATATCGAGGCGGCGGATCGGGAAGCGCGTAACGTTCGTCACCTGGCTCTTCACCAGGGTTTCGTTCGGAATACGGATGTAGCGGTTGTCGAACGTGCGCAGCTTGAGCGAGAGCAGGTCGATGGAATGGACGATGCCGGTCGTGCGGTCGATCTCGATCACGTCACCCACCTCGAACGGCTTCTCGGCGATCAGGAAGAGCCCGCTGATCAGGTTCGACAGGCTCGTCTGCGCGGCGAAGCCGACCGCTACGCCGGCCACGCCCGCGGCGCCGAACAACGCGGTAAGCTGGAACCCCATTTCGTGAAGGAACATCAGCGTCAGCAGCGAGGCGCCCCCGTACACGATGGCCTTGCCGGCCAGCATGCCCGATTGCGGCGTCAACCGCTTCGACACCGCGCGGTCCGCCAGCCGGCCCGCCACCCGGATCAGCGGCAGACCGACGCCCAGCAGCAACACGGCGCGCACGAGGAGTCCGGTGTGCGCGAAAAGCCAGTCGGTCAGGGCGGGCATGGCGGGCTCCTAAAAGGGGTTGAGGGAGCGGAGGGATTGGAACGCGCGCACCATGAGTCCCTTTTCGGGATGAATGCGCATATCGGCCAGTTGCGCCCTGGCGTTGTCATACGGCGGAGGTCCGGGGCGGATGGTGACGCGGGTGAGGGCGTCCGCGCCCTGATGGACCAGCTCGCCGAGGTTGGTCCACAACTGGGTTTCGCCCTGGAAGACGGCCAGGTGCATGACGTTGAGCGCCAGCCGTTCGACCGCGAGCGGCGCCGGCGAGGCATTGCGGATGCGGAGCGGGCACACCGTGCGATCCGGCCGCGCCTGCGCATCCATGCCGCGGCGTGCGCGCGTCTTGAGGGCATAGCACAGTTCGCCGTCTACCGGGCTGCCGAACCAGGAATTCGACAACCGCACCACGGGCACTTCGAGCAGCGGCACGGGCGGTGTCGCGCCATCGACCAGTTCGATCCGCACCCACGGCGGGATGCTGACGAAGAAGACGACATCCTGCCCCGGCATGATGGTCAGCGGCGTTGCCGGACGTACGATCACCGAGCGGTCCGGCATCCGCGGACGCAGAATGACGGTTGGCGCCGGCGCCCGCAGGGCGAACCGCTGCCAGGCGAGGGTGTCCGGCTTCTCCCGTGTGTCCGCGACGCTCGCGGCGGAGTCCTCGCCCCAGCGGTGCGCGACTCTGCATTCGTCGTTGACGTACGTCACCCACAACTCGAGCGGCCCGATTTGCCAGTGCAGGCAGGCGTCCTGTTCGATCCGGCGCGGCTTCCACAACGCCGCCAGAGACTCCGTCATGCGATACCCCGGGTGATCTCGTATACCGCGGTGAGGCCGTCATGGCCGCGCGTGATGCGCGCCGTGATCACGCCGTCCTCGTCGCACGTGTAGCTCTCGCGGACGCGGGTGCCGCCCAGATCGTGGCGCGGCATGACGTACGACGGCTCCAGCGCGGCGCCGGCGGGAATTGCCGGGTCGTACGGAAACAGCGTGTCGCTCCAGAACCGTATGCCCTCCGTGGGCCATCCCCGCGCATCGAGCGACACGCATTCCAGGTAGCGCAGGCGACCGATGTTGTGGTGCGGCGCATACTCGAACGCCTGCTCGATGGGCGGTTCGCCGTGGCGCGGCAGCGCGGTGCCCGCCGGGAAGATCGGGGCGAAATACTCGCGGGTGCCGCCTTCGGCCAGGCGGATGACGCCGAACGTGCGCGAGAGGATGTCATGCAGCCGCATCGATTCGTTGCTCCGGATAGCCGCGCCCATGGCCGTCGACGTGAACGGCTTGTCCGACATGACCACCCGTACGCCGGGGAACCGCTCGGACACCATGTCGCGGACCAGCGGCAGCCGCGACGAGCCGCCGACGAGGTAGATGGCGCCGAGCGTATGGGCATCGACGCCCGCCTCGCGCGCCGCCCGGCCATCGAGCAGCTCGGCGAGCTTATCCAGCGCCGGCTGCAACATGAGTCGCACCTCGGCCAGGAAGACCTCCACGGGTACCGTCTGCAAGCCGCCGGGCAACCCGATGTCCGCGGGCGAGAAGACCAGCGAGCGCACGGCGCCCGAACCGATGCTTTCCTTCTGCAGTCGCGCCTGCCGTCGCAGCAGCGCGCGCGGCACGGGGTCGAGCGAGTCGAGGCGCAGCCCCGCGCGCTCGGCCAACAGGCGGGCGAGTGCCTCGTCGAAGTCATCGCCCCCGAGGCGATCCACGCCCGCGGTATCCAACACGGTAAACTCCGCCCCCTGGATCCGCAGCAGAGAGGTATCGAACGTGCCGCCGCCGAGGTCGAACACGGCCAGCGACAGATCGAGCTTGCGGGCCGCCGCGCGGTGTCCGCGCGCCATGCGGTCGGCGAATTCGATGGCCGCCGCGGTGGGTTCGCCGAGGGTCGAGAGAATGCGGAAGCCGGCTTCACGGAAACACCGGCGCGTGAGATGGCGCTGCGCGCCGTTCGCGTTGGCCGGCCACGTCAGCACCGCTTCCATCGGTTCGTCGTCGCGAAATAATCCGGCGCGCGCGATGGACCCGTGCAACCCCGTGGCAAAGGCCGTGAGCGCGGCCTTCGCGTCGATGCCGTCGGCCGGCGCGTCCGCATCGGCGATCCGCGCGCCTTCGGTATAGCGGCCTAGCAGGCGCTTGAGGGAGCGGATAACCCGCAGCCGCCGGGAGCCGCCCGGTCGGTACAAGGCGCGTTCGGCATCGAACCCGAATAGAAACCGGCCCGAGTCTTCTTCCTGTACGATCAGCGAGGGATAGACCTCGCTCGATACGGGACCGATGGCGGTTTCGACCACATGCGGTACGACGGGGTAGCGGCCGCGATCGCTGCTTACGGCGACGGTATGGGTCGTTCCGTAGTCGATGCCAAGGCGGGCCATGTCATGTCCTCCGGTTGATCGCCACCAGGGCTCTCGTCAGGATCGTGCCGCGTCCGGTGCGGATTCCGGGTTTGATTGTTTCGACAATCACCCCGTCCGGCAGGGCCGGATCGCCGCGCTCGGCCCCGACCGCATGAATCAGCGGATCGAAATACTCCGCCCGTGCCGCGATGAACGCGACTCCGCCGAGTTCCTCGATGAGACGATCCAGCCGCTCCTCGACCGCGACGCCCGTGCCGGTCGGCACCACGTCGCGTACCGCCACCACGCCGCTCAGGATGCCCTCCAGGCGCTTGTCCATCAGGTCGCTCAGCAGGCGGCGCAAGGCGGTCGCCCCTTCGTCCAACGATTGTTCGGCCGATGTCGCCGGTGCGGCAAGCCGACCCAGGAGCACGCGCACCTCGCTTAGCTCGCGCAGGATGCGTTCGTCGAGACGCGCGGCGGGCGGCGGGACCGGTGCCGGGACGGGCGATGGTGCGGCGGCCGATGCCGGCGCCGAGGGCCGCGGCTTGCGGCTGACGGGCTTCGGCTTGGCTGAGGGCGTCGGGGCCGGTGGTGTCGGCAGGCGCTTCGCCGCCGGCGTTCGGGAGGTCGTGACCGCGACGGACGGTGCGGTCTTCCGGGCGACAACCGTCGCTTTTTTAAGAGTGGTTTTCTTGGTTTTCATGGCGACGAGACAATGCCAAAACAAACGCGCCATTGCAAGCCGGCGAGTACAGCGTGGCGCTGTGCGGGCGCATTTGCGATTCGGTGCATCCCTGGAGCGCGGGCGTCCCGCCCGCT
>CAYYJS010000030.1:0-39301 GCA_964472315.1 uncultured Victivallales bacterium | reverse complement strand
CCCCCCCCGTGGCGGCGCCATGGCGATGTGTTGACAAGGGTAGTGAACCGTGTAGATTTGCGAGATTCAACAACCCGTTCCTGTAATGAATAGGACCTTTCATGCAATTGACCGTCCGCGATATTTGTGCGTCAACGTCTTTGTCCGAAGCGACGATTTACCGGCTGATTCATCGGGGCGAGATACCCGCGCACCGAATCGGCGGCCACTTTCGTTTCAACCGCGCCGACCTTCTGGAATGGGCCACTTCACGGGGCATTCATGTCGCGCCGAGCATTTTCGAGAGTGACGACGCGCCGGCGGCCCCGATGCCCCGTCTGTCGGAAGCCCTGCGCGCCGGCGGCATCTCCTATGGCTTGGTCGGCCACGACAAGCCGTCCGTCCTGCGCGAGATTGTCGGTATCCTGCGCCTTCCCGCCGATGTCGACCGGGAGTTCCTCTATCAAGTGCTGTTGACGCGCGAGGCTCTGGGCTCGACCGGGATCGGCGACGGCATCGCCATCCCGCATGTGCGCAACCCCGTTGTCCTTCACGTGTCGGCTCCGTTGCTGACCCTCTGCTTCCTCAAGCACCCGATCGATTTCATGTCCGTGGACGGTCAACCGGTCAGCATCCTGTTCGCAACCATCAGCCCGACGGTGCGCATGCATCTGCACATGCTCTCACGCCTTGGACATGCCTTGCACGACAGCGAGTTCAAGTCGGCCCTGAAACGCCAGGCGCCGCCGGATGACTTGCTGTCCCTGCTGGAACGCGCGGAATCGGCGGGCGTGCCCACGCCGGCCGCCCAGGCCTGTGCCGAGGCGTCGCATCCGTGAACGCGGGGGCGTCGAACATACGGATCGGAACCGGAGACGCGGCAAGACACCATGTCCGTTAGATGGGTCATCACGGCCATTCTGCTATCCGCGGTCAGCGGCGTTCCCGGCCTGTTCCTTCACCGCTCCTCCGGTCGCGGCCAGTGGATCGCCGCAACCGGTATGGTCGGCGCCGCACTGGCGGGATTGACGGGCGCATGGATGGCCTTGCGCCCCGGCCCGGTTTCCGAACTGCATTTTCCGTGGCCGGCCGCGGGCGATGCCATCGTCGGCGTCGATGCGTTGAGCGCTTTCTTCCTGGTGCCTGTCTTTCTCATGGGAGGCCTGGGCGCCATCTACGGACTGGGCTATTGGCCGCAGGCGCATAAACCCGAAAATGGCCGCAAGCTGCGTCTATTCTGGGGTCTCCTGGTCGCCGGCATGGCGCTCCTGGCGGTCGCCAGGCATGCCATGGCCTTCCTGTTCGGATGGGAGCTGATGGCCCTGTCGGCCTTCTTCCTGGTAAGCACCGACGATTGCCACGAGGACTGTCGGGCGGCGGGATGGGTCTACCTGATCGCCACGCACATCGGCACCCTGACCTTGTTCGCCCTGTTCGCACTCTGGCGCCAGGCGACGGGTTTCTATATTCTGCAACCGGTGGCGGTGGGCGCCATGGGATACGGTCCCATGCACGTGCTGTTCCTGATGGGGCTGCTCGCCTTCGGGATGAAGGCCGGCATGATGCCCCTGCATTTCTGGCTGCCCGGCGCGCATGCCAACGCGCCCAGCCATGTCTCCGCGATCCTGTCCGGCGTCGTACTCAAGATGGGCATCTACGGCCTGATACGCTGGATCTCGCTGTTTCCCGCCGCTCCCGCGAGCTGGGGCGGCCTGGTGCTGGCGCTGGGCGTCGTCAGCGGCCTGCTTGGCGTTGTGTTTGCACTGGCGCAGCACGACCTGAAGCGTCTGCTGGCATACCACAGCGTCGAGAACATCGGCATCATTCTGATGGGGCTGGGCGTGGCCATGCTCGGCCGTGCGCACGACCGTCCCGCGTGGATCGTCTTGGGCATGGCCGGCTGCCTCCTGCACGTCTGGAACCATTTTCTATTCAAGTCGCTGCTGTTCCTGTGCGCCGGGTCCGTCCTGCATGGGGTCGGCACGCGTCAGCTCGACCGGTTGGGCGGGCTGGCCCGGACGATGCCCTGGACGACCTCGTGCTTTCTGGTCGGCGCGGTGGCCATTTGCGGATTGCCGCCGTTGAACGGGTTTGTCAGCGAATGGTTCGTGTACATGGGGTTGCTGAAAACGGCCGTGACGGATGGCGCCGGCGGTTCGGTGGCCGTACTGGCGGCGCCCGCGCTGGCCATGATCGGCGCATTGGCCGTGGCGTGCTTTGTCAAGGTGTACGGCACGGCCTTCCTCGGGAACCCGCGCACGGAGGAGGCGGCACATGCCCGCGAAGCGTCGATCGTCATGCGGATCCCCATGGTGGCGCTGGCCGCGTGTTGCGTCCTGATCGGCGTGGCGCCCGAGTTGGTCGTCCCGAGCCTGCAGGCCGCGGTCGCCTCCTGGATGCCCGATCTGGATGCCTCCGTCATCGATATTCGACGGTACGCTCCGCTACGCGCCATCGGCGCCATGGCGGCGGCGTTGATCGCCGGCGCCGCGCTGGTGGCGGCGCTGACCGCGCGCCGCCGGACGACACGGGCACATGCCGTCACCTGGGACTGCGGCTATGCCCGGCCCACGGCGCGCATGCAATACACCGCCTCTTCGTTCGCCCAGAGCATCGTCGCGCTGTTCGTCCGCGTGCTCCGCCCATCCGTGCATGGGCCGCGCGTGGCGGGCGTATTCCCCGGCGCCGTCTCCATGCACAGTCACACGGATGATGCCATCCTGGACCGCGTGCTCGTCCCGTTCGGCCACGCCGTGCAGCGCTGGTTCGGCTGGGTGCACCGGTTTCAACGCGGTCTGACGCAGAACTATCTCCTGTACATGTTGATCGCGGTTGTGCTGCTGCTTGGCTCGTTGATACCGTTCAAGGCGCTGATGCTGAAATGGGTTGAATCTCTCGCCGGTTTTCCGTTTTGATGGGTCTACATATGGTGAGTCTGTCATTGCTTCTGGGCGCGGTTGTCGTGTTGTCGGCGAGTGGTCTGCCTGCCTGGCTCGGCGCCTCGCGCATGCCGAACGGGCAACGCGTAACGACCGTGCTGCTGGTCCTGGGAAGCCTGGCGGGGCTGGCGGGGCTGGCGGGGCTCATCCACCACCCGGAGGGCATGTCGTGGCGCTTGCCGTGGTTTCTGCCGTGGGGCGCGTTCGCCGTGGGGGTCGATGCGATCGGCGCCGTCTTTCTCGTGCCGGTGTTTGTGGTGCCGGCACTGGCGGCGGTGTACGGACTGGGCTACTGGAAACAGGCCGACCACCCGGACAACAGCGGCCGTTTGGGCGCTTTCTGCGGTCTGCTGGCCGGAACCATGGCACTGGTCGTGCTGGCTCGCGACGGCATGCTCTTCCTGCTTGCCTGGGAGGGTATGGCGATTTCCGCCTATTTCGCCGCCACGGCCGACGAGGACAATCCCGAGGCACGCCAGGCGGGCTGGGTGTATCTGGTTGCCACCCATGTCGGAACCCTGTGCCTGATGGCCATGTTCGCCCTGTGGAATCAGGTCACGGGAAGCTACGCCCTGGAACCGGCAGGGGAGGCGCCGACGCACCTCGCCAACGCGGTGTTCCTTCTCGCGGTGCTGGGCTTCGGGTTCAAGGCTGGGTTGATGCCGCTGCATGTCTGGCTGCCCGGCGCGCATGCCAATGCGCCGAGTCACGTCTCGGCGGTCTTGTCGGGAGTCATGCTCAAGATGGGCATCTACGGCATCGTTCGCATGACGGCGTTGCTGCCGATGCCCGCCGCCTGGTGGGGCGGGACGCTGCTGACCGCGGGCGCGGTCACGGGCGTCGCGGGAATCGCCTTCGCGATCGGCCAGAAGGATGTCAAACGCATGCTCGCGTACAGCAGCATCGAGAATGTCGGCATCATTGCGATGGGCATCGGCCTTGCGCTGTTGGGCCGCACGCACGGACGGGTCGACTGGGCCTTGCTCGGTATGGGAGGCGCGCTCTTCCACGTCTGGAATCACAGCCTCTTCAAGTCGCTGCTCTTCTTCGCCGCCGGCGCCATCATGCATGCGACCGGCACGCGCAACATGGAACGTCTCGGCGGTCTCGGCAAACGCATGCCGCAAACCCTGATCCTGTTCACGGTGGGCGCGGTGTCGATCTGCGCCCTGCCGCCGCTGAACGGGTTCTGCGGCGAGTGGTTGCTCTACGCCGGGTTCTTCCGAACATTGGGCCCGACGGCCGAACCCGGGCTCGCGGCGGCGGGCGCGGGCGCCGTGGTACTGGCCCTGATCGGCGCGCTGGCCATGGCCTGCTTTGCGAAAGCCGTTGGCGTCGTCTTCCTGGGCGCGGCGCGCACGGACGACGGCGCGCGGGCGCACGACCCGGCCATCGCCATGTTCGCCCCCATGGCCATGCTCGCGGGCGGATGCGCCCTGCTCGGAGTCTTCCCGGCGTTGGCCACCCCCTGGCTTGGCGCTTCCGCCGCCGCATGGATCGGCAACTCCGGGGTTGCCGCCCCGTCGCTGAACGCGCTCGCGCCGGTGGAATGGATCACGATCATGGGGTTGGCCATGGCCGTTCCGGCGGCCATCGTCGCCATCGCCATCGGCGTGCCGATGCGGCGGCGGACGCCGACGCGGTCGGTCACCTGGGATTGCGGCTATGCCGCACCCACCGCCCGGATGCAGTACACGGGATCGTCGTTCAGCCAATCGGTGCCGGCCTTGTTCCGGTTCGTCATGCGTCCCGTGGTAACCCAGACCGCGGTCAGCCGCGTGTTCCCTCGCGCGGCGCGTTTCGAAACCCACCTGCCGGACACGGTGCTTGACCGTCTTGTCCTGCCCCTGTTTCGTCTTCTGGACACCTACCTGCCCTGGCTGCGCATCCTCCAGCAGGGCCAGACGCATCTGTACTTGCTGTATATCCTGACCATCACGATCGTTCTCTTCGTTGTCGGTAGAACCGGAGGTTAGCCGTGACCCACACCTTGATGCATATCGCGATCCTGATCGCCCTGCCGCCGCTGCTGCTGGGCGTGATCAACCGGACCAAGGCCTGGTTTGCCGGGCGCCGCGGAGCGCCGCTGCTGCAGGCCTACTACGACATCTTCAAACTCATGCGCAAGGGCATGGTCGTGAGCACCACCACAACGTGGGTCTTTTTCGCCGGCGCGATCGTTCCACCCGCCGCCGTGGCGCTGGCGGGGATGCTGGTGCCGATGGGACCTTTCGCGGCGCCCATCGCGTTCACCGGCGATATGATCTTCTTCGCCTACCTGTTCGGCCTGGCGCGCTTCTTCACGGTGGCGGCGGCCCTGGACACCGGGTCGGCCTTCGAGGGCATGGGGTCGGCACGCGAGGCCACGTTCGCCTGCCTGACCGAGCCCGCGCTTTTCTTCGCGCTGCTGGTGCTCGCCCGTCTGTCGGACTCCCTGAGCCTCACACCCATGCTGCACGGCGTCGCCGGTCCCCTGGCGGCCCCCGCGGCCGTCGCGCCGCGGATCCTGATCGCCATCGGCCTGTTTGTCGTGCTGCTGGCCGAGACCTGCCGCATCCCCGTGGATGACCCCAACACGCACCTGGAACTGACCATGATTCATGAGGTCATGGTGCTCGATCACAGCGGGCCGCTGTTGGGAGCGATTCTGTACGGCGCCGCCCTCAAGCTCTTCATTCTGTGCGCGTTCCTGCTGAACGTCATCGCGCCGTTGGGTCACGACAGGGGGTGGCTCGACTGGGCGATCTTTGTCATGAACATCTTGGGAATGGCGGGCGCGATCGGGATCGTCGAGTCGGTCATGGCTCGACTTCAGATGCGGCATGTGCCGCTCCTGCTGGTCAGCGCGGTCCTGTTCTGTGGGTTCGGTTTCGTCTTGTTGGTCAGGTGATACTCATGCTCCATCTCTTGAACGCGATCCTCGTCGTTGTGCTCATGCTTAATCTGTTCCTGCTCGGCACCAGCCGCATCCTCGCGGTCATCCGCGCGGTGGCGCTCCAGGGCGCGCTCCTCGGCCTTATTCCGCTGTTGACGCACGAGCACGTCACCAGTGTGCCGCTGATCCTGGCGGCCATCGCGGCGATCGCGCTGAAGGGCGTGGTCATCCCGACCATCATGGTCCGGGCGTTGCGCGCGGCCGAGATCAAGCGCGAGGTGGAACCCCTCGTCAACCCGCTCACGTCGCTGGCGCTGGGCGCGCTGGCGACCGTGTTCGCCCTGCTCTTCGCGGATCAGTTGCCGCTGATCGACGAGCACGCCGGAACGCTGCTGGTGCCGACGTCCATCGCCACCCTCTTCATCGGCTTCGTGTTGCTGATCACACGGTTCAAGGCGCTGACACAGGTCGTCGGCTATCTCGTTCTGGAGAACGGCATCTTCGTGTTCGGCATGCTGCTCCTGCAGGCGATGCCGATGGTGGTCGAACTCGGCGTACTGCTGGATCTCTTCGTCGGCATCTTCGTGATCTGCATCATCGTCAACCACATCAACCGGGCATTCTCGTCGATGGACACGCGCCGGCTGGTTTCTCTCAAGGAGTAAGTCATGGCGTATCTACAGATTCTCTTCCCGCTCCTGATGGCCGTCTGCGCGGCGGCGATACCCAGCAACCGCCTGCGGCCGTGGCTGCTGCCCGTGGCGGCGATCGGACACCTGCTGATGACCGTGGCCGTGCTGGTCTGGCCGCATCTCGCGGTCAGCGCCGCTTGGCTCGTGCTCGACCCGCCCGCGCGGATCGTGCTGCTGACCATCAGTACGCTCTTTCTGCTCTGCGCGCCCTACACGGTCGGCTATCTGCGGTACCGCGAGGAGCGCCCCAACCGGGTGTTCTGCGCCTGCCTGTTGACCGTGCTGGGCGTCATGAGCCTCGTGGCCTGGTCGCATCATCTCGGATTGATGTGGGTGGCGATGGAAGCCACCACGCTGGCGACGGCGCCGCTGCTTTACTTCAACCACACGCAGCGCAGCATCGAAGCCACTTGGAAGTACCTGCTGATCGGGTCGGTTGGCATCGCGCTGGCCCTGCTGGGCACGTATTTCCTCGCATATGCCTCCCTGCACGCGGGTCTGGAGCCCACGCTGACGCTGGAAGGACTGGTCGAGCAGGCCCCCCGCCTTTCGAAGCCGTGGCTGCACGTGGCGTTCGTGCTCCTGCTCGTCGGATACGGCACGAAGATGGGATTGGCGCCCATGCACACGTGGAAACCCGACGCCTACGGCGAGGCTCCCGGCGGCGTGGGCGCCATACTGGCCGGCGGCGTCACGAGCTGCGCCTTCCTCGCGATCCTCCGCATCTACCAGATCTGCCACATGGCGGGCGAGGCCGCCTACACGTCGCGGCTGCTGGTGTTCATCGGGCTCTTTTCCATGGCGCTGGCCGGCATGTTCATGGTCGGGCAGCGGGATTTCAAGCGCATGCTCGCCTATTCGAGCGTCGAACACATGGGCATTCTCGCGTTGGGTCTGGGCATCGGCGTGCCCGCGCTTTTCGGGACGTTGCTGCATGTGCTGACCAACGGATTGACCAAGGGCGTGCTGTTCCTTTCGGCCGGCAACATCCAGCGGGCGTACGGCAGCAAGAGCACGGAGCAGGTCGCCGGGGCCATCCGCCGGCTGCCGCTTTCCGGAACTTTGTTCCTCGCGGGTTTCCTGGCCATTACGGGCTCGCCGCCGTTTGGACCGTTCATCAGCGAGTTCGCGATCCTCACCGGCGCCTTGAAGGCCGGGTATTTCCGGGCCGCCGGCTTGTTTCTCGTGCTCCTGCTGGTCGTCTTTATCGGCATGGGCGCCACGGTCTTGAAGGTTGTCCAGGGACGGCCGTCGGATGCGGCCTATACCGAACCCTACAAGGAGGGCTGGCTGACGGCGGCCCCACCGGTCATCCTGATGAGCCTGGTACTGATGCTGGGGCTGATCATCCCGCCCCCGCTGACCGCGTTGATTCGGGACGCGGTACGCTTTCTTACGGAGGTACGGCCATGAGCACAACGTCGCGCGCACCGGCCGTCCTGACGAATGGGCAGGCCATTCCGATCGAAACGATTCCCAGTCTGACCCCCGACGACTTTCACCATATGATCCTCGACGGCGTGGCCGCGGGGCAACGGGTGGTAGCGCTCTTCGGCGCCTCGGCGCCGGACGGCGCGGGAACGCCGCTCTACGCGATCCTTGCCGACGATCTCAACAACCGGCTGCATGCGGGACGGATGCGCGCCGACGATGGCGAATTCCCATCGGTGACGCCGCAATGTCCGCAGGTGCATCTGTTCGAGCGCGAGATTGCCGAGCAGTTCGGCCTGATACCGGTCGGACATCCCTGGTTGAAGCCCGTGCGTTACCACCGGTCATCGACGACGCGGGACGCATGGCATCGCCCACCCGAGGCGCCGATCCCGCCGGCCGTGTGCGACTTCTTCCGCGTCGAAGGCGACGAGGTGCACGAAGTGGCCGTCGGCCCCGTGCACGCCGGCATCATCGAACCGGGGCATTTCCGTTTTCAGTGCCATGGCGAGCGGGTCTTTCACCTGGAGATCGCGCTTGGCTATCAGCACCGCGGCATCGAACGGGCGCTCTCCGCGGGCCCGGGTCCGCTTTCCGTGCATTATGCCGAAACGCTGGCGGGCGACACCACGATCGCCCACACCACGAGCTACTGCCAGGCGTTCGAGGCTCTGGCCGGATGCCGCAAATCCGCGCGGGCGCAAGGCATCCGCGCGATCGCGCTCGAACTGGAGCGACTGGCCAACCACATCGGCGACCTCGGCGCGCTGGCCAACGACGTCGGTTATCTGCCGACCTCGAGTTTCTGCGGCCGTATCCGCGGCGACTTCCTCAACATGACGGCGCTGCTGTGCGGCAACCGGTTCGGACGGAGCCTGATCCGTCCCGGCGGGGTCGCCTTCGATCTGGCGGACGCGCGCGCGGAGGACTTGCTCAAGCGTCTGGACGACGGCGCGCGCGACGCGGCCAATGCCATCAACCTGCTTTGGGATACGCCGTCCGTCATGGCACGCTTCGAGGATACCGGCCCGGTATCGAAGACGCTCGCGTCGGAACTGGGCCTCGTTGGCCCCGCGGCCCGCGCCTCCGGCATCGCACGCGATGTGCGGCACGATCAGCCATCCGGCATGTTCCGGTTCGCCCAGATTCCGATCGCGACCTACGAAAGCGGCGATGTCTTCTCCCGCGCGTACGTCCGCTGGCTCGAGGTCCAGAGCTCCATCGCATTCATCCGGCAGCAGGTCCGGGCGCTGGCGGCGGGCGAGCCCTTGGTTCCCTGCGGCACGCCCGCCCCGCACTGTCTGGCGGTCTCCCTGAACGAGGCCTGGCGCGGCGAAGTCTGCCATGTGGCCATCACGGGTGACGAAGGCCGCTTCGAGCGTTACAAGGTCGTCGATCCGTCGTTCCACAACTGGACCGGATTGGCCATGGCGTTGCGGAATCAGGAGATCTCGGATTTCCCGCTCTGCAACAAGAGTTTCAACCTGTCCTATTGCGGACACGATTTGTGAGGTAACCCATGTGGCGCGCAGTCGCAGCACGGATCAAGCAGAAGTACCGCACCATGCCCTACCCCAACGGGCCGGCGCCGGTCATGCCGGACCGCTTTCTCGGACAACCCGCCATCGCGACGGACGTCTCGCCCGAGGCGCGCCGCGCCTGCCGGGACGCCTGCCCCACCGGCGCCTTGACGGAGACCGACGGCGTGTTGCGTCTCGACGTCGGCCGCTGCATTTTCTGCGGCGCCTGCCGCGGCGCGGCCGGCGGGACGCGCGGCGCGGTAACGTTTAACCGCGATTTCCGACTCGCCGCGGCCCGCCGCGACGCGCTGATCGTCTCCGGCCACGAGCCCGCCACGCCGCCGGCGTTGGTGCCGGAGGCGCAACGCTTGTTCGGACGGTCGCTCAAACTGCGCCAGGTCAGCGCCGGCGGCTGCAATGCCTGCGAGGCGGACACCAACGTTCTCGGCACACTGGCCTGGGATCTCGGCCGCTTCGGCATCCAGTTCGTCGCCTCCCCACGCCATGCCGACGGGCTGCTCGTCACCGGCCCCGTCTCGCGCCACATGGAACTGGCCCTGCTCAAGACCTACGAGGCGACCCCGGCGCCCAAGATCGTGATCGCCGTCGGCGCCTGCGCCGTCTCCGGCGGCATCTACCGCGGCCATGCCGAGACGCATAAGGGCGTCGACGAGGTCATTCCCGTCGACGTCTATGTTCCCGGGTGTCCGCCCCACCCCGCCACCATCCTCGACGGTCTCTTGCGCCTGTCGGGGCGGATCGATGTAGACGCAATTCAGTCCGCGAAACCCCGATGCGCGGCGAGGTCGAGCAGACGGACACCGACGGCGCCGTAACAGAGCCCGGTCTTCTCGGCGGCGACGGCAATGCTGGCATCGGCGCTGATGTCCGCGTTCGGATTCACGTCGAGCACGTAGAATATCCCATCCCGCAACCGTACATCGATGCGCCCGTAATCACGGCACCCGATGGCACGGTAGGCGCCCAGGCAGACGCGCTCAAGCGCCTCTCGCTCGTCGGCCGTCAACCGGGCGGGAATCACAGTCCGAATGCCGCGGTACGCGGCGGAATCCGCTACAAACTTGGCGTCATATGAACACACGCGGTCGTTGACGCGGGCCATCGCCGAGAAATCCATCTCCACCGGCGGCAACATCTCGAGCCGGCCATTGCCCCAAACGGAAACATGGAACTCGCGGCCGTCGATGAAATCCTCGATGAGGGCGGGCTGCTCGAAAGCGCCGCGCACGCGGGCGGCCTGGTTCACCAGTTCGTCCCGGTTCGTGACCACGGAACGGGAATCCATGCCGAGACTGCAATGCTCCATCGCGGGCTTCACGATCGCCGGGAACCGCGTCCATCCATCGAGCGGTTGATGACCGTCGTCCACCACCCAATCGGGCGTCGGGATGCCGCCCTCGGCCAGGATGGCTTTCACGCGTGGTTTATCGTAACTCAGCGCGATGACTTCGGCCGTGGCGCCGGTGTAGGTGAAATTGAGGGCATCGAGGATCGACGGAACCTGCGTTTCGCTGCGGTCCATGCCGGGGAGAGCTTCACACCAATTGATGACCACGGTGGACTTCGGGTCGTAAGCGGCAAGGGCATGCGCGAGGTGCGACGACCGAATGGGAGACAGCGCCAACGAACGGCCTTGCCGACGGATGGCATGACCCAGACGGCGACTCTCCCGTTCGGTGGCAGCCTGAGTTTCTGGATCCCAGGTGGGGTCGACATTGTAGATGAGGACCGCCTGCATATGATGGGGACTGATCATCCTGCGGCGTGGCTTTCCTGGCTATCGCGGCGTGAATTACCCGGGTTGCTAATCCCGGCTCCGACTCCCTGTTTTCTCCAAGACAAACAACGAAGGCTGGCGGTTGACCTCGATATAGTCGGTCGCCTGTCGAACCAGCCATTCCCGAAACGTCAAAGCATCGCGTGCGAGCGCCTCGTACAGCGCGGCCTTCAGGTCAGGCTCGATTTCGACAACGATCCGCCCAGATGGTCCGCGCGCCATATCTATCACGTCCCCATACTCGGGCATTCGCACGCCCCGATAAGATAGCTGCTTCCAAAGCCGATGGGGTAACATGCCATATGAAACATGACATGTCACGTAAAAAACATGGATAAACAAACTTGCATCGGCCGGCCCGGATTCCTATACTTCCCACCTTTCCCACTTGTTGGGTCGGAGACAAGCCGGGGCGGTAGCTCAGTTGGTAGAGCACCACGTTCGCAACGTGGGGGTCACGGGTTCGAATCCCGTTCGCTCCACCAGCCTTCGCGACGCGCGCAGCGCAGTGCGAAGGCTGTCACGCCGGAGTCGGCGAAGCGCGAAGGCGCCCCCCCCCTGTTTCAACCACGGCGGACTGGCGAAGCCGCCTCTGCCGCACGGCGCTGGCGAGCGTCTCAGCCGTCGGATGCAGCGAATCGGGCCACGGATAGGCTCCTAGAACCGGGCGCCCCACCAATAGCTGCACAGCAGCACCGTGATCTGCGCGACCAACGCGACACGGTCGGTCTCGGGGGCGATGCGGATGCCGGTGGAACTCGCGACCGTCATATAGTCACGGTAGAAGGTCCGCAGGTCCGTTCGCGTAACGCGCGCGTCGCCCGTCGCCCAGTGCGTAATGCTGTCGATGATGCATTCTTCGTAGGCTTCGAGTATCTCCGCCAGGAACGGCCCCTCCTCCACCAACCATGCCTCCGGGCTGGCCAGCATGGCGATCTCCGTCAGGTCGCCCGCCATACCTTCCGCCGTGTCGGCCGACCCCCGCTCGCAAAGGCGCAGCCAGGCTTCGGAAATGCGCCACCGGGGCGTCTCTCCATCCCGGCGACTGAGAAGAATCGCGAAATACTGGTCGGGTTCGAATCGCTGTTCGTCCGACTCGGCCGCATTCCATGCGTGGCGCAGTAGTTTCTGCTCGGACCATCGAAAGAAGACGGCGTTCTTCTCCTTGGGATCGACGATGATGAACGTGCGGGAACGCGGCATGAAACCGATGACGGCGACCCAGTGTTCGAAATGACGGCAGAGCATGATCGCGGGATTTCCGCGCAGCAAATGTTTGCGCAAGCGACGGGCAAAGGTCCTGCCCATCTCCTTGTCGGACTCCATCACAAACTCGGAATCGACCCCGAACACCCGTGCCGCACGCCGCAGGCCCTGCTCGTCCACCCCGTGGGAAAACACGCTGACCGGTCGCCCCGCGGCGGCGGCTAACTGCCGCTGCGTCGCGGAAATGCCAAGGATGAAGAGACTCGCGGACAGACTGCACGGCCCACAATGGCTCGGCAACTGCAGCTCGCACAGCGGCGCAAACAGATGTTTCCTCGTCATGTCACTCAGCCATCCCGCGGCAGAGGGCACACAGCATCGGCCGTCCCTCCGCAACATGCAAGAGGTAATCGTGTCATGCGGCCGGCCGTTTGACAATGGCCGCCACCGGCAACCCCGTGTCATCGCGGATGACCTTGTGGACATCGGACAGGAAACGGTACTCGGCAACGGACCAGCCCTTCAGTTCCGCCTCCCGCGGCGAGATGAGACCGGTCGGAAACGTGCGCCCGGCCAACTCCCGCAGGATTTCGGGCCGCAGACGTGGCAACGGTTCGGCACGCAAACACTTTTCCACCGCTTCGTTGATGTATTCGATGGCACCGTCCTGGTCCCAAATCACGACGCCGACCGAAATGGCGTCATCCAGCACCACACCCTGCCGACCGACTCTTCCGGAGAACCGCTTTGCCTGGTTTCGGTATTGGCTCGACCGTTTGTTGACCATGTCGGCCACAAACCCGCGGAGTTGCGCGATGGCGTTGTCGCGATCGCTGCCGAAAATACCCAGTTGCGCTACACTCTGGTCCAGTCCTTCCCCCAACACCTGCTCGAACAGCGATTCATCGTCCGCCACGGCCGCAGGCACCCGGACACCGGTCTTCCGCGCGGGCCGCGCCGGAGCCGCCCCGGCGGGTTCCGGCGTACGCGCCGGCGTATCGGCGTTCTCCCGTGATGTTTCGCCCTGATGGCCGCGGATCAGTTCCTCCGTGCGGCGCAGTGTGGCCTCGTCCTTGACAAACCAGTCGTTCGCGCGCAAGGACTTCAAGGGGTCGGTAACCGTCGCGACAACATTGAGGATTTCACCGATGATCCGCCGCGATCCCCCCGTGCTGACAAGCTGACGCGATCGGGTTTTGATTTCGTTCTCGACCATCAGCACGGCTTCGCGGATCTGCGCGTCGTCCATCGTTTCGCCCGACTGCTCGTCGCGCAGACTGCTTCCCAGAAGCTTGATGTTGTCGATGACGTTCTCGATGGTTTCGCGTTGCTCGGCTTCACCCGTCTGGCCGCGGATGGCTTCGTCAAGCAACCCGGCCAGCATGGTGGCCATCTTCGCCGGGTTGTTCTTCGCCTGCTGGACAAGCCAGTCGCGGCTGCGCTTCTGTCGCAGCAGGTTGCGTGCGACGTCGCCCACGATCTGCTCCTCGCCCTCGCGGGCGGAAATGCGCCCGCCGGACTCCACGCGCGCACGCTTGCTGACGACACGCTGATCGTCAGTCACGAGCACATAGCTCACGTTCCGCACGGCAATGTGCCGAACCCCGCGCGCCGTCAGGAGCGCGGCAACGGTATTCGTGCCAACGCCCTTGTCGCCCTGACTGAGTATCCGCAGGAAACACGCGAATTCCGTCTCGCTCAAACCGGGCGAAAAACTCAGGTGGGCGACCTTCATGGCGCTGAGTTTCGCCACGACGCGGGCCACGTGAGGGTTGCGGGTTTCCAGCGGCAAGCCGCTGAAAATAAGACCGTCATCGCCGAGACTCAGCGTCACGGCCTCCCGCCGACGGGACAACATGGTCGAAAGCGCCTCGAACGCCGCGCGCACCGCGGTCAGGGCGACCGGGTGCTCGACACCGTAGATGCTCGCATTCGTGTCAGCCACGCAGAGCGTACGAACGAAGTCGGACACCTCTCCGGTAACACCCGCGGTCTTGTTCTCCCGCGTATCGGCGGCAGCCATCGATTTTCTCCCGCGTAACGGATGTCAGCACTCGCACGAGTCTAGGCAACCGGCGGCTGCGCTGTCAACCGCCGGCAGGGAGGGCGATCGCGCAGGATGGCCCGGATGCAGCGCGTCCGCCACCTTGCCTGGCGACGGGACACCTCATACGGCAGGCAGGGATTGGTATCGCGATAGATGTAAAGCACGTCAGCGATGAAGCGCGCATGCGGTCCGGCCAGTTCGAGCAACGGATACATAAAGGCCCTGTCGCAGCACCGGCGGAAGCATGCGCCG
Organism: uncultured Victivallales bacterium; assembly: GCA_964472315.1. Classification (GTDB taxonomy): domain Bacteria; phylum Verrucomicrobiota; class Kiritimatiellia; order UBA8416; family UBA8416; genus CAYYJS01. Next base: position 24,562 of record CAYYJS010000030.1, on the reverse strand, counting down.
GACGGATCGGTCAGGTCCTTCGGCGTCAGCCGCCGCCACTGCGACCAGGCGCGCAGTCGGCCGCGGAACAGAGCCCGGCGCGCGGTCCAGCCAATCTCTACCTGGGTGGTCGTGAAAGCGCCGCCAGGAATCGCACGCCATAGCCATCCCTTGAACGTCTTGAGATGCGTGGCATGCCACGGCGAGGTGCGGTAGCTGCCGTCTCGGATCACGCGCGCCGCGTAGGGCCGGCATTCCCGACCGGGACCGCCACCTTCCTTTCGATAGCTGCCGTACGTGAGCCAGCACGCGGACTCGGCATAGGCATCGGCCACGCGCGCCAAAACTCCCGGCCCGGCCAGGCAGTCATCGGCATCGATCGGCACAATGACATCGTCGTCGGCCGGCGCCAACCGGGCGATACCGTCGGCTGTGTTACGAAGCGCGTACCGACGGTCCGTATTCACGACGATGTCAAACCGCGGATCCCCATCGACGGCGGCACGGGCGGTCTCGACGGTGCCGTCCGATGAGCCATCATCCACGAGCAGACACGTGAAGTCGCAATGCGTCTGGCCACGCAGTTGGGCGATGTTGCGCCCGATCAGCCCCGCCACGTTGTACATCGGTACGACAATCCGGAACATACCAACCTGCCTTCCCTCGGGACCGTATCCCCGCACGACGATATCGGAGGGTTGACCGCCGCCGCAATCCTTCTTCTCCGCGCGCCCGTCCCACCCCCTTCTCACACGGGAATGCGTTTCTCACAACCGTCATGCAAAAGCGAAGGGCGCCAGCTTGTAAGCCGGCGCCCTTCTTGATCGAAGAGGCCCCCGTACGATCAGACGGTGGGGGGGGGGTAGGAGACCGCACGGGGGCCAAATTGTTTGTCGTTATGTTACTTTGCTTTTTCTACCGCGTTTCCTGCTGCTTTCCAGCCATCGATTCCCTTCGGATACTCGATCACATTGTCGTACCCCAACCCTTTGAGGTACACCGCCAACATATGACTCGCGGGGCACTGTACATTGCTGCAGTACGTGATTACAAGCGAATCTTTCTTGCCGAGTGCTTTTTCCACAACTGCCGGATCGGCACCTGACGTCAGAGCCACCGCGCCCGGGATCCGTTCACCCGTATCCCATTTCCCACTCCGCGCATCGACTATAACACACGCGCCTGACTTGACAAGCTCTTTAAGCGCCTCCGTATCGATTTCAGCCACAGCCACAGGCTTCTCGTCCCGGGAAGAAACATCCCCACAAACCTTGTCACCCGCCTTTTCGGCGCCACACGCTGCCTTCTCGGATACCGCGGCCCCGCTGCTAGCCTTACCGCAAGCTCCAAAGCCCGCAAAGGTCTGGGATGCCGCCAAGAGCGCAATCGATGGTACTACGAACAGCCGTTTCATTGTCTCACCCTCCAGTTTCTTGTCACCCTTGCAGCGTCTCACTTGCGGCTGTCTTACCGCACGAACCATGCCACTCAGTCGCCAAGCCTGGCAGTTACGAACATTGGTCGTGGAGATTCACAGAAGACCGCATCCAGGTCAAGCACTTCAAGCCGGCGCGGGCATGGAAAAATTTGACGTTGCGCGTCCGCGCTCCCGGAACCTCTGTATCGTTACGCGTTCGCGTGAGACAGAGAGGCGCGCGTGAGACACCGGCCCCGCGTCACTGCGCATGCAGTTTGCGGTCGACCAACTCGGCCCACAGGGCCTGCCGATCCGGGCCACCGACTGTTTCGGAGAACTTCACGCCGAGCCAGATGGATACGATGCCCTCCTCATCGAAAGGCTGCGCCCACATGACGCGACCGAAATGTACAAAATGGGCATCCGGGTCCTGGAACGCGATTTCGAGTTTGAGCAGGGCGCCGATGGGAACGGCTGAATGAACGCAGAATTTCAGACCGCCTTGCGATAGGTCGTGCGTCCAACAGTAAAACCGGCAGTGCTCGAGCTGTGGAGCCTCCGGCGCTTGGAGAACGGTAACGGTTACGCGGTTCTTTTCCTCGACCCGCGGATGCTCTCGTTTGTCATGCACGCCGATACCTCCACATGGAAAGAGTTGACGGTCGCCGGTTGTCACTGCTGAACGATCAGTGCGCTGCCTTCGCGGTCAGCCTGGTCACGAACAGTCACCGTGTTGTTGCCGCGCACATCGGCGGCTTCATAGGTCGCCGTGAGCCCGACCACCGAGATGATCCGTCCGACGGCCACGTCGCTGACCGACCACTCGAGCGGCAGGTACGGCCCGTCGGCCTGTCCGCTCGCGTTGGTGGACCCGCTGACGACAAACTGCAGAATATCCCTGGGCCCGATCTCCGCGCGCTCCGGCGTGACCGACAGGATCGCCGCGGACGCCTCCGGGGCATTTTCGCACCCCGTCAACAGAAGAGCACCGACAAGCGCCGCACATGCCATCGCCCCAACCACACTCTGTCCCATCCGTGTTCTCATATTCCGTCTCCCGGGTCTGTATTTTTCGGATCCCATATGCCATCAGCGCAACGGCTGTTTCGTCCTATCGGTATCCGGCAAATCGATCTCCGGATAGCGCATGTCACTCGCCCCGATCGGTTCCGGCGGCTCGCCGGACACAGCGTCGTCATCGTCACGCATCGCGCGGCCATCGGAGGCCCGTCGCACGGAAGGCCCCGCGCCGAACATCCACAGCACGATGAAACCGGCACTCAGGGCCACGATAACCCAAAGCGCCATCGTCTGCAACCGATAGCGAGCCATGCCCATCACATCACCTGCGCCCAGTCACTCAAGACATAATCGCTGTAAGGGAAGAACTCCGGCGGCGCGTTGATGTAGCGCTGGTCGTAACGATAGTTCTTCGCGAACCCCTTCGCCGGAATCTCCACCCACACCTGCACCCACTCCCGCCGGCGCCAATCCCATTGCCCTTCCCAGTATCCACCCCCAAGCTGCCCGACGATGCCGCGACGATACTGGCTGATGCTGCCCCACAGGTTGATCGACGGCCCGCCAAGCGCTTCGTAGCGTCCGGCGCACCCGAATCCGTCGTTACCCTCGGTGACCAGGATGGCCGCGTGAATGTTGATCGTCGAGCGTTTGGTGATCTCGCACCGGTTGCGCGACACGAGCCCGATGCTATCGGTGATGTTGGTGTCGTCGAACGCGGGATCCGAATGATTCCGCACGGGAGCCGATGCGCAGGTGATGTCGTCCTCGATGTAGATCGAGTCATTGGCCGCGATCGTGGCACGCCCGCTGACCTGTCCGCGGACGGTGGCGCTGCCGGCCACATAGATCGCCCCATTGATCGAGGAAAGCCGGTTGGTCGTAGGCGTTCCCCACACTCCTGGCGCGGTCTGCGGACGCGAGACCACCCTGCCATCCGTGGTGAACGTCAACTGCTGGCTTCCCGTCAACTCCAACCCTCCGTCATGCGCGCGTTGTTGCAGGTAGGCGATATGGTCGGTGGTGAAGTTGAAATCCAGCGGATTGGCACCCAGTGTCAGTCCCTGCGTAAAGACGGTCGTGTCCACGCCGCTGCGCGTATTCGGACTTTGGTAATTCACGGCTGCCGCGGCCGAGAAGGCGCGTTGCAGGAACTGCGGGTACCCGTTGATGTTGAGTTCGTCGTTGACGTACACGGTGCCGTCGATCACGTCATTGTCGCCGAAGTAGATGCGGTCGCCGCCCGTCGTACGCTCGTAGTTCGAGGCATGCATGTAGGCGGCAAACGTCTGGACCGCGGCGCGGGTCTGAACCCGCCGCTGATCGCCCGACCGCGCGGTGCCCGTCGATGTCAGCGTGTAGCGCTTGATGAGGTTGCCCGCATTAGTCCAGCCGGGCACCGGCCCCACGAGCACCTGGTACGGCCGCCCGTTGCAGTTGCCGGTAAGCCGGTTGCCGCCGAATTGCGGGATGTTCTCCAACGGAATCCGGTTCTTCCGCGCCAGCGCCGAGGCCGCCTCGATTCCCGCCTCGGCGGTCCAGAACGCCTCGGCGGCCATCAGCGCTTTCGTCGTCTCGACCGCACCCGCGCCGCTCAGGGCGAGCATGCCGCTGCCCAGCGTCGCGAGCACAAGCATCAGCACGAGCACCACACCCAGGATGGCGCCCTCCCGTACGCTTCGTTGTCGTTTCGTAAGCATGGCTCAATTCCTATGTGCCGTCGTCACCTCCAACGTCGTCGCCGCCTGTCCGTCATCCACAACCAACAGCACGGCGATACCGTTGTCCACCTGCTGGGCGCGGAACGCGTCCACGCCGTCCGTGACAACCACGGCCTGGTCGCCGTTGACGGTCGTATCCGGATCATGGATGAGCTGTCGTCCGACCCGATAGAAACGCGTCGCCCCGCCGCCCGCCGCATGCAGCAACCTCAGCTCGTTCGTCGCCGCCGCCGCGACACGTCCGACCGAAGCGTCGCGAATGGCCCGGCGCAGCAGGTCGACGGCCGCTTCCGTATCGCGCTGCAGGTCGATCGCGGTCCGGCCATCCTGCCAGGCACGGTAGCCCATCACGAGCAGCGCGGAGGCCGTTATGGCCAGCACCGAACCGGCCAGTGCGCCGATCATGAGCTCGACCAACGAATATCCTGAATGACTCTTCACGCGCAATCCCCATCTAACGCGATAAATATGTAGCCAGCAATATCTGGTCCGTCGATCCCGGCAGATAGCGTACGGTAACGATCGCCCTCACACAGTCATAGGAGCTCGATCCCCCGTCCAGGTCCATGTAGCGAACCCTGGTTATGATCCGAAATGACCGCCCGTTGATGAGTACGTTCTCCGCCGGGTTGGCGTCATATTTGTTCCAGCCTCCACCCGCCTGCGCGGCCAAAAAGTAAGTCGTATAGTTCAGCGAGGGCGGCGTCACGTCAGCGTACGGCGCCGCGCGCAACGCCTCCAGTCGCGCGTTGGCCACCGCCACCGCCACCCGCCGGTTCCGCTCCCGGTTGATCCGGCCAACCGCATGATGGATGTAGGCCGTCGTGCCCAGGGCGACAATCGTCAGGATGAACATCGCGATGACGATTTCGACAAGGCTCGTCCCCAACCGATGGCCACGTCGCGATCGAATGCTCATTCATGCGCCTTCTCGTACAACCGCAGCGTCTCGACCTTGCCGTCGTCGTCGCGCAGCCGCACGAACAACTCCCCGATCTCAACCACCTCCAACCCACCCAGCCGATCCTGTCGCCGCACGGCGCGCCCGTTGATAAACGCCACCGGGTCGCGCGGCATCCACGCGATACCGGTCAGACGAAGCGTCCCGCGCGCCTCGGTCGCACCCGCCACCGGCGTCGCGGGCTCGACGGGCGCCGGCGGCTCGGCCACGTCGGGCGGCGGCGGCGGCCGGTAGTCGCTCAGGCCCGAGACATCGTCCAGCGGTTCGACCGCGGCGAGCTTCGCGCCGATACCGACAATGCTCGCCTGCATGTCGTCGGTCGTTCCCGTAAACACGGCGCCGGCGGTCGACGCCACGACCGGGGGATCCGATCGCCAGGCGTGCAGCGCGAGGCCAACCATCGCCACGGCGGCGACAACCATGCAGACCAGCGCGAGCCGCGGCTCGCGGCAGACCGAACTGCTGGTCGAAGCGGGACAGGACTTCACAACCTAACCCTCCTGTGACCGAAACAGCGAACGCAGTTGCACCTCGCAACTGTAAATGGGCACGGGCGAGAACCGCGAGATCTTCACGGCCACCGACTCCACCGAAAACAGGACATCGGGCCGCGAAAGTCCATCGAGGAACCGCAGCACCGCGGAGAGCGGGCCCTCCCCATCCACCTGCACCGGCAACGAACCGGTAACGCCCCCCGTCTCGGGGTTACCGACGCGCAACGAGTTGATGACGACGCCATGCCGTTGCGCCGTCTCGGTCACCTGCGTGCTGAGCGCCCCCCGCGCGGCGGCGGCGCCGACCGACAGGCCGGGAAAACGGCCCAAGCAGCCGTTGGCCCGGTCAAGGGCTTGGGCCAGTTCCGGCAGCGCCGCGGCCATGGCTTGCCGTTGCGACAACCCCGCGGTGGCATGGCGGGCGTACAGCACCGTGCCGACGTGCACGAGCACCGCGACCGCCACGGGCGCGAGCATCCACACCCAGTATCGCACGCGACTCCGCCTCAGCAGACCAAGATCCATATAGACGCCCCTCTTATCACTTTGCGATTTGCCCCGTAAACCGGTGGGCCAGCACGGCGCGTGCGTTGTACATCTGGCGTTGGCTGACTTCGCTGCCGATGTCGCTCAAACGCCCCGTGAGTCCCGGCTCGTTCTGCCACAGCCCAAGCAACGTGCCGGCCGTTACCGTCATGCTGGACACATCGGCCGGGGTCACGATCGTAAACCCCACTTTGCGGTCCTTGGCGGCATACACGAAATCGATGAGATAGGTGCCCGACGGCAACGGCTTGACCAGGCCTGCCAGCACATGCGCGAGTCCGGCCCGCTCCCCGAGCGATTGGTTCACCTGCCCGAGCAATGCCTGCCGCGCCATGAGTTCCCGCCGCAAGTCCTCGGCATACGCGAGGATCTGCCGCTCCTTCGGATAGTCGGCCCGGAACTGGTCCTCGATGCCGCGCATCTGCAACCGCGCCGCATCGGCGCGCACAAAACGGCTCGTCGCGGCGTACGTGAGCGCGGCCAGGGCCGCGCCACAGACGACGATGTAGAGCATCGTTCCCCAGTACAACGACCGACGCAACGCCGGCGGCGTAACCTGGTCGCGCAACACATTGACGCGGTACATCGGCTTCATCCTTCACCCCGCAACGCCAACCCCAGGGCGCAGGCCATCCGCGTTCCCAGGTCGGCTGGCGCACGCTGCATCAGCCGCCGCGCGCGCAGGCTCTGGCTGTCGATCGTCCGGCAGGGATCCCAGACCGCCGCCGGCACATCGATCACCGTCGCCAACAGATCGGCCATCGCGTCCGCGCGCCGGCCGGTGACAAGCACACGGTCAACGGCGGGGAGGCGCAGTTTGAAGTGATAGTACGCCAGCACGTCCTTGATGCATTCCGCGAAGTACTCGAGCGCGCCGCCGGGCACATTGGGCCGCTCGAACACCGAGCGCGGGTAGACCCCGCCGCCATCGGACACCACCGCGATATCGGCGCATTGGGTCGCCACCGACACCACGCAGACGACTTCATCGGGCGACTGCCGCTTCCCGCAGGCCCGGAACAGGTTCGCCAGCGCCAGACACGGCACATCCAGAACGACGGGGAACAGTCCGGCCGCCTTGAGCATGTCGTGCTGCAGCGCCACTTGCCGCCGCGCCACCGCCACCGATACGCCTTCGATCGCGGGCACGGCATCCCCCTTCCGTCCACTGTCGGAATTCACATGCCAGTCGACAACGATGTCGCCCGGCGGTAGTTGAAGCGTCTCCTCGGCCTCCAGCAGCAAGGCGCCGGGCAGTTCTTCGGGACGCAGTCCAGGGTAGCTGAACAGTTTCAGCGCGAGGGCGCGGTTCCGTGTCGACGCCGCAACCGTGACCGTGGACAGGCGGTGCCGACGCCACATCTGACGGATGGCGCCGGCCACTTCATCGTCGGACGCCACGGGCGACACCTCGCCCCACGCGGCCTCCGCCAACCGCAGGCCGCCGTCGGCGCCGGCCGTCACGCGCGCAGCCGTGATGAACCCGTCCGTGACATCGAGGCCGATGACGACCTCGCGCGACGACAATGCATGCAGCAAACCCATCTTGTCTCACCTGCCGGAATGGCGGGCCGCCCGACGGCGGCCCGCCCCAACCATTCATCGGGTATCGCCGTCTACAGTCCGGCGCGAGTAACCGTACCAGCCTGATCCATCGTAAGCACGATGCCGTTGGCCTGCGCCTTGACGGGCGCCGTCGACGCCGCGCTGTTCCCGCCGCACCGCAGGGCATACGTCGTGGCGCCGATGGCCGTAATCGAATAGTCCGAGTCATCGAAGTAGCGTCCCAACAGGTCGCCCGCACGGATGCCCGGAACCACGCCCGCCACGCCGCCGGCCGCGATCGCCGCTCCGTTCAGATCCTCGTTGTAGGCGCCGGTCTGCGCGAACATGGTGCGCAACGCCGTGCGGATCGTGCCCAACCCGGACTCGGCTTCGGTCGCGATCGCACGGTTTCGATTCCCGCTCATCAGAGGAATCGCCACCGCGGCGAGAATCGCCACGATCACCGCCACCACCATCAACTCGACCAACGTGAAACCACTCTTCTTTCCATTCGCCTGCATACCGTTGTCCTCCTCCTTGTCTTTTAACTGCCCACCCGCGGCGCGAATCATATCCCCGCACGGGTAATCGTGCCGTCCTGGTTCATGGTGATCACGATGCCGTTGGCCTGCGCCTTGACGGGCGCTGTCGACGCCGCGCTGTTTCCGCCGCACCGCAGGGCATAAGTCGCCGCGCCGATGGCCGTGATCGAATAGTCCGAGTCGTCGAAGTAGCGCCCCAACAGGTCGCCGGCGCGGATGCCCGGAACCACACCCGCCACGCCGCCGACCGCGATCGCCGCTCCATCCAGGTTGACGTTGTAGGCGTTGCTCTGCGCGAACATCGCGCGCAGCGCCGTACGGATCGTACCCAGGCCGGCTTCGGCTTCGGTCGCGATCGCGCGGTTTCGATTGCCGCTCATCAGAGGAATCGCCACCGCGGCGAGAATCGCCACGATCACCGCCACCACCATCAACTCGACCAACGTGAAACCGCTCTTTCGATTGCTCTTCGTCACTGTCTTTTCTCCTTGCATGCTGTTACTCCCCGACATCCGGTCATCCCCCCGCCAACGCCCACTTCGCCGCCCTCCGTTCGTGCACCTCCTTCATTCCACGGGATCGGATTACGCACCCGCCCCGGCCCACGCTTCGCCGACACGCTCACTCTACGCCCCGACTCATGGTAAAGACAGGCAAATAGATGGCCAGTACAAGGATCAGAATGAAGCCACCGAAGAGACAGATCAGCACCGGTTCAAGGAGCGACGTCAACATCGTGACTTCACCCTCCACCTCGTCTTCGTACGCCTTGGCGACCTGTTCGAGCACTTCCGGCAACCGCCCCGAGGTCTCGCCGACGCGGACCATCCGGGTGACGAGGTTCGGGAACACTTGCCGCTCCGCGAGACTGGTGGAAATGTCCGACCCGGCAATGATCTTCTGCCGCGCGATCATCAGCGCGTCTTCCAGGATCCGATTCCCGCAGACGCGCGACGCGATCTCCATGGCGTGGGTGATCGGCACCCCGCCATTGACCATGATGGCCAGGTTCTGACAGAACCGGGCAACGGACATCTTGCGCAGGGAGCGTCCGATCACCGGCAATCCGAGTTTCAAGGCGTCAAGCTGATAGCGCCCGGAGGGGCTGCGCCGGTACAGCGTAAACGCCGCTACCAGGCCGGCCACCGCCACGGCGAGCGCCGGCAGGTTCGTAATCATCGCGCGGTTCAGGCCGAAGACGATGCGGGTCAGGGCGGGCAGTTCGCGCGAGGTCAGACTGGACAGGGTTTCCTGAAAGCTCGGGAGCACGAACAGCGTCATCGCCGCGCAGATCAGCACGAAGAACGCGCCGACGAACGCGGGATAGGCCGTGATGCTCTTGATCTTCCGCGTCAGTCGCTCGCGCCGCTCAAGGGATTCGGACAGGTGGACCAGCGTTTTCGGCAGACTCCCGGACTCTTCGGCCGAACGCACGAGCGCCACGAAGAGGTCATTGAACACGCGCGGATGGCGCGCGAGGGCCGCCGAGAACGAGTTGCCCTCGTGCAGCTTGGCCACGACATCGCCAAGCGTATCGCGCAGAAAGACATGATCGAGATCGCCGACCATCGACTCCAACGCTTCGCGCAACGGCACGCCGGCACTCGTGGAAATCGCCAACTGCCGGCACAGGACCGCCATCTCGGCCGCGCGCACGCGCCGCCCGAACAGCCGCCACGGTCCGCGGCCCCCGCGCCGGATGGCCTTCTCGACGCGCCGCGCCTCGCTGACCTCGTCCAACTCGACCACCGTGAACCCGCGCCCGCGCAACTCCGAGATGGCCCCGTGCCGCGACTCGGCGCGAATCGATGCCTCGACGACACTGCCATCGGCGTCCCTCGCGGTATAGACGTAGTTCTCCATGCCTTATCCCATCACTCCGTCAGCGCACAGACGCTCAGCACTTCCTCGAGCGTTGTCACGCCCGCCTTCACACGATGGAAGCCGCTCAGCAACAGCGTGTCCATCCCTTCCTCGATCGCCTTATCCCGTACCTGGCGGTCACTGACCTGATTCTGGACAAGTCCGGCGATCGCCTCGGAGGCCCGGAGAAACTCCACGATGGCCGTTCGTCCACGATACCCCGCGCGGCCGCACTTCTCGCAGCCGGTCCCGTGCTGCAGCACCCACGTCCCGGCGTCGGGAAAATAGCGCGACAGCACGCGCACATCGTCCGTGCGGTCGACCTTCGGCACTTTGCACTCCGTACAGACCATACGCACGAGCCGTTGCGAAATCACGGCGCGCACCGTGGCGGCGATCAGGTACGGCTCGACGCCGATGTCGCGCAGTCGCGAGAACGCGGACGGGGCGTCGTTGGTGTGCAGACTGCTCAGCACGAGGTGCCCGGTCATCGCGGCGCGCATGGCGATGCGCGCCGTCTCCAGATCGCGGATTTCGCCGATCAGAATCACATCCGGGTCCTGGCGAAGAATCGAGCGCAGGGCACTCGCGAAGTCCAGTCCGACCGCCGATTTGATCTGCATCTGGTTGATGCCGGCGATCAGGTACTCGACGGGGTCTTCGACGGTCTGGATGTTGCGCTCGCGGCTCTTGAGCATGTTCAGAGCACTATACAGCGTGGTGGTCTTGCCGCTGCCGGTCGGTCCGGTGAGCAATACGATCCCGTGCGGCATACGCAGAACCTGCTCGAACTTCTCGACCGTGCCGGGACTGAAACCGATGGCGTTCAGGTCGACGATCAGCGCGTTGCGGTCGAGTATGCGCAGCACGATCTTCTCGCCATGCACTTCCGGCAGCGAGGACACGCGCACGTCGATCGGGCGGCCCTGCATGTTGAACTTGAACCGTCCGTCGCGCGGCAGCCGGCGTTCGGCGATATCCATGTCCGACAGAATCTTCACGCGCGTGACGATGGCATCGTACAGACGCTTGGGTGGCGGCGTCACATCGCGCAACCGCCCGTCGACGCGCAGGCGTATCGCGACATCGTGCTCGCCGGGCTCGAAATGGATGTCGCTGGCCCTGTCGCGGACCGCCTGCATGAGGAGCAAGTTGACGAAACGCACAACCGGCGCATCGTTGGCGATGTGCCGCAACTGGTCGGCGTCGAATACCGCGTCGAACGTCGGCTCGTCGTCGGCCCGCTCGAGCGCGACCAAATCCTGGATGCTGCGCTCGACATACGCATCCGCGCGGTAGTACTTGTCGATCACGGCCCGGATCCGGTCCTCGGAGGAGACGGCCTTCTGGATCTCGAGATTGGTGAGGGAACGGATGGTGTCGATCGCTTCGATGTCGAGCGGGTCGCGCATGACAATCGTCAGCACGGGCGAGTCGCCTTTGCGCACCGGGATCAGGCAGAACTTGCGCGCGATGCGCTCGGGAATGAGCCGCACCTCCTCGGGTTCCAGCGAGAAGCCCTCGTCGAGCGCGAAATACGGCACATTGAGCTGCCGGGCAAGGGCATGGGCCAGATCGTCGGTGGTCACGTACCCGAGATCGACCAGCACCTCGCCGAGCACGCGCCCCGTGTGGCGCTGCTGTTCGACGGCGCGTTCGAGCTGCTCGGGCGTCAATCGTCCGATATCGAGCAGGAGGTCGCCGATTCTTGGAGCACGTGCACCCATGGTCTGATTCCCCGTAACCCGCTCACATCGCCGGCGGCGGCGGCGGGCTCGCGCCCGGAGGCGCTTTTTCCGCGATGCCGCGCAGCGTCTCGACAAACGCCTTGCGCTGTTCCTGTAGCCGCCGGATGAGCTCTTCCTTCTGGCGCTCATCCTCGCGCCAGGCCGCGTCGCGCCGGTCCTGCTCGCTGATGGCGATCCGATCGTCGCCCTCGAGAACCTTCTCTTCGGTGCCGACGGCCTTGACGGTATCGACCACCGTCCGCTGATCGATGTCAGCCGCCTGCGCGACGGCGTCGACCGTCGCGGCCTGGCTGTCCGCGCGCAGGTCGCGCAACTGCTGCATGCGCGGGCTCTCGCCGAGCGTCACGGCTTCCTCCGGCGGCACGATCGTGGCGGTCAGGAAGATGACGAGATCCAGCTTCTTCATGCTCGTCGTCTCGCGCCGGAACAGCCATCCCAGCAAAGGAATATCCCCCAGAAACGGAACCTTGAACTCCGTCTTGCGTTCCTCGTCTTTCAGGAGTCCGCCAATCGCCAGCATTTCGCCGCTGCGCAGGATGATCTGCGTTTCCGTCTCGCGCGTCGACAGCACCGGATAGTCGGTCGACGGGATGACCGTGCCGCCGGTGCCGGTAACGGTTCGTCCCGATACGGTTCCGATCTGCGCGGTGACGGCCGGATGGATCACCATGCGGATGTGCTCCCGCTCGCAGATCTGGGGCACGACGTTGAGCTGGATACCGATGTCCTGCCAGTAGTCGATGCTCGTCGACGCCGTCCCGGTGTCGCCCGACACGTCGGTGCGGATGATCGGATACTTGGTGCCGACCATGATGGTCGCCTCCTGATTGTTCAACGTCAGGATGCGCGGCGCGGAGAGCACGTTCAGATAGTTGTCTTCCTCAAGCATGTGCAGCATGACCTCGAACTGCGTGGGATCGAGCTTCTGGAACAACAGCGTCAGCCCGGCATTGAACGGCTGCTTGTTCTTCAGTTCGAGGCTGTTCGGCGCGAACGCGGAAGGCGCCACCGCGCCGCCGGACTGCTGGACACCAACGCCCACCAGATTACCGTCGGTCGTCACGTTGACCGGCGTGGGACCGGACGAAGTGACCCCGCCGCGGCCCGTGCCGAACTGTACACCCAGGTCCTGCAAAACGCCGTGATCGACTTCGACGAAACGCGCTTCGATCAGCACCTGCACCGGCATGATGTCCACGGCCGATAGCAAGCCCTCGATACGTTCGAGCACCGATGCGACATCGGTGACGACGATCGTCCGGCTGCGCTGCCGCTCGACTTCGCGCTGACTCTCATCCTCCTGCATCCGCACACGCTTCCCGCTGTCCGCCCCGCTGCCGCTGACCGCGCCCTTCTCGGCCGATGCATATTCCCAGCCGCGCTGACCTCGTATCGTCAGCGTCGTCAGACTGCCGCGTTTCGACAGTTGCGCTTCGATCATGTCCTTCACGCCGAACGCATCCAGATACTTGAGCGTAAAGACGCGGGACTGGAGGGATTCGAGCGACTCGGTGATCGCACGCTGCTCCAGCTTGCTCACGACGATCGTGTCGCCGATCGCCTTGTAGCCGTACCCGTAAGGCTCGAGGATCACCCGCAACGCTTCTTCCCACGGCGCGTTGCGCAGTCGCAGCATGACCTGGCCGGTCACTTCGGGGCCGAGGACGATGCCCTTGCCCGTCTGCAGCGAAAAGGCCGTCAGCACTTCGTCGATACTCGCCCCCTCCGCGAAACTCAACGACACGCGGTCGGAATAGGCCGGGGCGTCATCCGACACGGCCCCGACAACGGTCCCCGTGGGGTCGACAACCGGCATGTCGACCACGGGCACGGCTCCCGTGGAAACCGGCACGGCATCCACGGTGTCCACGGGCAACTGCGACAACTCGTCGCCTGGCGCGGGCGGCATAGCGATCGTCAACGCGGGCACTCCCGGCGACGCCGCCACGGCGGCAGCCTCCGCTACCACGACGGTTCCCGTCTCCATGTGCACCGCCGGCGGTGCCTCGCCCGGCGGCGGCGCCACCGTCCCGGCGCCGTCATCCGCCCGGAGCCCGGAACACGTCGCCGACACCACCGCACCCATGACCATGCCAAGGGCCGCTCCACGCCACCGATACCGTAATTCTGTCACGTCCGACCTCCTCATGCTATATCTGATGCCCCGTCCCTCGTAAAACGCGCGATATCTCGGACGGCCGCGGCGACATGCGCAACGCCATCTCCTTCGAAATGCGACCGGCACGACACAACCCCGCCAGCGAGTCGTTCATCGTGTACATGCCCAAGGACCGTCCCGTCTGAATGGCCGAATAGATCTGCTGCGACTGCTTCTCCCGAATCAGGTTGCTGATGCCGCTATCGACGTTAAGGACCTCGCAGGCCAGCACCCGCCGGCCGCCGTCCGACGTCGGTACCAGGATCTGCGCGATGATCCCCACCAACGCCAGCGAGAGTTGCGTGTAGACCTGCTGTTGTTGATCGGTCGGAAACACATCGATGACGCGGCTGACGGCGTGCGTCGTGTCCTGCGTGTGCAGCGTGCCGAGAATCAGATGTCCGGTCTCGGCCAGCGTCAGCGCCAGTTGGATGGTCTCGAGATCCCGCAACTCGCCCACCATGATGACGTCCGGCGACTGACGGAAGACGCTACGCAGCGCCTCGGCGAACGAATGCGCATCGGCGCCGACTTCGCGCTGGTCGACTACGCTCATCCGGTGCTGATGCACATATTCGATCGGGTCTTCGATACAGACCACATGCTTGCGCTGCGTATGGTTGATGTGATCGATCATCGCGGCCAGCGTGGTCGACTTGCCGCTGCCGGCCGGCCCCGTGATCAGCACCAACCCATGCGGGCGTGTCGCGAACTCCTTGGCGATCGGGGGAACGCCAAGCTCCTCGAACGACGGGATTTGGAAAGGGATCAGCCGGATCGCCAGCGCCAGCGTTCCACGCTGGTAGTACAGGTTCGCGCGGAACCGGGCCACATCCGGTACGAAACCGGACATGTCGAAACTGCGCGCCGTGAGCAGCCGCTGCAACTGCTCGCCGTTCAACAGGTTCTTGGCAAGCGCCAACGTATCGCCCGGCACCACCGGGTCACCCTCGGGGCACAACTCGCCGTTGACCCGAAACTGGGAGGCCGTCCCCACCGTCAGAATCAAGTCCGACGCCCCCCGCTCGCGCATCATGCCGACCAAGGTCCGAATATCCGGTATTGCCACGCCCTGTTCTCCTCCTCAATGAAGTCCACACCCCACATACCCATACCCCGGGGCGCGCTTCATCCTACCGAGTGTCACCGGCAAATGCCAAGCACCTTTATCGCGGCCCCGCGCCAGGCTCTCCCGGGGCATGCCACCGATCGCGGTCCGTCAGGAAAAGCTGATCGCGGGTCCCGGACGGCAACGCCATCCCGTGTGTGAACGGAAACCCGGCCGGATAGCGCCGCTGCAGCAGCGGCAGCCAGTCGGCCCATCGCCCATCGACAAGCTCGGACGTGAAGCGGCGATCGCCCGTCACGGACGTGAAGTAGACGGCATTGATGTCGGGCCACCGCGCGCGAAGCGCTTGCAGGCCATCGATGCTCTCGGGAACCAGCACCGCCGCACGGTCGCCATACCAGGCCACGGCCTCGGGAATATCCGAACATATCGCCTCGCCCGGCAGCATCAGCCGCCCGACATAATGCGGCAACGGCGGATAGTAAGGCGGGTAGGGACTGCGCACCGGACCGGCAAGCCGCGCGACCGCCGGCAACGCGGCCAACAGGACCAGAACCGTGCATACCAGCCCATGCCAGTAGGGCACGAAGACGTCCTCGCGATCCGCCGCGGCCAGCATGGCGGCCACACCCATGACTACCAGCACCGGCCATAACGACAGTCCGGCGTGCAGCCCGTCCGGCGCCGCGCCACCCAGCGCCGCGGCCACCGTACAGGCAACCATGCCGCCGGCCGCGGACCACTTGAGCGTATCGGCGCCACGACCCCGGAATGCGTGCAGGAGCGACAGGATGAAAAGCGCCGCGCCGACCCCGCCCATCGCGGCAACCCCCGTGCCGATCCGCGGTCCGAGTTCGGCCGCAAGCTTGGCGCGCACGCTCCGCCAGGCGCGTACGTTGTGAATATCGGGCGCGACCGCACGTTCCAGACTGCGCTCGGGATACTCCACCGTGTCGTTCAGCACCGCATACGGCGCCGTGCCGCAGACGGTGCCGATGACACGCTGATTCCGAACGGCCCACGGCCCGATCGCCAGAAGCGCGCAAACCACGAACACGGGCGCCGCCGCCGCGCGTGACTGCCGGAATTCGATGCCCACGAATACCGCCAGCACGACCGCGAAGATGAGCATCGCATAGTCCGCCAGCACCGCCAGCCCCGCAACAAGCCCGGCAGCGGCGACCAGCGGCAGCCACTGCCAGGCGGGCGCACCGCGGTCGTGGCGACGCAACCCGAGGACCGCGGTCAGCGCCGCCAGCGAGGAGAGACAGGTCAGCAGCGGCACCGCCAGCCCCGACGTCGACGCGCGCAATACGGGGTCGCTGACCAGGTAGACCGCGGCCGCCAGACCAGCCGTCCGCCAGTCGAAGAGCGCTCCGCCCAGCAGGAAAACGAACACGGCCGTCAACACCGTAAACACGCCGCCCGCCGCCACGATGCGCCATTCGGGCGCATGGACGCGCCCGGCCGCGGGCGGCGTCGCGCCGGGTGCCAGAACCACGCTCAACACCGCCGGGTAGAGCGGGGCCACGCGCGTGACCGGGACGCGGTCCAGGGACACGACGCGCCCGCCGCGGGCAAGCCATTGCAGGTCGAACGGCCGCACCGTGCGCGTCACGAAGCCGCGCCCGGCCGCCAGCGCGCGGCCGATCTCGGCCTGTTCCATGGCGGCCGGATGGCACAAGCCGCGGAACGTCAGACGCGCGTGCGCCGTCATCGCGGCCGCGATCAGACAGAGCGCCAAAACCCCGCGGATGAACCACGCCCAGGCGCCCGTGCCCAGCCCGTTGAAGAATGCCTGCAGACGGTCACCCGGCATCATCGGCGGACTCCTCTTCATCGCGATACTGCCGGAGCTTGCGGTGCAACGTGCGGCGGCTGATCCCCAGCGCCTGGGCCGCCAACGTCCGGTTGCCGCCGTGCTTCCGCAACGCCTCCCGGATCAACAGGCGTTCGGCGTCGGCCAACGAGTCCGTGGCCGCCGCGAGCGCCGGCGCCGGCACGCCGCGGTCGCCGCCCGCGCCGCGCGCCGCCTCCTTGATGTTCGGCGGCACATCGCGCGCCGTCAGGCGGTCGCCATGCACAAGCACCACCATTTTTTCGATGGTATTGCGCAACTCGCGGACATTGCCGGGCCACGCATAGCTCGACAGCAGGTTCACCGCGTCCGGCGTGATCCCCCGAACCTCCTTGTTGTTGCGGGTGGCGAACTCCTCGACAAACCGGCCGCACAACAACGGCACGTCCCCCGCCCGCTCCCGCAGGGGCGGCAGGTTGATGTTGATCACGTCCAGCCGGAAGAAGAGATCCTCCCGGAACTTGCCTTCGGCAACGAGCGACCGCAGATTCCGGTTCGTCGCCGCGATCAGCCGGATATCCACCTCGACCGGCGCATCGCCACCGACGCGTTCGAACGTCCGCTCCTCGAGCACCCGCAGCAGCTTGACCTGCACCGATGCGTCGATCTCGGAAATCTCGTCCAGGAAGAGCGTGCCGCCGTCGGCCAGTTCGAACCGGCCGCGCCGCTGCGCCACGGCGCCGGTAAACGCGCCACGCTCGTGCCCGAACAGCTCGCTTTCGAGCAGGGATGCGGACAGCGCCGCGCAATGCACGGCGATGAACGGCCCCTGCGCACGCGTGCTGAGGCGGTGAATCGCGTGCGCAACCAGTTCCTTGCCGGTACCGCTTTCGCCCTGTACGAGCACCGTCGCCTGCGTCGGCGCCGCCTGACGGATGGTGTCGAAGAGCAGCACCATCGCCGGCGAGTTGCCGATCAGGCTCTCCAACCCGAACTTGTCGTCCAACGCCTGCCGCAGTTGAAGGTTTTCGGATTCCACGTCGCGGGAACGCAACGCCCGCTGGAGCAGCAGGTCAAGGTAATCGAGGTTGACGGGCTTCATCAGGAAGTCGTACGCGCCGCGCTTCATCGCCTCGACCGCCGTTTCGACATTGCCGTAGGCGGTCAGCAGGATGGTCACCATCTCCGGTCGGTGCGCGCGCGCGCGCTGCAGCAGCGTCAGTCCGTCCATGCCCGGCATCCGCACATCGCTGAGCAGGATGTCGAACGCGCGGACGCCCAACATCCCGAGCGCGCGGTCGCCGCTCTCCGCCACCTCCACATCGTACTGCCGGCGCAACGCGCGCGCCAGCCCGTCGCGCGTGTTGCGGTCGTCGTCCACGATCAGCACGCTGGGCTTCGCGTCATGCTTCATGCGGCTCCTCTCCGACGGACGCCGCGCCCGCCGTCTTGTGCCGCGCCGGTCGCGCCGACGACGCTTCAAGCAGGCGCATGCGACGCTCCGCCAACGGCAACTGGATGGTGAAACGGGTTCCCTTGCCGGGCGTGCTGACCACTTCGATCTGCCCACCATGTTCCTGCACGATACGCTGCACGATCATCAGCCCCAGGCCCGAACCGGTGGCCTTCGTCGTGTGGTAGGGTTCGAAAATGCGACCGAAATCCTCGCGCGTGATGCCCACGCCCGTATCCTCGAACGCGATGACGAGAAACTCCTCGCCACACCGCATCGTAATGGTCAACGCCCCGCCGTCGGGCATGGCCTGAAAGGCGTTCTTGATCAGATTGAAGAAAGCCTGCTTGATCTGGTCGCGGTCGACCTTGATCTCCGGCAGCGGTCCCGCCGAAACCACTTCGATCTCGATGCCGCGGTTCTCGACCTCATGGCGCAACAAGGTCAGCGCTTCCTCGACCAGTTTCTCGATCCGCGAGGGCGCGAGACGCGGCGTCGTGGGCCGGATGGCCCTGAGAAACTGGGTGATGATCAGGTCCAGCCGGGACACCTCGTTGCGTGCCACATCCACGAGTTCGCCCAGCCCCTTCCGGTCGGCTTCGTCCAGCATGACGGGAGCCCCCGACTCGCCGACCAGCGCCTTGATCTCGCGGTCCAGAAGCTGCAGGTGAATGTTCAGCGCATTCAGCGGGTTGCCGATCTCATGGGCCACGCCGGCGGCGAGCAGTTTGACCGCGTTCAGCCGTTCGGATTCCAGCACCGACGCCTCGTGCAACCGGTCGCGCGTCACGTCGCGCAAGATCAGCACCGCGCCGCCATCGCCTTTTCCGTCCTGGCGCAAGGGCACCACGTAGAAACTGACGAAACGATGCTCGGGATAGGTGATTTCGATCTCGCGCGTGATGAGCTTCGACAGTTCGTCGTCGTCAAACTCAAGGATACGATCCCAGGCCAGTTCGCGCACATGACGCCTCACCGGCCGACCCACGGCGCTGGACACGTCGAACCCGAGCAGACGCCCGGACGCGCGATTGGCATACGTCAGCCGGCCATCGCCATCGATCACCAGTACGCCTTCCTGAATGGACTGAAAGATCGTCTCCAGCAACCCGCGTTCCTCGGCCAACCGCAGGAAGTGAATCTGCAGGCTTTCGGGGTCGACACGGTCCATGCGCTCGATGAGTTTGTCGAAAAACTGCGATTTCATCGGCATTGCGGCACTCTGGCTTGCGTCATAATGACCCACCCTACCCCATCCATAAGCCGCGCCGCAAGCCAGAAGGCTACACCCGACACTCGACACGCGCCGCCGCCCTGCGCTATGGTTCGGCCGTTCCGATTGGCGGAGGACACATGATTGCCATTATCGACTACCGGGCCGGAAACCTGACCAGCGTGCGTCTGGCCTTCGAGGCGTTGCAGATCGAGGCCACGGTCACCGATTCGCCGGCGGCGATCCGGACGGCGGAGCGCGTCGTCTTCCCCGGCGTCGGCGCCGCCGGCGCCGCCATGGAGAACCTGCGGGCGCTCGGACTCACGGACGTCATCCGCGCGCTGGCCGACCGCGGCACGCCGTTTCTCGGCATCTGCGTGGGCACCCAGATACTGCTTTCGCGGTCCGACGAGGACGGCGGTGTCGATACGCTGAACATCATCCCCGGCCGCGTACGGCGTTTCGAACCCTCGAACCGATACGATAAAGTGCCCCAGATGGGCTGGAACCGCGTGCGACAGGAACGGCCTCACCCCGTCTTCGACGGCATCGCCGACGGAAGCGAATTCTACTTCGTTCACAGTTACTATCCCGCGCCGGAGAGCGCCGACTGCGTGCTGGGCACCACGGACTACGCGGGCGTCCGGTTCGCCTCGGCCATCGCACGCGGCTCGATCGTCGCGACCCAGTTCCATGTCGAAAAGTCGGGACGCGTCGGGTTGCGTCTGCTGTCGAATTTCTGCCGCTGGAGGCCCTAGGCCGGAGACGCTTGCGATGCTGACGAAACGAATCATCCCCTGCCTCGATATCCGCAACCGCCGCGTGACCAAAGGCGTCAGGTTCAAGAACAATGTCGATCTCGGCGACCCGGTCGAACTTGCCGCGAAGTACTATGAGGACGGCTGCGACGAACTCGTGTTCTACGATATCACCGCCTCGGCCGAGCGGCGCCCGATCGATATCGACATGGTGCGCGAGGTCGCCCGCGCGATCCGGATTCCGTTTGCCGTGGGCGGCGGCATCGCCTCGCTGGCGGACATGTCGCGCGTACTCCTGGCCGGCGCCGAGAAGGTCTCCGTCAACTCGCTGGCCGTCGCCAATCCGGGGATCATCGCGGAAGGCGCGCGTGCGTTCGGATCGCAGTGTATCGTCCTGGGCATGGACCCCGTGGCGGCCGCGGATCCGATCCGCTTCCCCAGCGGCTACGAAATCACGACGCACGGGTTCCGCGAACGTACCGGCAGGGACGCCCTGGCTTGGGCGCGCCAGGCCGTCGATCTGGGCGCGGGCGAGATCGTGGTCAACTCGGTGGACGCCGACGGGACGCGCGCCGGCTTCGAGTTGACGCTCACCGGCCTGATCGCGGACAATGTGGGCGTACCCGTGGTGGCCTCGGGCGGCGGCGGCAAGCCGGAACACCTGGCGGACGCGTTCACCATCGCCCACGCGGATGCCGCCATCATCGCCGGCATGATCCATACCGGGGAATACACGATCGCCCGAATCAAGGACGCGCTGGTCGCCGCCGGCGTGCCGATCCGACACATCTGGTAACGCGACCATGGAAACGCCACCCGACACGACGCACGCGGACAAGCCGGCGCCGCTCCTCACGGCGGCGAACGTGCTCAGCGCATTACGCATCGTGATCGCGCCGCTGCTCGTCATCGCCGCTTTCTTCGGCCGCGAACACGTTTTCGTGACGCTCTATGTCATTTCGCTGGTGACGGATGGCACCGACGGGTTCATCGCGCGCCGCATGCACCAGACCAGCCCGCTCGGGGCGCGTCTCGACAGCATCGGCGACCTGGCGATCTGCTGCTGCCTGCCGGTCAGCGCCTACCAACTCTGGCCCGCCATGATCCACGCCGAGATTCCCTACGTCGTCGTCGGCCTCGTGTGCTACCTGCTGCCGGTGATCACGGGCATCTTCCGCTACGGGCGCATGCCGAGCTTTCACACCTGGGGCGCCAAGACGCTCGCGATCGTCATCGCCGCGGCCCTTGTGGTCATGTTCACGACACAGCACACGCTCTTCTTCCGCCTCTGCATCCCGGTGCTCGTCCTGGAATGCATCGAAGAACTCGTCATGATCGCCATGCTGCCCCAGTGGCACCCGAATGTGCCGTCGGTCTGGCACGCCTGGCAGATCCGGCGGGGAGAGGGCGCATGAACCTGCTGACACTGTCGATTTGCGGCATCGTCGCCATGGCCATCGTATTGCACATGTCGGGGGCCGGTCCGCGACTCTCGCTCACGGTGGCCATCGCCACCATGACACTGGCCATGCTGGTCGCGCTCTGGCGCGAACGCCGCGGCGGCGGCAAATCGGAATAGGCCCTTTTTGGGGTTGCACTGCCTGCGGGTTGTGATAAGCTGCGGCCTCTTTTTTCGGGACATGCGCCCATCGTCTATCGGTTAGGACACCAGGTTTTCATCCTGGTAAGCGGGGTTCGACTCCCCGTGGGCGTGCCATGCGGCAGCCAGGCCCCGGATGCGCCAACCCGTGCGGAACGTCCCCCGGCGCGGCGCCCGCCCCTCCCCGAAACGAGCCGGATCCGTCAGAGCGCCCACTTTGGGCATATCCGGCACACCCGCGCGTCGCGGACTCGGCCTCCTGGAAAAATTTACAATCCCGATCATTTTCACATTGCCCTCACGCCATCGGCCGCCTAGTATCGCCACACTTAAAGCTGAATCACGGCACCACCAACGACGGGACTCATAGTGAATTGTCGAATTTCGCACACCTTACGCACGCCACGATTGTTTCGTTTCCTCGGTCGCCGCGTCGCGGCCCGGCATGCCCGCCGGCCGCGCCCGGACCGTGTCCCCGGCGCCCGCCACGGCCGGCTGGCGCGCACGCGGCGGACGGTCCGGACGGTCGGCGCGGGACTCGCCATCCTGGCGACCGTCACCGGTGCCGGCGCCGACGACCTCGCGGCGCCGAAGGCCGCCGCGGCCGCCGACATCACCGCCTTCGGATTCGCGCCGGCCTGGAGCGCCGTCGACGACGCCGCGGGGTACGAACTGGATGTCTATCGACTGGACGAGGACTTCTCCGACGGCGAGGCGGCGTCCGGCCCCGTTTGGCGGGGCGACACGAACGCGTACGAGGTCGTCGCCGGTACGGTGCTGCCCGGCGGCAACGCCTCGGCCGACGGCTTTTTCCTCGCCAGCAAGAGTACCGCATCGAATGCGCTCCTGATCACGGACTGCGCCGAAACTCGCGAATGGCGCTTTTCTCTCGGCAGCCCGAATTTCGATCCGTCGGATGGCAACTACGTGGGCGTCATCCTGATGGCTTCCACCACGATCGCCGGCGATATCGCGACGGCGAACTTCCAAGGGTACTACCTTCGAATCGGCAACAACGGAACCCCCGACCAAATCCGCCTGTACCGGAGCGCGGGAAGCGGCAAGATTCACGAGGGCACTTTTGCCAGCGCCGATTACGGAGACGGCGGTCTCCAGGACGGCATCGACGTTCGCGTAACCCGCGACGCCGAAGGCGTTTGGAAGCTCTGGACCAGTCCGGGATTCACAGCCGGCGCGGACGCCGCCAACTACTGCGGCGCCGTCACGCAGGCCGCCTACAGCGCGTCGTCCTATTTCGGCGTCTTTACGCATATCGGCAACACCGGCACGTCCCGCCGCGTCTTCATCGACAACATCGAACTCGGCGCCCGCGAATACGCCGTCGGCTACGAAGCCATGCCGACGTCCGACCCCTTCGCATCGGTGACCGGCCTGGTCGCGCTCACGGACTACGCGTACCTGGTCCGTGCGACGAATGCCGTGTCCGTGAGCACGAACTCGAACACCGTCGCTCTCCGGACGCTGCCGCCGACGGTGACGACGACGGCGCCGAGCGATGCCGCGCCTGGCGGGTTCACGGCAAACTGGAACAGCCTGCCCTCGGCAACCGGCTACCGGCTCGATGTCTTCCGCGCCAACGACGATTTCACCGATGGCAGTTTCACGACCAGTCCCGCCTGGGACGGGGATACCGGTGTCTTCGAGGTGCTTGACGCCGCCGTATTGCCCGGCGGCCAGGCGGCGACCGACGGCCATTTTCTCGCCGGGAGTATCGGTATCGGCGCCGCCATCCTGACGACACCCAGCACCGAGACGAGCGAATGGCGGTTTTCTCTCGGCACCCCCGACTTCAATCCGTCCAGCCAGAACCATTTCGGGGTCGTCTTGATGTCGAACACGGCCATCGCCGGCGACATCAACGATGCCGTCTTCCAAGGCTACTACCTCCGCATCGGCGATGACGGCGACGATCCCATCCGCCTGTATCGCAGCACCGGCGTCGGCAAGGAATGGGAGGGCTCATTCGCCCGATCGAGCTTCTCCGTCGGCGCGCTGCGCGACGGCATCAATGTGCGCGTCACACGCAGCGTCGGCGGCGTGTGGGAACTCTGGACCAGCCCCGGATTCACATACGCCGCGGATGCGTCCACCTACCGCGGCGCCGTGACACAGGCCACATACACCGCATCGTCCCACTTCGGCATCTACACCCGGTTCAACTATCCCGCCGCCAGTCGCCGCATCTACCTCGACAACGTCTGCTTCGGCAGCGCGCTCCGGTTCGCCGCGGGCTTCGAGAACCTTGCCATCGACGCCGCATCGCACAGCCGAGCCGCCGTCGGTCTCTTGTCGGGGATGGATTACTTCTATCGCGTCCGAGGCATCACCGACACCGGCGTCACCGGCAACTCGGCGCTCATGTCCGCGACGACCAAGGCCCGTGGCGCGGTCTTCTGCTTCTTCTAGCAGCCTGTCGGACTTGACCTCGCACGTCTCCACAGACAATCCTGCCGCCAGCCGCGAGCCACAGTCTGCGCGAGTTTCAGACTGATCGCCAGTCGGAAATACTGTCTGGACACTCGTGTTTTTTGCGTGCCGCGGGTTTTCGCGCCTTTTCGGCGCTCTGCGAACCTGTAGAAATTGGAGTTTCGTGTCTTTACGCGGAATGGCACTTACTTAAGCACATTTTAGGAGGCCCACGCGAGGCGATATTCTT
>CAYYJS010000029.1:9036-40864 GCA_964472315.1 uncultured Victivallales bacterium | reverse complement strand
GCCATTGCCGAGGGCGGCCCGCCGCCGCGAATCCCTCAACCTTCAACACCGTTCTCCCGCGTCGCAAGACTGTTGCGTTTTCCGTTGCCGATGCGTTTCCGTTTGACCGGGCTAAGGGTTTCCCCTATAGTCACGCGAAATAGTCGCCCGAAGGCGAGCACGTCTCACCCTTCGGCGCCTGCGAGCGGAGTGACCGGCGATGAGTTACTACAAGGTGTTAGGTCTCGAGCGGGAGCCCTTCTCGACGAGTCCCGACCCTTCCTTTTTCTACAAGTCCGAAGCGCATTTCGCCGCATTATGCCGTCTGCAGGTGGCGATTGCCCTCAAGCGGGGACTCAGCGTGGTGCTTGGCGACGTCGGCACCGGCAAGACGACGGTGAGCCGTCGGCTTTCGGTGGCGCTCGGCGAAGAGCGGGATGTCGTGTTTCGGATGATCCTCAATCCGTTCTTTCGGACCGAGAAGCAGTTCCTGTCACGCATGGCGGCGTTGTTCCACGTGCCGATTCCGGCGCGTCAGCCCACCTCGCTCGACCTCATGGAAGCGATCGAGCGGTTCCTTTTCCAGCAGGGGGTCGAGGAAAACCGAACCGTTGTCCTCCTGATCGACGAGGCGCAGATTCTCCCCGAGTTCGTGCTGGAGTTGCTGCGCATCCTCCTCAACTACGAGACGAACGATGCGAAGATTTTGCAGCTTGTCCTCGTGGGGCAGATGGAACTGCTGCCGCGGATCGCCAACATGCCCAATTTCTGGGACCGGATTGCGCTCAAAATCATGCTCAAGCCGATGGCGGAAGGCGAGGTGAGGGAGATGATCGAGTACCGCCTGCGCGAGGCCGGTTGCCGGGCCGGGCGTCCGATGTTCACGTCGGACGCGATCGCGAGGATTTGCGCGCACACGGGCGGTTACCCCCGCAAGGTGAACATGCTCTGTCATCAGGTGCTGGAGCATATGGTCATGTATGACCGTCAAACCGTCGATGAAGGTCTGGTCCGGCGTGTCATCGACAGAGAGATTGCAGCCGACGATTTTCGTGGTATTCTCGATTCCGCGCGGGTACTCGTGCCCGAGGCGGACGAGGGCGATGAGGCAACGGCCCTCCGGGTGGTTGGCGGCGACGGGTAGCGGGTGCGGGACCGACCGTGGAGGCGGCCCCGCGGAGTTGGTTTCGGCGCGATGGCGTCGGGATATTCAGCCGGGAATCCGGGTCAGGTTCAGGTATGGCGACGGAGAACGAATTGACACCTGAAGAGAAGCTTCTTCGCGTCATCCAGAAGGGTGGCGCCGCGCCGGCTCCCGGCGAGGCGCCGGGTGGAACGCAAGCGCTGACGGACGATGCTCCCGGCGTTCCTCCCGCCGCCGTCTCGCGTGTCGGGGCCGCGCTGCGGTTGATGGCGCTGGCGCGGGGACTGAGCGTACTCGCGGCGGCACTGGTGGCCGGCGCCGGGTATGAGATCTATGCCAACATCCCCGTTCGCGAGCCGCCACCCGCGACCGTCGAACCGGGATTCCTCGGGGATGGCGGCGTGATGGAGGCGCCGCGCATCGGGGATACCGTCGATGCGTTTGCGAAGCGCCGCGTGTTCGGCAAGCCGGGCGAAACGGAGAAGCCGCCCGATCCGGGGAGCGACGAGTATTGGAAGGGCTGGCGCGCCTACATTCGGGACAATTTCCGCATGATGGGCATCTCCACCGTGGAGCGCTTGGGGGCGGACGGTCAGTCGCGGCAGATCAGCGAAGCGATTGTGGTGGACAACAAAAAGAATCTCATGCATTTTCTATCAATTGGCCAATCGCTGGTGATTGAGACCGAGGCCGTGTCGGTCGAGTCGGTTTCCGGCGAGGAAATCGTGTTTGCCTCGGGTGACACCAGGATGAACTTCAAGAAATGAGCGCGGCAGCCCCCGCGACCAGAGCAAGAACGACAGCGAGGAAGGCGATGTACCGATACTGCTGCTTCATGACGTTCGTATGTTTGCTGGCGTGTACGGCCCATGCAGCGGTGGAGGCGGGGGTTTCCGATGCGGGTGTTTCGTCCAGCATCAGCGTGGAACCTCAACGGTTGCGCGATTACAACATCCCCGGTCTTTCGGAGCGTGTGAACCTGAATGCCTTCGATGCCTGGGACGTGGTCCAACTCATCCAGTTCCTGACGCATCGCGGCGGCATCCGGAACATCGTCATCGGCAAGGGCGTGCAGGGGCTGTCGACGCGGCTGAAATTCGATGACGTCAGCGTCGAGGATGCGCTCGAAGTCGTCCTGACCGTCAACAACCTGGCGTATGTCGTCAAGGGCGGGATCATCTCGATTATGACCGACAGCGAGTACCGCACGCTGTACGGACGCAGCTTCTACGACCAGAAGCAGGTCACCTACGAGTCCCTCACCTATGCCGATCCGGTGCGCGTGGCCGCGATGCTCGGGCCCGTCAAGAGCACGATCGGCACCGTGGTCTCCGATCCGCTGACGGGCACGTTGATCCTGATCGACACGCCCGAAAAGATCGCGGAGATGCGCGACATTATCCGCAAGGCGGACATCCCGACGCTGAACCGGCTGCTGCCGACCGAGACCCGCGAGTTCCGGCTGCAATACGCGGAGGTGGCCACGGTACAGACCGAAGTAGCGGCCATGCTCACCAAGGAAGTCGGCACCCTACATTCCGATGCCCGCTCGCGGACGCTCAGCGTGACCGATCTTCCGCACAAGATGCGTGATGTCGAACGGCTCGTCAGTTTATTCGATCAACGGCCGCGACAGGTGTTCATCGAGGCCAAGATCGTTCAGGTATCGCTGATTGACGACTTCCGGATGGGGGTGAACTGGAACCACGTTTTTCAGGGACTGGACCCCCGGTTCTCGTTGCGTACGGCCGCTTCGCCGACGGCGCTGTCGGTGATCGGGGGGGATGTGCGCGCCCCGTCGGGAACCGTCACCTACAACACGATCGCCGCCGGCGGGGACCTGAACGTCGTGCTCGAAGCGCTCAAGTCCGTGGGCGAGACGAAAGTGCTCTCCAATCCGCATGTGGCGGTGGTGGACGGTGCGGAAGCATCCATCAAGGTGATTACCGATCAGCCGTACGCGGAGGCCCAACTCGAGAGCGGCTCCACCAACGTGGTCGGCGAATCGATCCACTTCATTGAAGTTGGCGTCAGCCTGGGCGTCTCGCCGCGGATCAACGACGACAATCTGATCAGCATGGATATCCGTCCCGAGGTCAGTTCCGTGATCGGCAACTACGAAGCGTTCCGCACGGTGCCGATCGTGCGGCGTTCCGTGGCCGAGACCAGTGTGATGATCAAGGATGCCGAGACCATCATTATCGCCGGGATGATCGACAACGTGAAGCGGGACATCGAGAGTCGCATTCCTCTGTTGGGGCAGATACCCCTGTTGGGCGTGCTGTTCCGGACCCGGCGCGAGGAGGTCGACAGCAACGAACTGATCGTGTTCCTGACGCCGCGTATCATTACGGGAGAACAGGCGTTTCTGCGGATGAATGACATGAAGAAGCGGCCGAAACCGTTGCGTGCGGCCGGCCCTGAGGCGGACAAGAAGTTGAAACCTCTGCGGTAGCTTCCGACGGGGGTGGCGGGAGATCCTGGTGCGACGGTTAGCGGAGGGGGCCATTTGGTTGAATGGAGCTATGAATAGACGAAACGCAGCATCACGATGGGGAATCCGGGTTGCGATCGCGATCATGACAGCCGTTGCCGTTCGGGCGCAGGACGTTGCCGGTCCGGCTTCGGTCGCTCCCGACGAGGTGGCGCTATTGGACGTGCAACTGGCCGATGCCCGCCAGGAAAACACGCGGTTGAAGGCCGACGTGGCGCGGCTGAAAGGCGAGATTGCCCAGCTTGCCCAGTCAGGCGTCGGCATCGAGGAGTCCCGGACGGATGTTCAGGAACTGCGGCGACAGCTTAGTCAGGCCGCCGGCGAGAACACGCGTCTGCAGGACGAACTCAAGCGGATGGATGGCGATCTTGAGGCTCGGCGCACGGCCAACGACAAGCTGGCCGCCGAGGTCGACTCGGTCGCGGCGACCGCCGGACAGCGTCAGAAAACCGTGGACAATCTGCTGGAGCGGTTGGCTGCCGCCGAAAAGCAGGTTGTGGAACTCCAGCGCAAGGCAGGCGCATCCGGGAACGGCGATGCCCGCACGGCCGACAAAGCCATGATCGAGGAACTCGAAGCCCATCGGCGCAACCTCGAGGACGAGAACGCGATTCTCAAAGGACAGGTGGAGGACATCCGTGCCCGCCTTGTCAAGGCCGATGCCGACCTCGCGCACGCGAAAGCGGACTTCGAGAAGATGTTCAACGGCGGCAACGACCAGCAGAAGCAAGTGCACGAGCTCAAGCGGGCGATGGAGGACATCCAGGCGACCGAGATCCAGCGCAAGGAAACGATGGACGGTCTGTTCAAGCAGCTTGCCGACCTGAAGGCCCAGAATGCCGAGGCCGGGCGTCAGATCGAAGCGTTGAAAGCCGAACTGGACAAGACCGATGCCGCGCGCAAGGGTGCGCTGTCCGCCTCCGACCGGGTCGAGAGCGAGAAGGCGGTGTTGATGGGGCAGGTTGCCGATATGCGGAATACCGTCGCCGCCCTCGAGCGCGAGCGTGACGGCCTGGTGGCGCAGGTGGAGGCGCGCGGCGCCGACATTCGTGCGGAAATCGGCAAGCAGCAGGCGTTGCAGGCCCAGATGGACCGTATCCAGATGACTGATAGCCAGCGCAAGCAGGCCATGGACGAATTGCTCGGCAAGCTGGCCGATCTCGAGCGCAAGGTGGCCCGACTGGAGTCCGAGCGGACGCAAGCCCGGAACGAGGCGTTGGACGTGTCACGGAAGTTGGACGTCGCCACCGATACGCTGTCGGAGGAGCGCGCCTCGCTGACCGACAGGATCGCCGACCTTGAAAAGCGTTTGGCCGAGGTTGGGGGCGAGCGTACCGCGACCGCGGAACAACTGGCTCAGCGGACGACGGAAGCACAGGCCCTGCGCGGCCAGGTCGAAGAGTTGGACGTGGTGAACGCCAAGCTTCGGCGAACCGAGGAACAGCGCAAGAAATCGGTGGACGAGTTGTTGGGCAAGTTGGCGGACGCCGAGCGTCAACTGGAGGTCGTCCGTAACCAGATGCAGACGGCCGAGACTTCGACGCACGCCGACCTGCAGGAGAAGTCGAACCAGATCGCGGCGCTGACGCGTGACAATGCGACGCTGAAGGAAGACGTGAAACGTCTGGAGCGCGACTGGCGGGAGGCGATCAAGACACGCGACGAACTCGTGGCCGAGGCCGGGCGACGTGACGTGGAAATGCAGCGGCAGCAGGCGAAGCAGACGGAACTGGAGGCGGAAACGACGCGCCTGCGGACCGTCGACTCCCAGAGCAAGATCGCGATGGACAAGCTGCTCGTCGAGGTAGCCGAGACGCAGGCTCGCAACCGCGCGCTCGAGGCCGATATCGACGCCGCCCGGAAGTCCCTCGCCGAGACGCGGCAACGCGGGCCCGAACGTTCGGCCGATAGCGCCGAGTGGACGGCGCTACGCGATAAGGCGATGCTCTTGGAGACCGAGAAGGCGGCGCTCCGGCAGGATGTCGTGAAGTTGGAGGCGGAGATCAAGGCGATGCGGGAGTTGCCGCGTGACGAGGCCGAGAAAGTTTGGGCCGATCGAATGAGCGCGTTGGAGGCGCAGGTGAAGACGATCGGCGCGGAGCGTGACCGGTTGCGCGGCGAAGGCGACGCGGCCCTGCGTAAAGTCGAGGAACTCGATCTGCTGGTCGCCCGGTTGAGGGCGAACGTGGTCGCGCCTGGCGATGGCACGAACCAGGCCCAGGCCGGGTTGGTGGCCGAAGTGGCCGAGTTGCGCGAAGCGCTCGCCGGCGTGTCGGTGGAGCGTGACCGTCACCGGGAGACCGCCGAGACGCAGTCGGCGACGCTTGCCCAACTGAAGGCCGATGCCGCCCGGTTGGAGGCCCTCGCGCAGACCGGCACCGGCGAATCGACGGCGCTGCGGCAGCAACTGGCCGATGCCGTCGCCGAACGGGATAAGGCGCTTGCGGCATCGACGACGCTTCAGCAGCAGGTTGACCGGATGACGCTGGATATGACCCACCTGCAGAGCAAGCTCGACGGCTACAACCAGGAAATGGCGAAGACGCGCGAGACGTGGGAACGAGAGAAAGCCGAACTGGCGAAGCAGCTTGGCGCGGCGAGCGGCGAGCGCGATACGGCGCAGGCGACGCTTAAAGCGCTGGTCGCCGAGGCGGATGAGCTGCGCGCCGAGAATACGCGCATGCGGGGCGAAGTCGCGAAACTGGAGGAGCGCAAGGCGGAGATCAAACGGGACTCGGATCTCTTCAAGCAAGTCGAACAGGCGAACGTATTGCTCCGCGAAAAGCTCGTGCAGACCGAGATCGAACGCGAACGGCTGGATAAGGAATTGACGAAAACGACCCGCAGCGTGGATGCTTTCGATGGACGTATGGCCACCGCGGAAAGGAATCGCGAGGAACTGCGGAAGGAACTCGACGAAGCTCGCCAGCGCGAAGAGGAACAACGCGGGTTGATCGAGAAGTTCATGGTGCAGATACCGGACCTTGAGCGGAAGATTGCCGCGATGGAAGCGGCAAAGATGGAACATGAGAAGCGGCTGGCCGAGCAGGAAACGACGATCCAGGCCATGCGGACCGAGATCGAGCGCCGGGAGCACCGGCTGGCCAAGGCGGAGCGCGTGGCCGAGGTGTTGCAGACCGCCCGCGATGACATGACGCAACTCAACGCGAAAGAGAAGCGCGACATGCACTACAACATGGCGGCCGTCTATGCCCGCGAAGGAAAATTCCCCGCCGCCGAGACCGAGTATCTGCATGCGCTCGAACTCGACTCGTCCGACGCCGATGTGCATTACAACCTGGCGATTCTCTACGACGACGAGTTGAAGAACACCGACAAGGCGGCCATGCATTACCGCCGGTATCTCAAGCTCCGTCCGCACGGCGACGATGCCGACGCCGTCCGCCAGTGGCTGATGAAGATCGAGATGAAGAACCGGGAGCCGTAGAGTCGTGGCCGGCCGCGGTCATTCCGGGTCCTTGATGAACTTGTAGCCGACGCCGTGGACGGTCAGGATGTGTCTTGGCGTGTGGGGATCAGCTTCGATCTTGCGGCGCAAGTTCGCCACGAAACTATCCAGCGAACGCTGGGTGCCGTAGTATTCCATGCCCCACACGTCGTTCATGACGCGGTCGCGCGACAGGGCGTCGCCGGTGTTCTCGCAGAAGTAGGCGAGCAAATCGAACTCCGTGCGAGTCACGGGAACCTCCTGGCCGTCGCGGAACAACAGGCGGGTGTTGAGGTCCATGACACAGTCGCCGAACGTGTACTTCCGCGGCGCGTCCTGGCGGCGTCCGCCGCGCATCAGAACGGCCCGAATGCGGGCGAGCAACTCCGCGAGGCTGAAGGGCTTGGTCACGTAGTCGTCGGCGCCCATTTCGAAGCCGTGCAATTTGTCGAACTCGTCCCCCCGGGCGGTGATCATGATAACCGGCGACGGGATGCCGCGATCGCGCAGTTGACGGCAGACTTCGTACCCGCTGAGCCCGGGCAGCATGATGTCGAGCAGGATCAAATCCGGTTGGTGCGCGATGGCCTGACTGAGCGCGGACGGGCCATCCGCCGCGGTTGTTACGGCGTAGCCCGACGCCTTCAGGTTCTCCTCAAGGCCGAGTCGGATCGCCTCCTCATCGTCGACAACGAGAATACACTTCTGCTTGTCCGTCATACCTGGTGCTCCTTCTTCGATGTCACTGCCGGCAGCAGAACGTGGAACGTGCTGCCGGCGTTGCCCGTGCCGCCGGTGACCCAAATCCGCCCCTGGTGGGCGCGAACGATGTCGTGGCAGAGTGCGAGGCCGAGACCGGCGCCGCCGACGTGTTCGCGGCCCGGCGCGACGACGCGGTAGAAGCGTTCGAAGATGCGCCGCCGTTCATGGAGGGGGATGCCGCAACCGCGGTCCGTCACGGTGATCTCGATGTCATGGCGGCGCCGCGCGGCGTGGCGGAGCGTCGCCGCGACCTCGATGTCGCGGGCGTCGGGTGTCGTGCCGTACTTGACCGCATTGTCGAGCAGGTTGAGGAGGACCTTGGCCAGCGCTTCCCGGTCGCCCATGACAACGGCGGGGGCGGGGGATGGGTGGACGTGGAAGGATGCCCGGCCCGCGATACGGTCGGCGAAGGTGGTCGTCACCGATTCGAGAAGCTCGTTTACGGCCACCGGGTTCCGCGCGTAAGCGAGGGCCTGGCTGTCCTGGCGGATGAAGAACAGGATGCGCTCGACCACGTCGCCGAGACGTTCGCATTCGCGTACGATGGTGCCGAGGAACTGATGGCGCTTGTCGGCGTCGGCGATGCGGTTGTGGTAGAGGCTCTCGGCCAGCATGCGCATGGAGGTGACGGGGGTGCGCAGATCGTGTGACATGCCGGCCACGAATTCGCTGCGACGGCGCGACTCGAGGGCGAGGCGGAGCGCGCCTTGGACGATGAGACCCGACCCGGCGCAGATGGCGACGGCAAGCAGCAGGATGCCCCAATGGTACAGGTGGTTCCACAGGCGCGCATGCCGCGCGGCGCCGAGCGGCCGTTCGGAGATGGTGACGGCGATGAAATCGAGCGGGGGGCGCAGGGCGGCGCCGGCGAGGGCCGTGCCCGCGTCGATGGAAGGCCAGCGAGCAACCGGTGCCGGGCGGCTGGCTACGGCGTCGGACGTGAGCGTGTCGGACACGAGCACGTCCGGTGCGCTGTCGGTCTCGGGCGCGCGTGGCGCGGGCGTACCGATGCGGATGTCGATATGACCGCCCGCGCGTTCGGCCTGCGCGAGCGACTGACGGAGGAGGTCGACGACCTGCGGGACACTGACTTCGAATCCCGCATAGAGCTCCTTGCGCACGGTCAATCGGTCGAACCGGAAGAGCTGCCCGCCGCCGCTCATGGCGTATCTGGCCTGTCCGGGTTGGGTCGCCGTGATGGCCTGATTCAGCGTGAGCGCCGTCGCGGCGTAGGCGTTGCTCTCGGTCGAGGGGTAGACGAACCCCCACGGGGTCAGGAAGACGAACGGCCGGATGGCGACCGGGTGCGCGGCGACGGCGGCATGGCCGACCCGGTCGAGGTCGGCGTAGGCGCCGCTGCGTTCGATCGATGCGTTCATCGAGTCGCAGAGCGCCCGCAGGGCGGCGTCGAGTTCCGCGTGGAGCCGATCGATGCCGTCGGCGAGCGTCTCGCCAGCGGTATCCGCCAGGTGTCGGCGCAGCAGCACCTCCCTGGCGCGAATCGAACGTCCCGCCAGAACGCTCAACAAGGCTGTGGGCAGGATCACCAGAAGCACAAGCACGAGCGCCAGGCGACCCCTATGTGTGTAGAATCCCATGGAAGTCAATCGAGTGGCCCCATTATGCGGTATCGCATCGCCGGAGGGAAGCGGGGAATCGCGGGAAACAGGATCAGGCAAAACCTGATCGAAGCGTTGACATTTTTGGACGCTTGTGCGAGCATTAACTCTCAACAGGAGATCAATTTCTTATGAAGATGCCGGTATCGTTCCTGGTGTGTGCGGCGACACTCGCTCTTGTTCTTTCCCTGGCGGCGGCGCTGACGGGCTGCGAGGAGGCCAAGGGGCTGGATGGGCTGACTGTCAGTTACTCCGCCGACTCGGTGTCTCAGCCGGGCGATACGGTCGTGTTGCAGGTCGTGGGCGAAGAAGTTCAGAACACCACCGACGAGGAAACCGAAGAGAACACGACGATTTATGAGTACAAGGAACTGGCGTTACCGTTCGAGTGGAGTGTCGAGGACGGGTCGCTGGGAGGAATTCTGGTCGCGGGGCAAGGCATTGCCGTGTACACGGCAACGTCCGTGCGTGGTCCGAACGTGGTAACGGTCAAGGATCAATACGATAATGTGGGACGCGTCGTCATTCGGGTCGCGGCCCCGGACTATGCCATCTCCTTGACGGCATTGCCCTCTACGACCATCGATGTGGGCGAGGCCGCGACCATCAGCTTCACCAGCACCGATGCGGTCGCGCCGTTCATATGGCGGCTGACCTCGGGGCCGGGCTCGCTGACGGGCGGCACGGGCAGCCGATCGGCGGTCTACACGAGCAACGTGGCCGGTACGGGTGTGATCCAGGTGACCGATGCCAGAGGGGTGCAAGGCACCATCGCCATCGTTGTCGAGGATGCCGATGGTGGCGGCGCCGGCGGCGATGGCGGTGCGGGCGGCACATGATGCCGCGTTTGGGACGATGACACGAGTTCCGCGATGCGGAAGAACTGGTGTTAAGAGCATGATGCGACAAGGCAAGTCTCTGGTGGGGGGGATGATCCTGCTGGGGGCTGTGGCCGCGGCTCAAGCCGGCGACTACTATGCCTCGGTGTCCGGGGGTAATGTGCCGCCGTACACGACGCCGGCGACGGCGGCGCGCTCGATCCAGGCGGCCGTGGACCGTGCGCGGGATGGCGATACGGTCTGGCTGGCGCCGGGCACGTACTATCTGGCCGTGCCGGTGTCCATCGTCTGGAAGGGCGTCACCGTCCGAAGCATGAACGGCCGTGACGCAACCATCGTCGACGGACAGAACCTGACGCGCTGTTTCCTGCTCAGCCATCCGTTGGCCAAGGTGCAGGAACTCACGATCCGCAACGGCAACGCGCCGCCTTCGGAAGGTCCGGACTCCTACGGCGGCGGCGTCTACTGTCAGGACGGCGGCATGGTGGCGAGCTGCATCGTCGAGCGGTGTTCCGCGACGTATGGCGCGGGTGTCCGCATCCGCAACGTCGGGGAAGTCACCGATAGCATCCTGCGCTACAACACGGCCGGACGCGCGGGCGGCGGTGTGCAGACCGCGTACGGCGGAACGATCGCCGGTTCGACGATCCACGACAACACGGCGTTGTACTATGGCGGCGGCGTGTACTGCTATGAAGGCGGCGCGGTCGAGTTGTGCGATGTCTACGCGAACAGCGCCAAGTTCGGCGGCGGCATCCGTCTCTACCGGCAGACCGGGCAGACGCCGACCGTGACGCGGACCCGCGTCCGCCTGAACCAGGCTCTGGCGATGGGCACGTCCAAGGGCGGTGGCGGCGGCATCCAGCTCGCGTATGGCGGCGCGGTTGACAATTCTTTGATTTACGACAACGTCGCGGATGCTTACGGCGGCGGCGTGCACCATTATCAGGGCGGCGCGCTGGTAAACTGCACGGTGGCGCACAACGCGACGGCCGATACCGATGGCGACGGCATCGGCGACGGTTACGGCGGCGGCGTCTACACGACCGGCGGCGGCTCCATCCAGAATACGATTTCCTTCTGGAACGTGAGCCGGTATGGGGCGAACTACTACAACACCGACTCGGCGGCATCGTATCAGTACTGCCTGACCGCGCCGTGGATCGCCAACGGGAACAACGTGGTGGGCGTGCCGAACTTCGTGGACAACGCCGCGCGCAACTACGCATTGACCGCGACTTCGCCCGCGCTCGATGTCGGGCGCGATATGACGGGTGTCGACTTCATCGGCCATCCCCGACGGCTGGACGGCAAGGCTGACGGCACGTACCGGCCGAAGACCGATATCGGCGCCTACGAGTACGGCTATTTCACGACGGACGACTCCGATGGCGACGGCATGCCGACGGGGTGGGAGTCCTTGTTCGGACTGAACCCGAACAGCGCCGCGGATGCCACGAACGACCTGGATGGAGACTTCGTTCAGAACAGGCTCGAATACGAATTGGGCTCATTCCCGAACGACACCGACAGCGATGACGATGGGCTGCAGGATGGCGTGGAGTATTACACGTACGGGTCCTCGCCGACGCGGGCCGACAGCGATGGCGACGGATTCGGCGACAAGGTCGAGGTTGATGCCCTGAGCGATCCGGCGGTCCCGGGTTCGTACAGCAGCCCGACGAATGCGGCGCAGTTTCCGGCATCGATATCGGGAACGGTGACGTACGGCGGCACGCAGACCGGCCGCGTCACCGTGGTGGCGACGACCGCGTCGAACCGGGTCGGGCAAGCTTCGCAGGGCCACCGCGTCACGGGGCCGATGGGCGCCTACACGATCCCCAACCTGCCGACGCTCGTCAACTATTGGCTCTGGGCTTTTCGCGACACGGATGGGGACGGCGTCTGCGATACGTGGGAAGCCATCGGGCAACATGCCGGCAATCCGGTGCGTCCCGTCGGCAACACGACAGGCATCGGCATCGTGCTGGGGAACCCGACCACCGACAGCGATGGCGATGGGTTGGGCGACTTCGTCGAAATCTATACCCACCTGACCAATCCGTACGTGGCCGATACCGACGGCGACGGCATGCCGGACGGTTGGGAGGTCACGAACGGCTTGAACCCGTTGAGCGTCGCCGACGCCACGCAGGATATCGACAACGATGGTCTCAACAACCGCGCCGAATACAACAACCGCACGAATCCACGTCAGGCCGACACCGACGGGGACGGTATGCCGGATGGTTGGGAGGTCGCGAATACGTTAAACCCGACCGTGAACGATGCCGCGGGCGATGACGACCATGACGAACTGACCAATCTGGAGGAACACGGTCTCGGAACGTTGCCCAACAATGCCGATACCGACGGGGATCAGATGCCGGACGGTTGGGAAAACCGATACGGCCTGAACCCGAAGAGCGCCGCCGATCGCGATACGGATTATGACTACGATGGTCTGACGAACATCGAGGAGCACCGGCGCGGCACACAGCCGAACAATGTCGACACCGACGGCGACGGCATGCCGGACGGATGGGAGAACGGCAACGGACTCAACCCGCTCGCCGACGATAGCGCCGGCGACCCCGATGGCGACGGCCTGACCAATATCGGCGAGTTTCTCTATGGTGTGGACCCGCACGACCCCGAAACCGATGGCGACGGCGTCACCGATGGGCGTGAAGTGACGGTGGGCAGCGATCCGGCCAACCCGGATTCCTATCCCGTCGACATCATCGGCGCCACGACGTACGGCGGCGCGCAAACCGGCGATGTTGTCGTGATTGCGTCGTGGACGGCGGGGGATACCGATTTCATGGTCATCGTCACCAACGTCGGTCCGTACGCGCTACGCGATGTGGGTGGGCTGATGAGTTACTATGTCCGCGCCTACCGCGACTCCAACGGCAACGCCACGCAGGATACGTGGGAAGCCGCCGGCGCCTATACCAACAGCCCGTTCTTCATCTCCAACAGCGTGGTGGGGATCGACATCGCGCTCCGCGACCCGGTGGTGGATACCGATGGCGACGGGTTGTCGGACATGGACGAAGTCTACGCGCACGGCACGGACCCGCACGACGCCGATAGCGACAGCGACGGTATGGATGACGGCTGGGAAGTGGTGAACAGCCTCAACCCGTTGCTGCACGACGCGCGCGATGACGATGACGGGGACAGGCTCCCGAACATCGACGAATACCAGCACCGGTCGGATCCGCACCGGGTCGATACCGACGGCGACGGCTTGCCCGACTTCGACGAGGTCAGGACGCATGGTACGGACCCCGCCGATCCCGACACGGATAACGACGGGCTGCGCGACGACCGGGAGTTGGGCGAGGGTACAGACCCGCTCGATCCGGATTCCGATGACGACGGTTATCCGGACGGCGCCGAAGTATCCGCGAAGTCGGACCCGCTGAATGACGCGTCGTATCCCGAACGGGTGTCTGGAACAACCAGTTACAGCGGCACGATCCAGACCGGCGACGTGTATGTCGTCTTCAACCTGGCGTCGAACGGAAACACCCGTGTCAACGATCCCGTCGGGCCGACACCCGGTCCTTACAGCGTCGACAACGTCGCCAACGGGACGAGCTATTGGGTGCGGGCGTTTATCGATTCGAACGGTAACGCGACGCAGGATACGTGGGAGGCGTGGGGGCGTTTCGCCGGCAGTCCGATGCTGGTGACCGGCGACGTGAGCGGGGTCGACGTCGTGATGGACGACCCCGTCGTGGATACCGATGGCGATGGCGCGATCGACATCCACGAGGTCTACACGCTGCTGACCGACCCGCACGACTGGGACACCGATGACGACGGCATGCCGGATGGCTGGGAAGCGGACTTCGGACTGTTTCCGCACATCGACGATGGGGCGGATGACGCCGATGGCGACGGCATTCCGAACCTCGTCGAGTACACGAATGGGACGCGCCCCGACCGCACGGACACCGATGCCGACCTCATGCCGGACGCTTGGGAGTTGGCCAACGGCACCGACGGCGCCGTGGATGACGCCGCCGCCGATCTTGACCGCGACGGATTGGACAACCTGGCGGAATATCGGCGCGGCACCGATCCTCGGAGGGTCGATACCGATGGCGACACCTACTCGGACGGCGAGGAAGTCACCGCCGGCACCGATCCGACCGATCCGACCTCCTTCCCGATGCGGATGAGCGGCACGACGAGCTATGCCGGCACGCAGACCGGCAATGTCCATATCGTTCTGGCGCCGGCGCCCGCCGCGCCGCCGATCTCCGTGGCACGGGTCGGCGCACTCGGGGCGTACACCGTCAGCAACGTGGCGAACCGCACGACCTTGTACGTGACCGCGTATCGCGACTCCAACGGCAACGCGACGCAGGACACCTGGGAGGCGTGGGGCGGTTACAGTAACAACCCGGTGTTCATGACGAACAACACCTCGGGGATCGACATCGAACTGCGGGATCCCGGCGTCGATACGGATGGCGACGGCGCGACCGACTACGACGAGGTTTACGTGCTGCTGACCGACCCGGGCAATCCGGACAGCGATGGCGACAGCATGCCGGACGGATGGGAAGCCGACAACGGACTCAACCCGCGCGTCAACGATTCCGGTGCGGACCCCGACTTCGATGGACTGACCAACGTCGAGGAGCGTCAGGCGGGGACGCACCCGAACAACCGGGACACCGATGGCGACAACATGCCCGACGGCTATGAAGTCGATCATGGACTCGATCCGCGCGTCGACGACAGCGGCGACGACGCGGACGGCGACGGGTTGACCAACGGACAGGAGCATGCGGGCGGAACCGATCCTCAGAACACGGACTCGGACTTCGACGGCATGCCGGATGGGTGGGAAACGCTGAACGGTCTCAACCCGCAGGCGATCGACGACACGGGCGACCCGGACGGCGACCGTGTGACGAACATCGACGAGTACCTGCTGCACACCGATCCGCAAGACGCCGACAGCGACAACGATGGGTTTGACGACGGCCGCGAACGCGTCGCGCGGACCAATCCGAACGATCCGTTGTCGTTCCCGGTTACGATCTCCGGCGACATCGCGTATACGGGCGTGCGACCGGGACCGGTGTATGTTGTGCTGAACCTGGAGTCGAACGCCACCCGGTTCCTGAGTCAGGCCGTGCCTGGGGTTGGACCCTACTCGGTCACCAATGTTCCCACGCTATCCAACTACTGGATCATGGCCTACATGGATATCGACAGCAATGGCACGTTTGCGGCGTGGGAACCCTCCGGCGTCTATACCAACAGTCCGATCGCGCCGACGGCCGATGTGGCGGGGGTCGATATCGCGATCGCCGACTCCACCGCCGACACCGATGGCGACGGACTGAGCGACTTCGACGAGGTCTATGTGCACGGAACCAATCCGAACAGCGCGGATACCGATGGCGACCAGATGCCGGACGGGTTCGAAGTGGCCACGGGGTTGAACCCCAAGTCTCCGGGGGACGCCGGCGCGGACCCGGATGGCGATGGCCTGACGAACCTGCAGGAGTTCCAGAACGGAACGCTGCCGCTGAATAGGGATACGGACGGCGACGGAATGTGGGACGGATGGGAAGTGAGCAACGGGCTGGTCGCCACGAATGCCGCCGATGCCGTGGAGGACCCCGACGCGGAAGGCGTCCCCAACCTTGAGGAATTCCAGAACGACACGGACCCGAACGATGCCGACTCGGATGACGACACATTCGACGACCGGCGCGAGATCGACGCCCTTACCGACCCGAACAACGCCGCCTCGTTCCCGGCCACCGCGTCGGGCACGCTGACCTACGGCGGCATCCAGACCGGTGTGCCGTACATCGTGGTCGAGTACGCCGCGGACGGGAGCGCGTACCGCCGCGTGGTCTTGGGTGCGCTGGGCGCCTATGCGGTGACCAACATGCCGACACTGTCCAACTACACCTTCCGCGCCTATCTCGATTCGAACGGCAACGCCACGCAGGACACCTGGGAAGCCGAAGGCGCTTACGGCAACAACCCGGTTCGGCTCGTGGGCGACCTCGCCGGTGTCGACATCGCCATGGACAACCCCGCGACCGACACCGACGGCGACGGTTTGACGGACTTCGACGAAGTCTATACGCACCTGACGTCGCCGACGACCAACGACACCGATGGCGACCTGCTGCTGGACGGCTGGGAAGCGGGCCATGGACTCGACCCGAACGATGCGGGCGACGCCTTGACCGACCCGGATGCGGACGGTCTGAACAACGTTCAGGAGCAGCAGCACGGGACGGACCCGCAAGACGCCGACACCGATGACGACGGGCTGTTGGACGGGGCCGAGGTCAACGCCCATCTCACCTCGCCCACGGATGCGGATAGCGATGGCGACGGCATGCCCGACGGCTGGGAAGTGGACAACGGTCTCGATCCGCTGGACGACACCGATGCCGCGGACGATGAGGAACCCGACCTGTTGACGAATCTGGCCGAGTTTCTCGCCGGAACGAATCCCAGGACCAACGACACCGACGGCGATCTGCTGCTTGACTGGGCCGAAATCAATACGCACGCGACGGACCCGACGAAAGCGGATACGGATGGCGACATGTTCGACGACTACACCGAGATCCGGATCGGCTCCGATCCGAACAATTACCTTGATCCGGTCGTCGTGGACGACGATGCGCCGGGCGACCCTGGTCCCGGCAACCCGGCGATCGACAGTCCGAACGAGAACGGGCGGATGCCGACGACTGGCGAGCCGAACAATGCGCCTTACGATGCCATCCAGGAGGGCATCGATGCCGCGAGCGGCGGGATGACCGTGCTGGTGCTTCCCGGCACCTATTTGGGCGTCGGCAACCGCAACGTTCAGCCGAAGGGCAAGGCGATCACCATTCGGTCGCTGCATTCCCATACGAACACGGTGTTGGCGGACAGCTTCCTGCGGGCGTTCAACTGTTCATCCAACGAGACGACGAACACCGTGATCCAAGGGTTCACAATCCATACCTGGGCGGGATTCTTCGGCGGTGAAGGCGTACTGTGCAACGGCGCGAGCCCGACGATCCGTGAATGCCGCTTCTGGGACTGTGGCACGGCCGGTCTGATCTGCACGAACGGTGCGTCGCCGCTGGTCGAGGAATGCCTGTTCGAGGAGAATGAAGGGGCCATCCGCGTCTTCGGCAGCAGTCCGACGATTTCTCGATGCAGGATCGACGGAAACTGGGACGACCATGGGGCGGGGATGCATATCAGCGGCGTGTCGGCCCCGATGATCGTCAACAGTCTGATCGTCAATAACGAGGCATCCGCGACCGGCGGCGGGATCTACATCGGTGCCGGCGCGTCGCCCACGATTCTGAACTGCACGATCGCATCGAACTCGGCGGTGGTGGCTGGCGGCGGAATATGGACAGCCGGTGCGCCCTTCATGGGCAACTCGATCGTCTACGGCAACGTGGCGCCGAGCAGCCCCGGCATCGTGCGGGTGGCTTCGGTGGACATCACCTTCAGTTGCATCCAGGAGAGTACACCGGGCCCCGGGAACATCACGAGCGATCCGATGTTCGTGATGGGTGGCTACGCGCCGGCGTCGAATTCGCCGGCGGTCAACGCGGGAACATCGCAGATGCAGCGGGAGGGGCAAGCGGACATCTATGCTCCGCGCATCGACCTTGTGGGTGTCATCCGGCCACAGCAGGCCGCTTGCGATATGGGCTGCCATGAATACGTCCCGGCGCCGGACGGCGGAACATCGGAGAGTCGTTCGTCATCCGTCGATGCGGACGGCGATGGACTTTTCGACGTTTGGGAAGAGACGGTCGGCCTGAGCTCTCGCAGCGCCACTGACGGTCATGGCGCGATGGACGATCCGGATGGCGACGGGGCCGGCAACTACGCCGAGATGATGGCCGGCACCGATCCGTTGGATGCGGATTCCGTGATGCGCATCCGTTCGGTGCGGCAGAGCGTGGGCGGCATCGGCGTCGCGTCCGAAGGCGCGGGCGGCGGTTCGCTGACCCTCGAATGGGCGGCGGTGCCGGGATACCGGTACCGTGTCGAGGTCTCCACCGATCTTGCGAGCTGGGCGCCGCTGGGCGAGGTTGTTCGCGCGACGGATACGACGGCCCGGTTTGTGGTCGTCGCGGGCGAGTCGCGTGTACGATTCTATCGCGTGGTTGTGGCGCCGTAGTCGGCGGGGCGTATTTGCGATTCGGTGCATCCCTGGAGCGCGGGCGTCCCGCCCGCTTGAAAATGCACATGTCTGGCAACTGCGGGCGAGACGCCCGCGCTCCCAGGGGAACAACGGCGAATGTCCATGACTGCATCCAATCGCAAATGCGCCCTATTTGGCGCGAGGCCGCGGCAACGCCGTGGATAACGCATTGCCACGCACATGCCATACTGTTAGTATCCCTACCGCTATGCCAGGTAGTCATTTGTACGGTTCCCGCGGGATCGCGTCGCGACGGGTTGCGGCGGGGTTCCTGATGCTCTTTCTGGCGATTGCCGGGATTGCCCAGGCGGGGCAGTTGGTCATCAAGATACAGGCGGGGAATCCCCTCGACGTTCCAAGGGTCGTCAAGATCCGGTCGAATCTGCCGTCCGGCGTGGGAACCAACGATGTTGTGGATCTGGCCGGGCTGCAGCTCGGGTACGACGTCAAGGATGACATCTACTACATCCATGGCGAACTGCAACTGAAGGCGAAGGAAGTCGTTGTCAGGGAAGTCCGCATCGAAGACATCTGGGTGCACGACGAGGCCCGCATCGACAGCTACGCGTTGCGGG
This sequence comes from uncultured Victivallales bacterium, assembly GCA_964472315.1. GTDB lineage: Bacteria > Verrucomicrobiota > Kiritimatiellia > UBA8416 > UBA8416 > CAYYJS01. Next base: position 21,786 of record CAYYJS010000029.1, on the reverse strand, counting down.
CGGCGACGCTGCTGGCGGCGTTGAAGGGGACGCCGTACTCGGCGGAGGCGGCGGAAGCGGCGGGCACTGTCGATACGCTTGTGGCCGAGGTGCGGGCGAAGCAGGCCGAGAACGCGATCAGTCGCGTCTCGCCGGTCTTGCATATTCGGGCGTACGACGAGAACCGGCGGGCGCTGGAGCGCGTTCGCGGGAGTATCGGCGTGCTCGAGAATCTGGCCATGGCGTCCGGGATCAACCCTGGAGACGCCTTGATTGGGGAGGATCCGATGGCCGGACGTGCGCGGCGTGACGCGAGTCTGCCGGTGGAGTACGGATCGGCGCTGGTGCGCATCACGGTGCAGAATCGCTCTCCGGACGCGCCGAAGCCGGTGTCGATCAAGCGGGACCTGCCGCCGGAGATCACCATCGAAGACGTTCTCGATCCCGCCGGACTGCAGGTGCGGACGGATGGCGGTGTGACGTGCGTATATCAGAACGACCTCCAACTCGAACCGGGCGAGACGCGGACGTTCGATGTTGTCATTCGGGACAAATGGAACATCAACGCTCCGCGTGTCGAGCATCTGCGGCGCAAAGTCGAACGGCTGACGACCGAGGCGAAGGGCCCCAAGCCCCTGCTGGCCGTCGACAACACGATCGCCCGGGCCGCGGCGGATCTGGATGCCATTGCCGCCGAAGCGGCGCCGACGGCGCTGAACGCGGCGTATATCGCCTATTTCCGGCGGCAGTCCGATCGTCTGGACGCGGTCGAGGAATCGCTGAACCGCGTCGAGGCGGCCATCCGGCGCGTGGAGAGCAAGCGGGGTTTCAGGATACCGGCGCCGGACAAGCGGACCACCTGGCTGATCATCTACGGGGTGCTGGGATTCCTGGCGGTTGTCAGTCTGCTCTTTTTCCTGCGGTGGTATGGTCGTGGCGAGTGAGAGGCGGCGGGCGCGCCGTGCCTGAGAGGTTTTGTCCGGAAAGACGTGGTAATCGGGAAAGTATGCGACGATGCCGATCAATCTTAATCTACTGAAGCTCAAGGAATACGGCACGGTGGCCGAGATCCGTCAGGACGTGGTGAGCGTCACCGGGTTGACGAATTGCATGAACGGGCAACTCGTCACCATCGGCGACCACGCCAAGGGCGTGATTGTCGGTTTCGACCCCGACTATGTGCTCGTGCTGATCGTGCAGGTCCGGCAGAACATCAAGCCGGGGGACCGCGTCATGACGACGATGGACGAATTCCGTGTCCCGGTCGGCGAGAACATGATCGGACGGTCGGTCAACGCCTTGGCCGAACCCCGGGACGGACACGGCGCGATCAAAGCGGACATGGAGTATCCGATCTTCAATACGGCCCCGACGGTGCTGGAACGCGAGCCGTTGTCGGATGTGCTGCAAACCGGCACGAAGATCGTGGACATGACGCTCCCCGTGGGCAAGGGTCAGCGCATGTTGATTCTCGGCGACCGCATGTCGGGCAAGACGACGGTGGCGCTGGATGCGATCGTCAACCAGAAGAACCGGAACGTGGTCTGCATTTACTGCGGTATCGGGAAGGCGGAAGCCGCCTTGCAGCGCGTTCGTGACATCTTCGACCATGAAGATGTCTGGGAATACGGGATCATCGTGTCGGCGACGGCATCGGACTCGATGGGGCAGCAGTATCTGGTGCCCTACGTGGCCACGAGCCTGGGCGAGTACTTCATGTACGAGAAGGGGCGCGATACGCTGGTCGTGTTCGACGATTTCACCAAGCATGCCTGGGCCTACCGGCAGATTTCGCTGCTGCTCGATCGTGCGCCGGGCCGCGATGCGTATCCCGGCGATATCTTCTACATCCACTCGCAGCTTGTGGAGCGCGCCGGCAAGATGAAACCGGAACTGGGGGGCGGCAGCATGACGCACCTGCCGATCATCGAGACGCAGCAAGGGGATTTCGCCGGCTATATCCCGTCCAACATCATTTCGATGACCGACGGGCAGATTTACCTTAACTCGACGCTGTTCGGCGAGGGTTTCAAGCCGGCCATCGACATGGGGCTGTCGGTTTCCCGTATCGGCAACCGGGTGCAGTGGCCGGCGATGAAGAAGCCGACCGGGCGACTGAAACTCGAGTATGTCCGACACAAGGAACTCGAAAAACTCACCCGCATCAAGGCCGGCACCTCCGGCGACGTGGATATACGGTTGCGGCAGGGCAAGGTGCTGGAGGAGGCCTTGAAGCAGGATCAGAACATGCCGGTTCCCATGGAAGACCAGGTGATCCAGTTGTTCGGTCTGCAGAACGGGCTGCTGGATGGGGCCGCCCCGGCCGCCGTGCGCGGCCTGTTGCTCCGGTTTGTCGAGTTCGTTCATCTGCAGACGCCCGGTGTTGTCGAAGCCCTCGTGGCGGGTCGGAAGATGACCGAGGCGATTCAGGAGGGGTTGCATGAGCAACTCAAAAAGTTTAAAACTTCCGCTGTTTAAGATCAGGCTTGAGGAATCGGGCACGATTCTCGACATCAAAGAGAATATTGCCAGGATCGACGGCCTGCCCACCTGTCTTACCGGCGAGATCATCGACATGGGAGACGGCGTGCGCGGGCTCGTGATGGAGTACGATTCCGAGTGCGTGCTGTCGCTTGTGCTGGGCAATCCCGGGAAACTCCGTATGGGCAAGACGGTCCGCGGCGTCAGCGAACCGTTCCGTATCCCCGTGGGGTTTGGCTGTATCGGGCGCATGATGACGGCGCTTGGCGAGTGCTGTGACGAACACGGGCCGCTGGTGCCGGACGAGAAGACCGAAGTCTTCTACGCGTCGCCGGGCCTGATGGCGCGTCGGCCGATCACGGAGTCGTTGCCGACGGGCTGTCGTGTGATCGATGCCCTGACGCCGTTGGGCAAGGGGCAGCGCCAACTGATCCTGGGGGACCGCATGAGCGGGAAGACGTCGATCGCGGTCGACGCGGTGTTGTCGCAGCGGGGGCGCAACGTGACCTGCATCTACTGCTGCGTCGGCAAGTCGGTATCGAGTCTCGAGAAGGTGTTGTCCATTCTCAACGAAGAGAAGGCGCTCGAATATACGGCGGTATTTGTCGCCACCGACAGCGCTCCGGTGGCCGAACAGTACATTGTGCCGTTCTCGGCCGCTACGCTGGGCAATTACCTGGCGGCGCGCGGGCAGGATGTTCTGGTTGTTTTCGATGACCTGACCAAACATGCGTGGGCGTACCGCCAGGTTTCGCTGCTGTTGGATCGTCCGCCCGGACGCGAGGCGTATCCGGGCGACATTTTTTACGTGCAGACTCAGTTGATGGAGCGTGCGGGATGTTTCAGCGCCGAATACGGTGGGGGGAGCATGACGTTTCTGGCGCTGGCCGAGACGCTTCAGGGCGACTTGACCGGCTACATCCCATCGAACCTGGCGTCCATGTGCGATGGCCAGATCTTTCTCAGCAGCGCGCTGTTCGGCGAGGGCCTGCGTCCGGCGATCGACGTTGCGCTGTCCGTCTCCATTGTCGGAGGACGCGCGCAGCCGCCGATTCTGCGCGGTTTGTCGCGCGCGCTCCGCGCCGACTACGCGAATGCCCGTGAAGTGCAGCGGCTGAGCCGGTTGTCGTCGGGCATATCCGAGGAGGCGCACGCCGTCTTGCGCAAGGGCGATGCGATGCGCGCCATGTTCCAGCAAGGCCATCACCAACTGTCGCCGTTTCCCGAGCTTGTGCTGCTGCTGTACGCGGTCGCGCACTCGTGCCTGGACAACCTCACGCGGGAGGAAAAGGAAGCCTTCTGCGCCGGTATCCTCGCCTATGCCGGCCAGAACGCGGCGTCGCTGGTCGACGCGATCGAGCGGACCGGCGAGATGACCGACGACGTCGAAATCGGGATCAAGGATGTCATCGCCGGGTTCCTGGCGGAGATCCGCGCGAATGCGGCGCGGGGTGACGCCCCGACGGCTGCCCCGGGGGGTGCGTCGGCATGAAAGTGACGGTGTTGAGCCCGCGCCAGGTAATCCATGAGGGGACGGCGCGTCGCGTGTTTCTTCCCGGCGACCTTGCGGAGTTCGAGCTGTTGGATTACCATGCGCCGATCGTCAGCCTTCTTCGGACCGGCGATGTCGTGATCGACGGTGTCACGCGGGTGCCGATCCACCGCGGGATGGTCAAGTTCGATCGCAACGAATGCACGATACTGGTTGAGGAGACGTCGCCGCACCGGGCGAAGAAGTAGCACCCAGACGCGGAGTGGAGCGAACGTGGATAATTTTGTCATCTTCCTGGTCATGTTTGTGACGATCATCGGCCCATCCGGCGTCATCGCCGCGATCGGTTACGCGAGCATACGGGCGCTGGGGCGCAACCCGTCGGCGGCGCCGAAGATCCTGCAGGCGATGATCGTGTCGCTGGTGTTCTCCGAGGCGATCGCCGTGATCGCCCTGTTGATTCTGTTCCAATTGTTTGGTCGAGGATAGGCGTCCGCAAGAAGAAAGCGGGTCGTGTGGCCCGGGTGAGGAATCTATGGAAGAAGTACTGCGCACCGCGATACCGATCATCGTGCTCCATGTCGTCGTCCTGATGCTGATTGTCGCGTTTATCCGGCTGATCGTCGGCGGTCTGGCCGGGCGTACGGTCAGCCGGGTGCGTCTGGTCGAGGACGAAGTGCGAAAGAAGGAAGAGGACATCAAGCGCGAGATCGAGGAGCACGAACGGGACTTCACGCGGCGGAAGTCCGAATCCGAGAAGGAGCTGCAGTCCCGGCGCGAGGAGTCGAAGCGCGAGATTGCACGATTGAAGGAACAGGCGCTGGCGGATGCGAAGAAAGAGGGCACCAAGATCATCGAGCAGGCCCACAAGAACGAACAGAAGCTGCGGGACCAGATTGCGCGCCAGATGGAGGAGAAGTCGGTCGAGTATGGCGGCAGGGTGTTTCGCCTCGTGTTCAGCGATATCATGAGCGAACAGCTCAACAAGCAATTCATCACCGAGCTTCTGGATGCCTTCGCGGAGATCGAGAAGGGCAGCATCGCCGTGGAGTCGAACAAGGCCGAAGTCACGGTCAGCCACGCGCTCGGCGACGATCAGCGCCGGCGCCTGGAGAGCTTGCTCAAGGACAAATTCGGCGACGCGGTGCAGCTTGTCGAGACGACCGACGAGACTATTCTGGGCGGGCTGATTCTCAAGATCGGAACGCTCGAGATCGACGGCAGTCTCCGCAACCGGTACCATGAAGCCGTAAACGAGGTGAAACGGGAAGCGCACGTCGCGTAGTGCGCCATCCCCGGCCGGGACGACATGCAACTCAATGAATTACGCAAGGACCTTCGATTCAACTCGGAGCTTCTCAGTCTGGTTGCGACGTTGAAGAATGTCGCCGGAGCGCAGTACCACCTTCTGGAGAAGCAAAAGGAACGATTCGAAGCGTTCATGGACGCGTTCTCGAGTTTCTTCCGGGTGGTCGACCTTGTGCAGGTGCGGAATCCGCTGGTGCAGGTCGAGTCGCCGAATGTGGGTCTGCTGATCGTGACCTCCGACTCCGGGTTCATGGGCGGGCTGAACAACGGCATCATCCGTGCCGGGATCGAGGCTATCGGCGACGTGCCGCACGAACGTCGGCGCCTGATCGTGATCGGGGACAAGGGTTCCGGCGTGATATCGGATCAGGGGTACGAATTCAAGCGCTTTCCCGGCGTCGGACAGGATACGATATACCAGCAGTCGATGGAGATCACCGAATACGTCATGCAGGAAGTGATGGCGCGCCGCATCGGCGTGCTCAAGGTGGCCTATGCCAGGGCGCTCTCGTTTTCGGCGCAGCGGATTGACGTGATCAACCTGTTGCCGTGCGCGGAGTTGTTCAACCGGGAGGCCGACAGCGAGGTTGCCGCGCATGTCGGTTACCGGCGTTTTCTGGCGGATGCCCGGCGTGTGATCGTGGAGTCGTCGTACGCGGACATGGTCGAGTATCTGGCTTCGCAGTGGGTGACGGCGAAACTGTACGAAGTGTTCGAAGACAGCAAGCTGGCCGAGTTCTCGGCGCGCGCGATGCATCTGGAGGGCAGTCTTCAGAAAGTCGAGAAGGAGTACGCCAAGGTCAAACAGAAATGTTCGAAGGCGACGCACGAGTTGGTCGACAAAGGGATGCGCGAGTCGTTCGCGGCCAAGAGCACGAAGTTGAAGAAGCGCAAGCGGCAGGAGTCCAAGGAGGCGGCGTAGCGGCCGTCCCGCGCCGGGCGCATGGTTCGATACGGAGGCAACATGGCTGAAGATAAACAGCAAGGCGATGCGGCGAGGGGGACGACCGGACGGATCGTGGCGGTGCAGGGGCCGGTGGTCGATGTGCGGTTCGAGTCCATCAACGACATGCCGGACATGCACGAAACCATCATGGCCAAGACGTTTGACCAGCGGGATCTGATGCTGCTGGTGGCGGAACACCTCGAAGGCAACATCGCGCGCTGCGTGGCGCTGTCGTCGACGCTGAACCTGCAGCGCAATGCCATCGCGACGGCGACCGGGTCGCCGCTGATGATACCCGTTGGCGACGAGCTTTTCGGGCGGATCATCAATGTGATGGGTCAGCCGTTGGACGGCAAGGGCCCCATCAAGACGGAGCGCCGGGTGCCGATCCATCGCGACGTCGGGCGCGCTTCGGTCAATGTCGGCACGCTGTCGAGCCGGCGGCCCGAAATCGTCGAGACCGGCATCAAGATCGTCGACCTGCTGTTTCCGGTCTTGCAGGGCAGCAAGACGGGCATCATCGGCGGCGCCGGTTGCGGCAAGACCGTGTTGATCTCCGAGCTGATCCACAACATCGTCGAAGAGCACGAGGGTGCCTGTGTGTTCACCGGCATCGGCGAGCGCATCCGCGAGGGTAACGAGCTCTACCATGAGTTCTCCGATGCCGGAATCCTGGACAAGGTCATGATGGCCTTCGGGCAGATGGATGAACCGCCGGGCGCGCGTTTCAACGTGGTGCAGACGGGCATTACGCTGGCCGAGTACCTGCAGGAATCCGGCCGCGAGGTGCTGCTGTTCATGGACAACGTCTTCCGCTTTGTCCAGGCCGGCGCCGAAATCTCCACGCTGCTTGGCCGCACCCCGTCCGAAACCGGCTACCAGCCGACGTTGAGCTCGGAAGTCGGCGATATGCACGAACGCATCAAGGGGTCGATCTCGGCATTCGAAGCCGTGTATGTGCCGGCGGACGACTTGACCGATCCGGCCGTCGTGGCCATCTTCAGCTATCTGGATGCCGTGATGGTCCTGTCGCGCGAACGTACCCAGTTGGGGTTGTACCCCGGCATCGACTGCCTGGCGTCGTCCTGCGCGAACCTGGATTCGGCGATCGTCGGTCAGCGGCATTTCGACCTCTCGCAGGAAGTGCTGCGTATCTTCACGAAATACGACGAACTGCGGCGTATCGTCGCCGTCATCGGCGTCGACGAGCTGTCGAAAGCGGACCGGACTCTGTACGAACGCGCCCGCAAGATGCAGTACTTCATGACGCAGCCGATGTTCGTCGCCGAGGCCTTCACGGGACGGAAAGGGCAGTTCGTCAAGATCGGCGAGAACCTCGATAGCGTGGAGAAGATCCTGGATGGGAAGATGGACGCGCACACCGAGGATGAGTTCTACATGATCGGCAAGATCGAGTTTTAGTCGGACGGTGAGCCTATGTCGCGACTTGCAGACGGACTCCTCGAACGCGGACTGCTCGCTCCGGGGCGGGTACAGGAAGCGGTGCGGATCGCCGAGGAGACCTACCTGCCGTTGCAGCGCGTGCTGGTCGATCGCGGGTTTCTGTCCGAAGCGCAGCTCCTGCCGTTATTGGCCGAACAGCACGGCCTCCCGTTCGCGGCGCTCGACGAGAGCCAGGTGGACCGTGCCGCCGTCGGGCGTGTGCCGGCCAAGCTCGCGTCGCACTATGGCGTGCTCCCGTTGCGACTCGACGAGGGTGTGCTGACGCTGGCGGTTTCCGACCCGCTCAATTTTTCGGCCGTCGAGGACATCGAGACGAACCTGGGCATGCGTGTCGAACGCGTGCTGGCGTGCCGCGGCGATATCGAGAAGCTGTTGCAGGTCTTCTACGGTGTCGGCGCCGCCACGGTGGAGCGCATCCTGTCCGAAGCGCCCGAGCGGCACGAGGAGACGGTGCTGGAGGCGACCGTGGATCTCGGCCGCGAAGCCGAGGACGCCTCGGTTGTGCGGCTCGTGAACCAGTTGATGGAAGACGCCATCCGGGCGCGCGCGACCGATATCCATTTCGAACGGCACCGTTCCGGCGTCGTCGTGCGTCGTCGGATCGACGGCATTCTGTACGATACGCCCGTTCCCAAACGCATCGGGTCGCTCTACAACGCGATCGTCGCACGCATCAAGCTGATGTCGTCGCTGGACATCGTCGAGCGGCGTCTGCCGCAGGATGGACGCGCCGGCGTGCGGATCGGCCAGACCGCTTACGACCTGCGGGTATCGATCGTGCCGGCCATGCATGGCGAGGACGTCGTGATCCGCATTCTTCCCACCTCGATGTTGTTCGGCCTGCACGAGCTGGGTTTCTCCGACGAGCATCTGGACATGCTGCAGCGGCTGATCGATGCGCCGCACGGCATCCTGTTCGTCACCGGCCCGACGGGCAGCGGCAAGAGCACGACGCTGTACGCGTGCATGAGCCGCCTGAACCAGCGGGAGCGCAAGATCATCACCATCGAGGATCCCGTGGAGTACGAACTGCCGGGCATCACGCAGACCTCGGTCCGTCCGGCGATCGGTCTGACCTTCGCCAGGGCGCTGCGCAGCATGTTGCGTCACGACCCCGATGTCATGATGGTCGGCGAGGTGCGGGACCGCGAGACGGCCGAGACCGCCATTCAGACGGCGATGACCGGGCACCTCGTGCTGAGCACGCTGCACACCAACGACGCCGCCGGGGGTGCGGCGCGGCTCATCGATATGGGCATCGACCCATACCTGATCACGTCGACGGTGCAGGTGTTCATTGCCCAGCGTCTCGTGCGCGTCATCTGCGAACACTGCAAGCAGGCGCTTGTCGACGCCGAGGGCCGCGCATTCTGGCGCGGCGAGGGGTGTCCGGTCTGCAACCACAGCGGCTATCGCGGGCGCGTCGCGATCTGCGAATTCCTGCCGTTGACCGAATCGATCTGCGCCCAGATTCTGTCCCGCGCTTCCGCCCATGAAATCCGCAAGTGCGCCGATGCCCAGGGCATGCGCACGCTACGCGACGATGGCTTGGACAAGGTCGCCCGAGGCGTGACGACACCCGAAGAAGTGATGCGTGTGACGGTGGTCTGACCGGTACAACGCGATGGGCAGATTCATTTACAAGGCCAAGGACGGGCTCGGGCGTACGGTGGAACGCGAGGTCGACGCCGAGACCCGCGCCGATGCGATCGCGCGGATCGAGGCCGAAGGCATGATCCCCATCTGGGTGCGCCCGTGGCGGCCGGAGGAGACGCGCACCCGCCGGTTCCGCCTGCGTCTGCGGCGCATCCGGCGTCGCGATGTCACCATCTTCACCTTTCAGTTGGCCAGCCTGTTGCGGTCGGGTGTGCCGATCCTGCGTGCGCTGCACACCGTGCAGGAGCAGACCGAGAACTCCGCCCTCGGCGAGATCGTGCGGGAATTTGGCGCCGCCATTCGGGATGGGGCCATGTTGTCCGAGGCCTTGATGCGCCATCCGCGCCTTTTTTCCAAGCTCTACGTCGGGATGGTCCGCTCCGGCGAACACGCCGGCATGCTCGCCGAGTTGCTGCTGAAACTGGCGGTGGCGCGCGAGAACGAGGAAGAAACGCGGCGCAAGGTGCAGTCGGCGATGGCCTACCCCATCCTGGTCGCCGTGACCGGTGTGGCCACCGTGCTCGTGCTGCTCACGTTCTTCATGCCGCGGGTCATGCGGCTCTTCGATCGGTACGAGGACCTGCCGGGGGTGACACGCGCGCTGATGGCGATCAGCCGCGCCTGCGCGGATTACTGGTACTGGGCGGTGTTGGTCGCGATCCTCATCGGCGCCATCGTACAGCGGTTGGCGTCGCTCACGCCGGGTCGCCGGTTCATGGATTCCCTGCTGCTGCGGCTGCCGCTGGTCGGTCCCTTCGTGCGTGACGTCGATATGGCCCGGTTCGCGCACACGTTCGCCCTGTTGGTGCAGAGCGGGCTGTCGATCGACCAGGTTCTGCTGTTCAGCGGCGAAACCATGCGCAACAGCCTGCTGCGCGACGATATCGACCGGGTGCGTCGGCTCACGACCGAACAGGGCATGTCGCTCACCGAAGGCGTCAAGCGGTCGGCCAATTTTCCTCCCTACTTCACAAATATGCTGGCGGTGGGAGAGGAAGGGGGGCGACTCGACGAAATGCTGCAGGAGGTCGCCGGTTACTATGAACGGTCCATCGACCGTCGCAGTCGCCTCGTCACCAGTCTGGTCGAGCCGGTCCTGCTGCTCATCGTCGGCGCCGTCGTCGGGTTCATCGTGTTCGCGATGCTGTTGCCGATTTTCGAGCTGGGAAGCGGCCTGCGGTGAACCGGCGCGGACCGGCATGGGTGCTGTCGCTGTGCCTGCCGGCGCTGCTGGCCGTCCGCGCGCCGTCCGCGGCGCCGACCGAGGCGTCCGCGCCCGGCGACTGGGAGACGCTCCGCGGCACGCATGTCCTCGTGCGCCACCGCAACCGGCCCGCGTTTGCCGAGACGGTGCGCGTACGCGCCGAAGCGCTGTATCGGACCATGTGCGGCGACATGGGATTGACGCGTCGCGAGGACTTCTGGGCATGGGACCGCCGGGCGACGATCGTGCTCTACCCGGACATCGAGACCTTCCGGCGGGAGACGGGCAGTCCCGCATGGGCCGCCGGGCGCGCCAATCCGACCGACCGACGCATCGAACTGGTCGGCGAGTCGGCCGATGTCGTGGCGACCGATCTGCCCCATGAGTTGGCGCACCTGATCTTCCGGGATTTCCTGGGGGAAGCCGCGGCCGTGCCGCTCTGGCTCGATGAAGGCGTCGCCCAATGGCTGTCGCGGCCCGCGGGTGGCGGTCTGGTCAGCGCCGGCATCGCGTCGCGGGTCGCGCTCGCCGACCTGACGCGGATGCGCACCGCCGACCTGACCGATACGTCGACCGCCCTCGCGTTCTACATCCAGGCGGCGTCCCTCGTGGAGTTCCTCGTCACCACGCGGGGTCTTGCGCCGTTCGTCACGCTGTGCCGTCATCTGCGGGACGGCCGAGCGCTTGCGGAGGCTTTGCGGTTTACATATCCGCGCGATATCCGTACTATCGAGTCGCTTGAACACGCGTGGCTGCAATGGGTCGAGACGCTTCCCGACCGTGCCCGGCGTTCAGGAGGAGGACCGGAAAATGCGCAGAAGCGGATTCACATTAATTGAGCTGATGGTTGTCGTCATCATCATCGCCGCGCTGGCCGGCATGGTTCTGCCGCGCATTCTCGACAAGGCGGACGAGGCGAAGAGCAACATCGCCAAAGGCGACATCGCGTTCATTACGACCGCGTTGAAACTGTATCGGCTGAACACGGGCGTCTATCCCAGCACCGAACAGGGGCTCAACGCGCTGATGGTCAACCCCGCGTCGGTAAACGACTGGAAGGGGCCTTACCTCGAGCGCGCGCCCGTGGATCCCTGGGGCCGCGACTACAAATACAAGTACAAAGGCGACCACAACACGACGGGCTTCGACATCTGGTCGACCGGGGCTGACGAAGCCGTGGTCGAGGACGACGTCGTGAACTGGGCCACCCAACGCTGAGCAACGAAATGGCCCGCGCGGTTCCGCATGCCCGTTCCGGGTTCACGCTGATCGAAGTGCTGGTGGCTGTCGTGCTGCTGGCAACCGGGATTGTCGTCATTCTGGAAGGACTTCAGGGCGCCTGTGTCGCGCTGGAGGCCTCGCGCGACGCGGTCCGTGCGGCGCGGCTTGCGGGCAGCCTGTTGGGCGAGAGCGAGACCGCCTTGCGGGATGGCGGCGCGCCCGGCGGCATGGCGGGCGGCGGCGCCTTCCCGGAGCCGTTCGAGCGCGTCACATGGTCGAGGCGCGTGCAGCCCGTCGCTCTCGCGTCCATTTCGGCCGACGGCGCGGACTCGGGGGCGCTGCTGGAAGTCGAGGTGCGGATCGAAGCCGGCGTGTCCGACTACACCGCAACCACATTCGTGTGGGTTCCCCCCGCGGAGACCGACGATGCCGAATAGCGCGCCAGGGCGGCCGTGCGCGCGGCGCGGCTTCACGCTGATCGAATTGCTGGTGGTCATCGGGATCGTCGGCATCGCGGCGGCGGCCATCGTCGGGTGCTTCGCCGCCGGGATCAGGCTGTGGGATGCCGCGCGCGTGTTCGGGGATGACGAGGGCCACGCGACGCTGGCGATGCTGGAGGCCGAGCGGGACCTGCGCAACGCGGCGCCGCTGGCGGCGCTTCCGTTCGTGGGCGAAGCGCATGCGGTGACGATGGCGGGACTGGTGCAGGATCAGCGCCATGGCGATCCGTCCCGACGTGTGATCGGGTCCATTCGTTACCGTTTCGAGCCCGACGGCGGCGTGCTGCTCAAGCAGACGTGGCCGTATCCCGCGGAGACGCCGGGCGACGGCGACGGCGTCGCCCTGGTCGAGGAACTGGAGGCTTTTACGTGTCGGTACTACGAGCCGCGCGAGGCGCAATGGCTCGACGCCTGGGCCGACCCGAGCAACCTGCCCGCCCGTGTCGCGATCGAGCTGTCCTGCACCTCGGGCGCCGCGCGTATCGTGCTGCGGCAGGAG
>CAYYJS010000029.1:0-8936 GCA_964472315.1 uncultured Victivallales bacterium | reverse complement strand
CGCGATCGAGCTGTCCTGCACCTCGGGCGCCGCGCGTATCGTGCTGCGGCAGGAGGTCGTGTTGCCGCTGGGCGGCGTCGCCGCGGATGAGGATGAAGACGCGGAAAAACGATGAGCAAATACCGCACACTTCAATTCGACCGGGATCGCGACCCGTCCATGCGCCATGCGCGGAGCGAGGGCCGCGGACGTGCGCGGCGCGGCGGCAGCGTCCTGATTCTGGCGATGTGGGTATTGTTTTTTCTGGCGGCGTTGACCGTCGCGGTGGGCAGTCGCGTATCGGGGTTGCTGGCGACGGCCGAATACGTCGGTTTGCATGTGCGCACGACGGCGGCCGCGCACGCGGGCGCCATGCTGTCGGCGCAGGCCATTGTCATGCACACCAACGCATGGGACGGCGTACAGGCGGACAGTTGGACGCGCGCGCGGGCGATTTTCGGCGAACGCGGGCTTGGCCCGATGCGGTTCGAGGTTGGCTACCGGGACACCGACGACGATGGGCGCAGCGTCACGAATACGGGTGTTCTGGGCGAGGAAGCCTGCGTCAACCTCAACCAGGCGGACACCAATCTTCTGGCCGCCTACGTGGCGTTGGCCGGCGGGGTGGATGCGTCGGCGGCGCGCGCGCTGGCCGGCGCCGTCGCGGACTGGCGCGATGCGGACGATGAGGTATTGACAGGCGGCGCGGAGAGCGCCTACTATTCGCAATTGTCGCCGTCGTATCGCGCGGCGAACGGCAGGTTCCGAATGGTCGAGGAATTGCTCCTGATCAAGGGTGTCGACGACCGATTGTTTGGGCGTCTCGCACCCGGCTTGACCGTACATGGTTCAGGACATGTGAACCTGAACGCGGCTTCGCTTGCCGTGATCGAGAGTGTCGGGCAGGCTGCGGGTCGGACCGCGGAAGAGCAAGCGGCCGCCGGTTCGCTCGCGAAGAAAATCGTGGCCTTCCGGGAATCCGGCCATGCGTTTGCCGAACGGGACAGCGACGTGTTGCGCAAGACGCTCGACGAGGTGTCCTCGTTGAGTTCGGCGGAGCAGGCGCTGTTCGCCGCGATGATGGGAAAAGTGACGATTCGGTCGACGTGTTTCCGCGGTACCGTGTCGGCGCGGCGTATCGGGATGGATGGCGTTGCCGGGACGGTCGAATTCGTGTTCGACAGGGACGCACGGCGTTTCGTTCAGTGGCGTGAAAACTGAGGTCCCCGGTGTGGACCGGGCCTGGCGCGGGGATAAGCCCATGGCAAGACGAAAGCAGACCGTCAAACCGTTGAAACAGGTGCTGATCGTCGAACTCGGCGCTGACACGCTCAAGCTTCTCGTGGCAACGTCCGCCGGCAAGGGCATCGACCTCGAGCGCGTGCATGTGGAGTCGTTGGCGCCTGACGGGCATGCCGACGAGGCGCTCGCCGCCGCGCTGAAGCGGCACAAGATCAAGTGTCCGACCGCGATCGGCGCCCTGCCCCGTCAATCCGTCAACCTCCGGATCCTGGAATTGCCGTCGACGGACGATGCCGAGATCGCGGACATGATCGAACTTCAGGCGGGGCGGCAGACGCCGTACTCGCGCGACGAGATCCTGTCGGACTACAAACTGCTCGGCCAGGCGCGGCGGGGCACCTATACACGCGTGCTGCTGGCCATCGTGCAACGGAGCATCGTGCGCGAGCGCTTTCACGATATCGAGCATGGCGGGCTCGAAATCGCGCGCATGTCGGTATCGACCGAAGGCTTGCTGACCTGGGTCGAGTCGCTTGGTTTGACCGAGACCAAGGCGGTGGCCGTGCTCGATATCGATGCCTCGGCCAGCGACCTGATCGTGGTTCATCAGGACAACCTGGTTTCGTCCAAGCACATCATGACCGGCGCCGCGGCGCTTCGCGAGGGCGGCGACGCGGCCGCCGCGAAGTTCGCCGACGATGTCAAGCGCGCGATCGAGGCGAGCCGGGAGGGTGGCGTCGAGGTCGGCAGCCTGGTGGCGACCGGTGCGGCGGCGGCCATACCGGGACTTGAAGCGGTGCTCGCGCGCGACTTGGGCGTCGAGGTATCGCTGCGCGGCGCGGCAGCCGGCGGCGTGCGGGACAAGCATGGATTCTGCGCGGCGGCGGCCGAGGCCGGTATCTCCGTAACGGCGCTGGTCGGCATGGCCCTGGCGCCCGGGGCGCTGGACATGAACCTGTGCCCGGATGTGGTGTGCATGCGGCGCGAGCTGGTGACGCGGTCGCGCGAGCTGAGCGCGATGGGTATCGCCGCCATGGCCGTGTTGGTGTGCGGGTCGCTCTGGTTGACGCTGGCCGGCGCCTTCAAGGCGGTCGAACTGGCGAAGGTGGAGGCGGAGATGGCCGCCACGCAGCCTGGCGTGACGCGCGTCGAGAAGATGACCGAGGTCGTGCGCGAGGTGCACGTCCGTCGCGATCCGCGGTCGAGTCCGATCGCCGTGATGCCGGAGTTGCACCGTTGCATACCGGCGGAAGTGTTTCTCGAGTCCATGGAGTACGACGTCGCCAAACGTACGCTCGTGCTCGGCGGCACCGCGCCGTCGCGCAAGGAAGTGCGGACCCTGGTTGCCACTCTGGCGGAGTCGCCGTTGTTCGAGCAGGCGGAGGAGTCGGGCAAGAACGCCGTCGGCAAGGACGGGCGATTTGTGTTTCAGGTAAGCTGCCGCACGGAGGACGCGAAGTAATGGCGTTTCGACTATCACAGCTTTCCGGGCGCGAGCAGGGCATGCTCGCGCTCGCGTGCTGCATGGTGCTCGTCATGCTGGCCGACAACCTGGTGGTGGGACCCTCGTTGCGGCGGCTGAAGCGTATGGACATCGGCATCGACGTCGCCCGGCGGCAGCTTCGGCACAACCGTACGATGCTGCAGCTTGAGGAGCCCGTGACGGCCGAGTATGGCAAGGTGCGGGACTTGATTGGGGAAGAGGATACGGAGACCGGCGAGATCGAGCGGCTCAAGAGTCAACTCGACGAACTGGCCTCGCGTACGGGGCTCAGCCTGCGCGCGATGCGGCACCTGGCGCCGTCGCGGGACGAGTTTCTGGTGACGTACCAGATCGATGTCAGCGAGTTTTCCGGCGAGACCATCAGTCTGCTCAATTTCCTGCATGCGTTGCACGATGCGCCCGGCATGCTCCGTGCAGCCCGGTTGAGCGTGGCGGCGCCGGATGAGAGTACCGTGGTGCGGGGATCGATGGTGATTACCAAGGTGATGACGATCAAGGACGCGAGCGCGGCGACCGCCCCGGAGGCGTAGCCGGCCGGCGTCGACAGGACGAGGACACATGTCAGACGACCAACTTGCGGGCAGAGCGGGACGTCGGGAGCCGATGGCGGCCGCTCAGGACGGCCAAACACCCGGCGGGCGCGGGAATCCCTCGTTGCTCTGGCTGATCACGGTATTCCTTTTCGTGCTGCTCGTGCTGTTTGCGCTCTTTCTTTACACCGGCGTATTCGTCCTGCGCAACTCGCAGAAGGTGGTTGCCGCGCTGGAGGACCTGCAGGAGCAGGTGGCGCAAACCTCGTTCGATCTGGTGGCGGTCTCCAATCGCATCGCGACGATCGAAGGCGTACAGCATCGCCTGATCCAGAAAGGCTCGTCCGAGACGACACGGCAGGACCAATCCCTGGAGGTGCTGCGTGGTGACGTTCAGCGGTTCAGCCGTTGGGTGGCCGCGCGGGAGGGCTTGGAGGAGCGCATCCGGACCGAAGTCACCGATCAGGTTCGCGCCGTCAACAAGGCGATCGCCGACCTGGAGCAATCCATTCGTCGGGCCGAGGTCCGCATCGAGACGTTGCCGACCGCGGATGCCATCGAAACGGCGGTCAGCCAGGCCGTGCAGCCGCCGCGGCAACCCGTGGCGCCGGGGAGCGACGAGGTGGCGCCGGAAGTCGAATTGCTGTCGCGGGAAGCGGTCGATCGGTTCTTCGCGGATGCGTTGGTCGAGACGACGGCGCTTGCGGACCGCGTCAAGCAACCGAGCGCCGTGGATGTCTCGATCGTCGTGCTGCCGAACGGGGATCGGTATCAGGGCGAGATGCGGGGCGGGTTGTTCGCGGGGTGGGGGAAGATGGCCTACAAGCGCGGGGATACCTACGAGGGATTCTTCGAGAACGATATGAAGCATGGCTTCGGGACGCTTGTTTCGTCCACGGGCGAGCGTTACACGGGCGAGTTCCGAAACGACATGCGGTCCGGACGAGGCAGTTTGTACATGCTGGACGGCAGCCGTTACGTCGGCGATTTCCGCGAGGACCAGATGACGGGCAAGGGCGTCGTGGTGTACGCCAACGGCGATCGCTTCGCCGGCGAGCTGCGGGCCGGCAAACGGACGGGCAGGGGTGTGATGCTTTTTGTCAACGGCGACATCTATCAAGGCGAATTCCGCGACGACGCGCGCGCCGGTCAGGGCGCCTACCTGTTTGTGGACGGATCGAAGTACATCGGCGAGTTCAAGAACGGACTGCGCGACGGTCAGGGGCGCTTCGTTTATCTCGACGGCGCCGAGTATCGGGGCGCATTCAAAGACGGCATGAAGCACGGCCAGGGCTACCGTGTGTATCCCACCGGCGTCAAGGTCAAGGGCCTCTGGGACAACGACAAGCACGTTCGCGACATCCGCGAATAGCCGCCCTCCTCCCCCCGTACGCACGTATCTCCGAGACGTGCGTCCACTTTCGCCGCGAATCGAAAATCGCGAGTAACTACTCAGGTGCACCACCGTGGACAGGAGATCGGTTGACGATTACGGGCGACGATTACGGATTACGGGGGGAGCCTCTCAATCGTCTAGCGTAATCGTCGCCCGTAATCGTCAACCGATCCGGGCTACCTGACAGTAGTACAATCGCGAATCATCAATCCGCAAGATCTCATCTGCATTTTGTTACCGCCCTGAATCGGTCTCCGGGTGGGGAAACTCCGGGCATCCCGGCTTTAGCCTTCGGCGAAGCCCGGCAGAGCACAGGCTTCAGCCGGAAGCTTTACCGCGGCTTCAGCCGCGGTCTGGCGGCGACGGGGGGCTGAAGGCCCCCCGCAAGCTTCCGGCTGAAGCCGGTACTCTGACAACGGAGATTTCGCTGCGCCCACAAGATGTCAATGGGTCGCAGAGGCGCCCAATCCGCAATCCCCCGCATCTTTCCCATTGCATTGCCAGCCGCGATTGCGTAGGATTCGATTGTCTCAGTTGAGAGACAGAGCCTGTGAAAGAAAACCGAAAAATAGTTGTTGCACGTGCAAGGGGGCAGTGGCATAATCTAGATGGACTAAGGGAAACCCCTAGTCCTGGACAGACGTGTTGAAGGTGATGTCACAATCAACCGAAAGGGCTCGCGGGATGAAAATAATCAATCGACTGTCAGGAATCCTCACGCTCGGTATCATGGTCGCTGCTGCGTCGGCATGGGGAGATCCGGTGCCGCTGCCAGTGAGCGAGTCTTTTGAAAGCGAAGTCTCAATGGGCGCCGGGTGGAGCACCGCAAATGCAGCGGTTAGCTACCCCTCACCTGGTCTGGTTGGCGCCGGGAACCTGTCGATGACCAACGGTGCTGGGACAGCGACGCTCACGTTGGATGTTTCTGGGGATCCGAAAAACGTCTGGTGGCGCGGGTTTGCGAAAGTCACCCTCAATGACGGACCGAGCGCAAGCGACGTTGCGACGGCGGTGGCCGCGTTCTACGTCAATAGCGAGAGCAATCTCGTCATGAGGAACGGCGCGAACTGGGTCACGAATGCCACTTCTCTTACCGATCCGGACACGAAGTGGATCGGGTATGCCGTGCACCTCGACTACAATGCGAAGCAGTGGGATCTTTACGTTGATAGAATCGGAGATCCAGACGCGGATCTCGACAAAGTGGATGAATCCCCGCTCGCTTTCAATACCGATGTTGCAACTCCGACTGCGTTCTCGAATTTCATCGTTAAAGGCGAAATTAAGTTGGACGAAGTTTCTGTCAGTCGGGGTGGAGCACCGGTTGGGGTAAACTCGGCAGCAAGTATTGCACCCGCGACAGTATCATATGAAGAGGATGTCTGGTATGCATCAAGAGTTCCTGTTCATGGCCAAGTTGACGACGCTGCACGCTTGAGCGGCTTGGCTGGTGATCTGCTCAAGGAAGGAATGCGCCCCGGCGATAAGATCAAGTTGTTTGTGGACGGTTGGCAGCAGTACTCTCTGAATGCCGCTGGAAATTGGATTCGCGACAGCGAAGCCGTGACGCTCCCAGAAAACTTGGTTCTAAGTCCGAATTCCGGCATATGGAGGCGCTTTGATACTCCGGTAGCGCCGGGCTTGGCATTTTTCGCCGAAGCCTATAATCCAGAGACAGTCGCGGAGCAAACTTACGCTCCGCCCTCTGGTATTGACTTGCGGACAACGAATCACACTGCGAGTGCAGGGTGGACCATGGTCACCTGGACATCCACAGAGACAAGGTCGCTCGCGGGTGCGGGGCTCACCCCCGCCGGTGTTCCTGGCCTGCCCGAAGGCGCCGTGGTGTTTACGATCCCAGCAGGATCTGGACGTTGGTACAGGTCTCAGTTCTCCGGGGGCGCATGGACTCGATACGGAGCACCTTCAGTCGATCAGATTGCTCAAGGTGAGCAGGTTTGGGTCTATCTGCCGACGAACCCCGTGGCAGAATCTCTGAACTGGCGTATTCAGGACTTCGACTAAGGCTTTTACATCATGCAATGTGGGATTACGGTGCTACAGCTAAACAAGAGGTGTGAAATGAGAGCATACGGCAGTCACAGTGCGTTTAGTCCTCAGCGTCTCCTGGCGGGAATGCTTTACAGCCTTTTCTTGGCAATCCAAGCGTCTACCACGTCTGCGGGTCCCGAGCCGGGCGTGCCATGCGTGGCATGGGCCGAAGAAAACAGTGCCGCAGCGACGATTGGATATGGTGACAATTCAGTCACCGTAACATTTCCCGAGATGAACGCGGGAACACTGCCACCTACAACCTATCTCCGGATCACGGCCGGAGGAGCCGGGCAGAATTCCGCGTTTCTCGGTGACTTTGCTTCGGCAGGTGTAACAGGCGTACGTTTTGCAACTGCCTCGGCGGGCGCAAAACCAAAGGTGTATCTGTTCGTTGAGGACGCGAATAGAGTTCGCTGGTATCTGTCAAAAGATATTGCCGTTGGAGCGGATGGAACCGTAGTTGTCAACAACCTTGCTTTGCTGCTGAAAGCGGGCTGGTTCACTCTGGACCCCGATGTGGTGCCATCGGATGGGACATTTGCGTCCAGTCTGGGTAGCGTCATGCGGATCGGTTTGGAAATCCATCGATATGGGATTCAAGCGCAATCCTGCTCCGTTGCAGATTTCCGGCTTCTGCTCGCCGACGAGACTCAGACGCCCAGCGCAGTGCTGATGGCACAACTGTGCGAGCGCTTCTCGGTTGGCGAAGTGAGTGCCCTGACCGTGGAACAGAGATCCAGGGATTCCGATGGTGACGGCATATCGGATTACGATGAGATCGCGATAACCGAATCTGACCCCGACGATGCGGATTCCGCCTTGGCCGTGCGAATAGCCGCTGTCGCGGGTGGATATCAGATTGAGTGGGATTCGATTGCCAATGGACAGTATCGAATCATGAGAGCCGACGGAGTTGGCATGGCCTTCACTCCGATTGCGGATGTTCGGACCGAGGCACTTGGTCTGGGCAAGCATGTGGACCCGGCGGGGCGGGATCGGTGCTTCTACCGTGTTCAACAGGTGCGTTAGTTTTGGTGACCATAACAGGAGAGATGCAATGAAAGTAGTTGTGGGAATAATGGGCTTGGCTGTGGGCTTCCTTGTGACCGCCGCTGTTGCGATACCGGTGACTGAAGAGTTCGCAACCACTGCAGGTTGGACCGTGATAGAGGATACAACCCATGGAAACGAGGGAACTCCTGAAGGAAGCGCATTTGGTGTGGCTAGCCTGGATTCTCTGGGGAATCCGACACCAGCCTTAAAGATTACAGCGACAGGGCAAGTCGCTGACTATGAAACGGACAAAATACGAATCGCAAGTGGCACGGACTTCCTTGGTAACTATACAGGGGGAGTAGGGGCGCCGGGAACCATTAGCTCCCAAGTCCAGGGAATTTACTTCGATTTTTACATCGATACTACGACAATGGCCGAAGCACCTGCACAACTCGGCATCTACTTTATCGGTGGAACGCACGAAACGCACGAGTGGTACTGGGACCTTACGAGTAGTCTGGTATACAACAGCGAGTGGAATCAGTATGGCGCAAACATGGATGGAATGAGCCCGGATAGCGGTTTTGGGACTTGGTATGACATGAGTGGAAATGGGAGTTGGGGCGATGATATTGCGGACGTGACAGAGATCGGTATAGTGCTTGGGTATCTCTACAACGATCCCGGCACTCAGGTCATCGCCATCGATAACTTCACCATTCAGGAAGATCCCTTCCTCGTTCCGGAGCCGGAAACGTATGCGTTTCTGGCGATGGCGGTGCTGGCGCTGGGGCTGGTGTTCCGGCAGCGCGTGAATGAGTCGATGCAGATGATGATGGCGCGCATTCGAATCTAGGCATCGCCCACGAGGATGCATGAGTTTTGTGGCGGCCCGCACGGTAAGACGTGCGGGCCGCGTCGTTTGTAGGAGAGGGCAGGGAGCGCGGGCGTCTCGCCCGCAAGACCGGGGTAGAGGGGGCGGGGGCGGGGAGAGGAGAAGAACACTCAACAGCGAGCAAGGAACGCCCAACGCTCAGCGTTTGCGCGTGGCTTGTCCGGGTCTTTCGCGGGTGTTCGGCGATTCGAGGGGAGATGAGAAGAACACTCAACAGCGAGCAAGGAACGCCGAACGCTCAGCGTTTGCACGTGGCTTGTCCGCGTCTTTCGTTGGGTGTTCGCCGGTATCGCGGGGAGAGGAGAAGAACACTCAACAGCGAGCAAGGAACGCCCAACG
>CAYYJS010000028.1:13813-43053 GCA_964472315.1 uncultured Victivallales bacterium | reverse complement strand
ACGGCACCACCAGCGCCACCGGCATGCCGACCGTCACCTCCGGCGCGCTGGCCGAGGGGGATACGGCCACCTGGACCGAAACCTACGATACGAAGCATGTCGGCACGGCCAAGACCCTCACCCCGGCGGGCGCGGTCGATGACGGCAACGGCGGGGACAACTACGACGTCACCTTCACGCCGGTTGACGAAGGCACGATCACGGAGCGCGCCATCACGGTCACGGCCGCCGCGAACGTCAAGGACTACGACGGCACCACCAGCGCCACCGGGATGCCGACCGTCACCTCCGGCAGCCTCGCCGACGGCGACACCGCGACCTGGACCGAAACCTACGATACGAAGCATGTCGGCACGGAGAAGACCCTCACCCCGGCGGGCACGGTGGATGACGGCAACGGCGGGGACAACTACGACGTGACGTTCATGCCGGACACGACAGGGGTTATTGTGGCCAAGGAGTTGACCGTGACCGGGGCTTCGGCGGACGACAAGGTCTACGATGGCACGACCCATGCCACAATCTCCGGGGCCATCCTTCAAGGCGTCGAGGATGGCGATACCGTCGCTCTCGACGCGCTGGTCGGCGCGTTCGCCCACGCTAGCGTCGGCAGCGACATCGCCGTGACCGCAACACTGACGCTCGTTGGCGCGGACGCCGGTAACTACGCGCTCGCCCAGCCGATCGGCCTGACGGCCGACATCGTATTCCCGTCGATAGCCGCCACCCACGAGTCAGATGGGTACCGAATGTCGTCCACCAACATGATCGTTTCGAACGTGTTTACCTATCCCTCGAACCAAACGCTGGAGTCCTTGACATGGACCCCGGCGTTACCGGCCGGTTGGATACTGTCTTCGGCGACCGGTGACGGAAATCCGTCTGTCGCCGGCACGCATGTCGTGTTCGCTGGTCACTTGACAAACCGCCCCATCGCGTTCGCCTACGTCACGACGATGCCGGTTGACCAACCGTTCTCCAACACCGTAAGCGCCACGGTTAACTTCCGCTTCGCAAGCATGGCGGGACCAGGGCTGAGTGCCCCGGTGACACCCGATCCCCTGTTGGTTCATCGCTATCACAGCGCTGACTATCGCTCGCCTCGCTGGACCATCGATGAGACTGAGGTGAACCACATACTGGAGTACTGGCGGGACGGCGCATACTGTGTCGAACCGAGCAGCGATGCTGGATACGCATCCGGCGGAGGTGACACCAACGGATGCAGACATAGCGCCGACTATCAAACGCCCCTCTGGCGGATCGACGAAGAGGAAGCACAGGAAGCGGTGACGTACTGGCGGGCGGGCGCCTACGCAGTCAACGGCACCGGCGCGGACGATGGCTATCTGCCTGACTGGGACGGCATCGCCATGGACGCGCCGGGCACGATGAAACCGGGCGAAGACGAAACCGGGATTCTCATCGCAGGGCCGCTGGGATATGACCCTAACGGGCTGATCAGAATCACGAATACGCTCCAATTTGCCGGTCAAATCCTCTCCCTCAGTTCCCGACCGCAGTTGCCGCCGGGATGGGAACTTGTGTCGGTCACGGCGGAGGGCAATCCGGAAACGTGCCGGGGTGGAATCCTATGGACAAATGCCGCACAGCCGCAGTGTCCGATCCATATGGTCTACACGGTGCGTGTTCCGCTGTGGGAAACAGGAACGCGCGAAATCCGTACGCATGCCCGCTACTATACCTCCGGCATGACCACCGCCGCAACCGTGTCTTCTCCGGCGGGTGCGCTGATTCTCCCGCCGCGCGATACGGATGCGGACGGCATGCCCGACGGGTGGGAAACGCATTATACAGGGAGCGCCACCACGATGTCCGCGGCCGCGGACGATGACGGGGACGGTATGTCAAACTTGCGCGAGTGCATGGCGGGCACCGACCCGCTGGATCCGGAGTCGGTGCTCGCGCTTGACGATGCGCCAAGCGTCCACGGGGAAGCGGTCACCATTACGTGGGCGAGCGCGACCAACCGGTTCTATTCCATTGGCAGGTGTACGAACCTGTGCGACACATTCCGACCAGTCGCGACCAACATTCCGGCCACGCCGCCCATAAACACCCACGAGGATGCAACGGATGGCGGAAAGACGTTCTTCTATCGGATCAGGCTCGAACCATAGCTGAGCCTTCACGTTGCGGACCGACCGCCACGACGCCCGGTGCGCACACCTTGACAGTACCGGCGCGACGCCTTATCCTATCGAACATGGATTGGTTTGCGAGAGTCGTGGCGATTGTCTTCCTGGCGCTGACGTGCGTTGCGCCGTTCACGCCCCATGCGGCGTGCGACGACGGGCACGATGCGGCGCCCCCCGACACCTGTCTATGCACGTGCCACGGCGCCGCGACCGTGACCAGCCCCGCATCCGACATGGCCATCGACCATCCGGTGACCGTCTGCGTGCCCTGGGAGCGCGACGTCGCGAACCGACTGCCCGACGACGATATCTACCGTCCCCCGATTTGCCGCTAAGGGCGTCCGCCCCCCTCCCCCACCGTACGCGCGTCTACGCCTGGCGTAGCGTGCATTCCATGCGCCGCACATCGAACCGGTGCCGCGCGCGAACTTTCATCATCCACCACCAGGGAGCTATCCATGGCAACGGGATCGGTTTATTCACACGCATGTTTTGGTTTCATCGTCGGCCTTGCCGTGACGAGCGTCACGGGCGCCATCTGGGCACAGGCCGCCCCGGACGGGACCGGGTCCGCCGGCGCGCCGCGAAGGGAAGGTAACGCGGACGCAGTCCTCTCGCTGGACGCGGCCCTCGACTTGGCGATGCGGGGGCACCCCGGGCTGGCGGCACGCGCCTGCGGGGTGCGCGCCGCCGAAGCGCGCGTGCGTCACGCCGGCGCGCGCCCGAACCCCGAACTCGCGCTGGGCGTGTCCGAGTACGATCGCAACGGCAACGGATTCGACTCGGCCGAGATCGAAGCGGCGATTTCCCAACGGTTCGAACTCGGCGGCAAACGCCGCGGGCGACAACGTGTGGCGGAAGCCGAACACGGACTTTCCGAGCGCGACCTCGCGAGCCTGCGTTTGGATGTGCGCGCGGAGACCACGCGCCGCTTTGTCGCCCTGGTCGCGGCACAAGCGCGTGTGGCGCTGGCGGGCGCCGCCCTTCAAACCGCCGAACGCGTCGCGTTCGCGGTGGAAGAGCGCGTCAAGGCCGGCAAGGAGCCGCCCATGCGGGCCGCCAAAGCACAGGCGGAACTGGAACTGGCGCGACTGCACGGCACGACGGAACGTAAGGCCCTCGGCGCCGCGCGGTCCCGGCTGACCGCGATGTGGGGCGATGAGATATGCCTCTTCGCGATGGCGGACGACACGTCGGCGGAGCCGCTGGCTCCGCCCGAGGAACTGGAGACGCTGCACGCCCGCCTGCCCACAACCCCGGAATGGGGCCGTTGGGAAGACGAGTTGCGCCTGCGCGAAGCCCTGCTGGCGGCGGAGAAGGCGGAACGGGTGCCGGATATGGAGGTCTCCGCGGGCCTTCAGCGCTTCGCGGAAGATTCGTCCGACGCGGTTTTGTTCGGCATCGCGTTGCCTCTGCCCCTATTCAACCGGAATCAAGGCCGGATCGAGGCGGCTCGCCATGAACGGGACCGAATCCGAGAAGAACGCCGTTCCGCACATACGGCCCTGCAGGCTGAACTTGCGGTCGCGTATGCGGCGTTCGACTCCTCTCATGAGCGCGCCCGGACGCTACGCGAGAAGATCGTTCCGACCATGGAACGCGCCTTCGAGGTGGCCCACGAGGGCTATCGACAGGGGAAGTTCAGCTACCTCGACATGCTCGACGCACAGCGCGCCGTGCTCGATGCGCGCGCCTCGCTGATCGACGCGATCGAAACCCGCTACACGACAAGAGCCGACATCGAGCGGCTGACCGGCGTGAATGTCAGCCCGTCAACCGCCATCACAAAGTGAAGAACGGAGGAATTGCCATGCAGAACATATTCGGGAACGGAAGCCCGCGCCGGCCACAGGCGCTCGTCATACTCGGCATCGCGACGGTCTGGACACTCCATGCCGCCCGGGGGGCCGCCGCGCCGGCCGGCGAAGAATGTCACGATGACCACGAGCAGCCCGGGCATGCGGATGAGCCGCATGCGGCCGCTCGGGAAGCGCCAGACGACCATGCCGATGAGGACGAAGGCCTGCGCCTGACGCCGGAACAGCGCGAGCGGTTTGGCGTTGTCGTGCGCACCGCGGGCCCGGGCGCGCTACGGGATGAGGTGCGGCTGACCGGCGAGATTGTGTTTAACGAAGATCGCGTGGTCCACATGGCGCCCCGCGTGCCCGGGGTGGTCCGCGAGGTTCGCGTCTCGATGGGCGATCGTGTCGCCGCGGGCGATGTCATGGCCGTGATTGAAAGTCGGGAACTGGCCGACGCCAAGGCGGAATACCTCGCGGCGCGATCGCGGGAAGTCCTGGCGGCCAAGACCTTCGAGCGCGAGGACGCCCTGCGGGAAAAGCAGGTGTCTTCCGAACAGGACCACCTGCAGGCCGGACAAGCGCTGGCGGAGGCGCGTATCGCCTCGCGTTCGGCGGAACAGAAACTGCATGCCTTGGGGCTCGCGGAGGCGAGCGTGAAGGGGATCGCTGACGAACACGACGAAACCATCACGCGCTTCGAGGTCATCGCGCCCATCTCCGGCATCGTGACCGAGAAGCATATCGCGCTGGGCGAGAACCTGGCGACCGAAGCGGACATATTCACCGTGGTCGATCTCGGCAGCGTGTGGGCGAACCTGACCGTCTACGCCAAGGATCTGGCATCGGTTCGAAAGAACCGGAGTCTGACCCTGCGCGCGGATCACGACGGCACGGAAACAACCGCGGAGGTATCCATGGTGACGCCGTTCGTGGCGCAAGCCACCCGATCCGCGACGGCGCGGGTCGTGCTCGAGAACGCGGATGGCGCCTGGCTACCGGGGACATTCGTGACCGCGTTCATCGGCACGTCACGGGACACCGTTCCCGTCGTTGTGCCACGACATGCGGTTCAGAACATCGAGGGACGCGATGTGGTGTTCGTCGAACACGCGGGGGCTTTCGAGCTCGCGCCGGTGACCGTGGGACGAACCGACCGTACGCATGTCGAAATCGCGGCCGGGCTTGCCGCCGGCACGCCGTATGTGGCGGAAGGCGCCTTCCACCTCAAAGCGACGGTTGTCACCCGCGCATTAGGTTCGCACGCCGGCCATGGCCATTGAACGAGGTGTATGATGATCGATCGACTGACACAAGCTTCATTGAAGTTGCCGGGACTGGTCCTGCTGGCCGTCCTGGCCATCTTCGGCATCGGCATCCACCAGTACCGGCACATGCCGGTGGACGCCTTTCCGGACATCTCGCCCATCATGGTGCCGGTGTTCGCGGAAGGCCACGGCATGGCGCCCGAGGAAATCGAGCGGCTGATCGCCTATCCGATCGAATCGGCGATGAACGGGCTGCCGGATGTCACGCAGATCAAGTCCACCTCGGCGTTCGGGATGGCGGTGATCTATGTCTACTTCAAGGACGACACCGACATCTATTTCGCCCGTCAACTCGTCGGCGAGAGGCTGGCCGGAGTGCTGGGGCAACTGCCGGAAACCGACGAACCGCCGGCGCTCGGCCCGATATCCACCGGGCTCGGGCAGATCTTCATGTACTATCTGGAGGCGGATCCGGCGGTGGTGGACACCGAAGGCAAACCGATGGACACGTGGCTGCGCGAGCTGAACGACTGGGTCGTGAAGTTCAAACTGCAAACCGTGCCGGGCGTAACGGACATCCTGTCCATGGGCGGACATGTGCTGCAGTACCAGATTCGCGTCAACCCGAATGCCCTGTTGAAGTACGGGTTGACCCTGGCCGAACTGGTCGACGCCGTCAACGCCAACAACAGAAACGTGGGCGGTCAGTTCCTGGTCCTGGGATACGAGGAACACCTGGTGCGCGGCGTCGGGCTGGTGGAAAATCTGGATGACATCCGTATGATCGCGGTCAAAGAGGAGCATGGCCGATCCATTCCGCTTGCCGATGTGGCTGACGTTGCGTTCGGAAACGAAATCCGGCGCGGCGTCGTGACGCGGAATGGCGAAACCGAAGTCGTCGCGGGCATGGTCCTCAAACTGTTCGGCGAGAACACCTCGCAGGTCATCGCGCGTCTCTATGAGAAGGTGGAAGAGGTGAAACGGGCGCTGCCGAAGGGGGTCAGCCTGGTTCCCTACTACGAACAGGCCGAACTCGTGCGCGAGGCCACGGGAACCGTCAAGCAGTCGCTCCTGTTCGGCGCCTTGCTGGTGGTGCTGACGCTGGCCTTGTTTCTCGGCAACTTTCGAAC
This sequence comes from uncultured Victivallales bacterium, assembly GCA_964472315.1. Taxonomy (GTDB): domain Bacteria; phylum Verrucomicrobiota; class Kiritimatiellia; order UBA8416; family UBA8416; genus CAYYJS01. The sequence goes on along the minus strand of CAYYJS010000028.1, from coordinate 36,697 downwards.
CGCTTTCATCGTGGCAATGGCCTTGCCGATATGCTCGCTGGTGGCCGTGATCGGCATGGGCCTGCGTGGGATCTCGGCAAACCTGATGTCGCTGGGCGGCATCGCCATCGCCATCGGCATGCTGGGGGACGGAGCCATCGTCATGGTGGAGAACATCTTCCGCCATCTCGGGGAGAGATCCGGGCGGGGCGAATCCAAGGCCGCCGTCATCCTTGACGCGGCCCGGGAGGTCAACCGCCCCATCGTGTTTTCGATCGCGATCATCATTGCCGTATTCCTGCCGTTGTTCACGCTGGAAGGCGTGGAAGGCAAGATGTTCTCTCCGATGGCGTTCACGATCGGCTTTGCGCTGTTCGGGTCGCTGGTGGTGGCGGTCGCGGTCGCGCCGGTGCTCTCGCTCTACATGCTGAAACACGCGCCGGGCAGGGAACTGGCGTTCATACGCGTGCTGAAGGCGGGCTACCGCCCCTTGCTCGCGGGCGCGGTGCGCTTCAAGTTCGCCGTCATGGGCGCGGCCGTCCTCGCCTTGGCGGGGAGTCTGGCGCTGGTGCCGAGACTGGGAACGGAATTCATCCCGACGCTTGAGGAGGGCTCGATCCTGATCGGCGTCACCATGGCGCCATCCATTTCGCTGGAGGAGGGCACGAAACTGGCGATGCGGATGGAGCGCGATCTCGCCACGTTCGACCCGGTCGCCGAAACCGTGTCGCGCATCGGCCGCCCCGAAGCCGGCAGCCACCCGCACCCGGTCAACACGGGCGAGGTGCATATCTCGTTGAAGCCGCGACGGGAGTGGAAGGGCTACCGCGACAAGAAAGCGCTGATCGACGACATGGGGAAGAAACTGTCGGCGTTTCCGGGGGTTCAGTTGAACTTCACGCAACCGATCCAGAACGCTTTCGACGAACTACTGTCCGGAATCAAAGCGCAACTGGCCATCAAGCTGTTTGGAGAGGATCTGTCCATTCTGCGCGAGAAGGCGGAGGAAATCCGCGGCGCGATCGACACGGTGCCGGGGTTGGTCGATTTGTCCACCGAACAGAGCTTCGGGCAGCCTCAGGTGCAAATCGTGGCGGACCGCGCGGCCTGCGCCCGGCACGGCGTGACCGTGAGCGAGATCATGGAGATCGTGGAGTTGGCGGTCGGTGGCGAGGTGATCGACAACATCTATCTGAATACGCGCCGCTTCGGGATCCATCTGCGCTTCCAGGAGGCCTATCGGTCCGATCCGGAGGCGATCCGCGACCTGTTGGTCACGACCGGCAAGGGGGTGGTCGTGCCGTTGTCGCAGGTCGCGGAAGTGAAGCAGGTCATCGGCCCCATTCAGATCAACCGCGAAAAGAACCAGCGGCGATGGGTCGTCCAGGCCAACGTGCGCGGACGGGATCTGGGCGGGGTTGTCGCGGACATCCGGGAGCGGATCGCCAGACAGGTCGCTCTGCCGCCGGGCTACACCATCGAGTATGGCGGCCAGTTCGAGAACCAGCAGCGCGCCATGCGACGGCTTTCGATCATCGTACCGACGGTCATCGGCCTCGTGCTCGTCATGCTGTGGATGACATTCGGCAGCATGCGGCATGCGGCGATCATTATCGTCAATGTTCCGTTGGCGCTGGTCGGCGGCATTGTCGGCCTCCTGGTGACGGGCGAATATCTTTCCGTACCCGCGTCGATCGGGTTTATCGCGCTGTTCGGCATCGCGGTCCAGAACGGACTGGTCCTGGTGACCTGCTTCAACGATCTGCGCGGACGCGGGCATTCCGTGCGGGATGCGGTTTCGGAAGGCGCCGATCTCCGGCTTCGCCCGGTACTGATGACGGCGTTGACGACCGTGCTGGGGCTTCTTCCGTTGCTGCTGGCGCGGGGCATGGGGTCGGATGTGCAGCGACCGCTGGCCATCGTGGTGGTGTTCGGTCTGACCACCTCCACGTTGCTGACCCTGTTTGTGATCCCGGCGGTCTATGTCTGGGTTGAGGAAAGAGCGGAACGAAAACAAGCATAGGGAAGGAGTATGGCCATGAAACGTATTGTCGCCTTCGTTAAACCCAACATGGTGGACCATGTGGTGTTTGCGCTGCACGAGGTGCCGGACTTCCCCGGTGCCAGCCTGTCGGAAGTCCAGTGCATCGGCAGCGGTTCACGCGACCCGCTCGGACCTTCCGACAGGACGCCCCTCCATGCGTACCCCAGGGCCATCCGTATCGAAATCGTGTGCGCCGCAAAGATGGCCGAGACCATTATCGCGACGATCCGCGCGAACGCGCACACGGGACTGCCAGACGACGGCAAGATCTACGTATCGCCGGTCGAGGAGGCTGTTCGTATTCGAACGGGAGAACGCGGCGAGGCCGCGGTGTGACGCCCCACCGGCAGCGCTCTTGGCCCGACGCCGCTTCAACCATGTGTCCTGACAGCTTCGGAATGGGTGCGTCACAATATCGATATGTGTTAATATCGGTTGACTTACCGTAGTATCTGCCGTATCTTGCTCACATGCTGATTTCAACCAAGTGCCGGTATGCATTGCGAGCCGTATATGAGATCGCCCGATCCAGCCATGGACGCGTGCTGAGCATCGGGGACGTGGCCAAGGCTCAGCGGGTGCCTCAGCGGTATCTGGAAGGAATTCTTAATCAACTCAGAAAAGACCGTCTGCTTGAGGCGCTGCGAGGAAGAAGCGGAGGCTACAAGTTGGCCAGGGATGCCCGAGATATCACCGTCGGCCAGGTTGTGCGCTGCATAGACGGTCCCATCCGTGCCGTGGTTTGCGTAGAGGAGTCCAAGACCGACTGCCCGTTACGCGAGAACTGCGTATTCCTGCCGACGTGGCGAAAGGTGCAGGAAGCGATCGATCAGACACTGGATTCGACGACATTCGCACAGTTGATCCAGAGGGAAAAGGATGCCGGTCCGACACGTTCGGCAAGCTATGCGATCTGAGGTGGTTTTGTTTTTTGCATTAATCTACTATATTCCGGTCGAGTTTAAGTTGCCGATATGCGTTGCCGCGCGGCACGCACACACGGGAGAAGTCGCCACATGAATCGAAATAGCGAGTATCCGGGCTACACCGGAACAGGAGAACCAGAAGACATCCTGCGCTGGGCGCTGGATGAATTCCATCCGGACATCGCGCTGGCCGCCAGTTTCGAGAATACGGTGCTGATCGACATGATGACGCGCATCCGGCCCGATGTCCGCGTGTTCTCGATCGACACAGGGCGCCTGCCGGAGGAGACGTTTCAGTGCGCGGCGGAAGCCGAACGCCGTTTCAGCATCCGCGTCGAATGGCATGTCCCCGACACGGCCCGCCTGGAGCGGCTCGTGCGCGAGAATGGCGTGTATTCCTTCCGGGACAGCCTGGAAGCGCGTAGGCTCTGCTGCCATGTCCGCAAAGTCGAGCCGCTGGAACGTGCGCTGCGGGGACTTCGCGCCTGGGTCACCGGCCTTCGGCGGGACGAGGCCGAGTCGCGGCGCGAGGTCCTGCCTGTCGCGCTCGACAGGGCGCACGGCGCTATCGTCAAGATCAATCCCCTCGCCCATTGGACAGACCGACAGGTGCGCGATTACGCACGCGCGCGCAACTTGCCACACAATCGCCTCGTCGATCGCGGTTACGCGTCGATCGGCTGCGCGTGCTGCACCCGTCCGACCGAGACCGGCGAGGATCCGCGCGCCGGCCGGTGGTGGTGGGAAGCCCCCGAACACAAGGAGTGTGGACTCCACGTGAACAATTGGCAGATTTGAGGAGTGAACCGAACCATGCGCACGACCGGATGGCAACAGCAGACCACGGCGATTCACAGTGGCGATGCGACGGACGCCACGGCCTTGTCCATCGCCCAGAGCACGGCATTCGCCTATCGTTCCGCCGAGGACATCGAGGCGGTGTTTGCCGGGCGGGAAGCCGGCTACGTCTATTCCCGCATCGCCAACCCGACGGTGGCCGCATTTGAGGCGCGAATCACGGCTCTGGAGGACGGTCTGGGCGCCATCGCCGTGTCCTCCGGCATGGCGGCCATCAGTTCGCTCGCGCTGGCCCTGACGGGCGGCGGGGAAGAGATCGTGGCCGGGAGCAGCCTGTTCGGCGGAACCTATTCGCTGTTTCGGCACACCCTGAGCCGCTACGGGATCGGGGTCCGCTTCGTGGATCCAAGGAACCCCGCTGCGTTTGGCGAAGCGATCGGCGACGCGACCAGGCTGGTATTCGTCGAAACCATCGGAAACCCGAAGCTCGACGTGCCGAACATCGCCGCCATCGCCGCAGTAACGCGGGAACACGGTATACCGCTCGTTGTGGACAGCACTGTCACTACCCCATTGTTGATCCAGCCCAAGCGGCTGGGCGCCGATCTGACTATCCATTCCACGTCAAAGTTCATCAACGGCCACGGCAACGCCATCGGCGGTGTCATCGTCGATGCGGGGACATTCGACTGGTCGAACCCCCGTTTCCCATATTTGGCGCCGTTCCGCGCGCGGGTCGGTCAGTTCGCGCTGCTCGCCGCGCTGCGCAATCGCATCTGCCGCGACATGGGCTGCTGCCTGGCCCCGTTCAACGCGTTCCTGTTGAGCATGGGCATCGAGACGCTCGGCGTGCGCATGGAGCGGCACTGCGCCAACGCGGCCCGAGTGGCCGCCCTTCTAGCCGCCCATCCCAGGGTGGAGCAGACCGGCTATCCCGGGTTGGATACGCATCCCGATCACGACCTGGCGCATCGCCAGTTCAGCGACCGCTACGGCGCTCTGGTGACCTTGCGACTTGGAACTAAGGAACGCTGCTTCTCTTTCGTCAACCGCCTGAGTCTGGCGAAGAACCTGGCCAACCTGGGCGACACCCGGACACTGGTCATTCACCCGGCCTCGACCATCTGCCGCGACCTCGACGTGGCAGAGCGATCCGCCATGGGGGTGACGGACGACCTGGTACGGCTGTCCATTGGGATCGAAGATCCGGCGGATATTCTGGACGACATCGATCAGGCGCTCGGCGCCTTGTGAATCCTTGCAACGAGAACGACATCGGAAGGAGAGAGAATGCAGATCAAAGTGAACGACAAGACGACGGAAGTCCCCGAAGGATTGACGGTGACTGAACTTCTGGCACACCAGAAAGTCAAGATGCCCGACATGGTGTCGGTGCAGGTGAACGGCACAATCGTAGAGCGTAAGGATTTTCTCTCGACGCAAGTCCGTGAGAACGACAGCGTGGACTTCCTGTACTTCATGGGAGGCGGCGGGGAACGATGAACCTGACGGAACAACAGATCGAACGGTATTCGCGACACATCATCCTCCCGGAAGTCGGAGGCAAGGGTCAGGCGAAACTCCTGGCCGGCCGTGTCCTGATTGTGGGCGCGGGCGGCCTTGGCTCCCCGGTCGCGCTGTATCTGACCGCGGCCGGCGTGGGCACGCTGGGACTGGTCGATGGCGACATGGTGGACCTAACCAACCTGCAGCGCCAGATCGCGCATGCCACCGCCGACGTGGGGCGCGCCAAAGTCGAATCGGCGGCGGAGAAATGCCGGGCGATCAATCCCGACGTGACCGTGAGACTGCATCCCGAACATCTCCGGGCGGGCAACGCTCTGGCCATTCTCAAAGACTACGACTTCGTGATTGACGGAACGGACAACTTTGCCGCGAAGTTCCTCGTCGCCGATGCCTGCCATTTCGCGGGCAAGCCGTACTCCCACGCGGGCATCCTGCGTTTCGAGGGGCAAGCCATGACCGTTCTTCCCGGTCAGAGCGGCTGCTACCGCTGCCTGTTCCGGGAACCGCCTCCGGCAGGTGCCGTTCCTTCCTGTTCGCAGGCGGGCGTACTCGGCGTGCTTGCCGGTATCATGGGCACAATCCAGGCCGCGGAAGCCGTCAAGCACCTGCTGGGCATCGGGAACTTGCTGACCAACCGGCTGCTTGTTCTCGACGCTCTGAAGATGACCTTCCGCGAAGTCGCGTTCAAGCGGAACCCCGCCTGCCCGCTTTGCGGGAACGAGCCAACCATTGTGGCATTGCGTGACGAGGCGCCCACGGTCTGCCGGTGCGCCAATGGTCGTTGCGACACGCCGGGAGGAGGATGAAGGAAGAGGCTCTCGCAATGGCGCAAAGACCGCAAAGGAAACGGCATGATTACGCTGACGGAAAAAGTGTTTGAGACGATGTTTGAGGCAGCGCGAAAAGCCGCGCCGATCGAAGCCTGCGGTTTGCTCGCAGGAACCGGAGAGCGCGCTGCGACGTGTTACGTGCTCACCAATGCGGACGCTTCGCCGGAGCACTACAGCATGAAGCCGGAGGAGCAGTTCGCGGCGATACGGGACATGCGGGCCGCCGGTCTGAAGATGCTGGCGATCTGGCACAGCCATCCGGCCTCGCCGGCGCGGATGTCGGCGGAGGACATGAGGCTCGCCTACACGCCGGACATCGTGTATGTCATTGCTTCCCTGGCGGATGGCGGCGGGCCGCGCGTCAGGGCTTTTACGGTCCAGAACGGGGCCGCGCTGGAGATAGCGGTTACGGTTAAACAAAGCCACTGAAGCACAGGGGAATCGAATGTACGGACAAAGCGCAGACGACAGCGCCCAGACAGGCGCTCTAAAGAGCCAATTTGCGAACAGGAATCCGCTGGGGTATTTCATCGCCTCCATGCTGGCCGGCCTCTACGTCGGGCTGGGGATCGTGCTGATCTTCTCGGTTGGGGCGCCTTTCGCGCTGGCCGGGCACCCCGCCGGCAAACTGGTCATGGGCGCGTCCTTCGGCCTGGCCCTGGTCCTGGTGGTGTTCGCGGGATCCGAACTGTTCACCGGCAACGCGATGTTCATGACCTTTGCCTGTCTGCGCCGCAAAGCGACACCGGGGGCGCTGGCAAAGGTCTGGATACTTTCCTGGTGCGGGAACCTGGCGGGATCCCTGCTCCTGGCCTGGGTCGTCGTCGCCTCCGGCAGCGTCGCGGCCGCGGCCCCGTTCATAGAGAAGACCGTCATGGCCAAAATGAGCGCGTCGCCGTTGGTCCTGGTCGGGCGCGGTCTGCTCTGCAATCTCCTGGTGTGCCTGGCCATCTGGACGGCAAGCCGAACCCGCTCCGATGCCGCCAAAATCCTGCTGATCGCATGGTGTCTGTTCGGGTTCATCGGATCGGGGTTTGAGCACAGCATTGCCAACATGACGTTGCTGGCACTCGGCGTTCTGGCGCCTTCTGCCGCTGGTGTCGGCTGGGGAGGCTACGGGTACAACCTCCTGTGGGTCACCATCGGCAATGTTCTGGGAGCGGTCCTTTTGGCGGGCGCCTATCACGTGATCATGCCCGTTCGACCTGCAGACGCGACCGTCAGTGAACTCTCAAAGGAGGTGGCATGAGTGTGGGGCAGCGTTTGGTAATTGTTGGCAGCGGCATGGCGGGCGGGAAGCTGGTCGAGGAGATCCTCGGCCGCGACGGGTCACGCTATGACCTCACGGTGGTAGGCGACGAGCCTTATGGCAACTACAACCGGATCAAGCTGGTTGTCAAACTGAAGGAGGCCGACATTCCCGATTTTGTGCTGAACACTCCGGAATGGTATGCGGCCAACGGCGTGCAGTCCCTGCTTGGGCGGAGCGTTACGGCTCTTGACCGGGACGCCCGGACGGTCCGGCTCGACGACGGCCGGACGGTGCCCTATGACCGGCTTGTCCTGGCAACCGGATCGCGTCCGGTTATTCCCCCCGTGAACGGCCTGGATCTGCCGGGCGTCTTTGCACTGCGGAGACTGGACGATGTGGAACGTATCCGCGCGTTTCTTGAGGACAAGAGCCGGGTCATGGTTGTGGGGGGCGGGCTACTGGGCCTGGAGTTGGCCATGATGCTCCGACTGCTCGGCAAGCATATCACCGTCTCGCATCTGATGCCGACGCTGATGGAAATGCAGCTTCCCGAGGACGCCGGTCGCTACGTCAAGCGGCATCTCGAAGCGCTGGGCATTGACTTCGTCATGGGCACCTATATCACCGACTTGCTCGGCTCGACCGCGGGCATCGAAGAAGCCAAGTTCAAGGACGGAAGGACGATCGCCACCGAGGCTGTATTCTTCAACTGCGGGATCAGGCCGAACACCGATCTGGCCCGCGCCGCGGGTCTCGTCTTCAACAAGGGAATTGCCGTGAACGAGCGGCTTCAGACCAGCGATCCGCACATCTACGCCTGCGGCGAGTGCCTGGAATACCGCGGAGAAATCTGGGGTCTGGTATCGCCCGTCTATGAACAGGCCCGTACGCTGGCGGCCGTCTTGTGCGGAGAGGACGCCACCTACAAGCCATCGCCTCCGGTCCCGACGCGCCTCAAGTCGGATATCCCGGTCATGAGCATGGGCAAGTTCAAGCCCGGCGACGGGGACGAGGTGACCGTCTTCTCCGACCCGGCTTCCGGAACCTTCAAGCAATTGATCATCCGGAACGATCTGTTGACCGGGGCCGTCCTGGTGGGCGAGGATCTGAACGCCGACCTGGTGTCCCTGCATTACACGGCGAGGATCCCCCTGCCGGCGCGCCGCGCGGATCTGCTCTTCCCCGGGGCGCGCGCGGGCGATGCCATCATTGACGGTAAGCTGATCCCGGACGACGCCCAGATCTGCGACTGCAACGGCGTTTCCGCCGCCGTTATTCGCCGCTCGATACGCAACGGCAACGATACGCTGAACAAGGTGATGCTGAACACCAAGGCCGGAACCGGTTGCGGAAACTGCAAGAACAAGATCAAGGCCCTCCTGATAACCGAGGTCGGTGAACTGCGCAGCGATCCCGCTGACCGGTACTTCGTCGCGGGTATCCCGCATGACCGGCCCGCGCTCACGGAATTGATCCGTGCGCAGAACCTCCGGTCCGTATCGCAAGTGCTGGCCGCCATCCCTGGCTCGGTGGACGATTCCAAAACCCGCATGGGACTGGATTTCCTCCTGAATTACATCTGGAAGTCGGACTACACGGTCGAACGCGACTCCCGCTGCGCCAACGACAGGTTTTCGGGGAACATCCAGAACGACGGGCGGTTCAGCATCATCCCTAACATCCCCGGCGGCGTGGCGACGAGCGCGCATCTGCGGGCCATCGCCGGCGTAGCCGACCGGTATGGCGCCATGATCAAGATCACCGGCGCGGACCGTATCGGGCTCTTCTCCGTCGGGAAGAAGGACCTGAAGGATGCATGGCGCGAACTTCAGATGGGCTCCGGGCACGCGTTCACCAAGAGCTTCCGCGCCTGCAAGTCCTGCGTGGGCTCCACGCACTGCCGTTTCGGATTGATGGATTCGTTGGCGCTGGGGCAACGCCTGGGCGACCGGTATCGCGGCATGATGGGGCCCGCCAAGATGAAAATTGGCGTATCCGGATGCCCGCGCAACTGCTCGGAGGCGACCATTAAGGACTTCGGCGTGGTGGCCGTGGAGGGCGGCTGGGACGTTTACATCGGGGGCAACGGCGGGGCGCATGTGTATGTGGCGCACAAGATCGCCCAGGTCAAGAACGACGATGAGGTGGTGCGCATAGCCGACAGGTTCTACGAATACTACCGCCGGCATGCGAAGTACGGCGAGCGCACCGCGCCGTTCGTTGAGCGGCTGGGGTTGAAACCCGTGACCGACGCCGTGATGCAGGCGCCGCCTGAGCACCTGCGGGAGTTGGAGGATAGCCTGCAGGAAACGATCGACAACTACCGCGACCCGTGGTTCGCCCCCGATGACGAACTGAATAACGAAACCGGATTCCTACCGGGCGTGGCCCCGGACGGATTCGCCGTGGTCGCGCAAGTCGCGGATATCCCCGTCGGCAGTTCCCGGCTGTATCACCTGGGCGACAGACCGGTCGCCGTGTTCCATGGCCGGGACGGGCGATGGGTCGCGACGCACGGGGTATGCCCCCACAAGAGCGGCCCGATCGTGGACAGTATCTACGGCAATGGCCGTCTCGTGTGTCCGCTTCATAGTTACTCGTTCCACGTCGAGACCGGCGAGTGCGACAATCCGGACATCGCGCCGCTGCGCATCTACGAGATCGCCGTCAGAAATGGCGCGGTCTTGGTCAAACTGGGATTGGAAAAGGAGAACCGATGATAACGAACCCCTGCCGCTTGCCGGACGAACTGGCTCAAGATATCGAACAGCACGCCCTGGACGTGGACCGCTTCCTCAAGGGCGAGTTGTCCGCCTCCATTCTGAAATCCAGACGTGTTCCGCGCGGCATCTACGAGCAGCGGCAGAACGGGAGCTACATGGTGCGTGTGCGTGTGCCCGGCGGCGCGATCAGCGCCGCCCAGACGAGAGCGCTGGCAGAAGTGGCCTCGCGGTACGGCGGTGGCACCCTGCACGTGACCACCCGCCAGGACATCCAGATTCATGACGTGGAGATCGGCCAGACGCCGGCCATCATGCGGGAACTGTTCCGGGCCGGGCTCACCTCGAAGGGCGGCGGCGGCAACACGGTGCGCAACGTCACCGCCTGTCCCTACGCCGGCATCTGCCCCGCCGAACGCTTCGATGTGACGCCCAGCGTGGTGGCGGTCACGGAGCACCTGATCGGACTGGCGGGTAGTTACAATCTGCCGCGGAAGTACAAGATTGCGTTCAGCGGGTGCAGTGCCGATTGTGCGCTGGCCCAGGTCAACGATCTCGGATTCATCGCGCATGTGAAGGATGGAGTTCCCGGATTCAGCGTCTATGCGGGCGGCGGGATGGGCGCGGAATCGCGGGTGGGCGATCGCATGGCGGAATGGGCGCCGGCCAGCGAAGTCATCCGTATTGCGGAAACCGTTCGGAGATTGTTCGACCGCCTGGGGGACCGGCGGAACCGACGGCGCGCCCGCCTGCGCTTCGCCGTGGAACGAGTGGGATCCGACGCGTTTCGCGGGATGTTGCGCGAGACTGTGCGGGCCGTGACGGACGAGGGAACTCCGGCGTGTGACCTTCCGGTTGGTTTTTCCCAAACGACCGTTGAGCCCCCTTGGGATTACCGCGCACTGCTTACCCAAGCCGGGGAATGGGATGTGCTGCGACAGCGTCAATCGGAATACGTGGCCGTGCCGTTGCGACTGCCGTTGGGGCAGATTCACTGGAAGGCGTTGGAAGCGTTGGCCGGTATCGCGGAGCGTTTCAGCGCGGAGAAGATGCTGCGTGCAACGCAGGATCAAAACCTACTGCTGCGGTTCGTGCGCGAGTCCGAGCTCGCTGCGCTACACGCGGAACTGAACGGCATTTTTGAACCCGATGCCGTCCGTCACACCGCGTTGAGTTCGTTCATCACCTGCACCGGCGCGGCCACGTGTCGCCTCGGCCTGTGCCTGCCCCAGGGCGCCGCTCGCGCTTGCGCCGAGGCTTTGGCGGGCGCCGGGCTCGCGCCCGCCACGTTGCAGGCCGTGGACATCCGCATCAACGGCTGCCCCAATGCCTGCGGACAGCATCCCATCGGAACGATCGGTCTGTTCGGCGCGGCGCAACGGGCGGGTGAACGCCTGGTCCCTGCTTACCGGGTACTGCTGGGGGCGAGACGGGGTGAAGGACGCGCCCGACTGGGCGAATCCGCGGGGGCGGTCCCCGCGCGGGCGCTACCGGCTTTTCTCGCGGACCTGCTGCGTGATTTCGAGGCCGAACGCAAACCACGTGAAGCGTTTGCGGACTACTTCGATCGCAAGGGCATGAGCCACTTTCAGTCCCTGCTGGAACGTCACACTCAGACGCCGTCCTACGTGGATGACCCCGCCTTCTACCGCGATTGGGGAAGAGACGATGCCTTCACCCTGGCCGGACGAGGTCCGGGGGAATGCGGTGCGGGCGTATTTGAGGTCATCGCGGAGGATTTGTCAGCGGCCACCAAGGCTTTGGAACAGGCGGCGAAGGAGCCGGACTCAGGTCTGCCGCTCTTCGGCGGCCTGCTGGCTGCAGCGCGCGCGTTACTGATCACGCGTGGGGTCGATTCCCAGGATCCGGATGTCGTCCTCCGATCGTTCGAGACGCATTTCGTGGACACCGGCCTGGTCGATGCTGGTTTCCGCGGTCTTCTGGCGAGAGCACGGGGCTATCGGGAGGGCTGGCTCGAAGCACTGGTCGGCAGGTCGGAAGAAATCGGTCACCTGCTTGATCGGGTCCAGCAACTTTACGCCACCATGGACGCGGAACTCCGCTTCCATGTACCCGAGGCTGCGCCGTCCGTCGCCCCGCCGACTGCGCCTGTGTCCGGGGTTTGCGAGGCCGCGACAAGCGAGATGGATCTGCGCGGCGTCGCCTGTCCGATGAACTTCGTAAAGGCCAAGTTGCGACTGGAGACGTTGCAGGTCGGCGCCACGCTGGGTGTACTGCTCGATGACGGCGAACCCGTCCAAAACGTTCCGGCCAGTTTCCGGAACGAAGGGCAGGAAATCACGGGAATCCGGGCGACTGGCGATGGCCACTGGCGCGTGACGATCAGGAAGGCAAGCGACTAGACCTTGTCTCCACCGGATGCGGAACGGACCGATGAGGCAATGGGGAAGTAAGACAATGCGTCATGGAAAGCAAGGACTACCCCTATGGTGATCTTACGGTTGGCATGCGCTCATGGCGCTGCGCACGACATACGCGAGGAGTCATGACCATGACGAAGTCGCAAAACCAAGTCGGGTCCGGCGAAAAGCACGACTGGGTCTTTCGATCTTCCGGTTTTGTCCGCATGATCGCCATGCCGGCCGGGGCTTTCCTCTTGGCGGGTTGCGCATCCATGACCGAGAAGGAACTGCGCGGCAAGTACGCCGACACGCAGCGCGCGGTCTATCCAGAGTCTGTTGTCGAAAATCGGACCGACCGATTCGATGGGGATGCCACGCTCGACGACTACCTCCAGCATGCCTTTTCGCATAACCCGGTGTTGCGAGCGGCCTTCGATCGCTGGAAAGCGGCGCAGGAGCGCATCCCTCAGGCACGCGCATTGGACGATCCAACGCTGTCGTTCGAGTATTTCGTCGAGCACGTGGACACCCGCTACCGGGTGAGTCTGACGCAGACGTTTCCGGCGTTCGGAAAGTTGGATCTCCGGGATAAGAGCGCGGCGGCGGAGACCGAGGCGGCCATGCATGCCTTTGAGGCGGAACGTCTGATGGTATTTGACGGGGTGGTGAAGGCCTTTTACGAATACTATTACCTGTCGCGAGCCACCCAGGTGACGGACGAGAACCACCAACTCCTCTCTGATCTTGAGCAGGTCGTGACCACCCGTTACAAGGCCGGATTGGCGCCCTTTTCCGATCTCATCAAGACCCAGGTGGAGAAAGACCGGCTCGCCAACGACCTGGGCACGTTACGGGATGAGCGCCCGTCGCGGTCGGCCGGTCTGGCCGCCCTGCTCAATCTGCCGGTATACGACGTGCTGCCCTGGCCAAAGGTTTCTCCGTCCGGACCGGCAATTGTGGACACGGAGCTTCTCGACGACATGCTGGAGGACTTGAATCCGGAACTGAAAGCCGCGGCCGCGATGGTCGGCGCTGAGACTTATCGGGAGCAACTGGCGCGCAAGAGCTTTCTGCCGGACTTCATGCTCGGCGCAAGCTGGATGGTCATGCCCGGAATGGACGGGCGCGGCGACGAGTCCGATGTGGGCCTCATGGCGGGCATTACCATTCCCCTCTGGCGGGGTAAATACCGCGCGGAAGTCCGGGAGGCCGAAGCCATGATCCGGGCGGCATCCAACGAACGCGACGAGATGCAAAACGAGCTCAAAGCCGAGCTCAGCATGGCGATCTTCAAGTTCCGTGACGCCGAACGAAGAATCGGTCTTTTCGCGACCTCGCTGGTTCCCAAGGCCGCGCAGGCGCTGGAGGTGGCGAAACAGGAGTTTTCGGCCGGCAAAGCGGATTTCATGACGCTGATTGATGCCCAACGCACATGGCTGGAATTCAGGCTGATGCTCGAACGCGCGACGGCGGACCGGGAAATCGCGCTTGGCGAGATCGGCTGTTGCATCGGCAAATATGATGTCGGGGCCGAACTGGGCGTTTCGTCGCCGACCAGCAGAAAAGACACGTCGAGCAAAGAAGGAGAGGTGAAGGATGACTAGAACAATGAACAGCATGACATTCGGAATTGGTCTCTTTGTCGGAGGATTATTGGCGGTATCGTCGGCGCAGGCGCAGAACGGCGGCCATGACCAGCCGACAAACGCGGTCCAGAACGAACCCGCAATCCAGGAACAGAAAGAGGAGATCAAGCTCCAGACAACCTGTCCGATCATGGGTGGCGCGATCGATAAGGCGCTCTATGTGGATCACGCCGGCAAGCGCATCTACGTCTGCTGCAAAGGGTGCATCGCCGCGGTCAAGAAAGACCCCGCCAAAATCATTCAAGCGATGGAAGCGGCGGGGGTGGCGCTGCACCCGGCAGTCAAGGACGCAGAACCCGCCGAACCGAACCGGAATGCCGGGGACCACGAAGGGCATCAACACTGATCAACGGTGGCAGGAGATAGGTGGTAGGAGATAGGTGTCGCCCAAATTGCGCGACACCTATCATCCAACGCCTGAACATTGGAAGGTCCCAATGAAGACAATACAGAAGGCGACATGGATAAGAATCATCGTTGGTATCGGCTTGCTCCTGGCCGCCTTCTCCGCCGGGTTCATCCTGCGCGGCGGCAAGGCGCCAGACAGGGTGATGGAATCCGAGATCGAAAATCGAAAATCGAAAATCGAGACGTGGACCTGCTCGATGCATCCGCAAATTCGCCAGCCTAAACTCGGCAAGTGTCCGATTTGTGCGATGGACCTGATCCCCGTGGCGGGCGACTCCGGTTCGGAGGCGGGCGTGCCGCGCCAGATGACGCTGTCGCCATCCGCCCGCAAACTGGCGGAAGTCGCGACGGCGCCGGTGGAGCGTCGTTCAATCGCGGTCGAGATTCGCATGGTCGGCAAGGTGCAGTTCGATGAGACCCGCATGGCTTACATCGCCCCGCGTGTCCCCGGTCGGATCGACCGGCTATACGCGAATTTCGCCGGCATGCCGGTAAAGCCCGGCGAGCACCTGGCCGACATGTACAGCCCCGAGTTGGTGTCAGCCCAGCAGGAACTCCTGCAGGCTGTGAAGTCGTCGGGCGGCGCGGCCGTTTCCACGTCGCTGCTCAACGCCACGCGGGAGCGCTTGCGGCTCTGGGGTCTGACGGCTGAACAGATCGCCGAGGTCGAACGTAGCGGCCAGGTGCTCGATCATGTGACATTCTACGCGCCTATAGGCGGCGTCGTGGTGGAGAAGGAGGCGCGCGAAGGCCTGTACGTGGAGACCGGAATGCGTCTGTTCACCGTGGCGGATTTGTCGCGCGTGTGGGTCCAGCTCGACGCCTACGAATCCGATCTCGCATGGCTGCGCTATGCCCAGAAAACCGAGTTCCATGCCGAGGCGTATCCCGGCGAAACGTTCAAAGGCACGCTCGCGTTCATAGCCCCGTTGCTCGATCCCATGACACGGACGGTCAAGGTGCGTGTCAACGTGGCGAATACCGACGGGCGGTTGAAACCGGAAATGTTCGTCCGCGCCGTGGTTCGCGCCACGCTGGCCGCGGACGGAAGAATCGTGCGTGACGACCTACGCGGCAAATGGATCAGTCCCATGCATCCTGAAGTCGTCAAAGACGGTCCCGGATCTTGCGACGTGTGCGGAATGCCCCTCGTGCGCGCCGAGGATCTCGGCTACGCCGCGTCGGACGAAGCGGACACGGCGCTGCCGTTGGCCATTCCCGCGTCGGCGCCGCTCGTGACCGGGACGCGTGCCGTGGTCTATGTAGCCCTGCGGGGGAAGGAGGGCGTCTACGAGGGGCGTAGCGTCGTTCTGGGCCCACGGGCGGGTGACTACTATCTCGTGCGCGAAGGCTTGGATGAGGGCGAGTTGGTAGTGGTCAACGGTGCCTTCAAACTCGACAGTTCGCTGCAAATCCAGGGCCAGCCAAGCATGATGGCACCCGAAGGCGGAACCATGCCGGCCGGCCACCAACATGACGAAACCTTGCCGGCAGCCGGTTCCGCGGCGAAACCCGCGGCTCCGGCGATTGTCAGCGCGCCCGAAGCGTTCAAGAAGCAACTTGACGGCGTACTCGACCATGTCCTGGGCATTGGCGACGCCCTGGCCGACGACAATCTGGCTGCCGCCATCCCCGGCGTTTCCAAGGCGCAGCAGGCCCTCGCCGCGGTGGACATGTCCATGCTGACAGGGGACGCACATCGGCGATGGATGGAGTGTGTGGGCGCCATGAATCAGCCCCTCGACAAGATGAAGACAGGAAAGGATATCGAATCCTTCCGCGTCGCTTTCGCGGCGTTGTCGTCCGAAATGATCCGGGCTGCCAGGATGTTCGGCCCGCTCCGTTCCGAGCCGCTCTACGGGATCCATTGTCCGATGGCGTTCGACAACCGCGGAGCCGACTGGCTGCAGAAGGGCAAGGCGGTTCGGAACCCCTATTTCGGCAAGACTATGCTGACCTGCGGCGAAGTCGTCGAGGTGATTCCGTCCGGGGGAGGCCCCACCCATGAGTGAGTCGCAGTCCCCCCTGCCGCACCCGGACAGGCCGCCGTCGTTTCTGGACAGGATCATACGTTTCTGCCTGGAGAACAAACTGGTGGTCGCCCTGATCGTCGGCGCCACGCTGCTGTGGGGCGCCATCGTGGCGCCGTTCGACTGGAACACGGGAGGACTCATTCGCGACCCCGTCCCCACGGACGCGATACCGGACATCGGCGAGAACCAGCAGATTGTCTTCACGGAATGGGAGGGCCGCTCGCCGCAGGACATCGAGAACCAGATCACTTATCCGCTTACCGTTTCCCTGCTGGGCATTCCCAAGGTCAAGACGATCCGCAGTCGGTCCATGTTCGGGTTCTCGAGCATCTTCATTATTTTCGAGGAAGACGCCGAGTTCTACTGGACGCGCAGCCGGGTGCTGGAGAAATTGAGCAGCCTGCCGGCCGGGGTGCTGCCCGAAGGCGTGCGGCCCGCCCTGGGGCCGGACGCCACTGCGTTGGGCCAGGTCTTCTGGTACACGCTGGAGGGCCTGGATGAAGACGGCGCCCCAACCGGCGGGTGGGGTCTGGATGAACTGCGCGGCATCCAGGATTGGCACGTCCGCTTTGCGCTGCTTTCCGCCGAAGGCATCAGCGAGGTCGCTTCCGTGGGCGGTTTCGTGCAGGAGTATCAGATTGACGTGGAGCCCGACGCGCTCCGTGCGCATGGCGTCACACTCGACGACGTGTACCGTGCGGTCAAGGAATGCAACCTGGACATCGGCGCCCGCTCCATCGAGATCAACAAGGTCGAGCACCTCATCCGCGGCGTCGGCTTCATCAAGACGCTGGCGGACATCGAGGAAGCGGTCCTGCGGGTCAAGGACGGCGCTCCCCTCCGCGTACGACATGTGGCCCGGGTCTCCAAGGGGCCGGCCTTCCGGCAGGGCGCGCTCGACAAGGCAGGCGCCGAGGCCGTCGGCGGGGTCGTCGTCGTGCGATATGGCGCCAACCCGTTAAAATCCATTCAGAGCGTCAAGGCCGAGATCGAGCGGATTGCGCCCGGTTTGCCGTATAAGGCGGTCTTCGATTTTAGCCGGGCGACCCGGCCGGAGGTCGAGCGCGTGGCGCGCGAGCAGGGCTTCGAGGCCTACGCCGGCGCCGTGCCCGATCAGCACGCTTGGGTCAAGTGGCTGCGAACCGTTCCACGCGCGCAACGCCCCGACTGGGTGAAGCTCAGCCAGGTGAAGATCGTGCCGTTCTACGACCGCACCGAGCTTATATACGAAACGCTCGGCACGCTCGGCAGCAATCTGTACCTGCAGATCCTCATCACGGTGATCGTCATCCTGATCATGATGACGCATCTGCGCAGTTCAGCGCTGATTTCGGCTGTGATGCCGGTGGCCGTGGCCATGTGTTTTATCTTTATGAAGGTATTCGGAGTGGACGCCAACATCGTCGCGCTCAGCGGTATCGCCATTGCGATCGGCACCGTGGTGGACATGGGCATCTTGGTCTGCGAGAACATCCTGCGTCATCTGGACGAGGCGTCGCCGGACGAGAATCGCCTGGAGGTGATCTACCGCGCCGCCAGTGAAGAGGGCAGCGCCGTGCTGACCGCCGTCTGCACCACGGTCGTCAGCTTCATGGCCGTTTTTGCCCTGGAAGGCGCCGAAGGCAAGCTGTTCAAGCCGCTGGCTTTCACTTACATCTTCGTGCTCGCCTCGTCGCTGGTGGTCGCCCTCACCATTGTCCCGGCGTTTGCCCATCTGCTGATCGCCAGAAAAGGAGCGCATCCCCGGCACGGTATGCACGGGCGGCTGAAAGCCGTGCATCGTTCGGGGACCTGGCTGGTCGCACTCGCGGTGGCGGCGTGGCTTACAACCCGGTGGTTCCCGGTGGGCCCTGAGAAGGGGTTTATCCGGAACTTCCTGTGGGTCGTCGGCGCAATCGGCTCTATTCTCGGCGTCTTTCTCGCCTATCGCAAGTTGTACCCGCGCATGCTGCGCTGGTGCCTGGATCACAAGTTGCTGTTTGCGGTCATTCCGACGGTCGTCTACGTTGTCGGCCTGCTGTCCTGGCTCGGTTTCGAACGACTGTTCGGCTGGCTGCCGGAACCGGTGAAACGATTCGCGCCGGTCTCCGCTGTGTGGCATGCATTTCCCGGCCTGGGCAAGGAATTCATGCCGCCCCTGGATGAAGGGTCCTACCTGTTCATGCCCACCACGATGCCGCATGCGAGCATCGGGGAGGCGCTCGATGTGCTTCAGAAGCAAGACATGGCCATGCTTGGCGTGCCGGAGATCGACAGTGCGGTCGGCAAATTGGGCCGGGCCGACACGCCGCTGGACCCCGCGCCGACCGAGATGTTCGAGACCGTCATCAACTACAAGCCGCAATTCCTCAGCGATCGCAATGGCCGGCGGCTCCGGTTCAAGCATGTTCCGGATGACACTGACCTGTTCCGGACGCCCGACGGCGAGCCGATCGCCGCCCCGGACGGCGAGCCCTACGCCGTGCAGGGGCGGTTCGAGCGCGATGCCGACGGCCGCCTCATTGCCCATCCGCGCGGCAAACCGTTCCGTCTCTGGCGACCCGCGCTCGATCCCTCCCTGAACCCGGACCGCGCGGCATGGGAGGGCATTCGCAAACCTGACGATATATGGGATGCCGTGGTAAAAGCCGTCGAAATGCCCGGCACCACTTCGGCGCCGCGCCTGCAACCGATCGCCGCGCGCATTGTCATGCTGCAAAGCGGCATGCGCGCGCCCATGGGCGTAAAAGTCAAAGGCCCCACTCTCGACGCGATCGAGGTGACCGGCTTCCAGATCGAGAAATTCCTCAAGGAGGTCCCGTCTGTTGATGCCGGCACCGTCATTGCCGACCGCATCGTCGGCAAGCCATATCTCGAAATCCATATCGACCGGGAGTCGGCCGCACGTTACGGGGTCTCGATTACCGGCGTGCAGGAGGCGATCGAAGTGGCCGTCGGCGGCAAGCGCATCACGACCACCGTCGAAGGCCGCGAACGCTACCCGGTGCGCGTTCGATATCCGCGCGAGTTGCGGGATTCCGTAGACGCGTTGCAGCGCGTGCTCATTGCCGGCGCGGACGGCATCCAGGTGCCTCTCGCGCAACTGGCCGGGATCGAACATGTCCGCGGGCCCCAGGAGATCAAGAGCGAAGACACCTTCCTGACCGGCTACGTCCTGTTCGACAAGCAGCCGGACCGGGCCGAAGTGGACGTGGTGGAGGAATGCGCCCGCTACCTGAAGCACAAGATGGAGACCGGCGAATTCGTTCTGCCGCCCAATGTCTCGTTCCATTTTGCCGGCAGCTACGAGAACCAGCTTCGCTCCGAGAAGAAGCTGATGGTCGTTCTGCCCATGTCGTTGTTTGTCATCTTTCTCATCCTGTACCTCCAGTTCCGCGACATCCCGACGGCCATGCTGGTGTTCGTGGATATCGCGTCCTCCTGGATGGCGGGGTTCATCATGCTGTGGCTGTACGGCCAACCCTGGTTTCTGGACTTCGCTCTTTTCGGCGTCAACCTGCGCGAGCTGTTCCAGGTGCATCCCGTGAATCTCAGCGTGGCCATCTGGGTAGGCTTTCTTGCCCTGTTCGGCATCGCCACCGACGACGGGGTCGTGCTGTCAACCTATCTCAACCACTGTTTTTCCAGGACAAAGGTCGCATCCAAACGCGAGATACGGGATACCACGGTGGAGGGCGCCAATCGTCGGGTGCGGGCATGCCTGATGACGACCGCCACGACCGTGATTGCCTTCCTGCCGGTCTTCACGTCCACCGGCCGCGGGGCGGACGTCATGCGGCCCATGGCGATCCCGGTCTTCGCCGGCATGATGATGGCCATCATCACGCCCATTTTCGTTCCCGTGCTCTACTGCCTGCTCAAGGAAATCAGGTTCTCCAAGAACAACTGAAGGATCGGAGGCCAGGCCCGTATCGCGGGCCGGTCGCCCGAACAGTTCGAGGAAGGCGCTGGTGCTGTTGCCGTCGGAGAGAGAGATCGTGCGCATGTCCTCGGGCACGTAGGTGAAGGGTTCCGGGACCGGACTGACGTATCGCTCGCGGACGTCCGTCACCTGGCAGAGGGCATCGCTGAGCACCTCCGCCTCCAGCCGCCGCAGGGGATAGGCGGCGAAGTGGGCGGCCGCGCGAGGATCGCGGGACCGCGGAATCGCGGAGAGCTGATAGGTCTTCGAGTGCAGGATCAGACGCAGCACGTGCCGCATACCCCAGCCGGAGGCGATCAGTTCCATCCGAACATCGGTTCCCATGGCGGGTTTGTCCTGCATGTGACCCGTGAAACGTGCGGTGAGCCGGGTTTATTGCAGAGGAAGGTAGGGACTTCGACGCGAAAAGTGTTCTTTGTCTTCCGGCTCATCTCCCCCACCTTGCCGCCCATCCAAACTCACCAATCCTGCTGCCTTCTCTCCTCTTTCCGCTGGCTTTGCCGAACCCTCCCCGCTACATTCTGAATCGCTTTGGACGCGCACGCCGGGGAGCACCCATCTGAAACTCTGAATCGAGAATGACCATGCAGCAAGAACGGTGGCTGTCCATGGATGAGATTGCGGCCCACATGGGAGTGAACCCGGATACGATCTACAAGGGGATCGAACGAGGCATCCCTGGCGGTAATCCATGAGCAAGGAGACCGACGCCCGCTGGGAGGCGGCGGGACGGGACGACATTCTGGCGTACTTGGCGTTTGAGCGGTATAGACCAACTCTCGTTGCGTCCCGCCGAAACCCTGTTGACGTGCGCACGGTTTTCGTGCACACTTGAGTCATGAAGAACATAACCATTTCAGCCAATGAAGCCGTGTTGGAGCAAGCGCGCATGCGGGCAAAGGCGGAACACCAGACATTGAACGATTTGGTTCGTCAGTGGCTTGAGCAGTATGTGGCCCAACCGGGGGCGGGCGATAACTATGACGGCCTCATGGATCGCTTGGTCCATGTGTCGGCCGGACGCCGTTTCAGTCGCGAGGAGCTGCATGAACGCCGGTGACATCAGCGGCTTGTTCTTTCTGGATACGAACGTCCTGGTCTACACCTTCGACGCCTCGGCGCCGGCGAAACGGACCGTGGCGCGCGAATGGGTGCGCGCCGGTCTGCGGACTCAGCGCGGCGTGATCGGCACGCAGGTTGTCCAGGAATTCTTGAATGTGGCCCTATCGAAGTTCGCCCAGCCCATGGGCGTCACGGAGGCGCGTGACTACTTGCGTGGCGTACTCCAGCCGCTGTGCCAGCACGTACCGTCCACCGCGTGTTTCGACCATGCGCTGCTGGTCAAGGAAGAGACCGGCTATTCCTGGTACGATGCGCTGATCGTCACCGCGGCAATCGAAACCGGCTGCAAGTGGCTCATCACCGAGGATCTGACACATGGACGAAAGATCGGCTCGGTGACCATCCATAACCCGTTTCGCTAACCGGCGCCAGATGGACAATCTCGTGGGAGAAGACGGCTTCCAGTGTCGGCCGTGCGGGCACGGCCTTGTCCCGCCAAAGCCTTGGCGAAGGCGGATGCATCAATGTGAGCGGGGGCCATCGAAGGCTTGACCGTTGTGGTCACTGATGTGACCATATTGGTGGAGGCGGATGATGAGCGAGATCGGTATTCGGGAACTGAAAGCCAAGGTGTCGGAACTGGTGCGCCACGTGGCCGAGGACCATGCGATCTATACGATCACGCGCCGTGGCCGCCCCGTGGGCGTTTTGGCGCCGACAGACTTTGCGCCGGTAAAGCGAGAGAAGGCTGGTCGGGACGCATGGGCGCGCCTTCTGGCCATCGGGGATCGGATGGCGAAGCAGCCGGGACCGCGCAAGTCGGCGCTTGAGGAACTCTTCAGTATGAGGCGTGAGCGTGACGACACTCTTTGCGGTAGACGCTAGCGTGTTCGTGGCTTCATGTCGGCCACATGAGCCCGGACACCTTGCGAGTATAGACTTCATGGCGGCGTTGCTCGATGCAGACGTACTGCTCGTGGAACCCGCCATTCTCCCGGTGGAAGTCGGTGGCGCGCTTCATCGCGCGGGGACGGACGCGGAATCGGCGCGCGAGTACGCTGAGAGCCTTTTCGAGCAGCCGTATGTGACCCTCGTGGCGACGGACGAGCGCATGGCGCGGCGCTCGCTCGCGATGGCAATCCAATGTCGCCTGCGCGGGGCCGACGCGCTATACGTCGCCGCCGCCGCGCAGTACGGCGCGCGACTCGTCACCCTCGATGCCGAGCAACTCGATCGCGCCCCCGCCTCGGTGCGCGCCTGCAAACCCGACGCGGCGACCCGGTTGCTGAAGAGGATGGCAAAAGAAACAGGCAAATGAACCGAAGCACGCAGGGCGAAGACTGGCGGAGAGGGGGGGATTCGAACCCCCGGTAC
>CAYYJS010000028.1:0-13713 GCA_964472315.1 uncultured Victivallales bacterium | reverse complement strand
CCGAAGCACGCAGGGCGAAGACTGGCGGAGAGGGGGGGATTCGAACCCCCGGTACAGTGTTACCCGTACAACGGTTTAGCAAACCGTCGCTTTCGGCCACTCAGCCACCTCTCCCGCGTGTCGCATCCAGTGCGTGGTCGTTCCATGGATGCGCGGGGCACAGCCCCATCAAACACACGCACCGTAGCCGCCGCGTCCCCTCCTTGGCAAGCACTTTCAACCCTCGCGCGACGACTCGACACCGATGCGACGTCAAGGACACGGCGATCACACGCATCGCCCGGCGCTCCCGCCGTTCGAAAATAGCCATCGCCGGCACTCTTGACTTTGCCGACACGTGTGGTCTACCATTCTCTCATTGCTTGGCAGGTGAACCTTAAAGGAGGTACGCGTTGATGAATCTGAGACCGTTTGCCGCGACTATGTTGTGCTTTGCCGGCGCTCTGCTGGCATCCTCCGCCATCGCCGACTTCGAACCGCTCTTCCGCGTGACCGAGATCACGGGCGAATGTACCGTCAAACGCCCCGACGATACCGCCTTCGAGGCCGTCGTCCCGGAAAAGGCATATCCGTACGGAACGCAAGTGCGGACGGGCGCACGGTCGACGGCCGTCATCGTCCTCTCCGAGGGCAACACCTGTCGCATCCTGGCCAATGCGCTGCTGACCATGGACGAGGATGTCACCGATCCCAAGCTGAAACGCGTCATGCTTGAAGACGGCGAGGTACACGTCAAGCTTCAGGAAGACTTCCACAAGAACGGCAACAAGCTCAACGTCGAAACCGCCCAAGCCATATGCGGCGCGATCGGGTGCGATTTCCGCGTGGCTTCACAAGTCGAAGACCAACTGCGCGTAATCCTCATCCGTGTCATCGACGGCGAGATCCGAGTGACGGGTCTCTTCTACTCGATCGGTTCACTCAAGGCCGGCCAACACCTCTCGCTCGTCACGCCGCCGGATAACGCCTTCCTGCGCATCAAGAACCTGAAGGGCGAGTACGCTGTCAACCTGCGCCAGGGCGACACCGGCGAAAAGACGATCACGACGAAGGAAGGCTTTGTGATGAAGGTGTGGATGAAGGAAATCCCGGAGACGGGCGACATCGTCGTGTCCGTATCCATCACCGATCCGGACGGCAAACTCGTCGAAACCGTCAACGCGACTTTCACGAAGGAAGAGATGGAAGAGAAGAAGGGGGAAAGCGGTCGCGGAAAGGGCCGGCGTGGACAGCGGCCGCGTTTCGATGGGCGCAACCCCTTTCGCACCACCACCACCTCGACGACCACGACAACCGTAAAACCGACCCCTTCGCCGGTCGGAAACTCGTAGGCGGTCCAGGGGGCGACATGTGTTGCCGTGGATGGGTGCATCCCGGAGTTCACCTCCGGGATGCTGTGTATTCAGGGTGTTTCAGATAGCGTGACGGAGGCCTTTCGATGCTGATTTCGAAGTTCAATAAGTTGATTCACAACAAGATCGTCTGGGGCGCGTTCGCCATCCTCGTCAGCTTGGCCATGGTGGGGCTGTTCACCCCGAGCGGCGCCGGTTCCCGCCGCGACGTCGACGCCCGTGACGTCGGCACCTTGTACGATGAAACCGTATCCGCGGATGAACTGGCGCGCGCCCGGCTGTTCGCGCTCGGGTTCCGCCCCCGCCCCGTCGACTCGGACGAGGACCGCGTCGCCCTGGATGAGATGGCTTGGCGTCGCCTCACGCTGATCCGCACGGCCGCCCGCATGGGCATCACGGTGACCGATGACGAACTGGCGCGCGCCATCCAGAGCAACCGGTCATTCCAGGAAGACGGAAGGTTCAGTCTCCCGCGTTACGAGGCGCTCATCCACGCCCAGATGAAGGTCCCCGTCTCAACCTTCGAGGCTTACTTCCGCGAGGAGATGATCCTCCAGAAGCTGACGAAACACATGGACGCCACGCTCTGGGTGCCGCCTTCCGACGTGACGCGCAACATCGCCCACTTCACGGATCTCATCGAACTCAAGGCCGTGGAAGTCACGCGCGAAAAAGCCATCGCCGGCGTAACGGTGAGCAACGATGACGTGCGCGCCTTCTACGATGAGAACACGGAACTTTTCCGCGAACCCGAGGCCGTGGCCGTACGCTACGTGGAGTGGCCGGTTTCGAATTTCCTGGGACATGCCGAGGTCGCCGAAACAGATGTTCAGAACTACTACGACGAACACCTCGCGGACTACGTCATACGCCCCGAGGGCACCAACGCGACCAACGTGACCGAAACCACCTATCGCGAACTCGCGGACGTATCCGACGAGATCCGCGATGCGGTCCGTCGGGACAAGGCCTTCTTCCTCGCGGAATCGAAGGCGGTGGAGTTTGCCGACGAACTCGCCCCGGGACGCTACGGCCAGGCCGTGGCGTTCGAATCCGTCGCCGTCAAGTTCGACCGCAACGTCATGACCTCCGCATTTTTCACAGCCTACGGCGACGTCGCGGGCCTGAATGTCGGGCCGGACTTCAGCCGGGCAGCGTTCGCCCTCGATGCCGGCGATGCGGCCGGATACTACTCCTACCCCGTGAAAGGTGAGGACGCCGTTTTCGTACTCGCCGCGTCGACGAACCGACCGGCCTTCATCCCCGATTTCTCCAACGTGGTTGACCGCGCGACGGATCTCGCCACCCGCGAGGCCGAACGCAACGCTTACGCCGCGCTCGTCGATACGACACGCGAGAAACTGATGACCGCTTTGGAGTCGGGTTCATCGCTCGATCAGGCCGCGGAGGCGCAAGGACTGGCGATCACGAAACTGCCCGCGTTTTCGGTCTACGACGACGATTCGGCCCACAGCATCTCGAACTTCAACTCGATCGTACCCGCCGTACTTGACCTCGCCAAAGGCGAGATGTCCGAAGCCATCCAACTCCCTGACCGCACCCTGATCGCCTGCGTCGCCAACCGCACGCCGGGCAGCCTCGCAACCGCCGAAATGGTGCGACCGGAAGTTCTGCAGATGCTTCAAGGCTATCGGATTCGCCCGCACTTCGACCAGTGGTCGAAGGATCTCATGGCAAAGGTCCGCGTGGTAAAGAAGATCCAACCGGTCACCGACATCGACGACTCCGACCTGTAGGGTCCTACAGGCGTACGTCCGCCGTACGGCCGCACGCACGGCACCGGCCACCCTCGATACCGGTGTTCCGCGTGACGTATCCCGCGCGCGCGATCAGACACGCGCCACACCCCGGGCAGTTCGTATCGCGCCCGATCGCCGCGCTGACGTTCCCAAGGTACACGTACCGCAGCCGGCCGCACGCCGTCTCGTGCGCCGCCATCAACGTGTCCAGCGGCGTCGCCGGATAATCCATCCGGTACTGCGGGTGGTACGCGCTCAGATGCAGCGGCGTCAACGCGCCGAGGTGCACGCACACCCAGTCCGCCAGTCGCAGCACGGCATCCGACCCATCGTTCAGCCCCGGAATCAAGAGGTTGGTCACCTCGATATGCACCCCACGCGCCGCCACCTCGTCCGCGAAAGCCAGAACCGGATCGAGCCGCCCGCCGCAATAGGTCCGGTAGAACGCGTCGTCCATGCTCTTGATGTCGAGGTTCACGGCGTCGATGTACGGCAGCAGTTCGCGCGCCGGTTTCGGGTTGACGAACCCGTTCGTCACCAGCACGTTTGCCAGACCGCGCTGCCGGGCCAACCGTGCGCAATCCGTCACAAACTCGAAACCGACCAGCGGCTCGTTGTACGTGTATGCCACCGCGCCGCATCCGTCCCGGACCACCTCATCCATGAGCGCCGCCGGGGCGACCGACCGCCCCTCGACCACGCCGCACTGCGAAATGCGCCAGTTCTGGCAGAACCGACAGGACAGGTTGCACCCCCACCCGCCGACACTGAATATCCGCGACCCCGGCCGGAAATGGTAGAGCGGCTTCTTCTCGATCGGATCGACACCCACGGACGACAGTTCACCGTATCCCTTCGCCAGAAGCGTGCCGCCACGATTCTCGCGTACATGACAAAGCCCGACCGCACCATCCGCGATCCGGCACGCCTGCGGACAGAGCAGACACGACACCGTGCCATCCTTGTCGCTCCGATAGAAAAGCGCTTCTTTCATGTTCCGTTCCTCGCGGCTGGCAGTTTACCAAGCACCCGCCACGGCACGCAATTCACATGATGCCCTCACAAGGTTTCCGCTGGCGACACGCCGGCCCGCGCTCTATCATGCCCGCATGCGAGTCTTTCTGGTCGTCCTCGATTCGGTCGGCATCGGCGCCGCGCCCGACGCCGCACGCTATGGCGACTCCGGTGCGAATACGCTCGGGCACGTGGCCCGCGCCGTCGGCGGCCTCGCGCTGCCGACCCTCCAGCGTCTCGGCCTCGGCAACATACCCGCGCTGACGGGCGATACCGTCGGCATCGCGGGCGTGCCACCGGCCGCACAGCCGGACGCGGCGTTCGGCGCCATGCAGGAAGTCTCGCGCGGCAAGGACACGACGACCGGGCACTGGGAGATGGCCGGGCTCCGACTGGACACGGGATTCGCGGTCTTTCCCGCCGCCGCGCCTTCCTTTCCAGCCGAACTGACGGACGCTTTCGCACGCCGGACCGGACGCGGCATCCTCGGCAACCGCGCCGCCGGCGGCACGGCCATCATCGCCGAACTCGGCCCGGAACAAGCCGCCACGGGCAACTGGATCGTCTACACGAGCGCCGATTCGGTGTTCCAGATCGCCGCACACGAGGCCGTCATCCCGCTCGATGAGCTGTACGACGCGTGCCGCATCGCCCGCGAGCTCTGCAATCCCCACCAGATCGGCCGCGTCATCGCACGCCCCTACATCGGCGCTCCGGGGCGCTACACACGCACGGAGAACCGCCGCGATTTCTCTTTCCCGCTGCCGGAGCCCTGCATCCTGGACCACGCCGCGGACGCGGGCGTCACCACCGCCACGGTCGGCAAGCTCGACGACATCTTTCCGAACGCGCACATCGACCGGGTCTGCCATGTGGAGAACAACCGCGGCGCGCAGGACTGGCTGTCAACGCTCGCCGACGAAATGCCGTCGCCGGGGTTCGTCTTCGCGAATCTGATCGACTTCGACATGCTCTACGGCCACCGGCGCGACGCCGCGGGCTACGCCGCCGCGCTCGTACGCACCGACGCGTTTCTGGCCGGGTTTCTGCCGCTTCTGGCCGCGGATGACCTGCTGATCGTCACAGCCGACCACGGCAATGACCCCACGTTCGCCGGCTCCGACCATACCCGCGAGTACGTGCCGCTGCTGGTCTACCGCCGCGCAGCATCGCCGGCCGGGCGCAACCTGGGCATCCGGAAGGGATTCTTCGACATCGCCCAGTCCGTGGCGTCGGTCCTGGGTCTCCCCCCCATGGCGCGAGGTATCTCGTTTTTGTAGCCGCGGAAGAATGGCCAAGCCGAGATTCGGCGGGGATGCTGGTGGGCGATGAGGGACTCGAACCCCCGACCTTCTGGGTGTAAACCAGACGCTCTAACCGATTGAGCTAATCGCCCGGATCGCGGACGCGGAGGCGAACCATACCGCACGCCACGGGGATGTCAAGCCGATGCCGGGAACGCCGGTCAGCGCGGGCGCATCTGCGATTGGGCGCAGTCATGGACACTCGCCGTTGTTTCCCTGGGAGCGCGGGCGTCTCGCCCGCAGTTGCCAGACATGGGCATTCCAAGCGGACGGGATGCCCGCGATCCAGGGCTGTACCGAATCGCAGATGCGCCCGGTCAGCGCGGCTTCACGCGCTGAATGTACTGCTGCAGCACACTTTTCAGCACTTCGTCCCTGGTGATATCCCGCAGCTCGTAGTCCTGCCCGCCGCTGCGCACCATGCTCTCGACCGTGATCAGTCGCAACCCCTTCCGTTCGCGCACGCGGATCTCGGCATAGGGAAGCGCGCGGTCCACGAACAGGCGTTCGTGTATCCGATACGTCATCTCCTCGGCCCCTTCGAAACTCACGCTGATGCTGGCGGAACTCTCGGAGTCGCGGATCACGACGGTGCGCCCGTGTCGCTCGAATTCCAGCTTCAACTCCTCAAACGCCGGAACCGCGACGTCCCGCAGGAACTGCGTGAAAGGACCGACTTCCTTCTTCTTGTCGGCGTCATCCGCCTTCACGAAGAAGTCGTCGAGCTGCGATCGCCAATCGGACATGCCAACCCTCCAGATAACCGGTGACGCGCACGCGCCAATCGACCCGTCGCCGGCGCACGCATGACCAGAAGCTACCACGCACCACCCCGCAACGCAACACCTGCATGGCGCTCACCCTTTGCGCAATGCGCGGATCTGGTCGCGCAAGGCCGCCGCGCGCTCGAATTCGAGCGCGTCCGCCGCCTCCAACATCTCCCGTTCCAGCATGCCGATGGCCTCGTGGACATCGTAGTCCTCGCCGCCCTCGCGCACGACGGCGCGGGCGATCTCCTTCGACTCCTCGTACTGGGTCGAGAGACTCTCCTCGATCGCCCGCACCGTACTGCGCGGCACAATCCCGTGCGTTTCATTGTACGCGCGCTGCCGGGCGCGCCGGCCCTCCGTGACCGCAATGAACCGCCGCATGGAATCGGTCGTTTCCGCGGCATACAGGATGACACGGCCGTTGACATGCCGCGCCGCGCGTCCCGCGGTCTGGATCAGCGACGTCTCGGAGCGCAGGAATCCCTCCTTGTCGGCATCCAGGATGGCGACGAGTGCGACCTCCGGCAGGTCCAGTCCCTCGCGCAACAAATTGATTCCCACCAGGCAGTCGAACGTGCCGTTGCGGAGACGGCGCAGCACCTCGACGCGTTCGAGCGCGTCAATATCGGCATGCAGATACTCCACCCGCAGTCCCGCGCCGCGCAGGTAGTCGGCCAGGTCTTCCGCCGTACGCTTCGTCAGCGTCGTCACCAGCACGCGCTCGTTCCGCTCGGCATGCGACCGCACTTCGTCCATGAGGTCGTCGATCTGCGTCTCCAGCGGCCGAATCTCGACCGGCGGATCGACCAGGCCGGTCGGACGGATCACCTGTGCGATCGGCTCGCCGGCAACCTGACGTTCGAACGCCCCAGGCGTGGCTGTCGTGAAAATCACCGGCCCCACGCGCGCCAGGAACTCGTCGAAGGCCAGCGGGCGGTTGTCCTTGGCCGAGGGCAGACGGAACCCGTGCTGAACCAGCGTTTCCTTGCGCGACTGGTCGCCGTTGTACATCGCCCGCAACTGCGGAATCGTCACATGCGACTCGTCGATGATTGTCAGAAATGTCTCCGGAAAGTAGTCCAGCAGCGTCGCGGGAGGCTCGCCTTCACCGCGGCCGCTGAGATGCCACGAGTAGTTCTCGATGCCGGAACAGTACCCGATCTCGCGGATCATCTCGATGTCGAACAGGGTCCGTTGCCGGATCCGTTGCGCCTCGATCAGCTTGCCGTGCGCCTCGAACCACGCGACGCGCGCATCCAGTTCCGCGCCGATGCGCCCGATCGCCGGTTCCAGCCGCTCGTAGGGCATGACAAAGTGCTTCGCGGGGGAGATCACCGCGTGTCCGCATTCGCGCAGCACCTGTCCCGTCAGCGGATCGACCTCGCGGATCGCCTCGATCTCGTCGCCGAAAAAGGCCACACGCACGGCGTGACGCGCATAGGACGGGCAAATGTCGACGGTATCGCCGCGCACG
Organism: uncultured Victivallales bacterium; assembly: GCA_964472315.1. Classification (GTDB taxonomy): domain Bacteria; phylum Verrucomicrobiota; class Kiritimatiellia; order UBA8416; family UBA8416; genus CAYYJS01. The sequence goes on along the minus strand of CAYYJS010000028.1, from coordinate 6,039 downwards.
CGGAACATCCCCGGCTCCGGCTCGTAATCGTTCCGGCTGTACTGGATGTCGACAAGCTTGCGTAACATGGCATCGCGATCGACGGTATCGCCGACCGCCAGCGGCACGACCATTGCCGCGTAGTCTTCGGGCGACCCCAACCCGTAGATACAGGATACCGACGCCACGATGATCACGTCCCTCCGCGACAACAGGGCATTCGTCGCGGAAAGCCGGAGACGCTCGATCTCCTTGTTGATGGAGGCGTCCTTTTCGATAAACGTGTCCGTCTGCGGAATATACGCCTCGGGCTGATAGTAGTCGTAGTAGCTGACGAAATACTCGACGGCGCTGTTCGGGAAGAAAGCTTTGAATTCACCGTACAATTGCGCCGCCAGCGTCTTGTTGTGCGAGATCACGAGGGCCGGCATCCGGAGCTGCGCGATTGCGTTCGCGACCGTGAACGTCTTGCCCGATCCGGTCACGCCCTCGAGGGTCTGGAAGCGACGGCCGTCGCGCACGCCGTGCACAAGCGCCTCGATGGCCTGCGGCTGATCCCCCGTGGGCGTAAACCCCGCGACCAGTTCGTACGATTCTTGCATTACAGGGCCAGCATCGTCGAAAGGCACTTCCGCGCGTCGGCCGCCATGTCGGGCGCCACGCGGATGCGACAGGTTTCAGGCCACGTCTTCAACAGCGCCAGCAGGGCGCGGTCGGTGGTTCTCGCCATGTTGGCGCAGACGGACGGGCACAGGGTCTTTACCGTGATCCGGCCGCGATGCTTCTCGGCCAGACGCTGGACCAGATTGAGTTCGGTTCCCACCACGATCGTCGCCCCGTCTTCGGCGGCGTCGACATACTCGACGATCCGGGCCGTCGATCCATGCGCGTCGGCCGCGCGCACCACCGCTTTCGGCGCCTCGGGATGCACGATGACGCGGGCCCGCGGCAGCAGTCGCCGAACCGTCGCGATCTGCTCGACCGTGAAGGCCTGATGCACGATGCAGAAGCCCTTCCAGACCACGACGCGCGCCGCGTCGCGCGCCGCCGCCGAAAGCCCGCCCTCCGACTCGCGCGGGTCGAAGACGGCAATCTCCCCGTCCGGTATGCCCAGATCGTGCGCCGTGTTCGTGCCGAGGTGCTCGTCCGGCAGGAAAAGAATGCGCCGGCCCTGCGACAACGCCCACTGGAAGACGCGGGGCGCGTTGCTCGACGTACAGGCGCTGCCGCCGTGCCGTCCGCAGAACGCCTTGATCGCGGCCGTGCTGTTCACGTAGACGATGGGAAGCCACGCCTTATCGCCGCCCAGCATTCCCCACGCCCGATCGACCGCGCCGGGGTCGGCCATCTCCGCCATCGGGCACCCGGCGCCGGTCTCCGGCATGTAGACGGCCTGTTCCGGCCCGGACAGAATATCGGCCGACTCGGCCATGAAATGCACCCCGCAGAACACGATCCGCTCGGCATCCGTCCGCGCCGCCGCCTTGCGCGCCAACTCCAGGGAGTCGCCGACCTCATCCGCATGCGCGACGACCGACGACCGCTGGTAGTGGTGTCCCAGAATCAGCAACCGCCGGCCCCACTGCGCCCGGATATCGTCGATTTCCTGTCCCGTGCTCTGCATCCGCGCGTATCCTCCATCCGGCGAGTCCGTCGCCGCCGTCCTACCAGTCATGAATATCGGACTGCCGCGGCTTGCGCTTGCAGTACGGGCAAATCTCCGTGGTCAACTCCGCCGCGCTGTGCGACCGCAGGTACATATCGATCGGCATCCAATGCCCCTCGTCGTCGTTGACGCGGTGACAGCGGCCGCACATCACCACCTTGCCGCCCAGCGCACGGCCGACGGCAAAATCGAGTTCGCGCCGTGCCTGCGACAACTCCCGCACGGTACGCTCGCGGTTCTGCTCCTCGGCGGCAAGCTTCCGTTCGAGCCCCGCGATCTCCGTCACCCGATAGTCCAGCAAATCCTCGAGGTAGCCCCGCGTCAGCGCGTGCTGCTCGTCCGCCGTCTTCTGCTGCGTGACCTCATAACCGAACGCCTGGAACTCGACGACCTGCCCGACCTTATCGAACACCGCCACATCGTGCCAGCGATACCAGCGCGGCACCCCATCGTCGTAGACCTCGTGCTCACAGACCATGACGCGCTGTTCGGCCGTCGCCCCGCGCAACTCGCGCTGCACGCGGTTGCGTTGGGTCAGCGGCACATGAATCAGGAAGCAATGCCCCACCAGCGTCGCCGACTCGCCACCGAACCGGCCCCGGTAGGCGGGATTCGCATACGTCAGGGATCCGTCGGTCAGGAACCGGCAGATGAAGATCGGCGCCGCTTCGAGAATGTCCTGAAAGAGAATCTCGTCGCCCTTATCGCTCGTCGGACGCCGCACGGGTGCGCGCACCTCGGCCAGCACGATGTTGAGCAGATCCCGCACGGGACGGCTGACCGAAACGTCGAAGTACGCATTCGCGATGGCCGAATAGCATACCTCGCGCGCCGGACGCCCATGCACGGCCACGCCATCCAACGGCGCCTTCCACTCCTCGCCGCCGGGAAGAATGTCGAAGAGCGGCCGTGTCACGAGCACATCCAGCCCCATCCGCAGGGACGCCAGGGCGGCCGGGTTAGCCTGCAGAATCCGGTACCCGGTCGGACGCCGGTACAAGTCGCGTTCGATCCCCACGGTCAAAACGCCAAGCGGCAGCGCCTCCAGCATCTGGGCATGGTGCCCCGCCTGCGCCCACGCCTCGCCCATGCCCTCGGCCAGCGTCGCTTCGGCATCGAGGGGCGCTCCGCCCGCCGGCGCGTGCAGTTCCCGCCGGAAGCGCACAAGGTCGCTGAACAACGGGCTCTTCTCTCTGGACTGGTCTTCCATCGCGCACAAACCCCGGAAACACCTTCACACTAGGCCAGTATCAGGGAAAACCCGATAACTGTCAAACCACCTCGCAACGCGGGATTGCCCTGCACGAACCGCTTTGGTAAGTTGACCTGATGTCGCGGTGCGTGACCGGTTTCTCTGACCGGCGCCCGCACGTTGAGGAGGTTCATGAAAGTATCCGTCAGTTCGATCATGGTGCGTGAACGCGTGCGACATGACGTGGGCGACGTGGCCGCGCTCATGGAAAGCATGAGGCAGCACGGCCAGCTCAACCCGATAACCATCACCCGCGACAACGAGCTCATTGCCGGCCACCGACGTCTGCTGGCCGCCCGCGGGCTGGCCTGGCAACACATCGAGGCAACGGTCATCGACAACGACTCCGAGGTCGAGAAACTGGCTTTGGAGCTCGAAGAGAACGTCCACCGCAAGGATTTCTCCCCGGAGGAACTGCTGGCCGGCTATCGCCGACTGGAGAAGCTCCGGCGCCCCGGTATCTGCCGCCGCGTCGGCGGCTTCTTCAAAGGTTTCTTCACGCGGTTCTTCCGGCGCGCGTCACGGGTCCGCGACGCGCGCACCGTTCCGGAAACCGTCGGCGACGCCCGCATCGCGTCAAGGCCGCCCGCCTTGGGCGCGCGGCGGTCGGCGGCATCCGGGCAGGATGACGCCGCGCAGTACGGCATCTGAACCGACGCCGTGGGAACGGCAGTCCAACCGCAAGGCAAGGCATACGCTATGAATATGGAACACGTGGCCGAACTGGTCCGCAAGCTCCTGATCGAATGTGGCGAGGACCCGACCCGCGATGGCCTGCAGAAGACGCCGGAACGTGTGGCGGAAGCCCTCCGCTTCCTGACCAGCGGTTACCGCACGGACCCCGCGTCCATCGTCAACGGCGCCATCTTCAACTCCCACGCGAACAACATGATCATCGTGCGGGATATCGAAGTCTACAGTCTCTGCGAACACCACATGCTCCCGTTCTTCGGAAAGTGCCACATCGGCTACATCGCCGATGGAGCCGTCGTCGGCGTCAGCAAACTGGCCCGCATTGTCGACTGCTACGCACGACGCCTTCAGATCCAGGAGCGGCTGACCGCGCAGATCGCCCGTGAGGTCCGGAACACCGTCAATGCCGAAGGCGTCGGCGTGGTGATCGAGGCCAAGCATCTCTGCATGATGATGCGCGGCGTCGAGAAGCAGAATTCGGTCATGACCACGTCCTCCGTGCTCGGCAGCTTCCACGACGACCCGGCCACGCGCGGGGAGTTCCTTAATCTCATCAACCGGCAGATTGCCTGAGGCGCACGATGATCGTCGACACCCTTGACCATGCGGCCCACTACCGGAACCTGCTCCCGCGACTGGGCGTCGCGCTGGACTTCATCGCGGCGACGGATCTCGCGGCGCTACCCGACGGACGCCTCGCCATCGATGGCGACGCCGTGTACGCCATACTGGACTCCTACGAAACGTTCCGGGAGGAGACGCGCCGCTACGAGTGCCACCGCCGCTACATCGACGTGCAGTACATGCTCGTCGGCATCGAGTCCTGCGCGGTGGCCGACATACGGACCTGTGGCTCGCCCGAACCCTACGACCGCGAGCGGGACCTGCAGTTCTTCGCGGCGCCGCCAAAGCACCCCGTCATGATCGCCCTGCGGTCGGGCCTGTTCGCCGTCCTGTTCCCCCACGACGCCCACCGGCCTGCATGCGCGCTGGACACGCCGGCACGCGTCCGCAAGTGCGTTGTCAAGGTCGCCGTTTGATCCCGTGCCGAGTGCCCGGCGCCCTTGCCGGCCGTCCGGTCGCCCTCCGCCCGTCGGTCTCGGGCCGACGACCCACCCCCCGTCGATCTCGGGCCGCCGGCCCGCCCCCCGCATCCCTGCCGGCGCCACGCGTGACACGCAACCCGCACCGCGCGGCCATCGCCTCGATGGCCAGACGCCCGGTCGCAAAGGCCGCCGTCAGATTGTAGCCGCCCGTGGGACCGTCCACATCGAGCACTTCCCCCGCCAGGTAAAGCCCCTCGCACCGACGCGACGCCATCGTGGCCGGATCGACGTCGTCCAACGCCACGCCGCCGACCGTCACCATGGCCTCCTTCAACGGGCGCATCCGCACCGGCGACACGGTCAGCGGCGCGCGCAGTTCGGCCGCCCGGATACGCAGTTCGGGCTGCCGGAAGTCGCCGCGCGAGATGAGGCGCGTGGCATTCGTCACGACGCTGCCACCCAGTCCCCACTTCTCACAGGTCAACTCCCCGCGCGTCTCGCCGACCGCGCGCCCGTCGATCAGAATCGTCGCCACGGCGTCCGGCAAGGTCCGCCCGCCGTTCTCCCGGGTCCACGCATCCGCCCACTCCACCCCCACCAGTCCCGGGCGATACGGCTTGATCGCGTGCCCCAGCGCCGCCGCCAGGCGCTGCCCATCGCCCACGCTGCCCGTCTTCGGATAGCTCACCCCACCGGTCGCGAGCAATACCCACGCCGCACGCAGCGACACGCATCCGCACGCGACGTCAAACCCGCCCTCGACCCGCGTGACTGCCGAGACCGGCGCATTCAGACACAGCATGACGCCGCGTTGCCTCAGGGTGTCGGTAAGGCAGTGGACGACGTCCGGCGCCCGTTCCGATCGCGGGTACACCCGACCGTCGCGGGTCGCCATCATCGGCAGCCCCTGCGCCTCGAACCACCGGCGCACCTCGCGCGGCGCGAAGCCCCGGATGGCGGGCGCGAGGAACTCCGCCAACTCCGCCCCATAGTCCGCCAGCAAGCGCTCCGGCTCCAGCTCGCGCGTCACGTTGCACTTGCCGTTGGCACACATCAGCAGCTTGCTGCCGACACGGTGCTTGCGCTCCAGCAGGACACAGGGCAACCCAAGCTCCCCCGCCCGACAGGCCGCCATCAACCCGGCCGCGCCGGCGCCGACAATGATAACGGGTTCGGAGGTCGCGCTCATGTGGGCAGCATCCGTCGCATGCGACGCCCTTGGCAAGCAGGAACTGCGTCGGTCCAGGGCCCGTGGTTTATTGCGGCGTGCTTTATTGTTGCATCGCCCCGACTTCTGGCCTAATCTGCCCGCTCTCTTGGAGTACCCGTAGCTCAATTGGATAGAGCATCTGACTACGGATCAGAAGGTTGCAGGTTCAAGTCCTGCCGGGTACGCCATCGTT
>CAYYJS010000027.1:0-44148 GCA_964472315.1 uncultured Victivallales bacterium | reverse complement strand
CCATCCTTGTTCCGGCCATCGCTACCGTTGAGATCCCGAGCGCAGCGAGGTAATCTCCGACGGCTTGGCCCTCTCAGTAGATGCAAGCATCGAGCAGTGAAAGTACCGCATCCAACACGGCCGGCGCGGCGCGGGAGATCCTTCGAGCCTCGCGCGCGCGATCGGCCAGGCCGCGCACCGTTTGCGAATCCGTCAGGGTGCGCCATACGGCGCCGCGTGTTGGCCGACCCTCATGGTCTGAAGATTCTTGTCTTCACGTCCCGGATCGGGCTGAAGTGCCTGGCGTTACTCGTGCACAGAACATGCGCACCCTCCGCGGCCGTGGCGGCGACAATCGCGTCCCCGGCTCGCAGTTCGTGCGACAGCCCATACTCCTCGATATAGACGGCAGCGCGGTGCCCGATATTCTCGCTAAACGGCAGAGTCAAGAAGCCGAAATCCCGCAGGAACGACTTGGTCTGCTCGTGTTGCTTCCGGTTTTCTGCTCCCTGAAGAAGCTCCATATACGACTGCACGGATAACAGCCGCTCATCTTCATCCTTAATCGACTGCGCCGCTTTTATGATGCTCTTGGGGTCTGCCGCCGGACGTGCGTCACGCGGTCTTTCAACTCTGGCCTTGAACCAGTCAAGGATCGCACGGTCCAAACGGATGGCGATCCTCGCCTTGTTTCCGCCAGCCGGCAAAACGGCTTGTTACATGTTAAGACCCCTATAGCCTCTGGTTAGAATTTATACGAAACGCCTAGCGAAATGAGCGGATACATATTGAAGACTTCGGTGTCATCCTCAATCTCCGCAGTCTCTTCATCAATGTCCCGGTCCAACGCCGCCTGCTGCGCCGGATCTGATGCAACCGCGCTGAGGTCTATTTCCGGCGAACCCTGGAACATGACGCCAATGTCCATGGCGAAATGCCAGTTGCCATTTGCGCCAACGGCATTCCCGAACCCTATACCTAAGTATGGTGCCACCGAACCAAACGAAACCTTACCATCCAGGCTATCAACAGCATATTCACTATCGTTCGGACCCAGCTCGATAGTGTCGCCTGGAATTGCCGAAAGGGCTATTTCATTGTTGTTGAAAACAATGCCGCCCGAAAGACGAAACCTCCCGTTCCAGGGATGCCAATCGACCAGCACGGGTAATGTTAGGAAATCAATGTCAGCCGTGATTTCATCAGCCGCTCCCCCTTCATCATTCTCTTCGGATTCCGTCATTTCATAGTTGAACATGTTGAAACCAAGACGGACGTTGAATCTCTCCGTCAATCCGATTGTCGCGTCGGCTCCATATCCGAGCGTTCCAATCTTTAACGAAATTCCAACATCCGTAGGGTTCTCATCCATCAGCCCCGCAAAGGAACGCGCAGACAGACAGACCATCCCAGCCACCACCACAACCATCATCCCGATTCTTTTCATAATTCTCCTATTCGCGCTTCAGCACCCTTTTTCGTGTGCTTCCTTTCCAATGTATGACTTCGTCGTAATCCGGCACTTCTCCCGATGCTCATGCATTGATCGCAGCACCTTGCCGACCCCTGAATTCAGCAACGTGAGCGTTGTGTGCACCTCCTTGCTGAGGAACTCCATGGCTACCCGGCATGCCTTCAACTAACGCCTAGACACCTAACTCCTAACGCCTATGGTTTTCGCGTGCCCAAGCCGCAGTTCCTCTTCGACCTTCTCAGCCAGGAAAACCTTGAGCAGCGACTGGTATCGACGAATTCCGTCGAGTCGTGGGACGCCCAGAACGCCCGCTCGTCATCTTCATTCTTGAACGGTTGTTGGCATCATTGTTTCAGAAAATCTTCCGCGGAGACGGCGATGCTGGGGAAGGCTTTTCTAACGGGTTTATCGAAAGTTGCAAGCGGCACGCCAAGATGTTGAGCCAAGACGATAAACTCTCCGTCGTAGGCGCTGATACGAGTGTGGACTGTAGTTTCCAATACAGAGTCAGAAGGAACAGCATACTCGCGATTACTCCAGAGAAATTCTGCTTTTTCCATTGTTGTTTGGGCCTGTTGTAGCGACATGCCTTCATGACGCATGTAGAGCGTCAGAATGTTTCTTAGTTCCGATCTGCATAACAGAGGTACCGCCCAGTCCGCGTCTTTGATAAACACTTCATCGGCCAAAGAGCTGTTGTTCCCCGGGATAAGCAAATAGGCGATTAGATTTGAATCTGCGACAATCATGGTCGGCCTTCCTCATGGGCCATTTCGATCAGATGATCATTCAGTTTGCCCGGGAGCGATGCTCGATGTCGTCGGATATCACACAGCATGGCGTTGGCATTAAATCTTGCAGGTGCAACGCTAATTTCCAGACAAGCCAATGCTTCCTTATTGAGGCTTCGCCCATGCTGTTTCGCCCTCCGCTTCAAGGCGGAGTGAACCGATGTAGGAATGTCTTTTAATGTTATCGTTTTCATGGCGACACCATATCACAACCAGAATGGTTGTCGACGTGCCTTTCAGCGTACCTGTCCAGGTGCTGGTTCGACAGTCACTGGTTGTTCCATCGAGTTTACCAGTTGGGCTTTGATCAACAGAAAGGTCACGGTCAACGCGTCTTGACCCGCCATTCCTCCACCGGCAAGGACTGTCGCGCCGTTCCTGATGCGGAGCGTCGTGTTCATGCTGCTCGTGAAGAAAAACGGTTGCTCAAGCTGTGCGGTCTTAGCGTTGCCGAAGGTGTCAGTGTACTGCCCCGTGTACTGTTTCCACACGGGCGGAGCGACGATCTCCGCCTGGAAAGTAAGCGAAATGTCCATCGCCCTCGCGTCGATTTCGGGAAGGGCACTGAATATGCAGCCTACCTCTCTTGTTTCGAACGAGGATGGGGTGATGATGGGGCCAATAGTGGCCTGGCCGTGATCGTTGGTTACAGCGCGACAGGTGATGTCGAAATCCGTGGGGTAAATCACCTCCTGCACGGCCTTGACCGTAGATTCCTGCCCGGACTGCAGCACGATCGTTGGCGAGTGAAGTACGGTGGCTTGCCCTGACTGCTTGAACCCGAGAATCTGCTTTGCAGACGGGAGTTGATCGGGCGCGCCACGTCCGACGGAATCAAGCACCGTCTTGGGAACAGCAATGAACTCCGCTCGGATCATGATCTGCGGGTAATCCTCGGCCGCGCAGACGGCGCACGCTACGGCGCAGACAATGGTACATGTGATTGCGATCCGTCTCATTCTTTCCTCCCGCCCAACAAATCATCGGATGGTTTTCTGTACTTTCCCGAACTATGCGTCGTATGTCAATCGGTTCATGCCTGGTTTCGGCAACCTTTCTCACAGCCCTCACGATCCGGGGATGGTTTCACGAGCATATTCCCGCTGTATCACCTGTTCAGCTCAGGCGATTTTCAGGCGCAGCCGTTTGCCGACGGCCTCGACGAACTTCACCAGAGTGGAGCGTCTGATGTCCTCCGCATGGTTCTCAACTCGGGAAGTTGCGGACTTCTTCGCGTGCGTCCGTTCCGCGATTTCCTCGCTATTGGCGCGCAAAATGCACGCGATGGTTGGCACATCCGTTCTACTTCGCGGTCGCAGTGCCTCTTGAAAAGCTAATCCCCTTTTCGTCACCCTTCGCAGGAAAGGCTCCTGGATCATCCGCATACTGCGCGACGAAGTCCTGAAGTTCCTGAGTTGATGCCGTCAAGAACAGCATGCCGCCTTCCGGTTTCTCGTGCTTGATGGTCACCTTGTTCTGCTTGAGCATGGCTTCCAGCCATTGTGTAGACATTGTTGTCAGTGTGAGCGTGTCGCGAGCAACGGCTTGATCTGCCCCCTCCTCAGAGTGCCAATTGGATGGTGATGGCGCGCACGATGGCATCCATTTCGCCCACCCCCACCTCACCCGCCTTGTTGACCAACCGTTCCTTGCTGACTGTCGCCAATTGGTCGGCCATCGCCTTGGCCTTCTTGCCCCGAAAGGTGACGTATGCCTCGCTCGGATAGAGTCTCGCGGTGCTTCCCGTGAGCGGCATAACCTGCACACGGTTGAGGAACTGGTTGGCGGCATCGTTGCTGACGATAACGGCAGGCCGCGGCTTGCGGATCTCCCCGCCGATGGACGGCCCGAAGTTGACCCACCAGATTTCACCTCTTCTCATCGTTCACGTCTCCGCAGGTAGCCTCTGCCCACTCGATAGCCTCCGCCTCCCGAACACGGTCTGCGGCCATTGTGCGATAGGCACCGTAGAGATCGCTCCTTACGACATGCGGGCGCACCAGGTCTTCCACGAAATGGCTGATCTTGCCAGGGCCAACGACCTCCCGAAGGCCAGCGTAGACGTCCGCATCGATGGTCAGCGTAAGTTTCTTCTGCATGATGGGATACGCTCCTTTCCGCCGGGCTTTCGCGCACGACTACACGTATGATGCACGTGTAACGCATGTGCGTCAACTCTGAGTATCTTCTCTGGTTCTATCGGTTGTGCTGCGAGGGTACACCGCCGACCTTGAGGTGCAAGCGTGAACGAGCGGCATGGCCGATATAACGTGATAAACAGCGCCAAGGCTGACCTCGGGCGATAGCATGCCGCGTGTATGTGCGAATCTCCGAGGCGCACGCCGCGTAAAGCGCGGCCGGCCGTCGGCCGGGGGCACGTCTCGGAGATCCGTGCCTACTGCTTCGGCGACCGACATTGGCGTCAAGGGACAGGCACTCTTTCTCCCCCCAAGGGCAAGCCACTTCGACAAGCTCAGGGCGGGCCGCTTCGACAAGCTCAGGGCGGGCCGCTTCGACAAGCTCAAGGCCGGCCGCCTTTGCGCGCATGTGCCGGCGCGCCTCTGCCATCTTCGCTCGGCCTCACCTTCCAACCCGGAGGTCGCTTCCCGACACACGCATCAACCACCGCGATCCTCACGCGCAGATCGCCTGTCCCTTCTCGTCCTCATCTGGCGTCCTTTGTGGCCATCCTCTCAATGCTCCAGTCCAAGGTGACGAATGATGTGCCGAGCCAAGAACTCATCGATTTCGCTGTGTCGCGGAACAGGTTGTTTCTTGCCGGTCTTGGTGTTCACGTAAATATCATGATTGCCTCCGGAACGTAGAAGTACACAGCCTTCTTTCTGGATGCGCCGAAGCAAATCGCGTCTTTTCATGCCATGGCCACTTCCCGAATTTGGTACTTCTCCGGGACATCATCCAACGCCATCAGCATAAACGCTTCCCGAATATTCCGCTCCAATTCCTCCAGCGTCCGTCCTTGAGTCATGATTTCCGGGTGTTCGAGCAACTTGCCTAGCCAGAACTTCTTGCTCTTCCAATAAACGAGTGTCATCTTGCCGAAGGCTGACGGCCCTGCTGCACCTGTTTCCGCTGACGAGTGTTTTGCCGAATTTTCAAGAACGTTAAGCAGGAAGGCCTTCTGCGACACGCGCTTTGCGTGGCGTTCTCTTTCGATCCATTCATAGACCGAGTCGGGGATATCTCGGATTGAAATCTGCCTCTTTGACATCGCACACCTCGCGTTTGTTAGCTATGATATCATTGGTAGCACATATGGCCGGAGCATGTCAACCACTCCGACGTGCATATTTCTAGGCGGCTTTCTGCGTAACCAGAGCATTGCCAGACTGCCGGTAAGCTTGCGTGTCAGAAACCACTACCGGCAGTTCATCAGGGAAACCCATCAGCCGCGCGCACTCTCGCGGGGTCAGCCTCCGTGGATTCTTGCCCTTCTGTGGAATCAGGAGTTCCAATCCATCCTTCTCCCAGGGCGAAAGAGAGGATGCAAGCACGACCCCGCCAACTCATCCCACGCGTAACCCACCGACCACCAATACACCGCGTTCGCCGACGGTGCACACATCGAAGCGACGTTATGCCGTGTCCGCACAGATCGTCAAGCCGAATGTGTGACCATGTGCATGCGGAATGCGGGCATGAGGGGCTGACCTGCGGCAGTAGCATGCAGAGTGTATGTGCGAATCTCCGAGGCGCACGCCGCGCAAAGCGCGGCCGGCCGTCGGCCGGGGGCACGTCTCGGAGATCCGTGCCTACTCCATCGGCGACCGACACTGGCGTCAAGGGATAGGCACTCTTCATCGCCGTCTCACTACCCGGCAGCACATCCGTTTGGGAAGCGTGCCGCATCACGGCAACCCTTCTGAACCGCCCCAATCGGGATCGGGGCGGCGTGGGAGCGGGAAGTTAATCACTTCCCGCGATACGCTTTGCCAGCCCCATCGGTTCGATCTGTCCGTTCCATCGCTGGTGCATCACAGACACCGCGTCTCGCATCCGCGCCTCGTGTCTTTCTTGAACCGCCAGCAAGAAAAGGACGTGCGGGGTGCGAAGTGCTTCCACCCAAGGCGCGTCGGTGTGTCTTCGTAACTCCGACACCATTCGCGATGCGAAGGACTCGCGAGCCTCACGTCGGAAGTGCTGGTAGATCAGGATCGAGCAACCGAGATTCCAAAGCGCCTTGATCTCGCTCCAGGTGACGTACTTGGAGGAGCCCTTCCGCCCGACGGGCCGCGAACGCACCTCGATTCCGTTGTCTGGATCGACAAACGCGAGGTCGACGTTGCGGGCCGCGTCGAACAGACCTTGCCCCCATCTGACGCGGTCGATTCGCGTGTCCGGGACCTCTGCCGAAAAGTAAGACGCGTTGGGAAGAAGGTTCGACCGTTCGATGAGGGAAACGTCAAGCATCGATCCCGACCGATGCAGAGCCGCGAGACTATCGAAAAGCGGTGGGTCGTAACGTCTCCAACGTTTGGCGTCCTCCAGGTAGGCGCGGAATCTGCCGTCTCGGCTGTCATCGTCGGGGGTGAGCATCCAGGCAACGAGAAGCTTGCCCTGTCCTTCGGACTGAAGCGCGCGCAAGAGACCGTACTTGCGGTAGTCATTGATGTCGCCGAAGTACTGGTTCTTCATTCTCCCGCATCCCTTGTCCGCCGAACCGTCGCAAATCTCGGGCGGCGAAGCCGTACCGAGCATTTGCTTGGCGCACTACATCCGCCGTTTCAAGACTCATTTTCATTGAATCACGATACCCAACATCAGTTTCTGAGTTTCGCCCTCTCGGTGACGCTGGCTGGTCGAATCCGGCTGGCGATTGGCATTTTGTCAGTCGCTGTGACCAACCCTTTCAGGAAGCGGATGCCCTTTTCCAATTCATCTCGCTTCACCTTGTGAGGTTCTGCGCTGGCATGTTCCGCAGTATTCGCCTGGTGCGCGGCGTCGCCCCTTTTGGCGACGAGGGTATCCAGGGCCCGCTTTGCAGCGGCGCTATCATAATTGTCCCACGCCCATTCCCTTGTAACATCGATCTCGAAGTAGTCCTGGAATATTCGACGCGTCCTTTCGGAGTTCGGATTAAAGAAGCGCTTCATGTCCTCTTCCATACGTCTCCTCACGAAGTTCCCGATTGGACTCCCCTCGACCGCATTCAGCCATAAAGACAACTCATCTTCGATGCGGTCCTTTACATAAGTCTCCCACGCTGCGAGCGCCATTACCAGGCCTGCGCGTTTCAGGACCTCTCCATTCTGGTGGGCACTTTTAGTCGCATTTTCGGAATCGAAGCGATGCAACAAATCCTCAGCATCTTGAATTGAGCGGTTAAAGGCATCAGCTGCTCTTGTCATAGGTTCTTACGTCCGATCTTGGTATGTCCGGTTCGCGCCAGCACGTCCGCGCTCTCCCTCAACTTGACCGTGCACGGTCAAGTTGTAGGTGAGCAGCGCTTTGTTGGCACTGCTCAAGTATCCTTCCGTTCTTCTCTCGCCGGTCGGTATTCGCATCTTGGACTGAATCGGCCTTCTCGATCTCTCCAATATAGTCGGCAGGTAACCCATTCTCCTTGGCTCCTGCCACAACGAATGCCTTGTACCAGTGGTACGGCTTCAGGCGGGAATCGACGTGTGGAACATAGTAGGTGATTGCCGGCTTGCTCTTGCCTTCATGCATCACATCGACCCTCTTCTGATCATACCCATTGCCCAATCCCTCGGCCCGGTCGAGCTGTGGCTTCTCATAGGGGTCCATTTCAAAGAGAACACCATGAACAATGTCGGCATCTTCCCCAGTTTCGACTATATCGCATTTCCCAGAACCGTCGGTGCTGCGCTTGTGCCATGCGAGACGGTGGCCGGCGAGGGTCGCTCTCCCAAGAGGTTTGGCTGAGGGCACCCGCTCTCGGAGACGGCCGGCTAGCATGTTTGATCCGTATGCAAAGTAGTTCATTCTGCCGTGCCTCCCGTAATGATGTCGAACTTCTGAAGAAGCTCTTGCTTAAGTTCTCTCCGAACATCAGGGAGAAGCTCATCCCGGAGATTCTTCCTGACCTGTTCGCGGTACTCCTGTCTCAGTTGCTCCTTGAAGCTCTCCATTTCATCGTGAACCTGCCTGCGCACTGGTGCCTGAAGTTCTGACCGGAGTTGTGCTTCGATTCGATTCCGCATCGCGGACGCAACTTGCTCGAAATAGCCAGGGGAAAGGACATCTTCGAGTGTCTCGCGAATCGTTCTGCCAACGATCTCAGGTATGGCCTCTGCGAGCTCGTCAGTTACAGCCGTGGCAAGCATCTCCTTGAAAGACGTAGACCGTAGGATCTCCCTCTGCAGCGGGTCGTCGAACCGCTGCAAGAGATCACGGTTGCTCTCCGCGTATACGTCCTCAGAATCGTCATTCATATTCCATCTCTCATGCCAACATCCCAGTATACGTCAACAATAGCAGGGGTTCCAGGTCTGCAAACCGTCAAGAAACGTGGTGAAGTGCCGTGAAATCGCATGGCGGGTCGAGGCGTATCAGGGAATGTGGGAGACTGGCTATGCGTCCAGGCGACTGACGGGACGCCGCGTCGCTGAACGCGGAGCCACGGTGGCCAAGAGGGTGGATCGACGTGCTGCGGCAGGCGGGCGAAACATCGGAACTGTCCCGCAAGCAGTCCCGCGCCATCCCCCGTCATCCCCGACCGGATATCCCCACTCCGCATATTCCCGCTCCCAATGCGGCGCTTCGCCCGCAACCCAAGGAATCGCCGCCACCCTCTCCCCTTCCCTTTCCCAGGGCGAAAGAGAGGACGCAAGCACGACCCCGCCAACTCCTCCCACGCGTAACCCACCGACCACCAATGCACCGCGTTCGCCGACGGTGCACGCATCGAAGCGACGTTATGCCGTGTCCGCGCAGATCGTCAAGCCGAATGTGTGCCCATGTGCATGCGGAATGCGGGCATGAGGGGCTGACCTGCGGCAGTAGCATGCAGAGTGTATGTGCGAATCTCCGAGGCGCACGCCGCGCAAAGCGCGGCCGGCCGTCGGCCGGGGGCACGTCTCGGAGATACGTGCCTACTCTCCCCTGTCGGAACGGAAAGACACCCAACAGCCGAGGAAAAAGCGACGTGTCCGGTCTTTCGTTGGGTGTTCGGCGTTCCTTGTTCGCTGTTGGGTGTTCGGTAGAGTGTATGTGCGAATCTCCGAGGCGCACGCCGCGCAAAGCGCGGCCGGCCGTCGGCCGGGGGCACGTCTCGGAGATCCGTGCCTACTTTTTGGGGCGACCCCTATAGCCTCACGTCTTCCGACGTGCCGGGGTTACAGCCTCCTGAAGCTCATGCCTTCCGAATACCATCCACTTGCGTTTGTGCCCAATGGAAAATCTCAGCTGCCACATCCACCGCAAGCGCAAGGTCACCGTGCGCATCCCGCAACCATACCTGAGCGGGATCAGCGGGCATAGACCACATGCCCTTCCAGCAATGCCGTCTTGTAGATCGAATCCCTCCGGTGCGCGTATTTCTCCAGGACAGAAGGCGTCGCCACAAGGAAGTCGCACGGAACGGGTTTATTCCGTACCCCGCTATTGAGGAGGTCCATGATCCGGGAAGGGCGATCACGATCCGGCACGACGACCAGGAAATCGAGATCGTTTACTATTCCGCCCGGATTGCGAACAGCGGAGCCGAACAGCAGAATACGCAACGGGGCGGCCTGTTTGACAATCTGAGGCACGACACTCCCAAGCCAGCGTTCAATTCTGTCGCCGGATGTATTCATGGTGTCAATCTACCGATTCAGCAGTCGGCTTGCAAGTGTGGATGATTCTCCCGGCCCATTATCAGTTCTCATTTTTGCTTCGGTAACACTATTCTCTGGCACAACACGCATCATAATCCCGCCGCGGCTCTTGGGGTCACGGCTTAATACCGTGCGCATTATGTCCATGTTCTGGCGCGGTTGCCGATGCCGAGGCGCACGCCGCGCAAAGCGCGGCCGGCCGTCGGCCGGGGGCACGTCTCGGAGATCCGTGCCTACTCCTTCGGACCACCACCGCATGGGCAGAGTGTATGTGCGAATCTCCGAGGCGCACGCCGCGCTTGGCGCGGCCGGCCGTCGGCCGGGGGGCACGTCTCGGAGATACGTGCCTACTCTCCCCTGTCGGAACGGAGAGACACCCAACAGCCGAGGAAAAAGCGACGTGTCCGGTCTCTCGTTGGGTGTTCGGCGTTCCTTGTTCGCTGTTGGGTGTTCGGCGATCGCCACCATCGTATGGGCAGTGTGTATGTGCGAATCTCCGTGGCGCACGCCGCGCTTGGCGCGGCCGGCGAGAGCCCGCTTCCGGCAGAAGCGGGCTACAGCAGAAGCGGGCTACAGCAGAAACGGGCTACTGATCGGCTGCGCTTGCCAAGTGCGGGCTTTTCCGAAGCGTCATTGGTCATTTCGTGTCCTTCGTGGTGACAACTGCTCCTTGCGGGTCTCTTTCCTCCGCATCGTCACCATCGCACGGCGATTGTCACCGCCGCCGTCCGGCCGGCGGCGTCGGCGCATGTGATTCGATGAGTCCCCGGCTCAAGCGGCCACGGCAGGCTGCCGTCACCGGCGGTTTTGCCGCACGGTCGCCGGTTCACGAACCACCAGACGTCCCCCTCCGCCCCGGTCGCCTTCAGCGCCACCGCCTGTCGCTCCAACGGCAGCGTATCGCCGCGGATATAGCGCGCGCCGTCCGCCGGCGATGCGATCGCCAGCCGGGCACGGCCGCCCGCCGGCGCCGCCACCGGACCTCCCGGCTCCCCTACGCCCTCCGCCATCGAGCCGCTGTCCGCATGCCCGCGGCATGGCACCGGGTCCGAAACGCCTTCGATCGTGTCGCCCTCCGTCGTCACCGGACATCGCGGCCCCGCCCGCATGCCCGAGGACGGGCAAATCCGGCACCGGGTCAATCCCGGCGGCCGGGTATACCAGGGCCCTGCGCCATCCGGATAGAGCCCGCGGAAAAGCGCGAGCGCCGATGGCGCGGCCGCTTCGATGCCGACCAGCCGGATGTCCGTGCCGCCTCGCGGGTTGCCGACCCAGACGCCCACCACATATTCGGGGTTGTACGCAATGGTCCATGCATCGCGATACCCATTCGATGTTCCCGTCTTCCATGCCACGCGCGCCCCCACAGTGTCGCCGACATGCCCGGTCCCGGCCTGCGCGCGTTCGGGTCCGCTGAGCATGCCGGCGACCATGTACGCCGCCTCCGGGCTGAATACACGCGTCCCCACCAGCGCGCCCGCCGCCACGCCCCCGCCCTCCGCCGTCTCCCCGCTCAGCACCCGGTAGGGCGCATACTCGCCCAGGCGCGCGAGACAGGCATAGGCGTTAACCAGTTCCAGCAACGTCACTTCCACCGTGCCGAGGACCATGCTCAACCCGTAATGCTCAGGCGGCTTATCCAGGGTGCCGATGCCCACACGGCATAGTCCCGCGGCGAACGTCTCCAGACCGACCGCCTCCGCCAGCGTCAGCGCCGGGATGTTGAGCGACGCCACCAGCGCCTCGCGCGCGGATACGGCTCCTCGAAATGTGCGCTGGAAGTTCTCCGGTACGTAGCCGCGAAAGCGACGCGGCTCGTCCCGCAGAAGCGTGTCCGGCGTACAGCGCCCCTGGTCGATCGCCAGCGCGTACAGGAACGGCTTCAGGGCCGAGCCCGGCGACCGCGGCAGGACGGCGCAGTTGACCTGCCCATAGGTCGGCTGGTCGTAGTCACCCGACCCCACCAATGCGCGAACCTCGCCGGATGCCACATCGAGCACGACGACGGCTACCGCCACCTCCGCGTCGCGCCCGAGACGCGCGGTCAGCGCTCGCGATGTGTCCTCCGCCGCCGCCTGAATCCGCGCATCCAGCGTCGTTCGCAGCACACCGTCATCCCCGGCGTCGGCGCGGGTCTCCCCGCCGATCCGGCCCCCGTGCCGTTGCAGCACGAAGTCGCAGAAGTGCGGCGCGCGAAAGACATTCGGCCGCGTTTCGACGCGCACCGGTTGCCGTTCCGCCGCCTGCCGCTGCGCGTCGGTGATGACGCCGAGCGCCGCCATGCGCCGCAGCACATAGTCGCGCCGCTCCGCCGCACGCGCCGGATACCGGTCCGGCCGGTATCGCGAGGGCGCTTGCGGCAGCCCCAGCAACAACGCCGTCTCACCGAGCGTGAGGTCGGTCGCGTCGCGACCGAAGTAGCGCCGCGCCGCGCTCTGCACGCCATACACGTTGCCGCCCATCGGGGCGCGGTTGAGATACTGCGCGAGAATGTCGTGCTTGCTCCATTCGCGTTCCAGCCGCACGGCATGCACGGCTTCGATCACCTTCGTCAGGGGCGTCCGCCCTCGCGGCGTGACCATCTTGACCACCTGCGTCGTCAGCGTCGACGCGCCGGACACGACACGACGACGCCAGACATTCAGCACCGCGGCCCGGCCGATCGCCCACGGATCGATGCCCCCGTGCCGGTAGAACCGCTTGTCCTCCGCCGCGATCAACGCATCGGCCGCCCACACGCCCATGCGCTCCAGCGGCGCCACGTGCCGCAGGCAGTCCCCACTCCCCAATACCACGCGCAGTTCGGCGCCGTGGCGATCGACCACCCGCGTCGCCGCCGGATACGTCGCCAGCCGCGCGCGCGGCAGCGGCACGCACACCGCCGCCACGCCGCTCGCGACCGCGACAATCCCCCCCACCCTCGCCGCCACACCGCACCCGCATCGGACCGCCCGCCACATGTCAGAGGCCCCCCTTCCCATCGTCGCCGTCGACAGCCCCCTTCTTCTCATCATCCTCATCCTCCACCACCAGCGCGCCGGTTTCTCCGATGCCGCGCACGGCTTCGTCGTACATGCAGTCCGCCATGACCGGCGGGACGACGAAAGTTCCCGGCGTGACCGCGCGGACCGCGTAGCAGAAACTGCCGCCCCCCTGGTGCTCGGCCAGAAACAGCAGCAAGCGGTCGTCGCGGATCTCGATATGCCGCGGCCGCAGCGTGTCCGCGGTCCTGACCCATGGCACGATTTGCGCCGTGGCCAGTCGCGCGTTCTCGATCTCCATTCCGGCCGGCAACAAGTCCTGTACGGCCACATTGGGCACCATGCCGTCCGGCGCGTCGACCGTCAGTCGCACAATCGCAAGATCGCCCTGACGCACACGCCCGTTCAGGGGGCGACCCTCGACATCGAGCCACTCGCGGCGTACCACCAAACCGGCCTGCACGGGCTCCGGCGTCCGGTTCGTGGGCACACCGACGGATACGACCGACCAGTACAAGGCGCCGGGCCCGGCATTCGTCACCGTCACCTCGACCGCGTCCGCGGCTGGCGAAACCGCGACCGGCACGCGGCCGGTCACCGTGACGCCATGCGCAGCACCCTCGGCCGTCGTCCACGCAACCGCCCCCTGCATCGTCTCGTCACCCACGGACAGCCGTTCGGCGTACTTACCGAGGGCCATCAGCGCATACGCGTTGTCCTGCGTGTTGCGCCAGCGCCCCCAGCGCTGCCGGCGCAGCAGGTCAGCGGCAAGCTCCGGCGCCGCGGGATCGCGCGGGTCGACGTCCAGCCAGGCGGACAGCAGCATCGCGCGGGCGCGCACCGGACTCGACAAGTCGCCCGACAACCGCACTGCGCCATCCGCGCCGCCAGCCGGGCCGACACCCGGACCGCCATCCGGGCCGGACGTCAGCAGGGCATGCGCATCGCGCCGACGTCCGGACACGGTCAGCGCGGCCGCCAGCCACCCCGTCGCGCCGGCATCGACGTCGCCGCGCAGTTCCAGCAGTCGATCCAGCCATCCGCCCGAGCGGCGTCCGGCCAGGGCCATGACGTGGCAGACATAGGCGCGCAGCCCCAGTTCGGACGGCAGCCACGCCGCCTCGTTCCCGCCCTCGCTCTCCAACGGACATTCCAGCATCGCGCCCAAGGCATCGAGGGCGGCATCCAGCGCACCCTCCGGCACGCGGTAGCCCGCCGCTTTCGCCTCCACCAAAAAATGCGTCGCGTAGACCGAACCCCAGCGATATACCTCGCCGCTCTGGGGCCAGTAACTGAAATCCCCGGCCCGGCGCTGCATGGACAGCACGCGGGCGATTCCCGCGTCGACATACGCTGTCAGACCGTCGCGGGTCATGACCACCGATTCCCGGTGCCGCAGCAGCGCGCCCGCATACAGCAGCGGAAAGGCGCCGCTCACGGTCTGTTCCAGACAGCCATACGGGTACGCCAGCAGGTAGTCCAGCGCACCCTCCAGTTGCGGCACGGGCAACCCGGCGCAGGTCACGCGGTGCGTATCCGTGCCGGCCAACCAGGCCCGCGACAACGGCACGCGACAGACGCCGCCCGCCGCCAGGCAGCCGTTCGTCACCGCCGCCACCCGCGGCGAGATGGGTCGCACGGCCAGTTCGGCGGTTTCGCGGAAGAAGGCGACGCCGTTGGTCCGCGCCACGACCGTCACCCGCGCGACGCCGGGCGCCGACGCCGCGGCCAGCGTCGCCCCAACCCGCGCCTCGGCCCCCACCTCGCACGCGACGGCGAATGAGGTCCGGCGCACGTCGAGTCCCGACGGCGTCCGCAGGGCCAGGGGTCCATCCACCGACACGTCCAGCGCGACGGAGGCGGGCGCGCCCGACTCGTTCAGCACGGCGATCGGCAACGCGCAGACGTCGCCGGGGGCCAGGAAGCGCGGCAGACTGGTCAGCACCACCACGGGTCGTTTGACCTCGACCGCGGCGACGCCGCTACCGACCCCGCCCGGCCCCGCCGACACGGCCATGACGCGTAGACGGCCCGTGAACTCCGGCAGGTCCAGCGTCACCTCGGCGTGGCCCGCGGCGTCGGTTTCGATGTCCTGCACCCACAGCGCCGTCGGCACATAGCGCCGCGCGCGAATCGGGTTCAGCCGTCCGCCCATGGCGGCGGCATCGTCCCCGCCGGGCGCCGCGGCGTCGGCCTGGACGGCCAGCGCGGTCTCCGGCATCAGCAGGCTGTACAGATCGTGCAGCGCGGCGCCCAGCGCCCGCTTGCGGCGGAAGAACGCAAACGGGTCGGGCGACGGCATCGACGTGAGGAGGCAGATGCCTTCGTCGACCGCGGCCACCGTCAGACGGCACGGCGCGGGCTGTCCGGCCACGTCGCGCACCGTCAGCCGCAGCGGCAGCGGGGCCGCCGGCGACGCCGTCGCCGGCGCCTCCAGTGTGACCGTCAGCCGACCGGTGTCGTCGTCCACGATCAGCGGCGCCACACCCACCGCCCGATGCGGCGACCATGTCGGGGCCGTATCGAGGTCGACCGGCACGGCGACCGCGCGGATGACGGTCACGACGCAGTAGGCGTTCGGCCCGTAGTCGCGGCGCACGGGGATGGGCAGGGTCGCCGTGTTTCCGTCGATCGCGACGACGTGCGTTTCGAGGACGCGGTCGCGGCAGATGCTCACCAGCGCCTTGCCGGCGAACGGGGACTTCACGAGCAGCGACGCCGTCTCGCCGGGCGCGTAGCGGTCCTTGTCGAACGCGAGTTCGGCGACGCCGGGCCGATCCTGCGCCCAGGGCTGCCAGGGCGAATCGGTGTCGCTGACGTACACGGAAAGGGACGCCGAGGCGCCGCCGTCGGGGTCGCTCACCTGGATGATGAACTGACCGCCGACGGGGGGACACACCTCGCAAACCGCGACGCCGTCGATAACCGGCACGCGCAACGCCGCCACGGGTTCCAGCCGTCGTTCCGAGCGGTACCGATAGGTGCCGTCGTCCTGCTCTTCGAGCACGCTCGACCAGGCGACGCGGCTGAACGCGCCTTCCAGCATGGCGGCCCCCGAAACGCCCTCGCCCTCGGGCGTCACGAGCGCCACCGCCAGCGTCATCGGGCGGCCGGCGCGGAGCGCCGCGCCTTCGTCCGGCGGACGGACGCCGACGTAGCGCGGGTAGCAGTCCACCGGCACGGCGTGTCGGGCCGTCACCGCGCGGCCGTTGGTTTCCTTCACCGTCGCGCACACCAGCGCCTGCATCGCGGATGGCGGTTTCATCGCGGGCAGCGTCGCGTCAAAGGACACCTGGCCTGCCGCATCCAGGCCCTTTGTGCCGAGTTTGAGCACCTGCTCGCAGGCCGGGCGTTCGGCGTCGGCGAACACATAACCGGGCCAACGGTCGGTCGTGAACGTCCGCGACTGGAGCGACACGTCAACCGATGCGGGCAGTCCGGCGGCGGCCCGCCCGAACAGGTGGCGCGCGGAGACCAGCGCCGTCAACCGATCGCGCACGCGCGTCGGTTCGACCCGGACATCGGCCTTGATGCGCGGCGGGATGAACTCCTCGACCAGGAAGCTCGCGGCGCCGAGCGCCGTTCCATCGGGCAGCAGCGCCTGGCATGTGTAGCGGCCCGTCATCGCATGTACCGGAATCGGCAGCGCAATGGCGGCCGTACCATCCGCATGGAGCACCTGATTGGTCCCCAGGAAAGGCATGCCGTCGGGGCGCGCCACCTTCAACGTCAGGGGGAAGGGCGCCGCGCAGGCCAGGCGTGCATCGCGAACCACCGCGGCCAGATGACCCGTTTCGCCGGGACGGTAGATGCCGCGGTCGGTGTAGACAAACGCTTCCGGGGCGTCGCCGGCATACGGCGCCCCGCCGGTATCGCCCGGCATGGCCACCTGCGTTCCGTCGAGACACAGGAACGCCAGGTCGTCGCCGCGCTCCACGGTCACGAGAAACGGTTCGTTCTCCGGTGTGGCGAACGCCCCTTGCAGACGCGCCAGACCGTCGTCGGCGGTGACACCGGTCGCGAGTTCCTGGTTCGCCGTCGAGAACAGGCGCACGGTGGCGCCGGTCACGGACTGCAACGTATGCAGGCTGTTGGCCCACACGAGCAGGCTGTCCGCCGACCGCAGGGCCGAGATGCCGGTATCGCCAATGGCGATCAGTTGGCCGGCATCGTGTTCGCCGGCGACCGCCCGGACGAAGAAGGCGCCCGAGGCGTGCGGCGCCAGCAGGCCGCGCAGATCGACCGCCGTCCGGCGGGCGCTCCCGTCGCCGCGGCCCGGCGTATACGCGTCCTCGCCGACCGGCGCGCCGATGTCGGCATGGTGCCGGTCGTCGCATCCGTAGTAGCCGGCATAGCGGGCGCGACGGCGCATCCAGTACTGCACGAGGTTGTTCGCGTACACCCGCTCGGCCGTCACCGCGAACGTGTCGATACCGGCGGTCACGACCGGCAGCCGCATGTTGCCGCGCGGGGAGAGGTAGTGGCCGGTGGCGTCGATCCGCAGACCGGCGACGCGGTCGGGCATGACAATGCGTCGATCGACATCGGTTTCGAGCAGGCGTCCGTTCGCGGCCCGCAGGCCGCGGCGCACCTGCACGCGGTAGGCGTGGCCCGGCAGAAACGCGCCGACCAGCGCGCAATGGCTCCGTTGCCAACCGTCCTCGGTGAAGACGGAAAACGCGACCGGCGGTGTCACGCGGATCGACTCGACCGCGGAGGCGGCATCGACGCGGCAGTTGAACTCGGCCGTGATCCGGCTGTCGCCGAACGCCGGACTCTCGCCGCGAAGACGGGTCAGCACCAGTTTGGGCGATAGCGTCAGCGCGAGCGCGACGGCCTGGCCGGTTCCCAGCGTGCCGGTATCCGGCGGCGTCGCCTGCGCCAGGACCACGGTCAGCGCGCGCTCGGCGGTTGGCGCGAGCCGCACGCGAACCTCGCGGGTCGGCGGCTGGGTCGGCACCGAGTACGGCAGCTTCGTCCCGGCCGCGGTCCGGAACTCCAGGAACCCGGCCAGCGCGTCGAGCTTGGGCGGCGCGGTGAACCCGAGACGGATGGTGACGTGACCCGACGCGTCGGTGTCGCACTCGCCGACCTCGGTCAGACGGAGCGCTTCGGAGGCGAAGGTAAAGACGCGCGGCAGATCGAGCGGTCGTCCCGAGGGCGGGCAGACCTCGTCGCGCAGCATGGCGGCGAACGATGTACACGGCGGCCAGAGTTCGGTGGGTTGAAAGACGAGTTCGCGCGTGGACCGCCAGCGCAGGCGACCGGGAACGTGCGGCGTCAGGTCGAGGAGATCCGGGATCTCGCCGCGATCCACGACGCCCGGATCCACGAGCGGCGCGGAAAACCGCCAGGTCAGCTCGTCGCGGCCGGCGACGACGCCGTTCGCGCCGGCCGTGAACCGGCGCACGGACACGCCGCGCCCGTCGGCGGTCCAGCGCGCCACGCCCCACGTGTTGACGCCCACGCAGATTATCCCCAACACGAACCACCGGTGACGCCACACCCATGCCCATCCACGCATTGTCACACCTCCCGCCTGTCGGCGCGCCGGGCCCCGACGGACCGGCATCTACCTGGCGTCTACCGTGACAGACGCGTGTGACAGACGTGTGACAACATGGAGGAAAGACCGTGACAAGATTGCGGCGACGGCGGCGGGGGGCAAGAAATGCCGGCGGCTCACTCGGCGGGCGGCGGGCGATCCGGCGCGGATACGCCAGCGGGCGGCGGCGGAAGCGAGCCTCCCTCGGCTTCCAGCGCCTTCTGACGCTCGCGCTCGACAAGTTCAGGCAGCGCGCCACTCTTGAATATCTTCCAGATGGGGATACCGGGATCGGGATCGTCGATCTTGAAGAGCGCGGCGTTGCGGACCGCGAACGCCACCGCCGCAATGACAACCAGGGCGATAACGACCGCGACGAAGCGATGGTGCTCGCCGATCCCATGCAGCACCGGATGCATGATGGCCCAATGCAGCCGCTTGCGGTGATCCGCGGAGAGATGATCGGGCGCGGCGGGCGCGGCGGCGTCGGCGCCGCGCAGCGCGTCGAGCGTGCCCTTGATCGCGGCGGCCTCGGCCCGGCAGCCGGCGCACCGCCGGAGGTGCTCGCGCACGAGCGCCGAAGGGGCGTCGCCGAGTTCATGCGTCATATACTCGAACAACACCTCGCGGATCTCGTCGCAGATCGCGGGCGCGCCGCCGTTCGCCGCGGCGGGCGGCGGGGAGCTTTTGGGATGCTTACTCATGGTTTCCGCCTCGCTGCATCTGGGCGGCCATCTTCCGCATGGCATGGTGCAGGATATAGCCCACATTGCCGGTTTTCAGACCGGTGATATCGCTGATCTCCTTGTACGACTTCTCCTCGTAGACCTTCAGAATGACAAGTTGTTGTTCGCGCAGACTCAGGGACTTGAGCGCCGTGACGGCCTGACCGGCGGCATCGCTGATCCGAAAAGCCTCGCCGCGGTCCGGCAGGACGTGCTCCGGCTGTTCCTCGGCGTGGCGCGTGTGCAGGTCCTGTCGACGCGCCATCCGGCGCACGTGATCCACGGCGCGGTTGTGCGCCACGCGGTACAGCCAGCTCGCCAGCTTCGGACTGTCCTCCATCGGTTCCTGCCACTTCCGATGCAGGCGGATGAAGGTATCCTGAACCACATCCTGCGCGGCGTTCCGATCGGCGACCAGGCGCGCCGTGTAGCGCAGCAGGCGGGCTTCGTAGGCAACCACGAGGGCATCGAACGCCGCCAGACGATCCGCCCGCGACTGCTTTGCCTCGTCCGACATACCGTACACACGCCTCCCGCGCCACACGTTCGTACCACTGCCGCCAGTCATTTACCAGAACGTGCGCCGTCCGGCGAACCTTAGTCCGAACTCGATGTTCGACGCGGCGGGCGACGCGCGGTAGACTCTCTCCGTATGACCACCATCGTCAAACATGTCATCTGGGACTGGAACGGCACGCTGCTGGACGATGTCGACGCCTGCATCGACGCCATCAACCGCATGCTGCTCGCCCGCGCATTGCCGCTCATCACGCGCGAAACCTACCGCGCGGTCTTCGACTTCCCCGTGAAGTCCTACTACCGTCGGCTCGGGTTCGCCCTCGACCGGGAGGACTGGGATGCCATAGCCCGCGAGTTTCACGGGCACTACGCCGAGACGGCGCGCACGGCGCCGCTCCATACCGGCATACCGGAAGTCCTCGATACCCTGCGACAGGGCGCCATGGGCATGTCGATTCTGTCGGCGTGCGAGCGATCCATCCTCGAAGACATGCTGCACCGCCACCGTATCCGGCAGTACTTCACGCATGTCCGCGGTCTCGACAACCTGCACGCCGCCTCCAAACTGGATCAGGGACACGCGCTGATGACCGACCTCGGCATCGAGCCGACTGCCGTCCTCCTGATCGGCGACACGCGGCACGACGTGGAGGTCGCCGAGGCGCTCGGGTGCCGTCACCTCCTCATCGCCTCCGGGCACCAGCACCGCGGCCGTCTCGAAGCGGACACCCGCCACATACTCGACGCCGCCGGGGAACTCCTGCCTATCCTCGCGGGGCGAGGATGGGCAACAGCAGCGTAACCCCGCGGGCGATGACGCCGCGCTGCCGCATGACCAGCGTCCGGGCGCGTTCGCCGAGCGCACGGGCGGCCGCGGGATCGGCGTACAGGGACTGTACCGCGCCGGCCAGCGCCTCCGCATCCGGAACCTGGACAAAGGCATTGGCGGACACGAAGTCCGCGCTGACGCCGGGAAAGTTCTCCAGATGCGGCCCGACCACAATCGGCTTGCCGAGGAGCGCCGGCTCGATGAAGTTCTGCCCGCCCTCGTTATCGCCCAGCGACTTCCCGACGAACACCACGTCCGCCACCGCGTAGAAGCCCATCAACTCGCCGGTCGAGTCCACGAGCAGGACCTCCGCATCCGCCACCGGCGCGCGCGCCGGATCGCTGCGCTTCGCGTAGCGCACGCCCGCCGCTTTCAGCAGCGTCTCGATTTCGTTGCGCCGCTCGGCATGCCGCGGCACGAGCACGAGGCGCACATCGCCGCGCACGGCGCGAACCCGCCGCCAGGCGTCCAGCAGCGCGGCTTCCTCCCCCGGCCAGGTGCTCCCGCCGACAAGCAGGCCGCACGCGTCGCCGATCCCGACCTGCCGCAAGACCGCCCGCGCGGGCGCCTCGACGCCGGCCGGCGCGTCGGCCACGTCATACTTCGCCGACCCGACCACATGCACGCGCGACGGATCCGTGCCGAGCGCCGTCAGGCGCTCGCGGTCGATCTCGGACTGCACCAGGAAAAGCGACACCTGGTTGGCGACATCGCGGAAGAACCAGCGCACGCGGCGATAGCCGCGGAACGAGGCGGCGGAGAGGCGTCCGTTGACGACGGCAACCGGGATGCCGTGCCGCGCCAGCCGTCGGATGAGATTCGGCCACAGCTCCCCCTCCGCCAGAATGAGCGCCGCCGGATGCAGCAGGCGAACGACCCGCCGGACAATCCAGGGGAAATCCACGGGGAAGTATAGCAACACATCCCCCTCGCCAAGCTCCCGGCGCGCCACGGTGTGCCCGGTCGATGTCGTCACCGTCAGCACGAATCGCACGTCCGGAAGCGCGGCCCGCAGCGCACGCATGAACTTGCCGGCGACGGCCACTTCGCCGACGCTGACCGCATGCACCCAGACCGGACGATGGCCCGCCAGACGCGCGGCGACCGACGCCGGGTAGACGCCGAACCGTTGCAGGAACCCGGGACCATAGCCCCCGCGTCGTGCCATCCGCGCCAGGAAGCGCGGCAGCAGCAGCACGTAGCCGACCAGAAACACGGCGTTGTACAGGAACCACTTCATCGCTGCTTGAACAGCATCCCCACGATCCGGTGCAGCAGGATCTTGAGGTCGCGGTTCTTCAGTCCGGCGACCGCGGCCAGCGCCATGCCTTTGTACCGGTCGAGCAGTCCCCGCGCGGCCTCGTCGGCGCCGGTCGTACCGATGATGGCGCGCACACGATCCGGCAACAGCGCATCGCCGCCCCGACACCAGGCTTCCTCGACCAGCGCGCGGTCCTCGCCCGCGGAGCGCTCGTGCGCCAGCGCGATGACGATCGACGGGCGCCGGGACCGCACGTCATCCACATCGCCATCACGCGTGAAATCGTCGAGGTCATCCTGAATCTGATACGCGACGCCGACCGCCTGGCTGTACCCGCGGAGAATCGCCTGCGTTTCGTCGTCGACCCCGGCGCAGATCGCGCCGAGACGGAAGACGACGTCGAACGAAGGCGCCGTCTTGAAGCGGAAGATCTCGAGCACGGCCTCGGCGGACAGGGGCGTCGGCTTGCGCATCCAGCACAGTTCGGCGCCCTGCCCCAGGCACAGGTCGCAGTGGCCCCGGGTCGCCAGCGCGATCATGGCCGCGCACCGGGCCGGGTCGGCCCCGCAGTCGGCGATCAGGCGGTAGCCCAACCCGAGCAGAAAGAGACCGCTGGTCAGCGCCACGGGGATGCCGTGCGTCTCGTGCACGGTCTCCGCACCGTACCGGCACGCGTCGTCATCCTGGATGTCGTCGTAGATCAGCGACGCCTTGTGGATGCATTCGACAGCCACGGCGAGCCGGCGGATCGGCAGCGGCAGGCGGCCGAGTTCGGCATCGCACATGGCCATGTAGACCGCCACGACCAGGAAAGGCCGCCAGCGTTTCCCCGACTGTTCCAGCCAGTCGATCGCGATCCTCTCGGTCTCCGAATCGCCGACCCCGAGCAGTTCGCGCAACGCGCCCGGCTCGAACCATGACTGCACCTCGGCGTGGACCGCCTTGAGGTCGACAAAGCGAACGCCGTTGTCCGCGTACCTCTCGATCGCGGCCCGCACCCAGTCCACGTAGACCTGCGTATCCTCGCACCCTTCGACGAGCAGCGGCACGGCGATGCCGGGAATGGCCCGGGCCGACATGTGCGGGAACGTGCGCTCGAGCGACGGCATGCAGCTCACGCCGATGACGGCGTCGATCTGCCCCTGGGCGATGAGGCGTCCGACGAGACTCGTGCCTTCGGCGACGAGCACCGCGTAACCCAGCTCTTCCGCGCGCTGCGAGAGCGCTCCGATACAGCACGCCCCGCACTGCTCGCACAGCAGTCCGTACTCGTCCGCTTCGGCCGGGCACGCCGTGCTCGACCGCAGGCATGGCGGCAGCAGGAGCGTGCGCCGGGCGAAGGGAATCGCGGCCACGACATCGCGCCAGATGGCGTTGTTGATCATAACCATGAGGAACTCGCGGTGCTTCGGGGTGAGCCCGTCGCCCGCGAGCAGCCGCTGCGCCGCGGCGGCAAGCTCGTCGTAGGTCAACGGCGGCACGAGTCCCTCCGCCTCCACGAAAGCGTCGACCCGCGCCGCCAGGCGATCCCAGTCGGCCGTCGATGTCGGCACGAAGAAAGCACCGGCTTTCGCCCGGTCCTCCGCGTTGACCGACACCGCGGCGCCATCTGTGTTAATCGGTGACATCCGTATTACCCGTAGGCTCCAAACCCGAAAAACCAATGCTTCTTGGCGAACCGGTACGCGGGACACCGTTCCGGAATCTCCGCGCCGGCCATATCGTGACTGGGAAGCACGGTCATCGCACCCAGTTCGGCCAACCCCGAACCGCGGCCCGACGAATCGGTCGCGCCGCTTTCCTGCATGAATGCACGCAGGGCGGCCGGGTTGTCCAGCAGAATGCACCCGCGCGTCCGCGCCGCCGCCATCTCGCGAAACCGTGCCAGGAACTCGGACCCGCGCAAAACGGAGGCCGGATCGGAGCCGGCGACGATGCGGTCCCTGGCGAACTGGATCGGCGGACAGGGCTCGACAAAGCCGGACGGACCGATGTGGTGGCTGATACCGGTGGCCGCCGGACACAACGCGCGGCCCTCGTGATCCCAATAGGCATCGACCACGATCACCGGCGCGGTCAAGCGGATATCCACGATGAAGCGCCGCAACTGCCGGATCTGTTCGGCCGACAGCGCCAGTTCAGGCGTCGGCGCCGCGCCGACGGGCCGATAGATGTAGTACCAGACATACAGGGCGCCCAGCCGCGCCACGTCTTCGACAAACCGCTCGGTCACCAGATCGTCGAAGTTGGAGGCGCACACGCTGGTCGCCACACCGGCGATCAACCGGTGGCGCCGGCACCGGCGCAGCGCATCGACGGCCTGCCCGTACACGTTTGTGCCGCCGCGTCGGATATCGCTGACATCCGCCAGCCCCTCGATGCTGATCAATGGCGTCACGTTGCCGAGCCGCCGCATCTTCCGCGCCACCTCGTCGGTCAGGAGCGTACCGTTCGTAAAGACCTGGAAATAGCAGTCGGCGTGTCGTTCCATCACGTCGAACAGTCCGTCATACAGGAGCGGCTCGCCGCCCAGAATGCCGAAGAAGCAACTGCCCTGCGACTTGCCGGCGCGAACGATCGCGTCCAGCGTGTCGGGGGCGAGCGCTACGGGCGGATCGGTCTTCGTCACCCAGCATCCCTGGCAATGCAGGTTGCATGCGTTGGTCACCGAGATGAAGACAAACGCCGGAAAGGTATCGCCCACGGCGACGCGCCGTTTGAAACGACTGACCGCGCGCATGCCCTTCCAGCCGAAGTTGTAGCAGAACTTCCAGAGCAGACGTGGATCCGGCTCCGTCAAAAACCGTTTAACCAGTCGGAGTCCCATCACCGTTCCTTTCGTCCGCCGAACGTACGCAGGCCGTCCGCTCGCGTTCGGCCTGCTCGCGCGCCAGTCGTTCCATCTTGCGGTAAGCCGCCTTCAGTTTCCGCCGTTCGAGGACGCCATGAATGTCCCCTTCCGCGACGTTGCGCGCCTGTTCGTCGAGCACCGCGCGGCAGCGCTGCACGTCCTCCTCGCGCACATCCGCCCCGTTGATCGGCGCGTCGCCCAGCTTGGGAAACAGGATCGCGACATCCGGGCAGATGCGCGCGCAGGCCGGGCAGTTATTCTTGCAGTTGCGGGGGTGGGCCACAACCACCCGTCCGTCGTCGGCTGCCTCATACACGCCGAACGGGCAGAAGCTCAGACACTGCTTGCAGGCCCGGCAACGGTCATAGTCGATCACGGGAAACCACGGCACCCAGGACCCGGAGACCGACATATCGGGCGCCGACGCCGCGTCCCGCTTGGGCTGACAATCGCCGAGGACGCCGCGCAGCACCTCCTCCGCGGAGGAGGTGCGCATGTTCAGCATGCGCACGCGGGAGGGGTCGTACGTCACGCCGGCGGCATGCAGGAGCCAACGCACCGCGCGCGGGTAGCAGGCCACGATCGCGAGGTCGCCCGCGGCCGCCAGCTCGGTCAACCGCGGATCGCGCGCCGCCGCCCAGGCGCACAGGTCCGGTACGGCGGTCAGCTCGATATCGTCGGCGGCCGCCAGCGCGGCGAGCACCGGCACCCGCACCGCGTCCGGCACGATCGCCTTGTGACTGCAGTTGCAGAACAGAACACGCATGAAACCTCCGTCGTCTTCGCCGCCGGGGTCATACGCACCGTCCGCACCCACAAACCCGGTATCCGCGATCGCCGTCGTTCCTATTTGCCGATGGCGTACAACGAGTCGTCCGTACGGATGAAGAGACGGCCGCCCGCGGCGGCCGGACTCGATTCGGTCGATTCCTTCAACTCGGATGTACCGATGACTTCCGGCGCCTTGCCGGTCTTCAGGACGACCATTTCGCTTCCGGCCATCAGATAGAGGTTGCCTCCGATCACGGCCGGCGAACCGTACGACGCGGTCTGATCCAATTCCTTTTGGGAAAGCACCGTGCCGGCCTTCGGGTCGACGACAGTCAGCATGCCCTCGAAGTACTGATAGAGCAGCGTTCCATCGGTCGCCATGCTGGTGCCATCGGGAAAGCCGCCACCGTCCGGCAGTTCCTCGATGCCCCAGCGCTTCGCGCCGGTCTCGGCATCGAGTCCGAAGATTCCGCAATTCTGGCAGTTCACGGCGATCAGGTCGCCGACGGCGACGGGCGACGGCCCGACGCAGTATTCGGGACCGCCGGTGAGCACCTCGGCCGCCCACACTTCCTTGCCGGTTTCGGCGTCCCAGGCGGTGACCTTGGGATCGGCGGGCAGCACGACGAGGGTCTTGCCGCTCTTCGTGCCGACGAGTACGGGCGAGGCCCAGGTCGATCCGCCGCGCGCGGTCTTCCAGACTTCCGTGCCGGTCTCGGCGCTGTAGGCCGCGACAAACGACGCGTCGCCTTCGAACACGGCGATGACGCGGTCCTTGTAGACGAGCAGCGAGTTGTCGAGACCGTAGTTGTTCCCGCTGGTATCGCCCAGCACAACGCTCCAGAGAACCTTCCCGGTCGCGAGATCGAGGGCCGTCAGTTGTCCGTTGGAAAAGACCGCGAAAACCTGCTTGCCGTTGGTGGCCGGCGTGGCCCCGGCATGCAGCAACGTGTTCCAGCGCTCGTCCTGCGTATCGAGCTCATGCCCCTCGGTCGCGCCTTCGGCCGCGGGCACGCTCGTCTTCCATACCGGTTTCCCGGAGGCGGCATCGAAGCAATGCACGATCCGCTCGGAGGACGAACCGGAGGTCACGACGACCTGGTTGCCCCAGACGATCGGACTCGCCCAACCGAGGCCGACCTTCGCCTTCCACAGGATATTCACCCCCTTGGACTCGTTCCATTCGGTCACCGCGACGCTATCGGGATAGAGCCCATTCCCCGCGGGACCGCGAAACACGCCCGAATGCTTGTTCCAGTCGGCGGGCAGCGTGCCATCCGCCGCCAGGACGGCACTCCCGGTCCACGCACTCGCAAACACTCCCGCGACACACGCCTGAACGATCCGTTTCATATCGCACATCCCTCCATAATCTGCCCCGCCGGGAAAACGCACCGGCAACGCCGCGGCGGCATCGGACCGACGCGACATGTAGGCATCATCTCAAATACGGCATCGCGTGACAAGTACCTCCGTGACGGCGTCAAGTAATGGCATCTGCGATCCATTGACCTCCATCAGGCAACGGATGCCTGCCAGAGGGAGTCCAGTTCCCGTTTCCAAAGAATCGGGAACCGGTTGACGCTGGCGTCGACGAGAACGGATCACGAGGGGAGCGTATCCAATCGTCCACCGTTCTCGTCGCCGTTATCGTTCACCGAGATGGACCACCTGAGCAGTACGGCAAGTCAACGAATCGCAGATGCCGCCGTAGTTCCGTATTCGTTCAGCGGGATTGCAGTCGCTGGGCCGCCGTGCTACGGTCGGGCCTGTGTTTAATCATGAGGGAGAAGCCATGAGAAGCGATCAGATCAAGAAGGGGAGCGAACGGGCGCCGCACCGAAGCCTGTTGCGGGCCACGGGTATCGCCAGCAGCGATTTTGGCAAGCCATTCATCGCCATCTGCAATTCCTACACGCAGATCGTTCCCGGCCATTGTCACCTGGACAAGGTGGGCGCCTATATCAAGCGCCAGGTACGCGCGGCGGGCGGCGTGCCCATCGAGTTCAATACGATCGGCATCTGCGACGGTATCGCCATGGGTCACACGGGCATGAAGTACTCGCTGCCCAGCCGCGAGATCATCGCCGATTCGGTGGAGT
Organism: uncultured Victivallales bacterium; assembly: GCA_964472315.1. GTDB lineage: Bacteria > Verrucomicrobiota > Kiritimatiellia > UBA8416 > UBA8416 > CAYYJS01. Next base: position 16,518 of record CAYYJS010000027.1, on the reverse strand, counting down.
CCATGCTGAAGGCGCATTGCTTCGACGGCGTCGTCTGCATTCCGAACTGCGACAAGATCGTGCCGGGTATGCTGATGGGCGCCTTGCGCGCCAACATCCCGACCGTTGTCGTCAGCGGCGGCCCGATGGCGGCGGGACGTACGCCGGCGGGCAGGGTCGTGGACTTGATCAGCGTGTTCGAAGGCGTCGCCGCCCACGGCCAGGGCAAGATCGATGACGCCGAACTCACGACCCTCGAAGAAACGGCTTGTCCGGGATGCGGATCGTGCTCGGGCATGTTCACGGCCAACTCGATGAACTGCCTGTGCGAGGCCATCGGTATCGCCCTGCCCGGCAACGGCACCATTCTGGCCACGGATCCGCGACGCCGGCGCCTGTACCGGCAGGCCGCCAAACGCATCGTCCAGCTTGTCACCGATGGCGGTCCCCTGCCCCGCGAGATCGTCACGGCCGACGCGCTCGACAACGCCTTCGCACTCGATATGGCCATGGGCGGGAGTACGAACACCGTGCTGCACGCGCTGGCCATCGCGCACGAGGCCGGGGTCGCGTACGACCTGGATCGGATCAACGCGATCTCCCGCAAGTGCCCCAACATCTGCAAGGTCTCGCCGTCGTCGAGCTTCCACATCGAGGATGTCGACCGCGCCGGCGGCGTGAGCGCGATCCTGAAAGAAATTTCGCGCATCGACGGACTCATCCACCGCGACACACCCAGCGTCACGGGCAAGAGCACCCTGCGTAACGTGGCCAAAGCGCGCATTCTGGACACGGCGGTGATCCATCCGATCGAGCAGGCCTATTCGGCCGATGGCGGACTGACCATCCTGCGCGGCAACCTCGCCGAGGGCGGCGCCGTGGTGAAGAAGGCCGGCGTCTCCGAGGCCATGCTGGTCTTCGAAGGCAACGCCATCATCTTCGATTCGCAGGAAGCCGCTTGCGACGGCATCCTCGCCGGCAAGGTTCAGGCGGGACATGTGGTCGTGATCCGCTACGAAGGGCCGAAGGGCGGTCCCGGCATGCAGGAAATGCTGGCGCCGACCTCGTACATCATGGGGCGTGGACTTGGCGAAAAGGTGGCGCTGATCACCGACGGCCGGTTCTCCGGCGGTACCCGCGGCGCCTGCATCGGACACGTGTCGCCGGAGGCCGCGGAGGGCGGGTTGATCGGGTTGCTGCGGGACGGCGACCGCATCCGGATCGACATCCCGGGCCGTCGGCTCGAAGCCGTCCTGGACGAGGCCGAAATCGCGCGGCGGCGGGCGGCCTTCGTTTCGGTGCCGCCGAAGGTCACGTCGGGCTATCTGGCGCGGTATGCGAAGTCGGTCGGCAATGCCGGGACCGGCGCCGTGGTCAGTTGACCGCGCCGGGGTGCCGTCACCGTGCCGTTCACGACCGTTTCTTTCCGTACCGCGGGATGCCGTCTGAACCAGGCGGAAACCGGCATCATCGCGGCGCAGTTCGCCGACGCCGGTTTCCGCGTGCTGCCGGATGGCGACGTCGGCGATATCGCGGTGGTGCATTCGTGTACGATCACACGCCAGGCCGAACGTGACTGTCTGCGGCTTGCCCGACGGTTGCGCCGCGAGGGCGCGCGGTTGATCATCGTAGCCGGCTGCGCGGTCGAACACGACGCCGCGGCGGTGGCGGCAGCGGCGGGCGCGGACCTGCTGGCCGGTCAGCGCGACAAGTTCCGTCTGCCGGCGATCCTCGCCGCGCGGGGCATCGGCGCGGTCGCCGCGCCGCACGCGTCGCCGGCCGGCGACGCGCCCGCCCGAACCCCGCTGTTCCATCACAGACGGGCCGTGGTCAAACTCCAGGATGGCTGCGATTTCGGCTGCGCCTATTGCATCGTGCCAGCTACGCGCGGCGCGCCGACAAGCCGGCCGCTGATCGAGGTTGTCGACGAGGTCCGCCGCCTCGCCGACCGCGGATACCGCGAAGTCGTGTTGACCGGCGCCAACCTGGGCTGCTACGCGGACGGGCCGCGTCGCCTGGCGGATGCCCTGCCGGCCCTGGCCGCCGTGTCCGGCATCGAACGCCTGCGGCTGAGCTCGATGGAACTGTCCACCGCGGAGCGGGAGGTCATCGATTGCATGGCGGCATCGCACAAGATCTGCCGCTTCCTGCATGTGCCGCTGCAGAGTGGCGACGATGCCGTCCTGTCGCGCATGGGCCGCCGTTACACGGCCGCCGCGTTCCGGGCCTTTGTCGAATACGCCGCCGAGCGCGTTCCGGGAATCGGCCTGGGGACGGACGCGATCGTCGGTCTGCCGGGCGAGGATCGGCCGGCATTCGAGCGCTCGTTCGCCCTGATCGACGCGCTTCCCTTCAGCAATCTCCACGTCTTCGCCTACAGCAAACGCCCCGGGACACGCGCCGCCCGCATGCCCGACCAGGTATCGGCCTGCGACAAGCGCGCCCGTTCGGCCGCGCTGATCGCCCTGGGGGATGCCAAGCGGCGGGCCTATGCGGCATCCTGGGTGGGTCGCCGGGTGGATGTGCTGGTCGAGCATTACGACGCACAAGGCTGCGCCCGCGGCTGGACCGGCGAATACCTGCCGGCACGGATCGCGGACGCCACGGCGCCGATCAACAGCATTCTGTCGATGACGCCGGACGCGGTCGAAGGGGAGACCCTGACGGGAAGATGGCGGGGGGACTCGACTATGGATTCGCCGCCTGAAAGTACGACTGACCGTCGCGGTCGATCCGGGTGATGCGGCCGGCGGCGATGAACTCGGCGATGCGCCGCGCGGCTTCGGCATACGGCATGGCGGTTACGGCGGCGATATCGGCGACCGTACAGGGTCGGCGCGCCAGCATGGCCACGATGGCATCGTCGGACAGCGGGGCGGCGCCGGAAGCCGCATCGAAGGGCGCGATCACCTCCGCGCGCGGCCGGAAGAGATCGCAAAACGACGCCAGACGCTCGGCCGGAACCGGCGCGGCACCGGCATGCGCGGGCGGACGGACGACCGTATTGAGCTGCACGCGTTCAGCCCCGAGCGCGTTCGCAAGGGCGGCGATGCGCGCCACCTGGTCGGGGTCATCGTTGTAGCCGGCCACCAGCATCGCTTCGAGCCACAGTTCGCCGCGGAACGCCGCGCGGAAGGCAGTGAGCCCGTCGATCAGTCCGCGGAACCCGATCCCCGCGCAGGGATGGTGGAGCCGGGCGAAGCTGGCCTCGTCCCAGGCGCACAGCGATGCTTTGACGATGTCGGCAAGCGCGGCATCGCGCCGCACATCGGGAACGTGCAGCAACGTGCTGTTGGTCAGAATCGCGATGCGCAGGGCGCTCAAGGCGCGAATACCCCGGATGATATCGCCCAGGCGGGCGTGCAGCGTCGGCTCCCCCGAGCCGGCCAACGTCACGACGTCCGCCGCCCCGCCCGCGTCCACCCAGCGACGGAATTCGTCGAGAATGGCCGCCACAGGCGCGTATTCGCGGCGCTCGGCCAGGCTCGCCGTGGTCGGGCCCACCTCGCAGAAGGCGCAGTCGAGCGTACAGGTCTTGAATGGGACGAGATCGATACCCAACGACCTCCCGAACCGCCGTGACGGCACGGGACCGAAGAGGTAGCGAAACGATGACCGGTCTTGATCGATGCGCATGGCCATGCCTGAAAAGGAAACAGGGACGGAAGCCCGCGCCGGCGGCCCTCCGTCCCTGCGTTCGGTTGCCGCGCGACTCAACCCGCGGCAATGGCGCTCACGGGACACTCGTCGGCGCAGAGGCCGCAGTCCACGCACTTGTCGGCATCGATGACGTACTGCTCATCGCCTTCGCTGATCGCTTCGGATGGACAAACCGGTTCGCAGGTGCCGCACTTCGTGCAGGCGCTCGATATTACATAGGCCATCGTCTTACTCCTTACGTTAGACAGGTTTGCAACACCCCGGAGCACCTCCGCGCTTCCGGGTCAAACCGTGTTCAGTTATATCGAATTCGGCCGCCGCGGTCAAGACGGGTTACACCCCGCGTCCGACAGCAGTTCTCTTTTGGCATGTCGCGCACCGGATCGGGCGTCTCGCCCGCTCCAGGTGCGAAACCCAAAAGGCTTTGGGACTTGGCGACCGGCGGTGCGGATGCTACGGTATCGCGCGTAACGATCACAACTGCCAGGGGGTATGCCATGAGGATGACAGAGGCGGTCTTCACGGAACGACGGGCGTTCATTCGTCACCCCGCGTCAATCCCGGTTGCCTCCCGGCGACGCGGGCATAGCGAGAGCACGCCCAAAGATCTCTGCGACATGAGCTTCGGCGGCATGTCTTTCATCTCCGCCACGCCACACAGTAAGGGCGATGTCGTCGAGATCCGGTTTCCGTCGCTGCGCAACGTGCCGGCGATCCGGGGCGAGGTGGTCTGGACACACCCGCTGCCGGATGGCGACAAGCGGGTGGTCGAAGGCGTGCGCTTCCTGAACGAGCAGGACCACTTCCGCGCCCGCATGATCGAACAGATCTGCTACATGCTCATCTACATGCGCGATCAGCAGGCCGCCGGACGCACCCTGACCGCCGAACAAGCCGCGGAGGAGTGGGCCGGCAAATTCGCATCCGTCTTCCCGGAGTAATCGGCTTACCCGCGCGCGGCGAGAACGTCACGCTCATAGGCCTTGACGTCGCGCAGCCAGGATTGTCCGACGGGGACACCCTTCCGCAGGCAGTAGTAGTCCCAGACGGCGCCGCCGGGCAAGGTGTGCACTTCCTCCATCACCGCCAGGCGCCCGGTCAGGTCGCCCGACGCTTCCAGCGCGCGCAGCCGATCCGTCGGCTCCAGCAGCGCCAGCATCAACGCCTTGAGCATGTTGCGTGTGCCGATAACCCAGGCCGCCACGCGGTTGATGCTGGCGTCGAAAAAGTCCAGACCGATGTGCACGCGCTTGAGATAGTCGCCACGGACGATCTCCTGCGCGATGGCCCGCAGCTCATCCGAGAGGATCACGACGTGGTCGCTATCCCAGCGCACGCCGCGACTGACGTGCAGCAGGATTTCGCGCAGAAACGTAAGCACCGACGAGATCTTGTCGGAAATGACCTCGGTCGGATGGAAATGCCCCGCATCGAGGCACAGTAGTTTGCCGGACGTCACCGCATACCCCATGTAGAACTCGTGCGAACCGACGACATAGGATTCGGAACCGATGCCGAACAGCTTGGATTCCACGGCGTCCAGCAGGTGGCGCTCGTCGAAGTCCACGGCGAACAGGGCATCGAGCGATTCACGCAACCGTTGCCGCGGTGCCTTGCGGTCGACCGGCAGATCTTTGTAGCCATCGGGGATCCAGACGTTGGTCACGCAAGGCGTACCGAGCGCGCGACCCATATCGGCGCCGATGTGCCGGCAGGCCAGTCCGTGTTCGACCCAGTACTCGCGGATGCCGGCATCGGGATGGCTGAGGGTGAATCCATCGGCGGACTTGGGATGGGAGAAGAACGTGCCGTTGAAGTCCATGCCCAACCCTTTGGCCTTGGCCCAATCGATCCAGCGCGCGAAATGCGCCGTTTTCAACGCGTTGCGTTCGACGCGCTTGCCGCCGGTTTCGGCATAGATGGCGTGCAGATTCAGCCGGTGACGACCCGGAATCATGGCCAGCGCCTTCTCCAGGTCCGCGCGCAGTTCATCCGCGGTACGCGCCTTGCCGGGGTAGTTGCCGGTCGCCTGAATGCCGCCGCTGAGTTCGCCATCGGGGTTTTCGAACCCGCCGACGTCATCGCCCTGCCAGCAGTGCAGGCTGACGGGCACGGTCTCCAGAACCGCGAGCGCCGCATCCGCGTCGACCCCGAGTTCGGCATACCGCTCACGGGCCAGTTCGTAACACTTCTCGATCCGTTCCTTCATGGTGCCATACCTCCTCGCCGCGGATTGCCGCGACCACGATTACTTTTCGGAAAACGCCACCTTCTGGCGGTACGATTCCACTTCCCAGTTCTCCACAAACGCGCGCGCCCGGTCGGTCATGTAGCGGATGCCGCCGAAAGCGCCGGCCAGTTGCACGACCGAGGCCGCATCACGCGCGAACGTCAGCGCCAGATCCATCACCTTCGCATTCGGACCGGCGGCGTACACCTGGCCGTCGGCGACCAGCACGCGCGGGGCGTAGCCGCGGGCCGCGCGGAACGTCGCGATACCGGCGGGGGTCAGTTCGCCGGAGTAGACGTATGACTTCATGTACACGATATGGTCGGGTGTCACCGGACCGGCGGGCGGATGGAATATCCCGCCGCAAGCCACCGCGGCGCCATCCGCGCCGAGAAGTTCGCGCAGTCGCGGCAGGACTGCCGCCGCATGCGCATCGCGGACGGGCACGGGCGCAGGCGCCGTGGCCACGCCCGCGGCGGCGTAGGCATCGCGAAGCGTGCCCATGATGGTCGCATACGTCGCACGCACGGCATCCGCCGAATCGCCGGCGATGAAGACGCCATGGTTCTGCTGAAAGACCGCCGCCGGTTCGCGCCCGGCATGGGCGGCCGCAAATTCATGGATGGCGGCGCGCGCCGCCACGGACAGCGCGTAGCCGGGATCCACGTAGTCGATCCACAGGGCCTCGGGAAACAGCCGTCGGCAAACGGCGGCGCCGTTACACGAACAGGTCAAGCCGTTCACGAGGGTCGGATGCGTATGAACCACGTAAGTGGCGGAAAAAGCGTGGTGCAGGGGGGATTCCACGGAGGGGCGTCCGCTGCCGGGCGGGACGACCGCCGCGTCGAGCGCATCCTTCACGAAACGCTCGCGCGCCTGGGGTTCCTCGGGCGGCGTCGCCGCGAAGAGCGCCTCCACGCGGGAACGGTCGAGCTTCACGAGATCGCCGACGGTCAATCCGCCGAGGGTCGTGCCCGAAGGCTTGATCCACAGCCACCGGGCATCCTTTACCGACGTATTGCCGCCGCCGCCCTTGACGTAATCGGAACAGCCGAATTCGTGCGACAGCTCGATAATGGTCTCACGCTTGTCCATCCGTTTGTCTCGCCTCCGCTGCCTGTTACGCGGTACTTTTCGCCAGATTAGGGAAACAACGTATGCTAGAACGTTTCGAAACGGAAGTCATAATGCACCGGATCGGTCGTCTTGCGGTGCGACTTCGGGTCGTCCGCGACTTCGACGCCGTGTTGGACCACTATGCCGATACGGTTCCGAACGCCGTCGCCAGTATTCCCTACTATGCCCATCTCTGGCCGTCGGCCATCGGTCTGGCAAGTCATCTGGAGGCCACGTATGGCACGCTGCGCGGGGTTGCATGCCTCGAACTCGGTTGTGGACTCGGGTTGCCGGCGCTCGTCGCGGCCACGTTGGGCGCCGACGTCACCGCCATGGACTTCCATCCCGACAACCGGGCGTTCTTCGAGGCCAATGCGGCGCTCAACGGGCTGCCGATCCGTTATCTGGAACTCGACTGGAACGTCACGGCGCCGCCCGCGCGGTACGGACTCGTGATGGCGAGCGACGTGCTGTACGAAAACGGCAGCGCGCCCGCGTTCGCGAATTTCGCCATGCAGGCGCGTGCGCCGGGCGGGGTGGTGCTGCTGGCCGACCCTGGGCGCCGGCACGTTCAGGAGGCGGTCACGGCCTTCGAGGCCGGAGGCATGACCAGCCGCGTGGACGTCGTCGCGGGCGTGTTCGTCGTCACGCTGCGCTGACTATTTCTCCAGCACGGTCTTCAACTCGGAGAGCAGTTCCTCGAACGAGGCTTTGAGCACCTGATCCGTGACCGACTCGCCGGCATCGGCCCCTTCGATGGCACGCACGCAGCGGATGCCGACGACGGGTTCGGTCTCGGCCTTCTCGCCGCGTTTTTTCTTGCCCTGCTTATCGCGCGCCGGCGCGCCGCCGCGATGGTAGCAGGCGAGTTCATCGGCCGACTTGCTCCGATAGTGTCCGCCGCGATGCACATGCGTCTCGGCCTCTTCGGGCCCCCGCGGGTCCGATACCGGCGACCGACCGTAGTAGTCGGCATCGTGGAAATCGTGAACCCACTCGGCGGCGTTGCCGCTCATGTGAACGATGCCATGGGGGCTGACGAACGTCTTGTTCCACTGCAAGTACTCGTTGTCGATGGCTTTCTGCGCCTTGGCCGGGACGTGCGCGGCGACGGGCCAGGTTTCCTCCGGCAACTTGGTCGGCGGCGGCGGCGGCAGGTCCTTCTTGAAGCAGGAACAGCCGGTTTGCTCGGGAGGCCGCGGCGGGTTCTGGCGATCCATCTCCGCCGCCAGGGCCGCGCGGCCGCCGGGATAGTTGACGGTGGCATCCTTGATCTCGTTGCCCCACGGGAAGGAGCGCGAGTCCATCCCGCGCGCGGCGAATTCCCATTCCGCTTCGGTCGGCAGCCGCTTCTTCGCCCACTGCGCATACGCATAGGCATCGAACCAGTCGACCCCGACCACGGGCTGCGCATCGCCGGCCAGACCCTTCTGGTCCCAGCCGGCCGCCTGATGTTTCTTCAGCGGGGGGGCATCCTTGTGCTCCATCCACGCTTCGCGCGTCCGCTCGACAAACTCGACGAACTCGCGGTACTGGGCGTTCGAGACCTCATGGATATCCATCAGGAACGGCTTCACATGCACGATATGCATCGGAAAGGCGGCCTCGCCGGCCGCGGCGTTCTCGTTGCCCATCAGCAGAAAGCCGCCCGGCACGTACACCATGTCGTCGGGCACTTTGAGCGCCGCCGGCTTTTTCGGCGGCTGGCCGTTCTTGATGTAGGCGTTCACGATGGTCTTCTGGAGGTCGAGGATGTAACCGAAGTCCATCTCCTTGATGCCATAGCTCTCCTCGTCGGCATCCTTCTTCGCGCCCGCCCTGACCACATGCTGCATCCAGAACTGCAGGAACGCGTTGATTTCCTCGGCGGCGCCGAGGAAATCGTTCTGGGCGAGCAGCGTCTCGGTGCGGTCCTTCGACAGCTTCGGCAGCGCGCGGGCGGCGGCGCGGCGTTCATCCTGCAATTTGTCGTGCTGGGCCTGGAGTTCCTCGCTCTTGCGGAAATTGCGGTCCTTCTTCAGCGTCGCCATCTGCTCGCCGAGGAACTCGAACTTGCGGAGCGCGGCCTTGACGGGCGTCAGCCATTCGCCATCGACCTTCTCCAGCCCTTTCAACACCATGGCAAGTTCACGCATGAACGCCTCGCAGCGCGTCTTGATGTCGTCGGTTTCCTCCGCGCCCTTGCACGTGTTCAGGAACTCGAGGAACAGCACGATCGCATCGCGGTATTCCTTCTGCGACAGGCTGCGTTCGCGGCTGAGCGTCAACTTGGCCAGTTCCGCGGCGAACTGCGGGCCAACGTCGGAATCCTTGCGATCGACAATCTCGGCCTTCGGCAGAGAACGCCGCGCGGAGACGCCGCCGCGCGTGATCCGCATGACGACCTCGGTATCGGTCTCCTCGACGACCTCGCCGATGTAGACGCGGCCGTCCTTGAGTTTGACCGCCACGCTTTCCTGGGCGGACGGCAACAGCGCCTGGGCCGCGGCCGACAACGCTTCGCGTTTCACGGCGGAGGCGGGTGCGCACAGGGCGATCAGGACAACGACAACGCAGCAGATACGAGCCATCGGCGGGCCTCCGGTCAGATCGGGTTCGAGCCATTCAAGGATGGGACGACTATAACGGACGCCCGCCACCCGGTCAACCCGCGCGTCGCGCCCCCGGTGAAAGCGGGCGCATTTGCGATTCGGTGCATCCCTGGAGCGCGGGCGTCCCGCCCGCTTGGAAATGCACATGTCTGGCAACTGCGGGCGAGACGCCCGCGCTCCCAGGGGAACAACGGCGAATGTCCATGACTGCACCCAATCGCAAATGCGCCCGGTGAAAGCGCCGTCTCGTAGATACGGGCCCACTCCTTCTGGAGTGACGAGATCTGTCGCGACTTTGGTGTTGTCGGCGCCGTTCCCGACCGCTAGCCTCTTGCGCCATGGAGCACCGGCATCTCAACCACACCGCGCTGACCCTCGCGGCGATCGACGACATCATCGCGCGCGGCGGACGCCACGATTGGGTCGAGCTGCGCAAGGCGACTTCGGACCCCGCGATTGTGCGGAAGATTCTGCGCGTCTGCCAGGCGTTCGCGGACGACCCGTACGCCCAGCGCTATCACCTGTGGAGACATTATGTCAGCCGACATGCTGCCTGAGTGGGATCGCCTGTTGTCGTCGGCTGCGCGCCTGCAGCGCATCCTGCCTTCCGCTGTCCTGGTGGGCGGTTCGGCGGCGGCGCTGCATGCGCACCACCGGTTTTCCCGCGATGCCGATCATGTGTTAGCCGACCTGCGGCCGCGTTTCGACCGGATCCTGGCTGACCTGGAGCAGGTCGCAGGGTGGCAGACCGCGCGCATCCGCCGCCCCGTCATGATCCTGGGAAGTCTCGACGGCATCGAAACGGGCATCCGCCAGCTCATCCGGGAGCAACCCCTTGAAACCATGCAAACCGAGTGCGAGGGGCAAGTGCTGACGGTTCCAACACTGGCCGAGATCCTGCGTATCAAGGGGGTTCTGATCCTCAAGCGCAACGCGACACGCGATTATCTGGACTTCGTTGCGTTGGCGGATGCAATGGATGACGCCGCGATCGTCGCTGCGCTGCGGAACCTTGACGAGCTGTATCCTCAGCCGGGCGGGCAATCGGCCCTGCAGCAACTCCAGATTCAGCTTGCGAAGCCTCGGCCGTACGACCTCGAGGAGACCCGGCTCGACGAATACAAGAACCTGGTCCCCAAATGGCATGACTGGTCGACTGTCGATGCCGCCGCGGCCAGAATCGCCGACCTGCTCCTCGATCATCTGGACGGATGAGGAACACCAGACCGAGTGGGGTATGTATGGGGCATGACGATACACGTAGACCGTTGGAATCCTTCCTCCAAGCGTATGTCGAGCGCACCTTGAATGCGTACGCTGCGCAGCCTGCCCGGATCGAGGAAGATGCGCATGCCGAAGCCCAATGGCTTTCCGGCGGATACGGTCACCGACAGCTCTATGAGTTGATTCAGAACGGGGCGGATGCCATTCAGGAAAAGGGAGGCATCGGGCACATCGCGGTCGTCCTGACACAGGACTGCCTTTACTGTGCGAACGAGGGAGCGCCCGTTACAGAGGCCGGAATTCGTGCACTGCTCGGGGCGCATCTGTCTGCCAAGAAAGACGACGAGATTGGGCGGTTCGGGTTGGGCTTCAAGTCGGTGCTGGGCGTATGTGACACACCCGATATTGTCAGCGACACCGTCAGCTTCCGCTTCAACCCTTCGGATCTAGCCAAGCAGATGCGCCAACTCGTTGCCCCAGAAACGCCACTACCGCGGCTTCGCACGGCGGCCATTCTGAATATGCAGGAGCATCTCGACGCGGACGAGACGCTCGCATCCCTCAAGAAGTGGGCGGCAACCGTCGTGCGGTTACGTCTGAAGCCTGGTGCGGCGCAACGCCTTCTGGAAGATATCCGGTCGTTTCCCGCGGAATTCCTCGTGTTCTCACCACATGTGCGCCAGTTGCACCTGCGAGCGCTGGAGCCCAAGATCGACCGTCTGGTCAGCGTTGAGGAAACGGAAAGCACCATCCACGTCACTGATGGCGGCGAGAAAACATCTTGGACGGTCTTTCGGACAACCATACGCACAACCGATCTCAGCGAAGAAGCCCGAAACGACATGGATTCCGAGCTGCGGAAGCGCATGACCCTCCCCTTGACATGGGCAGCACTGCTGGGCACAACAACCCGCAAGCGGCAACATCTTTGGGCGTTCTTCCCCACCCAGGACGAAACGACACTGCAAGTGATTCTCAATGCTCCATGGAAGACGGATTCCTTCCGGGAGAAGCTATTGCGCGGCGCTTTCAACGGGGAAATGCTGCGCCGGTCGGCAACCCTCGTTGCTCAACACATCGATGCATTGAACACGAGGATCGATCCCGCGAGATTCCTGGACGCGCTCCCGGCACAGGATGACGTCGGCTGGGCGGACCGTGTTCTCAACGAAGCCGTCTATGCTGCACTCCAGCAGAGCAAGTGCATGCCATCGACCAGCGGAGCTGCACGAGTTCCAAAGGAACTCAGCCTGCGTCCCCCGATAGCCCGCGGAGCGCACCTCGATGGATGGTTCATCGAACATGGATCCCACGAACCCGATATCTTGGTCCACCGCACCGCCGAAACGGGTATTCGGTCGAAGCGTGCATCACCCCTTGGTTGCGGGCAGATGGATCTTCGCACATGGCTCGGCGCGCTGCTGACAAAGCCAACCCCCGCGAAGTCCATCGCCGTCATTCGACTTGCGGGCTTAATCCTGGATTCGAAGGAACGTACGGCTGGGGACGAGTATCTGCTGAAGCTATCCGCCATTGTGCTGACCAAGGACAATCGCCTTGTAGTGCCCGACAAAGACACCCTTTCGTTTCCGGATGGCAACGAGGATGCGGTAACTGCTCACGAAAACTTGGTTCATCCCGATGTCGCGTCCGATCCGGAAGCCCGACACATACTCGCAGACCGATTCGGGATCTCGGCGGTAAGTGATGAGGCGGTTTTCCGTGCCTTTTTGTCGCGCAGCGGGTCCAATATTGACTGGGTTCGATTCTGGACGCTGTCACGCAAGCTTGATGCAGAAACTGCAAGACGCGTATTTGTGCCGCTGTGGAGTTGGCCATCTTTTCGACCGGAGGTTAGAGCCAGGGCGCAGTCGGGATGCTTCAAGCCTCTCAGCCAACTGCTTCTGCCCGGCCCGATCACTTCGACCCCCGTCAACGATGACGTGAAAGCGGCCACCATCGACACAACGTATCACAGCGACGACCTCAATCTGCTCCGGGAATTCGGCGCGGTAGCTTCTCCAACCGAATGTCAGGTAGCCACCGGAAGCCTCTGGGATAGCTACCGTGAGACCGCCGACGTCTACTTCCGGACAGAATGTAACCACCGCAAATACTCGACGCCACAAGCGGGGTACGTGGCCTTCATCCAAGCAAAACATATGGCCCCCCTAGACCCTATCGAGACCCTGCGCAACGATGCGGCAGTCAGGATGACGAACGCGCTTCTGCCTTGTGCGTTGGCGAATCCAGGCTGCACGCTCGTCCATAGGACCCGGCCAGATGCCTATCCCCAGGTCCCGTATGTCGGATTTGTCGCATGGGTACTGAAACGACATGGGTGGGTGCGGACGAGTCGTGGCCCGATGCCCGCGGCAGCTTCGGTAGGCCCTTCCCTCGGCAATCTGGCGAGTTTCCTTCCCGTGGCCGACTGTGACGCTCCTGCGGCGGTACTCTTCTCTTTGCCGTCCGACGTTGATGCGCTCACGCAGTCACATTGGGGCATGGCACTCGCTGCTGCTTCCGCTTTTGCCGGAGACGAAGCCACGCTGACATCCTTCTATGCTTTGACATCCCGGCATTCGGAAGATGCCCCGGCTACGCTTCGTTGCCGGCTGGAAAACGGGTGGACGACGCGCCCTCCAAGCCAAATCTACATAACGTCAGACCGCAGCGAGGCCGATGTTCTGCAACGCCAGGGGCAACCTGCGTTGTTTGCGCCGCGGCAGTCGGTTGCAGATTCCCTGGTCAGTCGGTGGTCACTCCGACAAACTGCCCGCAGCGAACTGCGGTTCGCGGCGACGCAGGAGCGAGGGCGGGCCATTGATCGCTTGGCCTTGCTCCGCGACCAGTCCGGATTCCCCGCCGACATCTCACTCCAGTCATGTGACGCACTATGGCTTGAATTGCGCAGCACGGACGCTGGCCTGTCGATGCATCCGATCGAAAGCTCGTTTCGCGATTCATGCCTGTACTTCACCGGGGATCGATCTGCCCGGTGGTTGGTTGACCAGCTCGCCGCGCAGATCCCCTTCCCCATTGCTGGAGCAGATCGGATACGCATTGCGGCAGCAGCCGATGACGCGGCCACGCAGGAACGCCTGGCAAGCATACGCGAGCACGAATCATTGGATGCGAAACTCGTTGCGGCAATCGGGATCGGGCCGTTGCGGGCCGGCATTCCGCAGAGACACATGCAATGGCTTGAGGCTCACGGCGAGTATAGTGAATTGGATGTGGCTCGGTTGGCGCACTCGGTCCATGGAGTGGAGGTGCTGAAGGCATACCGGGACGCCTTGGCCTCGAAAGGCTTGCGTCCTCCTGAACGATGGGCTGGTAGCCCAACCGCAGCAGCATTTGTTCGGGATCTCGGGTTTCCGGCGGAATATGCCGGTTTCCCGGGACAAGGGCGTCAACCATGGGACGACGTTCTTGGTCCGGTCCAATTGCCTGAGCTTCACGACTTTCAGAAGACAATGCGAGACGAACTCCTGCAGTCTATCAAGGACACGCAACCCAGTCGTGGAATACTATCGCTACCCACCGGTGCAGGGAAAACGCGAATAGCTGTGCAGGCCATCATTGAGTGGGCCAAGGAACGCGAAGCACCCGCGACTGTCCTCTGGATCGCACAAAGCGACGAACTCTGCGAGCAAAGCGTTGAGAGTTGGTCGCAGGCGTGGCGTAGCATCGGCCCGAACAACGGGAAGCTTCGCATCAATCGGCTGTGGGGAACGACGAACGAGAAAGTCCGGCCGCCCGAGTCCGGCACGTGTTTGGTTGTGGCCACTTTCCAGTCACTCCTGAACCGGCTTGATCGCCCGGACTTCGTTTGGATCTGGTCCCCGGATGTCGTTGTGATCGATGAGGCACATGGGGCTACGGAGACCAGCTACACGCGTATTCTGGCGAAACTGGGGTTGGATCAATACCACACGGCGAGGCCGCTTATCGGCCTCACGGCGACTCCCTTCCGCGGCGGTGCAGACGAGAGAGAGACATGGCGGCTTGCATTCCGATTCGAGCATCGCAGGTTCGATCTGGGGTTCGGTGAGATCAAGGAACTCTACCGGCACCTCCAGAGCTTAGGGGTGCTCGCGTACGCCGACCATGCTGAACCACTGGAAGGCGAAACCATCACACTTTCCCCTGAGCAGCAATCAAGCTTGGACAGGTTCAAGGTACTCCCCGGCGCAGCAGAGATCGCACTGGGGCGGATGGAAGCCCGCAATCGGCGGATACTGGAGCATATCGGCAACCAGCCGGCCGATTGGCCGATTCTGGTTTTTGCGGCAAGCGTCGAGCATGCGGAAGACCTTGCCGTGCGCCTCAATATGCGCGGGATTTCAGCCTGTGCCATCTCGGGCGACACGGCTGCCGGACGCCGAAGGCACGCCATTGCTGCGTTCAAGCGTAAGGAGATCCGCGTCTTGACGAACTACGGCGTTCTGACAACCGGCTTCGATGCCCCCGCCGTGCGGGCGCTATACGTCACGCGTCCGGTCTATAGCCCGGGGCTGTATCAGCAGATGATCGGACGCGGGCTGCGTGGGCCGGCAAACGGGGGCACACCTCGATGTCTCATCGTGAATGTGAAGGATAACATTGCGCAGTACGGGCACGACCTTGCATTCCATCAGTTCGAGTGGATTTGGCGACTCAACCACTGATGCAGCACCGATTTCCGTCCAGGGTCTGATGCTGGTTCCTGCGAAGACCTGCATCACACATGCGCGCATCGCCGACGCGCACGTTCCGTTGCCCAGCACGTTCAGGACTCTCTGAGTCAGCGCACGAGCGGCATATCTCATCGCCTTCCATCCTCGCATGTCACGTTTCATCGGAAGGCGCGCTCGGACCGGCTTCGGAATGCACGGTCGACTCGTCTTGTTGCGCCCACTCGATTGTCTCTCTCAAGTGGTTGTAGTATTTCGTTGCGTGCTCGTTCATATCGCACCCGGCCTCGCGTAGTACCTCGATCAGACGCCACGACTGAAGCAGGATTTCCCGACACATAGATTCAAACTGCGGCGGGCGTGGAAGGAAGAAATTCGGCCAATCTTCCTTTGCGCGTTTCCGCGAGATGTGGGCACAGTATTTGTTGATAGAGCGTCTCAGACGCTTCATCTCGCCTTTCGACGGGGAATCCAATGGGCGCCACGTCCCCAGTTCAGACAGCGTGAGATCGTCGTTCGTTGTCTGACCGTAGAGAAGGCTGTGCAGTGACCGAAACTTGACGAGGGCAGCCTCCACCGCAAGTTGGTCTGTTCCCCGCCCGACATCATTCCGAGGAGGCGACGCCCGAAGCGCAAGCAGCGCCGCACCCAGCACCGCTGCCTCGTAGAGGATTGCGCGGAGAGCATCCGTCTTATCCATCATATTGCCTTCAGGCGCCTCCACTGCACGAAGTCCTGCTGCCACGTACTCAAGGACGGTGTCTACCTGTTGCCGCGTCACCCCGGGAAACCACTCCAGAAAGTCATCCACGGAAGCGCCGCTCTCGAGACCTTCAAAGAGAGCGTGCACGGGAATCCGGGTGCCTCTAAACAACCAGGCACCATTGGGGCGACCGGGTTCCCGCTCTACCACGGCACAGTTGCTCCAATCCATACTCATTGCCTCATGGTGCCACTGAGTGTTGTCTGGCTCAATCGGATTCTTCCTGATGGTCTGGTCCTTTCGGGGTTGGGGTTGGTGTTCATGTCATGGGTACCTCCG
>CAYYJS010000026.1:0-45446 GCA_964472315.1 uncultured Victivallales bacterium | reverse complement strand
GGAGATTGCCGAAGATGAGAACCGCTGATCCCCGCGGATGCGCCTTGCTCCGGTCGGCGCCGATCCGGTATAGTGCGCCCGTTCATTCGCGGATCTCGGAGCGTACCTCACAAGGAGTGCAATCATGGCCACGACGAAATCAGCCTATGCGGCGGCCGGCGTCGATATCGACGAGAAGATGGCCGGGCTGTCGGCGATCAAGAAGATGGTGAAAGCGACGTCGATCAAGGGCGTGCTCAGCGACATCGGTTCGTTCGGCGGCCTGTTCGAGTCGCCCGGCAAGGACGCCGTTCTCGTCGCCAGCGCCGACGGCGTCGGGACGAAGTTGAAGGTCGCCCTGATGGCCAACCGGCACACCACCGTCGGGCAGGATCTGGTGAACCACTGTGTGAACGACATTCTCGTGCAGGGCGCCACGCCGCTGTTCTTCCTGGACTACGTCGGCACGGCCCGGTTGCGCGCGACGGTCTTCAAGGATGTGGTCAGCGGCCTCTGCAAGGCCTGCCGCGAGAACGGCTGCGCGCTGCTCGGCGGCGAAACCGCCGAGATGCCCGGGCTCTATCCGGAAGGCGAATACGACCTCGTCGGCACCATCGTCGGCGCCGTGCCGCGCAAGCGCGTCATCACCGGCGAACGCATCCGGCCCGGCGATGTGGTTATCGGGCTGCCGTCAACCGGCTTGCATACCAACGGCTACTCGCTCGCCCGCAAGGTGATTTTCGAGACCGCCGGACTCGGCATCGATAGCATTCTGCCCGGCACGGGAAAGACCGTGGCCGACATCCTGCTCGCCGTGCACCGCAGCTATCTGAAACCCATCGTGGCACTGATGGATGCCGTCCGCGTCAGCGGCATGGCGCATATCACCGGCGGCGGACTCTTCGACAACGTCCCACGCGTACTGCCGCCGGGCGTCGGGATCGTGGTCGACAAGTCGACGTGGCGCGTTCCGCCTGTGTACCGGTTCATCGGCGATACCGGCCAGGTCGAGTCCGATGAGATGTACCGCGTATTCAACATGGGAATCGGCTACGTCGTGGTCGTTCGCCCGGAAGATGTCGCCGAGGCACTGCGCGTGCTCCGGAGATTCCGCGCGGCGCCGGTCATCATCGGCGAAGCCGTGACCGGCGAGAATCGCGTCACGCTCGTGTAACGGCTACCGTTCCTCGGACGGCCAACCCGTCGCATAGGGATCGCGCAGACCGCCACGCATCAGGGACCGCAAGGACTGCGGCGCGGTCGCTTCGGCGTCCTCGCCGACGCGTTCCTGTTCCCGGACGGCATCGGTCAGCCACCCCAGGCTCGGCTCTTTTACACCGAACGCCCCGAACGGGTCCGTCTCGGGCTCGAATCCGAACCCGGATGCGCCAACCTCGGATCTGGAAGCGTCGTCGGGCGTAATGACGACAGGCGGCGCCACAAAGCTGTTCGCGCCGGGAAACTGTCGGGCCAGGAAGCCCGGCTCCGGCATCCTGAAGTCGCCGCCCATTTCATCGTCGCCGCCCATGCCGAGCGCCAGGGCATCGCGCACCGTGTGCATCGTCAGCTCGGTGAAGCCTGCACCCGCAAGCTCCGTCGCCACCGGCGCCCATTCCGGATCGCCGGTCCACACCGGCACGGCATCCATCGGTCGGTCCACCGGCGCCCGCATTCCAATCAGGGCCGCGGCCAGTCCCATGCCCCACGCCATGCATTCGATCCTCTTCATGCTTCCATGACCCGCCCCTTGCATTGGCACCCCCGGCAGGATTCGAACCTGCGACCCTCGGATTAGAAATCCGATGCTCTATCCGACTGAGCTACGGGGGTGTGACAGGAAAAGAAACGTGGCCAGCATACGTTCGTGGCGGGGCCTGTCAACTCGGAAACCGCGGGCGAAAGTCATTGACCACGGGCGCGAACTCTCTAAACTACGGCTTTTTCGGCAACAGAGACACAAGCGGAGGTACATCATGGCAATCATCGATTTTGGCGGAGTCAAAGAGACCGTCGTCATGCGCAAAGAGTTCCCGATGAGCAGGGCGCGCAAGGTGCTCAAGAACGAGACCATCGCCATCATCGGGTACGGCGTGCAGGGCCCCGCCCAGGCGCTTAACCTCAAGGACAACGGCTTCAACGTCAT
Organism: uncultured Victivallales bacterium; assembly: GCA_964472315.1. Lineage (GTDB taxonomy): Bacteria > Verrucomicrobiota > Kiritimatiellia > UBA8416 > UBA8416 > CAYYJS01. Next base: position 43,324 of record CAYYJS010000026.1, on the reverse strand, counting down.
CATCGGACAAGCCAAGGCATACAAGAAGGACTGGGACCGCGCCGTCAGGGACGGCTGGGTGCCGGGCCAGACGCTGTTCGATATCGAGGAAGCCGCCACGCGCGGAACCGTCATCCAGATGCTCGTAACCGACGCCGCCCAACGGGTGATCTGGCCCCTGGTCAAGAAATGCCTCAACCCCGGCGACGCGCTCTACTTCTCGCACGGGTTTTCCATCGTCTACAAGGAACAGACCAAGGTAATCCCGCCGGCCGACGTGGATGTGATCATGGTGGCGCCAAAGGGTTCCGGCACCTCGGTGCGACGCAACTTCCTCTCGGGCGCCGGCATCAACTCCAGCTACGCCGTGTTCCAGGACGCCACCGGACGCGCTGAAGAGCGCTGCCTCGCTCTCGGTATCGGCATCGGCTCCGGCTATCTGTTCCCGACGACCTTCGAGCAAGAGGTGCACAGCGATCTGACCGGCGAACGCGGCATCCTGATGGGTGCGCTGGCCGGTGTGATGGAAGCCCAGTACGATACCTTGCGCAAGAACGGCCACAGCCCGAGCGAAGCGTTCAACGAGACCGTCGAGGAACTCACGCAAAGCCTGATTCGCCTCGTCGACGAGAACGGCATGGACTGGATGTTCTCGAACTGCTCGGCCACCGCCCAGCGCGGCGCCCTCGATTGGCGCCCGAAGTTCAAGAAGGCCACGCTGCCGGTCTTCAAGGAACTGTACGAAGCCGTCAAGTCGGGCAAGGAAACCGCCCGCGTCATCCGTATGTGCGGCGGCAAGGACTACAAGGAGTTGCTGGACAAGGAACTCGCCGTGCTCGGCAACTCCGAGATGTGGCAGACCGGCAAGGCCGTCCGCGGCCTCCGCCCGCGCGAGAAGGCCAAGGAAGTCACCAAGGCCACCAAGGGTGTCGCCGGCCGCGGCCGGAACTGAGAAGCGACGATCCGGCGCCCGATACCCGCTTGTCGGGTATCGGGCGTTTTTTTCGCGCCCGCCCTCCACGTCACGGCCTTCCCGATTCGTCCGACGCGACGGTTCCGCTCGACATTCCGCGGCGGCTCGCCGATACTACTCTCCGATCTTTGAATCTGGGGGTGACTGGTTTCGACGTGACGGTTGAAGCTTCAGTTGCGTGTCGAGGACGCCTGGTTGGCCTCGTAAAACACCCGGGCAAAAACAACAAGTGCCAACGAAGAGTACGCACTCGCCGCCTAAATAAGGGCGACGCGTCTCGCCGCCAACGCCTGCTAGGCGGGGCGAGGCGACGACAGCAGGCTGGTTCCAAGCCCGTGCGCACGGGGGGCGGGACAAGAACCAAACAGCGCGCTGGCAGTAGGCATGGCCCCGTTTGCCGGCAGTGCCGCCTGCGAGAACCCAATGGCAAAACACACACGTAGATGCTGATGTGACGCCACCGCGGACGGGGGTTCGATTCCCCCCACCTCCACCATTTTGAACGATCGGCGGGGAACGATCGATCAGCCGCTGGGCGCGATCGGCGTCACACGCAGGTCGCGCATGGTGAACAGACCCGGCGTGGCCGCGTTCCGCAGTTTGCGCGGCCCGCTGCGGCGTTTGAGCCCGAATTGGTCACGGTGCGCCAGGAAGGTGTCCTGCACAAACGCCTTGCCGCCCAATACGACGCCGTCGCTGAAGTACCGCACACGGCAGCGCAGCAACTCGGCCTTGCTCAGATCGCCGCCTTCCTTGAGCACCTTTTCGGCCTGTTTCTTGAACGATTCCCCCGCCGTGCCACCCTTGCCGTGGGCCATGCCTTGCAGGTGCAGGAATTCGCGGTAGCGTTCGCCGCCCCAACCCCGGCCGATCGGCTGATCCAGCAGCTTGAGGATCGTCCGAATTCCGGCGCGGGCATCTTCCGAACCGGCGCTCGCCTCGCCATATCCGCAGAAAAGGTAATCCTTCGGGTCCTTCACGATGCCGGCGCGGACCGCGTTCAGGTCGATATAGGCCGCCATCATCGATAACGCCTCGCCCCGTCCTTCCACCAGCATGCTCTTGAACCGCCCCTCCCACAACGTCCCGCGTCGCTGATGCCGCCGGTTATACCCCTGCGTGTAGACATGGAGCAGGTCTTTCATGAAGAACGACAGAGCGTTCATCCGCAATCGATACCCGCCCAGCAAGGCATCCACCGCGCCGGGCGTGCCGGCCTTGCGGGCCTCGCGCACCGCCGCGCCCAGCGCCATCGCGGACGCCTTGCCGTACCGGTCATGAACACGCCTGATCACTTCTCTATCGGAGACGCGCACATCGTTTCCGACTTCCAGGAGAAGATGGAAATGATTGTCGAGAATCGCGTACGTCAACACCCGTACCCCGGTAAATGACTCGGCCTGGCGCATCAAGTCCCGCAGGCGTTCCTTCTCCGACCGATCCAACACGGGCCGCCGCTCGATCACCCGCGAAATCACATGGTAGTAAGACAACCCCGATCCCCGCACCCGTGCGATCCTCATACCAACCTCCTATGCCTTACCCCGCAACCGCCCCGCGCATCCACCTCTCACGCCAACCCGCACCCTATTCCCGCCCACGCCAACACGCAAGCTAATGAATGGTGTGTCCCTTATCGCCTGTTTCCGGGACTCACTCCGTGCGCATGCCGTCCAGCAGCGCGCGGAGCGTCTCGAACACGCGTGTGCGCATCGGCTCGCCTTCGTTGAGCAGTTGGTGCCCGCCGTCCGGGAACAGGTGGACATCGCAACCGCGCGGAAAGAGTTCGCGCAACCGCGGCAGATTGTACTCCCAGTCCACGGTGGCGTCGTCCGTGCCTTGCAGGACGGCCACCGCGTGCGGCGCCGGATCGAACGACTCGACCCGCTTGTTCCACGCCCCCAACGCATCCACCCAGTGCAGAGGAACGTGCCGCGCCTGCAGGGGATCGGCCTTCACCGATGCCAGGAACGCTTCGTCCGCCGAGTTGCTCCGGAACGTGCGCGGCAGGGAGTCGACCACCGTCCCCGCCACGGCATTCCCAAACCGCGACAGGCGCCATGCGGAGGACCGGATCAACGGGGCCACCAGAACGACCCGCCGGAATCCGATCGTGGACCGACCGACCAGGTGCTCCAGCACCGCCGCGCACCCCAGGCTGTGCGCCACGCAGGCGTACGGCGGCGGCAGCGTCGCGCGCAGCAGCGCCTCGGCCGCGTCGAACACGGCCACATACCGCGCGAAGTCATCGATGTCGGCGCGCGGCCCGTCCGAAAGTCCATGCCCGGGCTGATCGTACACCAGCACCGCATACCCGCTGCGCACCAGCATGCGGATCGCCGCCGACAGGGCGCCGGCGTGGTCGTAGTACCCGTGCGCAACCAGCACGCCGCCTTTCGCCGGGGACGGCTCGAAGGTCTGCACGAAGATGCGCCGGCGGTCGACTTCGATGACGCCGGCCCGCCGCACACATCCGGTGACCGGCAAACCGTAATGCGCTTGAAACGCGTCTTCCTCCGCTGTCGTTCCCGCCGTTGCCGTATCCGCGAACGACCGGAGTCGTGCGCGCGCGGCGGACACGATCTCATCGGCCGCGGCGGCCCCGGCGACGCCGGAAAGCCCGATCCACAGCAGCACCGCGAGAACCGGCGCGCGGCCCTGCGCGCTCAATTCAACATCACCTGGCCGCCGGTCACGGGCAGCGCCTGTCCCGTCTCGTACTTCTGGTCGCGCAGGTACAAGATCGCGATAGCCACGTCCTCGGGCGTACACCCCCGGTTCATCGGAACCTTGCCCATGTAGAACGCCCGGATGTCGTCGATGGTCTTCGCGCCGGGCACCTTGCCGGCCCGCAGGTACTGGACGAACAACCCGCGCTCGGGATCGGACCACAATGGCCCGTCGAAGTAGTTGCCCGGACAGATGGAGTTGACCTTGATGTTGTCGCCCACCAGTTCGAGCGCGAACGATTGCGTCAGCCCGATAGTTCCGAACTTGCTGCCGGCGTACGCCGAGTTGTTCTTGCTGCCTTCGAGTCCGGATTTGGAGTTGATCTGGACGATGTCCATGAAGTGCCGCGGATTCAGCCGATGCTGAAGCCGCATCCAGGGCGCGACAGCCTTGGCGCAGGTGAAGTAGCCCGTGTAGTTTACACGCGTCACGAGGTCGAACGACGCGGCGTCCATGTCGGCCAGGCTCCCCGCCTTGAGGATGCCGGCGTTGGCCACGAACAGATCGATGCCGCCATAGCCGGCGATCGCCCGCTGGATGCCGCTTTCGACCGAAGCCAGGTCGGTGATGTCGACATGCGCGAACACCGCGCACCCCGCGCCGCACGCCGCGCAAAGCTCGCGCGCCGTCGCTTCGCCCAGCGCGTCGTTGACATCCGCGATCACCACGGCCGCGCCGTGGCGCACAAGCTGCTCGGCGATACCGCGGCCAAACCCCTGCGCGGCGCCGGTGACGATGGCCACGCAGCCCCGCATGCGCGTTTCCGCGGTCGCGGTCGACGGCTCGGGAACGACGCCCGCGAGGCGCCCGCGCAGCGCCGACAGCGCCGTCGGCGTGTCGGCCCGCGGGAACAGTGCGTGGCCCGGCAGCGCAACCACGGACGGCGCGGCCCCATGCCGCGCCAGAAACGCCCGCACACCGGCGGCCGCCGCCGCTCCGTCCGCTCCCGCCTCCAACACCATGACGCCATCGCGCGGCACACGGGCCTCCAGGGCACGCGTAGCCCGGCTCAAACTCACGGCATCCGCCGAATCGTCGATCGCCACGAGGGAACATGCGTGTCCCGCGCCGGACGGACCCGCGTCCGAACTCGTCATCCGAATCGCCATCGCCACTTCCAGCAACTGCCTATCCACGCCATACTCCCTATCGCTTCGTTTCACTCGCAACCCTGTCGCCGCGACACTCAGGCCCGCCGCGCCGCTTCCACCAGTTCGTCGAACGCCACTTCGGGCCCCGCATCCAGCAAGTCGCTCGCCATCGCCAGCGTCACCGCCGGCAGACGGCCCACCGCCGCGAACAGGTCATTCTTCACTCCGACATCCGGAAACTCCGCCGCCGCCCGCGCGCTCAGGTACCCGCAATCGGCATAGCGCGCCAGCACCGAGTGCCCGACCATGATGTCGGCGCCGCGGGTGAACGCCTCGCGATGCGCGCTCAGCACCGGGCCCCCGAGATCGTCCGCGAACGGCAGACCCTGCTTGTTCATCTCGGTTCCGATGTTGACCGGCTGCCGGCGGCGCCCGGCGGCCGCCACGAAAACGGCAAGGTTATGCGCCATCCGTTTCCGCTTCTCGGGGTCGGCATAGTTCCAGTTCCGGTCGGGAACGATGTTGACGGCCACGCACCCCTTGGCGGTCATGCAGTCGAGCAGCGCCTCGGGATCGGCCTCGCCGCCGCTCGTGCCGTCCAACCAGGTCGTCATCGGAATCGCGCCACAGGCCTTGACCCACGCGATGAACTCATCGACGACGGGAAACGTCGACGGGGACGGTTGCTCGTAGCCGAAGCCGCCGCGCTTGGCCAGACGGGACCGCACGGCTTCCTCCAGAGCGGGCACGTCATCCGACAAACGGGCGACATCGCCGACCGGCTTGCCCAGGGTGTGGCTCCAGAAGGCGACACGGGCATCACGCGCGGGAAACACCTCCGCGGCCTTGTTCGTGTAGGCGCGGATGATATGCCGCTCCGTCGCCCCGTCCGCGGGCGTCAACGGCAGTACGTCGCGCGCGTAATCCACGGCGATCGCGGGCACGTGCGGGTTGATGCGCGCCACAAGGTCGATGTTGCGTCGGGCGGCGCGCGCCTTGTACCCTACCAGACCCTTGGCCGCGGCGGTGCCGGCGCCCGGCAGACGCGTGAACCCCGCGCCCATGATGTATTTCACGCCGGGCTCGCCGGGCGAGTTGATATCGACGCTCGCATACTCGGGCACGTAGGCCCGCGTCTCGATATTCACGGTCGCGCGCAGGCCGACGACACACCCGGCCTCCAGAAACTCATCGAGCCCGTCGAGGACGTCGAAGTCGCACAGACCCGCCGCGCGGAGCCCCGCCTTCCGCGCCGCCCAGGCGACGTGCGACGGCGACCAGCCCTCGGCGTTGTAGGAAAAGAACGAATGGATGTGCATGTTCACATTCGGTCCTTCGCCCGGCAACGTGCCGCCATACGCCTGCACGAGGGCGCGCAACGCCGCGCGGCGCTCCTCGGGATCGAACGAATCGAGTTTCCGCGTCCATGTCATCTCGTCAGCCATACAATCGCTCCCTGCGTTCAATCGTTCGTCACCATCGCCTTCACCACGCCATCGGCATAGTCCGCCACAAGGTCGAACGCGCGCTTCGCCTCGGTCAGCGGCACGCGATGGGAGATCAACGCCTCCGCATCGACCTGTCCCGACGCAATCAACCCGATCGCGGCATCCACGCACATGTTCTGACGCCGTACGTTGTAGATGGTCGCATCCTTGCGCCGCAGCGAATCGATGCACAGGGAGATGCGACTGCCCGCCGGTATCCCGGTAATCACCAGCGTGCCGCCCGGCTTGAGCAGGTCGACCGCCTGATCGAGCGCCTCCGGCTTCCCGCTGCATTCGAAGACCACGTCCATCTCCAGCGGCTCGTCGGCCATGATGCCGGCCACGATGTCGCTCGTATCGGGATTCCCGGTCCACGTCGCGCCCAGACGCCGCGCCAACTCCAGACGCCCATCGATCCGGTCCGTCACGTAGAACCGCCGACCGCCGGCGGCCCGGGCGGCCTGCAGCGTGCAGAGCCCCACCGGTCCGGCGCCGAGGATGGCGATCGCGATGTCCGGCGTCATGGGGATGGACTGGCGCACGGAATAGACGGCGACGGACAGCGGCTCGGACACGGCGGCTTGCGCAAACGTCATGCCGTCGGGGATCGGGAAACAGTTTCGCTCGGGTACGACGACACGCTCGCACATGCATCCCTGAAGCTCGCCCGCGGAGCTCATGAACCGAATCGCGCGACATGTGTTAAACCGCCCGGCCCGGCACTGGTCGCAGACGCCGCAGTGTATCGCGGGTTCGATTACGATGCGGGCGCCCGGGCGCACATGCGTGACCGCCCGACCCACGGCGATGACCTCGCCGGCCGCTTCATGCCCGGGAATGAACGGGTACACGACCTTGCGCTTGCCGATCCCGCCTTCGGCGTAGTTGTGCACATCGGAACCGCACACGCCCACGGCACGCACACGCACCAGAACATCCCGCTCGCCATGCAGGATCGGCGCCGGAATGTCGTTGACCTCCAGCGCCCGCAATCCCGTCAGTTGAGCCGCTATCATCGAAACTCCTCCTCGTCACCGTTGAAAACGCCGCCAAACCTACTACGCCGCCCATCTCAACGCAAACGGGAATTGGTCAATGGTCATTAGTCCGGCTGTAGGTTGACACTTCTCAAACGGGAGAAGTGTCAACCTACAGCCGGACGGGACACATCTTCCCTATTCCCATCCTCCATTTTCCATCCCCGCCAACCGCTGCCGGCCACACCCCCACCCCACGCACCTTTCTCACAACCCCGCCCCAGTACAGCAGGCGCTCCGAGCCTGCTGCTCCCCTCCCCGGACACCAAACGCTCCGAGCCTGCTGCATCCATCGTTGCCAGCCCTTCGCCCCCTTCTGTCATCTTCCCTATTCCCATCCACCATTTTCCATCCCCACCAGCTTGCAGCCTTCCCACACCCCCACCCCACGCGCCTTTCTCACAACCCCTCCCCAGTACAGCAGGCGCTCCGAGCCTGCTGCTTTCACCGTTGGGACCAAACACAGCACTTGTGCTCAAAGTTGACCATGGCAATACGCAGTCTCAATCGCCTTTCGGCTGCTTCCACCGGTGGGACACAGGAGTTATCTATGCCTTACCCGGTTTCGCCGCCGACGTCTCAATCGCCTTTCGGCTGCTTCCACCGGTGGGACTGGATCACATCATCATTGGCGACAAGGCTGTGATGGTCTCAATCGCCTTTCGGCTGCTTCCACCGGTGGGACTCGGCTGTCTCGGCGGCTCTCCCGATTTTCGCGGCGTTGGTCGTGTCTCAATCGCCTTTCGGCTGCTTCCACCGGTGGAACACGAATCTCTCTCGACGGTGCAAGCTGTTGGAATCTCGCGGCGCGAGTCTCAATCGCCTTTCGGCTGCTTCCACCGGTGGGACACACAAGACGATATTGACGCATATTATCGCGCCAGCGATAAGTCTCAATCGCCTTTCGGCTGCTTCCACCGGTGGGACTGCTTTCGGCGGTCAGATGACGCATATATGCAAAAAGTCTCAATCGCCTTTCGGCTGCTTCCACCGGTGGGACCCAACAACGAACAGAAGAGCATGGCATGGGCGTATGCAGTTCTGTCTCAATCGCCTTTCGGCTGCTTCCACCGGTGGGACATCGACGGAGGCGCAGGGATAATCGACGTAGATGGCGTAGTCTCAATCGCCTTTCGGCTGCTTCCACCGGTGGGACCGGACTCACCCGCATGGAAGCTTTCCGGGGTTCAGTTGGGGAAATTATGTCTCAATCGCCTTTCGGCTGCTTCCACCGGTGGGACGGAAAGTCTGACATCTCGCTTGTAAAGCGCCTTGAGGCTGGGTCTCAATCGCCTTTCGGCTGCTTCCACCGGTGGGACTGGGACTTCAAACGTGGTTGTTGCCGTTAGTGTAAAACGTCCTTTGTGTCTCAATCGCCTTTCGGCTGCTTCCACCGGTGGGACACTGCCCGAAGTGGATGTGGAAAGCGATCAATCGGTCCGTCCGTCTCAATCGCCTTTCGGCTGCTTCCACCGGTGGGACTAAGTACCGGGCGTGGGGTGTGCGATGATTGCAAACCTGACGTCTCAATCGCCTTTCGACTGCTTCCACCGGTGGGACTCGAGAACCAATGACCCCCCGCCAATCCATAGCCCTTGCCAGGTCTCAATCGCCTTTCGGCTGCTTCCACCGGTGGGACAGACGCCACAGCCCGCCCGTGGGCATGTACGCGGGCGATCATGGAGGTGTCTCAATCGCCTTTCGGCTGCTTCCACCGGTGGGACACACCTGCGCGAAGAACACCAACACCATCAACACCGACGCCCCGGAGTCTCAATCGCCTTTCGGCTGCTTCCACCGGTGGGACAATTATTGAAAGGGTGAAGTTATGAGTGAAACGATAGAAGCAAGGGTCTCAATCGCCTTTCGGCTGCTTCCACCGGTGGGACAACAAAACGCCGAAGGGCACGCCGAGAGCATGCTCGAAATGTATGTCTCAATCGCCTTTCGGCTGCTTCCACCGGTGGGACGCAATCGCCTCCGCGTCGGTGTATCTGACATGATGTGCCGAGTCTCAATCGCCTTTCGGCTGCTTCCACCGGTGGGACTCGGTATGGCGTGTATAGTCGCGGTAGCCTTTCTATTGGAGTCTCAATCGCCTTTCGGCTGCTTCCACCGGTGGGACTAGAGCGGCGGGTGTGGAGATGCGCGCCGATACCGTACGCCGGGACGTCTCAATCGCCTTTCGGCTGCTTCCACCGGTGGGACGACACGGTGGACGTGTACGGCGTGCCGCAGTTGCACATGGCGTCTCAATCGCCTTTCGGCTGCTTCCACCGGTGGGACATGCCATGAGTGAAACGCCTGACACCTACGCGGCGCGCCCGTCTCAATCGCCTTTCGGCTGCTTCCACCGGTGGGACCGCGCGCACAGTCCAGGTATGCCGCGAGCATGCGGCCGGTCTCAATCGCCTTTCGGCTGCTTCCACCGGTGGGACGCTGACCGATGTGCGACGAGCTACAGATTTGCGGAACGTGGTCTCAATCGCCTTTCGGCTGCTTCCACCGGTGGGACACGTACGAGGCGGTATGCTACGCGGTAATCGACCTGGGCAGTCTCAATCGCCTTTCGGCTGCTTCCACCGGTGGGACACCGACCTGAAAACGAAGGACGCGCGCACAGTCCAGTCTCAATCGCCTTTCGGCTGCTTCCACCGGTGGGACAGATCGTATGGGCGCGCCTTCCGGTCGGTGTGGCGCATGCGTCTCAATCGCCTTTCGGCTGCTTCCACCGGTGGGACACACCGCGAGCCTGTTGGCCGAGGGCGTCGAACCGCCCGAGGAGTCTCAATCGCCTTTCGGCTGCTTCCACCGGTGGGACTCCGATGGACGCACACGGGAACAAGCGGCGCATATGACCGCACGGGTCTCAATCGCCTTTCGGCTGCTTCCACCGGTGGGACCCAAAATCGGCGGCAAGAACAAGCAGGGCAAAACGTCCTGTTTGGAGTCTCAATCGCCTTTCGGCTGCTTCCACCGGTGGGACGGAGGAGATGCTGTATCAGTACAGGCGTGGGCTTATCCAGCCTATGACGTCTCAATCGCCTTTCGGCTGCTTCCACCGGTGGGACTTCGCCAATTCGGAATGGGACTGCTACCCCACTTGCACAGCCGTCTCAATCGCCTTTCGGCTGCTTCCACCGGTGGGACCATACTAGGAGGTAAACGTGAGAAAGTTGCGAGACTGGACAACGGCGTCTCAATCGCCTTTCGGCTGCTTCCACCGGTGGGACGTGGAGAGATGACAGCGGAAGAACAGGCAATCGCGGACGTGAATGTCTCAATCGCCTTTCGGCTGCTTCCACCGGTGGGACGGGTGGAGAGGCTGCGGAAGGCGCTGGAGAGGGTGAGTCTCAATCGCCTTTCGGCTGCTTCCACCGGTGGGACTGGAAGTCCCGCCGCGGTTGGAATGGGACAGGCCGGTGCAGTTTTGTCTCAATCGCCTTTCGGCTGCTTCCACCGGTGGGACCGAAACTAGGAGTGCGTTACGTAACACACAATTACGACGGGTCTCAATCGCCTTTCGGCTGCTTCCACCGGTGGGACAGCACGGTTGGTCGGCCGATCTGGTGAGACGGGCGAGATATGAGGCGGGTCTCAATCGCCTTTCGGCTGCTTCCACCGGTGGGACACCTTTTCGGGTTGCGGACATATGAGACGGTCCGGCCCTCTTAAAGTCTCAATCGCCTTTCGGCTGCTTCCACCGGTGGGACAGTAACATGATCGTTCACGTTAATGAGGAACGGCCGCTCAGTGCGTCTCAATCGCCTTTCGGCTGCTTCCACCGGTGGGACCCCCCCGCCAATCCATAGCCCTTGCCCGCATCGGCGCCCGTCGCGTCTCAATCGCCTTTCGGCTGCTTCCACCGGTGGGACTCAACGTGGTACATTCGATGGCTACTGAGACAATCGCCCCAAGGGTCTCAATCGCCTTTCGGCTGCTTCCACCGGTGGGACCGAAGTTGACGGTTGGCTCAAACGTGCGATTTGTGAACCGGTCTCAATCGCCTTTCGGCTGCTTCCACCGGTGGGACATGATCCGATGGACGCACGTGGGAACGAGCGGCGCTTATGACCGCACGGTCTCAATCGCCTTTCGGCTGCTTCCACCGGTGGGACACCGCGCCACGGCCGAAGCGATCATCGCCGAAACGTGGGTCTCAATCGCCTTTCGGCTGCTTCCACCGGTGGGACGCAAGCCATTATCGGAGCAGCGGCCGATGTCGTGGTAGAGGTCTCAATCGCCTTTCGGCTGCTTCCACCGGTGGGACTCCAAAACGTGCGCCTTGACCGCGTTCGTGACAACTGTCTCAATCGCCTTTCGGCTGCTTCCACCGGTGGGACCGAGATGACAATGCATGGTGAGTTTGCAAACGTGCATGGCGCGGTCTCAATCGCCTTTCGGCTGCTTCCACCGGTGGGACGGCGTCGGTGCGCGCAACGCGTCCGCCCGCGCCGTCATTGGTCTCAATCGCCTTTCGGCTGCTTCCACCGGTGGGACAGAACAGGCCGCACACCCCAAGCAAGCACAAGGCCCTGTCTCAATCGCCTTTCGGCTGCTTCCACCGGTGGGACGGGATGCTGGTGGAGGGGAAGAGGGCGGAACTGCTTCGGGCGGTGTCTCAATCGCCTTTCGGCTGCTTCCACCGGTGGGACACTGCCCGAAGTGGGTGTGGAAGGCGATCAATCGGTCTGTCCGCACGTCTCAATCGCCTTTCGGCTGCTTCCACCGGTGGGACAGAAGATGGTCGAGGCGCTTGCCTCGAAGCTCGGGTCTCAATCGCCTTTCGGCTGCTTCCACCGGTGGGACTTTGATTGCTGATTTACCGCCCGAAGAGGCCGGCCGTCCTGAGGTCTCAATCGCCTTTCGGCTGCTTCCACCGGTGGGACATGGAAGAAAGAGGCACCATGAATACATCACTTATGCTTACGGTCTCAATCGCCTTTCGGCTGCTTCCACCGGTGGGACCTAATGCAGTATGCGGTGCAGGGTTGCGCGGTGTGGCCGCGTGTTGTCTCAATCGCCTTTCGGCTGCTTCCACCGGTGGGACGCGGGTTTAACCACACGATCGTTCGATTCTGAGGCGCTGGAGTCTCAATCGCCTTTCGGCTGCTTCCACCGGTGGGACTGTGGCATATTCAAGTGCTTGTCTGCAAGCGGGTTGCGGGGGCGTTTCGGCGGGAGGGGGGTGTGGTGGCGCTTCTGGCGGCTGGTTGGCGGGGTTGGATTTGCATAAGTCGCTCTCCATAAGTCGCATGCGTTGTCGGCGGCAGACCGGGGTTTTTCCGCGTTTCTATCTGCCGCCGAAACCTGTCGGAACAACTCCTGATTCCTGAATTCCGATTCCTCACCGCTATGGCATGTAGAACAGCGTCTCTCCCGGACGCACGACGCTGCCCATGCTTTCGATCCGCTGGACGCAGGCGCCGCAGATGCGGTACGCCAGGATGCAATCTTCGTCTTCATCGATGACGGTCCCCAGTCGCTTCCAGAGCCGCCGAAAGTCGTCTTCGGCCAGATCGCATTCGAAGACGCTGTATTCCACGCGTATGCCGAAGTCCTCGCAGGTCTTGGCGACACGACGCAGGCGCTTGGGACTGCTGATGTCATAGGCCACCAGATGGAGCATGTGCCGATATACCTCCTTCGCCGGATCGGCGTCGCCGACGCTGTAGCCGATGCGGTACCGCGTGAACTCGTTAACCACCGTGCCGTCGTACTCGCCCGTTTCGATCATGGCATTCTGAAGAATTCGACCTCTTCCCCGCTCATGGCCCGTAAAACGGCGCTCGCCTGATCGGCGATGATGCGCCGAAAATCCGTGTGCGGCGCCCCTTTCGTCAGCGTGAACTTGCGCGTCATCGCACGCTCGTACCCCTGAAAGAAGGGCTTGTGCGCCTCCTCCTTGAGGAAAACGCCGCCCTCTTCGACACGATACTCGAAATGCTCGTCCGTCAGGATGGCGTGGTTGAGCAGGTTCAAGCTCAACAGATCGCATACCGGCGCGCGCAGCGGCTCCAGGAGGTCAAGCGCCAGACTCGGCGCGCCATGCGAGATCTCGTGCAGGAACCCGAGACACGGATCGAGGCCGCGGCAACGAATCTCGCAGTCGATCTCGCCCAGCAGGATCGTGTATGTCCAGGAGAGCAGCGCATTCGCCGCATCCTTCGGTGGCCGCCGCGTGCGGGTGACGAACGGCGCGGTGGCGGGGAAGAAGGCCCCGAGGCGGCCGAAGTAACGGGCCGCCGCGAGGCCCTCGACGCCGCGCAGTTCGTCGAGTTCGCCGCAGCGCTCCGCACGGTCGCCGAGCTTTTCGAGCTCGTCGCAGGCGGTTCTCTGTTCCGGCGCGTACGAGTCCACGCGGTTGGCGCCCAAGCGCTGCAACACGCGCCGGCTGTTGCGAATCTTCGCGGAAACGAGCCCGCGCGCCAGGCGCAACCGCAGCGCCGAATCGGAAGCCACCTGGTACTGGCGCACGCGGCGGGCGGCGTCCTTATTGCCGTCCGGCTGCAGGCTGCCGATCCACCGGTTGGTGGCGGTGGTGAAGTAGCACGGAATCCCGGCGAACATGAGTCGCTGCAGGACGGGAATGGTCATGGCCGGCCGGCCGACGACAACAACCCGGTCGATGTCGTGCAACGGCACTTGCGAGCGTTGCTGCTCGCGGCGTCCGTCGGCGTCGGTTTCGCCGCGCACGATGTTCAGCCGTTCGGATTCCACATTCACGCTGAGGCAGTCGCCGCTGAGAATCAGTGTCGGCATCGCTCGGTTCCTCCTTTGCCGGGAACAGTGTGCACGCGGCGGGGAGGGAGAGCGTGTTCCGTGACGTCCCGCGACGTCCCGCGGAAGGGATGGATGAAGGAAGAGGGAAAAGGAAGAGGGAAGATGTCGCGATCAGTCGGCGGCAAAACGCGGGAATGTGGTGAGCGATGCTTCCGCGGTATCCAGAAGGGTTAGCGCCACCGCCAGCAGGCGATCGAAGCCATCCGGCTTGATGGGCGCCGCGCCGTGACCGAGGATGGAGGCGTTGCGCAACGGCAGCACCTTGTCGAGTTCCTCGCGGCAGGCGGCAAAGCGCTTGCCCGCCGGATCGTCGAGTACGACAAGCACGCCGTACGTCGCCTGCAGCCCGAACCGCAGAGTTCCGCCCGGGACGGCATAGCGCCGCACGTATTCGGCATGCAGGGCTTCCGGCAACTGCTCCGGGCGGCACTTCGCATTGTCGATCCCGTGGCGCAGTTTCAGAGCGTGCCGGCCGTACTTCTCGATGGCGGCATAGCAGCGGGCCGTCGCATCGTCGTACTTGTGTTCGAGCCGGGCGCGGCGAAGGGCATTGGCCAGCAAGTCATGGATCTTCGCCCAGTTCAGTTCGTCGGGGTTCTTGGTCGGAATGGCCTGCAAGATCGTGTACTGCTCGGCGGCGGTTTCGGCGAACGCCTGCAACCCTGGCCACAAGGCATCTTCACGCCCGGCGACGTCCTGTAACGGACGCACATTGGCGGCGAACATCCGCACGGCGCGACCGTGGTCGAAGTCGTCCCATGCGGCATACCCTTGCCAAAGGCCGTGGACCAACGTGAGCAGACGCCGCCGATGCGGTTCGTTCACCCGATCGAGGACGTTGCCCAACGCCGAGACGGCATTGGCATACTGGCCGCCGTTGAACAAGCCGACGGCCTGCCGGATCTCGTAGTAGGCGACCTCGTTCCAGGGGTTCTCGTGCAGCAGACATTTCTCCTTGCTGTCGATCACGATGCCCAGGCCGCCTTTGGTGCGGGACTCCGGGGTGGCCCCGCCGATGTAGGAAAAGGTGCACGGGAAGCGGCTGGCGGCCCACACGAGGGCCGCGCTCATGGGCTTCGTGCCGCCGGTAAAGTCAATCATCTCCGGCCATGCGCCCTCGATCCCGAGCTTCCGCAGCGCGTTCGGCACGTCGTGCAGCAGCGCGAACGTGCTCGCGCCGACATCCTGCTCGTCGGGCGTCACCACGATCTCGTGCGGCGGAATGCGCCCGCCGGCCTTGAGCACGGCCGGCAGGATGTCCTGCGTCACGGAGCCGTAACTGCCGCGGGAAACAAAGAAAATGACCGCGCCGGGCCGATTCAGCTCGATGCTCTTCACGATCGCGGCGGGCGAACCGCCGACGCTGACAAGCAGGGATTGCGGGGGGAGATGGTCGCTCACGGGGAACTCCTTATAGCCTGAGCAACGATGCCCGGCAGGCTCTTGACTTCATCGCCGGCGACCACCCGAATGTCCAGGTCCGCCGCCTTCTCCATCAGTTCCGGGGCCTCCCGGCGCAGGACGACACCATTCTTGGCCGTGACGAGAAACGCCGCGCCGAATGTTCCACAGATATGCTTCGTGATGGCATGCAACTTGTAGAGATGGTCGGCGTCCCAGTCGCCGGCTTTGCATTCGATCAGCGCGGCGCGGCCATGGTGGGCAACCGCAATGTCGATCTCGTTCTTCGCACCCAACGTGCGCCCGTTCTGCGCCCGTCGCATCCGCGTCTCCGCGCCCAAATGCAGCACGACATTGCCGAAAACCTCATCGAATTTCCGCGCCTCGATCATGCGCAACAGACAGAACTCCTCCCACCAGCCGCCGGCGACGTACGCGCCCGGGTTGTGCAGTTGGGGCACAAACGCTCTCTTTCCCGCAGGCGCCACGCACAGATTTGCGCCGATCCACTCGATTGATGCGACGGTACGGGCGCGATCCATGACGACAAACTTGTGCTGTGGTCGCACCTTTCTCGATCTTCCGGAACCTTCGAAACAATCGTCGTAATGCGCCGCGAGGTGTCCGCGATTGGCGAACATCCATTCGGACAGCGACTTGCGTCTCGATACGTCGGCGTGATCCGCTCCCACCGCCTGGATCGACTCACCCGCGAGTTCGACGACATCGCGGAACGACAGTGTGGAACCAAAAGGACGCGACTCGGTGAACGTCAATCCCGAGGGATCCCAACGGTAATGATCGCAGCACCCTTTGTCCGTATTGACATAGAGCAATGCCATCGGGCGTGCAGGGGGTTGCATGGCCGCCAGCACGGACGCGACGGCCATGACCTTGGTGCCTCCGGTGAAGTTCAGGAGGACCGTGAAGTTGTCCGGCAGCGCGTTGATGGCGGCGTACAACGCCTGCGTGGTGCACTGCAAATCGTAGGGGGCGATGGGAATTGCGGTGTGAGGGATGCCCGAGAGAGACTGGAATCGCTCAGGTTGATTGCGGTATTGGTCGGTGACCAAGGCGAGAACTCGGCTTGGTCGAGTCTCCCGGATTGCGAGATAGTTTGGGATGGTCTGTTCGCTGAGCAGGTTAATCAACGCGATCTCAGGCATGGGCTGCTCCTTGTCGAGGGAAGATCGAAAAATGGAAGAGGGAAGATCGGAAGATGGAAGACGGAAGGAAGGGGTATCGCATGGGTGGGTGATTCTAGGGATTGCCTCTTCCATCTTCCGTCTTCCCTGTTCCATCACCTATTCCGTCTTCCCTTTTCCATCCCCTATTCCATCTTCCGGCTTCCCTCTTCCATCCCCTATTCCATCTTCCGGCTTCCCTCTTCCATCATCTACTCCATCTTCCGTTTTCCCTTTTCCATCATCCCTTTCCACCCAGCTCCCATTGGGAAGGATCACGAACCGATCCTTCAGCGCTTCCCAGCGTCTATTCGCGCGGGCGGGCTCCTTATGGAAGCGGGGGCCGCGCGGCGCATCCGGGGCTTGCAGCGCCTTGATCCACCCGGAGAGCTGTCGGGAGATGGATTCGGCCCGGGCGCGGATCGCGTTGGCGTCGCCGGCGACGAGATACTGCTGGTCCTCGGCGACATAGATCTGGGCGCGCACTTCGCCGGAGCTGCCTTTGGCGTAGAAGAGGAAGGCGATGAGTTCGTCGTTGGAGCCGCGCTCCATCCCTTCGGCGATGTTCGAAAGGACCGAGACGGCGGCGCGGCGAATCTGGCTGACAAGGTCGGCGTCGGCGCGAAACGCGGGTGTCTTGCAGACGCTGTACACCTGGTGACAAAGCTTGCGCGCGTCCTGCCAGACGGGCAGTTCTTCGAAACGGCGGTGGTTCTCACTCATGACGGCTCCTTGTTGGTGGATGGAAGATGGACGGTTGATGGAAGAGGGAAGATCGGAAGAGGGAAAATGGACTTCAGAACAGTGGCGTTGCTCCTTTCCAGTAGCGGGGGGTGGGATTCTACGACGTAATCCATTTGAAGGCAGGATTCCCCTGCTTGGCAATTGCGATCTTCACCTTCACAGAGTCTCCCACTTTGACGGTATCGGGCACAGCCGCGCTGTTCTGGATGGGGCCGATGCCGAGAGTTGCATGCTCGGCCTTCCATCCGCCTCTGGCAGTCCTCTCATCGAGAAGCTTCACTTCGACATTGTCTCCCGCCTGCGGGCCGGCGGGACGCTGGGGCGGCTGCGGACGCCCGCCCTGACGAGGTTGTCCGGGACGTGGCGCAGCCGCGACATAGCGGCTCAATTGGCAGTTGCCCTGCACATATTCGACAAGCTCAGTGAGCATGCGCGTGCTGGTGTTCAAGTCCGTCAATGTCCGCATGTCCGAGGGGAAGGCTATGACATGGGCGGTGAACCGACCGTTGGACGGCTCCAGATGATACCACACCGGGCCGGCAAAGCGGGCTTGCCCGCCCTGACCCAACTGCAGCGGTGGCCGATGCGTGTCAGGATTCTGGCGACGCGGTATGGGGTCGTTATAGGGTCCATGAATCTTGCGAGGCAACCCAAGTGCAATCTTGCATTCCTTGTGCTTGTAGGATGCCGCAAAACCTTGCACGGCGCGGCCGAGGGCGTCGATCGCCTGCCAGACATCCGTGGTGGAAATACTGACGGCCGCCGTGATGGCAGACTCCAGTGAGTATGGAACGTTGTGCCCGTTGACACGCAAGCCCAAGTTGCCAAGGAATACATCGCGTTGCGCGATACATTCTTCACGGGATAGCGCGTCAGTCCACGACAGCGAACCGTATGCGCGCCGGGCTTTCGAACCAATGCCGCCGTACCGCGTCAGAAGCGAAAGCGCCAGTATCGCCTGCTCTCGAACGCGTTCCGCGGGGATCTCCTTACCCGCGATGTTGTAATGGGCTTGGTTGTTCCTGAGGGTAAGCCGAAGCTGCCACGATGCCCCAGGGGCGATGTAGTGCCGGTGAACATCTCGCTCGTCCATCCCATAGGCAAGGTAGAGAATGCCCGACCCCTGGGGATTGATCCCGTGGTCACGGGCAAACTCCGAGCCCAACTCGAACGAGCGCTGAGGATTCCGGTAGTTAAACGCTTCGACGCTGCAGTTGACTGGTATGGCCTGCAGTTTGATCAGACTGGATTGTTCGGTAGTGCCCCAGATAACGCCTTCCAATTCCCTGACTTGTGCTTCCGAAAGCGCGCCACGGTAGAGCGTGCGCCACCACCAACGCAGCATTCCGCGCAAGGAAGGGATACGGAATCGGGTGTCGTCCGACGATCGCTGGCTTGCGCCCCCAATAAACGCGGGGGTCGTCAGCGTAAGCTTGATCGCCTCAACGGTTTGTGCCGCGTCACTCCTGAAAAACCCATACCCGGCGGCAGTCTTGGCGCCGATGCCGTTGATCTGAAGGGCGTCTTTGAGCCAGGTTTCGGCCCAGTCGAGTTCGTTCGACTTGGTCAGCGGGCCAGCCTTGAGGGCGAAGCGGAAGGCGCAGCCTTCCTTGACGGCCAGAAAGAACGATGGGATGGGATTGGTGTGGTCATTGCCCCCATGCGGGGTCAAAACGTCGGTGACCAGTTGCCAGTTGGTGTCGACCGGCACGGCCGGGAGGAAACAGACGGTGCCCGCATTGGCGACAGTGCGACCCTTGGTGTCGAAGGCACAAAGACGGTGACTCTTGATGAAGTCATCCAGCGCATCGTCATTAGTTGGATAGCCAAATACCGCGAGCATCCGGCGGGCGATAGTGGTGGCGACTGTGTCATCACCGCCGTCGTGGGCCGCGCGCCATTGCTCCCAGGCGTAGTGTCGGGCTACGCCTTTGATGGCGGAGCCAGGGATCATGGGGTAGTTGAAGAAGCGGTGCAGACAGAGCCCCGCATTCTCGATCACGCCGCCGGCGTGATTGACCATCATGCGCGAGGCGAGCTGCATGTCGAACGTTCGATCCGCCCAGGCGACATGCGCGATCGGACTCTTGCGGGCGGCGGCACGTTGGCAGACCACATCGAGTTCGACATTCTTGCCGTTGTCCGGGATGTGGACGAAGCGATCCATCCGCAGCGAGACCGATGCAACCCGGTCGTACTCCTTCTCGCAGATGAACTTCACAACGGCAGGGAGTTCTTCCTTCTCATATTTGTTCAATCGCTGTTGTGTCGACAATTCGATGTGGCGTGCATGAGCGGCTTGAACGCCTTCCCAATCGTCAGTCAAGATCTCGCGCACGGCGCGGGTCGCGGTGGATAGCATGGCGTCACTCCCCCTTTCTGGCGAAACGGCGGAAGAAACCGAGGTACGCCAGTGCTTCGTCGGTCTGTTCGCGCAACTGGGCCGAGGTTGCGGCGTCGGCCAAATGGCGCATCCAGGTTTCGGCGTCCTTGACGCCGACAGGCACCTTGGGATTATCCTGATCGGCCAGATGGCGGACGACCTTGTCCATGGCGCGCTTCATGCCGTCGTTGGCGAAGTTTCCCCTGGAGTCCTTTTCCAACACAAACGCCAAGGTGGCCATGACACCATTCTCGCGGATCATGGTTGGCAGCTTCTTGCCCACCTCGCCACCGCCTTTGGCGGGGTAGACGGCTTTGTCTGTCGCATCGAGTGCGTTCTTGGCACGGATTTGGTCCAGATTCCTGATGGTCATGCCTGCACCTCCACATCGCAAAAGCCGAGTCCGGTTGTCGCATCGCCGCCAATCTGTAGCACGCCGCCGATCGCCTTGAGCTTCTCACGCAGCGCACCGATGGGATTGTCCTTGCCGGCGCCGATCTGTTGCTCGACCAGAACCGAGTAGAACATCGTCTCGCTGGGCGCCTGCTCCTGATTGAAGAGGCCGCCGCCATCCACCGTGCCGGTCTCGTCATTGATCCGAACGCGCGAGACGACCTCGCAGGCGTTGAGCACGAAGTGGGCGAACAAGGAGTTCGACACCACAGCCAGGTGTTGCGGCAGACTTTGCCATACGGTGCTCGTCGACATGCACGCCACCAGTTTTTCGGCCAGCTTCGCGACGTCGCCTGCGGCATTCAAAGCATAGTCCTCCAGAACGATACGCTTGTCGGATACCTGAAGTTCCTTCGCCGCAAGGCACGCATCGGCGTCGGACAACTCCGACATGCCGGGCAACGCCTTGCCCAGGTCGCGCGCGAACCGCTGGAGCACAAACGGGCAGGTGATCCAAGCGAAGCAACCGGCGGCGGAACGCACGGGGAATGCCAGCACCCGCGCCTCGCCGATGAGTAGCGAACCGGCCTGCGCGCTTTCGTCGCTGCCGCGTCCGAACAGCCACTCGCCTTCGGGGGAGCGCTGGTGTTCTTTCGTGTTCCACAGGTCGCTCAACACACCCTTCAGACTGCTGCCGGGAATGATAGGGATACCGGTATGGCGCTCGCGCATGACCGGGGCGTCCACCGCTCCGACAGAGTTCCCCGCCCCGACATGCACCGGGGTTCGAGCCAGCAGATACATCACCTTCCTGTCCATACTCATCGCGTGCTTTCCTCCTTCATCGTCATGAAATCCCATCTTCCACAAACACCCAGACCAAGACCACTCTCGCCATATCGCGAACTGCGGGCGCGCCCGTGTAGTTGGCGGACAAGCGCCGCCGCGTCTGCCGGGGACGTGGCTTTAAAGTAGTAGACGCTGCCCGCCGGTACAGCCAGGAGCGTGCGCTTGGCGCCAACCTCCTTCTGTTCGTCGCCACCCCTCATGTTCCGGCTCCACCCCGAGAACGGCACGGCACCGGGAATCCGTGCGGCCACGAGCGACGCGGCGATCGGACGTGCGGCGGCCGCGTCGTGGATGGCCTGCCGCCATTCCGTCCGCGAGGCAAACTGCGAACGTTCCGGCGCGTCCACGAGACATACGGCACCGTCAGCATCGACCCAGTCCGGTCGCCATCCCGCGTTGAACACGGCGGGCGACAGCAGGACCCACTTGATACGGGTCGTGCCGATCGGAACCGTCTGTTCCCGCCACAGTGGGATAGATTCATCGGTGCGTAGCGCCTCGACATAGGCAATGCCCTGTTGACCGCCGAACTGCAGCGGCAATGTCGTGTTGGCCGCGAACAGATGGCCGAGCACGTCTGTCTCGGTCCCACTGGCTTTGCGCGCCACGCAGGCGGCAAACGCGGTCATACCAACACCTTCCCGCTCCCGCAAACGCAGGTACTGCGCCTGGAAGAAGACATGTTCGGCATTGGCGCCGGTTGCCGCATCGATGCCGACGCCGGGCCGCGTCTCGGTGACGTACAGGTCGCCTGCACAAGTCGTCTTCGCGTCTGGGGCGCCGGACAGGTAGCGGGCCAGCTCGTGATCGGATATCCACGGATGCACGGTTACTTTGGTGGCGGCTGAATCGATACCCACCGGGTACTCTAACGAGCGGGGCAGGTTCGATGCGCTGCCGTCCGGCGCTTGTAGAGGCGCCAACACACCGTCGGGGTGGACATCCGACGGGGTCGGGAAGAAGAGGGTGCCGTTCCGGCTTGGGAACGGGCCGCTGGTCTTCAGCCCGCCGAAGCGCAGGGCACTCTTACGCACGGTTTGACGGCTCCGTTCCTTGTCCGTGAGGTGGGTGTGCTTCGACTCCCATTCAGGTACGAGGTCGGGCCATTCGCGGTAGAGTGCGCTTTGCAGCGCCGCATGGAAGGTTGTCGGCAACGGCCACTGGCCGCCGGCGCCTTCATAGCTTCCGCCCATGGGGCGCGCGTCCCGAAAGAACAGAACGTCGCGCGGTCGGATGGTTAGTTGATAGGCCATGGTCAGCGCTCCTTTCGTTCGCGGTCGATGAAAGCCGCTGTGAGAAACAGCTTCGCGAAATCCTGCCACGGAGTGGGCGGTTCCGCGCCGTCGTGGGCATGAACATACGCCTGCCGCGCCTCGTTCGTTGTGAAGTAGCCCGTCTCCAGTTGTTCGATGTAGGCGTGGCAGAGCGTGCGCAACTCCGCCCGTGCGGCAGTGTTCGAACATTGCCGTTCGAGCGGTGTTTCCAACTCCTTGAGGATCAACTCCCTCACATTCAGACCATCGACTGTCCGATGGGATTCAAGGTCGTACGGTGCAAGAAGCTCGGCAAGCGCATACGGGAACCGGCTGCTGACCTGCCCGGCTTGGCGGAAACTCAGATAGCGGTGATAGAGCAGCAGCGCGGGTTGGGTTTCGGGTGCGTTGCCATTCTGACCAGATGCGGCCCACTTGCAGCCCCAATGGACGGTTTCGCCTCCGCGTTTGAGCAACGCGACGGCCAACGCGGCGCGCCCGAACTCCTGTTTGGCGCGCTTTTCGGCGCTTTGCGCCGCTCGGATAATCGCCTGCAGGGGGTGGTCTCTGTGGGCGATGGCGATGCCGCACGAAATATCGGTCGCAGGGCCCGGAACCATGAGCGGATAGGATTCCTTCACGTTTGCCGGCGTAACCCAGCCGCGTGACGCGGCATGGAACTCGAAGCGCTTCGCAAAGGCCTCGAAACGGCCCGCGATCCGCGCGTCATCGCGGAGCAACGCAGGCATGACACCCCGGAAGCAGGCTCGCAGCGCGAGCGCGCAGGCAACAGCCTTGTCCGCCGGCAGCATAGCCAACACGTCATCGCCGCCGGCGTAGATCAGTTGGCCGCCAAATGAATCCACCGTCGGGCCGGCAAAACGTGTCGCGAAGTTCGCCAGCGCCTCGCTGAACTGCAGATGATAGGATGGTGACAATGGGCGCCGGATGGTCTTGTCGAAGCCGACAAGCGCTCCGAAATACGCCTGGGCGCCCGCGGAGAACTGTTCCATCAGCGGCGGTGTCTTCTCACCCGCCATGAACTCGCCCATGCTGTCGCCATCCATCGCCAGGATCGCGACATAGGGGGACTGGTCATCGTTTCTAGCGGAGACCTCGTCGACCGCGTCGAATAGATGCGGCAATCGGGAGAGCCCAAGTCGGTTCTTGAGGTAGGGCATCGGATCGTCGCGCAGAAAAAGTCGCTTGACGATCTGAACGGCGCCGTAAGGCCCTTCGTTGTCCTTGAACAGGTTGTTCGTTCCTGTCGAAAGCGCCTTCCACAGGGCTTCGCTGCCGATGGACTCCTCTTTGCCGGACAAGGCGTCCTTGCGGGCGCCCACCTGCGAGTCGTCGGTGAAGAACTGGTCGAACTCCCGCGTGTTGCGGCGCATCGCCAGCAGCCGGGAGACCTGCGCGACCTGCGCCGGCCAGAAGAAGCCGATGTTGTTGAGTTTTCCGTTCCGAACATCCTGCCGCTCGAAATACCAAGCGTCGCGGTGCTTCTCGGGGACCACTTGTGTGGCGAGTTGCTCGACCTTACGCAGATTCGCATCGACGGGAACGTCGCGTTGCCACACCCAGGTCTGCCAGGTGGTCTTCCAGTAGCCGCGTGTCTGTCCTTGCCAGCGCTTGCGCCATGAGGCGTCTGGGGGGCAACCCACTTGAGCCGCCAGTTTCGCGAACCCCTCCCATGCGGCACCGCATATCGTATCCCATTCAACCTCGATGGCCTTTGCGGCCGCTTCCGCGGTTGCGGCGGCTTCCGACGCGGGCACCACGGCCAGGAACCGATTGGGCAGCGTCGGGGACAGGAGTTGCGCGGCCGAGTACCCCATTCTGGCCCACAGCGAAGACTCGCCATACAACACACCTTCGTAGAGTTCCTCGCGATAGAGGGCATCGAAGATTGGCTGCCCGCGGAGACTCGGGAAGATCACCGAGTCCGGCCCCCTCAGATCGGCCACAACTTTGAGCGCGTGCGCCGACAACCACCCCAGCAAGTATGAGCCGGCGAGGAAGTCGCGCGTGCGTCTTGCCGCGCCGATGAACTCCTGCACGGGGCCGAACTGAAACATGAGGAATGCCGCGTCAATGCTCTTGGCACCCGGTTGCACGCAGCCCTGAAGCGCCGACGTCAGGCTCATGTGACTCCAGATCGTGTGATCCGGTATGCGCGTGTCCGCCGGCAGATAGGCCAGCCGTGCATCCTTGCGTGCCGATTCCTCGGGCCAGCGTCTCCAGTAGAGGAAGAACTTCCGCCGCCAGTCCAGCTCGCGAGGAACGCCGCCAATGGACACTTGAAACAGCTCTTCGGCGAGATCGGCCGTGGGAAGCGGCGATTGCACAGCCCAGGACGCCCCTCCCAGCGGATGTCGGAATGGGGCGTTCACGCTGCCGTCGAATGACGATCTGAGCCCGGACGTCTGGTGGTCAGGAAACGGAAAGCGGTCGGCGGCGGATGCCGTGCGATCGCAGGTTTTGGCGAATTCAGTCAGTTCCTCGACGCCGATGCCTGCCGAACCGAGAAACGATTGCGCCCTCGCCCCATGCCCCGCAATGTCGAAGCATTTGCAGGGTGGGTCGTGCAGGAAGGCCATGAGTTTGTGTTTCCAGAACGTCTCTTCTCGCTGCATCGGTTTCTCCCCTTTCATCAGCCCCGGTCTACCACCACTCGCATTGCTATCGTTACTCCGTGACGTCGGGCGACGTCACGCACCGCCTTCAATTCGTATTCGGTCCCGCGGATAGGCTTCGCCCGGCGCGTGCAGCGACGGCAATAACCGCGCCACGACCCGGGAAGCGATTCCAACCGCACGCAGTTTGGCACGAATGCGCGAGACGCTCTTGCGGACATCTTCCTTGATGTCGAGCGGCGCCGCCGCCTGAAAGTCGTGCAGCCACACGCTCTGGGCCGGCACGCCTGTCCGGCCCCGCAGTTCGCGCAACCGGTCTTCCAGACTGTCCCAACTTCGCGGCGCGGCCCCGGCCGCCGTCAGCTCCAAGATCGCCAGCAAGACGGCGTATTCGACCGGCGTCAGTACCGTGACCGCCGCCGACCCGATCGCGAGGGCGCCCCGCACGGAATCGAGAACGACCTCGGGCCAGGCTGTCGCCGCAAGCGACTCCTGGGTCATGGCCACCATGTCTTCATACGTCGCCGGGGTCTCGATCCACGGCTGCGGCGCCCGCCGCATGCGGACAAACGGAATATCGACCAGCGTCACGTCCGCGTCGCCGGAATAGACCGTCGCCGGATCGGTACGTAGGCGATGCGTCGCGTGCTCGCAGGGATAGAAGAACGGCGGTTCCAGAAGGGCGCCATCGTACGGCGGCGCGACAAGCACATGCAGGACACGGTCCATCGGGCGCGCGGCCAGCGTCATGCACGCCATGGCCAGCGCCCCCATCGTCTTACGACCGCCGGCGACGGAGGCGATGAGCGTCGTCGACGGCGTCTCGGTATACGTGCGCACATGCCGGAGAATCCCGTTCGCGCAGCTCCGGGCGTCGGCGGTTGTGAGGATATCGGATAGGTCATGGCTGCCGTCGAGCGCCGGAAGCAGGGCCACGTGATCCGCCGCGGGGCCGAATCGCAGTCGGCGGCCGACGCGCACGCCAGCCGCTTCCAGCGCGCGAAGCAACCCCGCCCAGCGCGGCGTCTCGAAAAGGCTCTCGACCAGCGCGGCCCGGCCGCGGGTCGTGGTCAGCACGACGATGCGATCGGGAATACAGGCCGGCGTTTCATGGGCCAATGCCCACACCGTCTCCGTCAGAACAGCCGGGGATACCCCCATGACCGCCAATAGTACCGTTTCTTTTCCCCGAGACACGTCACAGTCTCCGTAGTCCACACCTTGATACGCCGCACCGAGCGAACCGACTGTACCGAGGGCGTTAACAGCGAGTCAAGCCTGACGTTCACAGCAACGGCGATTGTGGCAGCACAGGCCGCCCCCGTAGGTCGGTCATTCCTGGCTGACCTCTCACGCACACTGGGTGTCAGGCAGGAACACGCCATAGAAGGCTGAACTACGTACAATAGGCACCGCAGTCCGAGTGGCCGGCATTCCTCCCGGCTCTCCTTGGGCACGCCCATCGGCAAAGCCCACGCTCGGCAAGCGCGGGCTACAATGACCCGCTTCTGCCACGCTCACTCGTGCCGCAACGCCTGAATCGGATCCAGGTAGGCCGCACGGATGGCCGGGTAGATGCCGAAGACCACGCCGACACCGAGACTGATACCCAGCGACAGCACGAGGCTGTACAGCGGCACCACGGTCGGCATGCCCGACAGCCGGCTGATCATGGCGGGGATCAGCACCCCGACACCGACGCCGATCAGTCCGCCGCACCCCGACAGCACGACACTCTCGACCAGAAACTGTCCGATAATCTGTCGCCGTTTCGCGCCGATGGCGCGGCGAATGCCGATCTCGCGCGTGCGCTCGGTCACCGACGCGAGCATGATGTTCATGATGCCGATACCACCGACAAGCAGGCTGATGCCCGCGATCGAGCCGAGCACGATGTTGAACGTGCGCTTCGTGGCCTCCGCCTGGCGCAGCAGCGCCAACGGCACGCGCAGGCGATAGTCCACCCGCTTGTGAAACCGCTTCAACATCGCCGTCACGGCCTCGGCCGTGGACTCGACGTTCGCGAGCTCGTCGACTTCGGCGATGATGTGATGGAGTTCGACGTATTCGCGTGTGGTGTTCCCGTCCTGATGTTGCGACAGGACATCGCCGAACCGCTCGCGCGCGACGCTGAGCGGAACGTAGGCATCCGTTTCCTCGTCCGGCGTCTGCATCCCTCCTCCGCCGCTCGCGTTCTTCACGATACCGACGACCTCGAAGATCTCGCCGCCGATGCGAATGGTCTCGCCGATGCTCTCCTGCGTCGCGAGCAACCGCCGCGCCCCAAGCTCCGTGAGGACGACCACATTGCCGCGCCCGGTTTCGTCGCGGTCCCGCAGCACGCGCCCGGCAAGCACCTCTCGTCGGACCAGATCGAACCACAATGGCGTCGTGCCCACCAGACGCATGCCCATGCCGCGCCCCCCCAGACGCCCCTCCTTACGCACGATCTTCACCGGCACGGTTCTCCGCACATGCGGCAGGCACTCGGCGATCCGCGCATCGTCGTCGTAGAGCAAGCCGTACACGCTCATTCGCGCACGCTGGTTCCGTTCCCCCTGCTCGTCCAGCGCCTTCGCGGAGTCGATGATGATGTTGTGACTGCCGAGACGCCGGATCTGTTCCAACGCTTCCCGACCGGCACCCTCCCCGACCGCCAGCATGGCAATCACGCTGCCGACGCCGAACACCACGCCGAGCATGGTCAGCAACGACCGCAGCTTGTGGAGCCACAGCGTGCGGACGCCGAGACAGAGATTGCGAATCAGCCGCGGTTCCTTCATGCCCCGCCTCCCGCCGCCCCGTCGATGCGCTCGATCCGGCCGTCAAGCATGTGCACCTGGCGCTCCGCAAAGGCCGCCACGCCGGCTTCGTGCGTGACCATGACGATGGTCTTGCCCTGCGCGTGGAGTTCCCGCAGCAAGGCCATGATCTCGTCGCCGGTTCGGGAGTCGAGGTTGCCCGTCGGTTCGTCGGCCAGAATCACGTTCGGATCGTTGGCCAGCGCCCGCGCGATGGCCACCCGCTGTTGTTGACCGCCGGACAACTCCGATGGACGGTGGTGCAACCGATCGAGGAGCCCGACGCGTTCCGCCAGTTCCCGTGCGCGCGCCCGGCTGCGCTCATGATCCCAGCCGAGGTAGTACAGCGGCAGGAGAATGTTCTGCTCGACCGTCAGTTGGGCAATCAGGTTGAAGCTCTGAAAAATGAACCCCAGATGCCGCAGCCGGATATCGCTCAGCGCGTCATCGTCGAGCGTCGCCACATGCCGTCCGTCCAATAGATACCGTCCCGACGTGGGGCGGTCCAGACATCCGAGCACGTTGAGCATCGTGCTCTTGCCGGAGCCGCTGGGTCCCATGATCGCCCAGAAACCGCCGCGCCGCAGTTCGAGCGTGACACCGTTCAGGGCATGCACCTCCTGCGTCCCCATCCGGTAGGAGCGATGGATATCCACCAACTCGATCATGGTGCCTGCGGGCGTCGGCGTCATGGGATGGCGCTTCCCGTTGCCCGGCGCATGGATCGGGCACGATCGGACTCGGCCCGCGAACGCGTGCGGCGAACGCCCTCCGGAGACGATTCCGGCGCGGCATCGGGGCCACCGGACGCAACCCGCGCCGCATCCCCCGCCACGACGATGCCGGACGCCTCGGGCGATGGCGTCGACGACGCGCCGGCGCCATCCGACACCGTGCCGGCGGCCGGCGACGCCGCTGGCGGCGCATCGGACGCCTCACGCTTCATCGGCGCCTCCGGCCGTTCGGGCGCCGTCGCGTTGCGCGTGGGGCGCTTCTTCTTCGACACGGCTTCGGTAAAGGGCGGCGCCAGCAACACCTCGTCGCCCGGCGCGATGCCGTCGAGAATGTGCACCATCCGGTTGTTGTCCAGCCCGATCTCCACGGCCCGCGGCACGGGGGCATCCCCATGCCTGACGTACACGGTCGGCAGTCCGCCGAGACGGACGACCGACTGCACGGGCACCTGTACCGCGTCTTCGTAGTGCGCCACGCGGATATCGGCCTTGCAGCTCATGCCCGTGCGCAACGCGTCGCCGCCGCCCTCGATATGCACCTGCATCGTATACAGCTTGAGGTCCGGGTTCATGAACATGCTCATGGGATCGGGCAACGGCGCGATGTTCGCGATGCTTCCACCGAACACGCGCCCGGGCAGGGCGTCCACGGTAACCTGTACGGGCATGCCGACGGCGATGCGCTCGAGGTTGGACTCGTGCGCCTTCACCTCGGCGAGGAACGTCGATGCGGTCGGCAAATGGATCAACTCCTGACGTTCGCGGACTTCCTGTCCCGCCGCCAGAGGCTCCGCGTTTCCGCGCCAGTTCATCTGCGCACTGGTCGCATAGACGACCAGTCCTTCGCGCGGCGCTACGATGCGCGCTTTCGCGATCTGCACGTTCAACTTGACCAGCTTCTCCGTCTGCCGGTCGAACTCGGACTGTCGCGCGCGCAAGGCGGCATCCGCCTGGATGGTGTCGGCGCTCGATCGGCGCTTGATCCGTTCCAGCGCCAATTCGGCCTGACTGAGCCCGCTCTCGAGCTCGGCCATCTTGCGCTTGTAGGTAAACTCCTTCAGCAGTTTCAAGTTGTCCTCCGCCAGGGCCACGTCAAGCTCGGCCTTCTTCACCGCCAGTTCGTCGGCCCGCTTCTCGGATCCCGAGATGTACTTCTCGGCATACAACACCTTCGACCACTCGAGCTTCTCGGACGCACGCTGCAAATCCTCGTTCGCAAGCGTGATGCGGGCTTCGGTCTCCTTGAGCGCGTTGGGAAACAAGCCGGCCTGGTATTGATCGAGGTCCTCGCGGGCGAACCGCAGGGTAAGGACCGCGGCATCGATGTCGCTGCGGGCCAGAATTTTCACGACTTCCAGGTTTTCGCGCGCCTGAATGAAGGCCGCCTCCGCGTTCTGGACGCGGATGTCCTGCTCCACCTTCTGATCCGTCAGCGCGCTGGCATCCAACTCGACAAGCAGTTCGCCCTTGGTCACGAGCGTTCCTTCGGCGATCAGGTAGAGGATCGTGGTTCGCCCCTCCAGTTCGCATTTGATGATCTCCCGCTCGCGCGGGTTCACCGAACCGGATTCGACGATGTTGATCGTCAACGGTCCGGAAACGACGCGGAACCATGCCCCATCGGGCAACACGGCGGTCTTGTCCGGAACCAGAAATCGCCCGAACCCAAGCGCCGCAAACGCGGCGACACCGACACCCACCGCCACCGGCCACCACCGGCGCGGTTTCCCGGCTCTACGTTCCGCCGTCATTTCACAATCTCCTCGATCTTCTCCTCGCGCCATAAACCATCCGCCGTCACCTCAAGCCGCCCCAGGTCGCGTTGCAGGGCCAGCTCCGCCAGGCGGTAGGACACCACGGCCGCGGTCAAGGCGTTCTGCGCCGTCACGAGCGACTCCTGCGCTTCAAGCACATCGCGCACCTGCGCCCGTCCGGCCTGCAGAAACAAGTCGGTGCTCGCGACGCGCTTTTCGGCCAGGGCGACGGCCTTGCGCTGGATGCCCACTTCCTCGCGTGTCCGCGCCAGTTCGCGCAGATCGCCGCGCACTTCGATCTTGATCCCGTCCTCGAGGTCCTGCAGATCGCGCACGGCGCCTTCAAGGTCGATCAGACTCGCGCGATACGCGACAGCCTCGGCGGTACGTTCAAAGGGCAGGTCGATCGTCAGAAGTCCGCCGTACGATCCTTCGCGGGGCTTGAGACGCGCATCCGGGAGACCCGCGCCGCCCGCATCGGTACGCCGGTCCCCCACCCTCGCCGATCCCAGGAGCGTCACCTCGGCGCGCAGCGCATCCGCGGCCACCGTCACATGCCGCGTGGCATCTTCCACGCGTCGGCGTGCCCGCCGCATGTCCAGCCGCCATTCCAGCGCCACGCGCACGGCGGCCTCGCTGTCCACATCATCGCCCCGACGCCCGGCCGCCGCCAACATGCCCGGCGCCTCGGGCGCGGCGAGCGCCGTCGCTTCGGCCGCCGGCGTCGCTGACGCCCCATCCGGCAACACCTCGCCGACCTGCGAATTCAACCGCGCCAACTCCGCGCCGTCCAAGGTCACCGCGGCGTCGGGCGGCAACCCCAGTTGCGCGCGGAACGTATCCATGCCATCCGCATGGCTCTGCTCGGCCGAGATCCAGCGCGTGCGGGCACGCAACTCGCTTTGCACCGTCTGGTCATACTGGATCTCGGGCAGACGTCCGGCGTCGGCAAGTCGCCGGGTACGCTCGCTGGCCTGAACCAGTCGCCGGTAACTCTGCACGGCGTTGACAACCTGCTGCTGCTCGCGCAGCGCGCCGAAGTACGCGGAAGCGATCCGTACGGCGAACAGCGTTTTGAAGCGCTCGAAAACCAGCACCTCATCGATCATGTCGCGTTCCGCCTGCACCAGGGGCTCGCCGGCAACCAGGCCGCCCGCACCGCGCATCAGCGGCACCGCGATACTGGCATCGGCCAGCAGGCCGATCGACGAGGCCGCGTCCTGCGTGAGCAGTTTGACGAGATCCACGGCCAGTCCGGCACTGTACGACACGCCGCTCAGCAGTTGTCGCGAGAACCCGACCTCGCCGGAGGCCTGAACCGTCTCCACTCCCGCATCCCCGCCGCCGGCGCGATCCGCCCGCGCCGCCAAGGCGCCCGAAAACGTGTGCCGGTAGTCGTCGCGCACCAAGTCGAGTTGCAGGGCCTGACGGAACAGCGTTTCCTTCGCCACCTGATACTCGCGGCTGTTCCGGGCCGCCACCTGTAGCGCCAGGGACAGGTCGAGAATCAGCGCCCCGGCCGGCAGGTCGAGGCAGGACACGCCGCCGGTCGCCGCCACATGCCGGTCCGGCGCCCAGTGCGGGGACGCGGGGATGTCGCGAACACCAAACGAAGACTCGTCGGCATGCGGCAAATCCTGCTCCAGCAGCAGCCGCCTGCGCAACGTGTCGGCCGCCGTTTCGACGACGACGGGTTCACTCCTCCCGAGCGCCGCTTCCTGTGCCGCGGTCACCGCATCCGCCGCCGCACGTTCAGTCGCCGCGCGATGATCCCGCACGCTCCGACACCCGCCGAGGACGCCAACGGCACAACCGAACAAGACCGCGCACAGACGCGCGCCAAGCAGGCGCAGGGGTTTGAACCTGAAAGGAGCAATTTCCATCACGGCACACTCAATATCCACAGGATTTCCTTGGCGATTGGACATTCCTTGTTGGCTGTTGGGTGTTGATCCGGTCATTGGGCATTGGCTGTTGGGTGCAATCGCAGCGTAACCATTTGTCCAATAATATGTTATGCTTTCGGGCATCATCCGTGGAGCAGTTGGACTGCCGACTGCAGGTTGAGTCAATCGTGCCAGACCCGGCCCATAGCGTCAACCCCCCTGGCAGCAATTGTAATTCTGTTTCCTGGCCCCCCACGCCCTTGTGTCGCGGGTGAACCAGATTGGCGGCCCGCCAGCGGTTCAGAAGAGATTCCCCGGGCTGAGGCGGAACTCCGGATCGAACAGACGCTTCAGTTCCCGCATGGCATGCAGTTCCGCCTCGCCGAACATGACGCGCAACATCTCGCGCTTCAGCTTGCCGATGCCGTGCTCGGCCGAGACGGTGCCGCCCATGGCCACGACCTGTCCGGCCCATTTCAGGTACATCGCCTTGCCACGTGCATACTCCTCCAGCGTGCGCGGGATGATGTTCACGTGCAGGTGGTTGTTGCCGATGTGCCCGAAGATCGCGTACTCGAGGCCCGATCCGTCGAGATCGGCGTGATACATGGCCATGAGTTCGCGCAACCGCCCGTCCGGCGCCGCCAGATCGGTCCCGAGTTTGGTCACCTTCGGTTCCAGCTTCCGACAGGCGTCGATCCGCAGGTTGACGCATTCGGGCGCGGCATGCCGGAACGCTTTGAAGCGCTCGATCTCGCGCTCGCCCACCGCCAGCCATGTGGCGTCGGGATCGCCGCCGCGGCCCGCGACAGACTCGCCGAGCGCCATCACGGCCGCCTCGGCCGCCGCGTCGGAACCGGCATGATACTCCACGTAGACAGCGGTGTGCCAGGCCGCGGGCATCGCCGGGATATCGGCAAACGCGGGATTACGTTCCTTGTGCGCGCGCAGCAGATCGAGCACATGCGCATCGAAAAACTCGATGGCCGCCGGCTTCACGTCGGCCGCGCGCACATCCTCGACGAGGCCCAACGCGGCGCTCTCGTCGGGCAGGAACACGGTCACGCCCCACACGGCCTCCGGCATCGGTACGAGTTTGAGATCCATCCACGCGATCACGCCCAGCGTGCCTTCGGACCCGATGAACAGGTCCAGCAGATCCATGTCCGGGCGGACGTAGTACCCGGCGGCGCTCTTCACGGCCGGCTGCGTGTACGCGGGCAGCGTGCCGGCGATGCGCCGGCCCGATTCGGTCACCAACTCGAACGCGCGGCCCCTGGCCCGTTCACGACCGCGTTCGAGCGTCACGGCATCGCCGTCGACCAGCACGATGCGGACCGCTTGGATGCTGGCGCGCGCGGCGCCGTAGGCAAACGTCCGCGCGCCGCTGCCGTTGTTGGCCGCGACGCCGCCGAGCGCGGCCCCCGTCTCCGTCAGGTCGGGCGGAAAAAAGTGGCGCCGTCCCGACCGGAACATCCCGTAAGACGCCACCGATTCGTCATCCCAGCCGGCCGTATCGATCGACCAATCGCGCAGAGCGTCGCGCAGTTCCGCGAGAAGCACGCCCGGTTCCACGCGCAGCAGCCACGATACGCCGTCGGGATGCCGCCGCAACCCCAGGTAACGCCGCATGCGCCACAGGCTGATCACGTGGCCGCCGTCCGGCACGGCCCCTCCCGTAATGCCCGTCCGCGCCCCCTGGATCGTCACGGACAGCCCGAACCCCGCCGCCCACCGCAGGTGCTCGCGCAGTTCGATCTCGCTGCACGGAAAGGAAATCGAATCGGCCGTCCCCGGCCGCCGCGATTCGTCGCGCAGATGGTCCGGATAGTCCGCGCCCACGGCACGGTGGATCCCTGCCGGTTCGGTCATCCATCCTCCCCGTCTTCGGTCAGCAGCAGATCGCCATCGAGCGTCAGCCCGTCGACCTTGCCGGCAAGGTCATCCGGACCGAGCGCGAAACAGGGGTCGATTTCCAGACGGTGCACCGGCGTCCCGTCGGCCGCCGTCGGCACGTGCGCGCCGGCCGCGGTCAGCCAGCGCGCGAACTTGCGCATCATGTCGCGCCGACACGTCGCCGGCGAGTCGTTGCCGTCGGCGTTTTTGACCGGCGAGAACTCCTCCTCGCGCTTGAATTCCACGTGCACGCAGGTCCCCGCGTCGGGCAGCACGTCGAAAATGAACTTCTCGAACTTGTACGCATTCGCCTTGTCCGGTTTGACGAGCGTGCCCGTTTCGTCGCAGTACGGCACCTTCTTGTGGGCAACGTGCAGCGGCAACCGCGCGGCGGCCTCCTGTTCGAGGAACGCGCGCGAAAACAGATGAATCGCCACGCTGCCGAACAGGAAACGCAACCGCCCGTCCGGCCCGATCGCGGTCTTCTGCGCATCGGTGAGTTCGGTGTATTCGACAATCATGTCGCGCCCGTTCGCGCGCGCCACGACACCCAGGCCCTCGCCGGGGTCGCGCTTGGCGCAGACTTTCACGGACACGTCCGCCCGCGCGCGCAGGTGGATCCCCACGAACGCGGGGTCCGCGATCTCGACCAGCGGGTTGTCGACCTGGAAGTAGAACAGCGTTTCGAGTCCGCGTTCCCGCATATCGGCCAGCATGCCGCGATCCTTCAGCGCGGACAACGTGCCGCCGTGCCCATCGGGGCTCATGAAGATATGGCCCGGTTCGTCGAGGATGATCCGACCGTCCGGCCACAACGCCGGCCACATGCCCTGCATGAAGAAATGGACGCGCGACGCCGCGAGACCGAACCAGTCGTTGGCTTCGAAATACGCCCGCGTGGCCGCGTCGTTGACATCGCTGGTCATGATGTAAAACGGCACCTCGGCGCCGAGACGGCGCTCGAGCGCCAGAATCTTGCGGGCGTGGATTTCGAACAGCGAGGCGCCGGTGACCGGTCCGATTTCGTAGCACCCCTTCGGTCCCTCGTACCCCAACCGCGAGCCCTGACCGCCGGCCACGAGGATGACACCGACTTTGCCGTCGGCAAGGTGCCGGCGGCCCAGCTCAGCCACGCCATCGGCCGCGATACGCCGCTCGACTTCGGCCAGTTCGACCACGGGCGCGGGCGTGAACTCCGGGGCGGCTGCTCCGGCCGCACCCGCGATCCGCGATTTCATGTACGCGAGGGTGTCGAAGTTCAAGGTCTCGATCTGCGCCAGCAGGGCGTCCCGCCGGGCGCCGTCAAGCCTGTCCCAGAACGACAACACGTGCCCCTGTCCATGCGCTTCGAGAAGCGTTCTGGCTTCGTGAACCGTCATCATGCGGATACTCCTGTCGTTAGAGTCGGAAGGGTTCGGCGCCACCCGCGCCGGGTTCGGTGGGGGAATCTACCTGCGCCTCGGGCAGCGCGTCCAGCAGATTGCGGGCGGCGGCGCTCTCGGCGGCGCGTTTGCTGGAGCCGGCGCCCTGCGCGGTGGCGCCGTCGGGCAGGGCGACATCGACCGTATAGTGCCGCGCATGCGGCGGACCGTCCTCCGACAGCACACGGTACCGCGGCGGCTCGTTCCACCGCCGCTGACAGAATTCCTGCAGCATGCCTTTCGGATTCGTGTGCCGCGTATCGCCCACGAGCGACGCCAGTCGCGTGCCGAAGACATGCGCGAAGACGCGGTCGACCGCACGGCGCCCGCCGTCGATCCAGGCCGCGCCGATGATGGCCTCCAGAGCGTCCGCCAGGTTGGATCGCCGCCGTCGGCCGCCCGAGTTCTCCTCGCCCTTGCCCACGTTCAG
This sequence comes from uncultured Victivallales bacterium, assembly GCA_964472315.1. GTDB lineage: Bacteria > Verrucomicrobiota > Kiritimatiellia > UBA8416 > UBA8416 > CAYYJS01. The sequence continues at coordinate 7,479 of CAYYJS010000026.1, read as the reverse complement.
GAAGTCGCCGATGCCGATATCGTGCGCGATCGCCGCAAGCGTCTGCCCGTTGGTCAGATGACTGCGCATGGCCGTCAGGTCGCCCTCCGGACTCGACGGAAACTCGGCGAACAGCCGCTCCGCCGACAGTTGGCCGAGCACGGCGTCCCCCAGAAACTCGAGCCGCTGATTGTCCGACGTCACCGCCACCTGCTCGGAACGGTACGACGGATGCGTCAGCGCCAGCGCCAGCAAATCCGTATCGCGGAAGCGATAACCGATCGCCTGCTCGAGTGACTCGAACGGCGATTCTCGTCGCAGTAACCGTCTCATGGACCTCCCCTTGACACTACCCGCTACGCCCGCAGCCCCCGCACGTAGTCGGCGAGCCGGCCCGCCGTCATGCCGGACCCGCTCGCGGACAGCAACGCGTCCAGCGCATCGCCGAGCGCGTCGGCCGACGCGAAGCGAGCCGCTGGATCGCGGGCCAGGCAGGTCATGAGCACATCGACCCATTCCTGCCCGAGTCCCGGCTTGCACGTCCGCGGGTCGGGAACGTCATCCCGGATGACGCGATCGATCGTCGCCTCGATGTTGCCGTCCACGCAGCGAAACACGCGTACCCCGGTCAGCAACTCGTACAGCACAAGCCCCAGCGAAAACAGGTCGCTGCGAGCGTCGACCACGCCGCATTGCGCCTGCTCGGGGGACATGTATTCGACGCTGCCGACCACCATGCCCTCCTCGGGTTCCATGAAATGCGCCGCCTTGGCCACGCCGAAGTCGGTCAACTTCACCTCGCCCTCGCGCGTCACCATGATATTCCGCGGCGACACGTCGCGGTGCACAAGCCCCAGCGGACGACCGATTTCGTCGCACTTCCCGTGGGCGTACGCCAGTCCGCGACAGACGCGACCGGCGATGTACGCCGCGATCTCGGGTGGCACGTCGCGCTTCAGCAGCGTATGCTCGCGCGTCAAATCGCACAGGTTCACGCCGTCGATGTATTCCATGGCGATGTAGTACCCGTCGTTGTAACGCCCGAGGTGATGGATCTGCACGATGTTCTGGTGCACGAGATTCGCCACCAGGCGCGCCTCGCCGACAAACGACGACACGAAATCCCGCTTCGACACGAACTCGGGCAGAATCGTCTTGATGGCGACCCGCTTGATGAAGCCTTCCGCGCCGATCTGCTCGGCTTCGTAGATCGCCCCCATGCCGCCTTCGGCGATCTTGCGCTTGAGGAAGTATTGCACCGAAGTGTCGATGCTACCGGCGACGGGAATCGACGGCAACACCGCCGGCGAGACTCCCACGCTGGGCACTTCGACGCGAATATGACAGCCGCCCAGCACGATCCCGTCGCCATCGCCGAGCGAGCGGCTCACCACACGGGTGCCGTTCACCCAGGTGCCATTCGTCGACCCCAGATCCTTGATCTCGCGTCGTTCGGGGATGCTAGTGACCTGACAATGCACAAGCGAAACCGCGTGGTCGGCAAGCTCGATGTCGTTGCTGGGATCGCGCCCGATGGTAATCGTGCCCTCGATCGTGTACCGACCGCCGGCATTGGGGCCGCTCGTGAAGACCAGTTTCATGCGCCAGGACTGTAGCGCAACGCCCCGCCCGATGCAATCCACGTAGTACGAATGCGGGCTTTGCTATTGCCGGAAGAACACCATCGTTCTCGGCGGGATGGATTTCGCGTCGATCTGGTCGCCGGACTTCAGGGCGCCGTCGGCCAGGCGATAGTAGGTCGATGCGTAGTCCCATTTCTCGCCGCAGATGTCGAAGGCGGAACGCCGCGCGGTCACATAGCCGCCGTGCGCGTACCCCACCAGCAGTCGCGTGCCGGAAGGCAGCGCCCGGAGTTGGGCATCCGTCAGTTCGTTGCCTTGTTTGACCCGACCGTCGGCAAGAAAATAGATCGTTCGCGCCGTGTTGTACTCGGTGCCCGCGATATCGGCGACGGTGTCGCCGTCACGCCCGATGATCCGCACCCCTTCGGGCTCATTCTCGTTCGGGGACTGCGACATGATCACGCGGACGCCAATCTGCATCGCCTTCCAATTGGTGATCTCATGACCGCGCTTGCGCGTGCCGTCGGGGTAGACGTAAACCGTCTCGGCGCTGTTGTACTGATCGCGCGCGATATCCCAGGCGGACCGCGTTTTGGAGACGACGAAGGTATCTTCCGCCGTAAACCGGGTCACGGCCACATCCTGTTCGTGAGCCGTTCCGTAAAGAACCTTCGCCAGGTACGGATCGGCATTCACCAACCGTCCCGCCCGCACATCCGGATCGAACAGCGGCTGGCTCGCCAACCCGAGTTTCCGGCGCACCGACGCCCGCGCGAACTGCATGCCACAGCGTTTGCGCCCGCGATGCGAATGCGTATGCCAGCGATTCGGCGCCCCATAGGCGACCATCGAGTGCGTCAGCACCCGATCGTCGGGCACGTTGTAGGCCGCCTTGAGTTCCTTCAGCAATTCCCGCAACGCCACGTACTGCGACTCCGAGATGTCCTGGTTGTGATAACCGACCACTTCGATGCCGATCGAGCAGAGGTCCAGGTTGGTCAACCCGTCCCACATGCTGCGGCCGGAATGCCAGGCCATGCGGTGCTTGGCGATGCACCGGTAGACGGCGCCGTTAGGGGCCACGACGTAATGCGCCTCCCCGTTCCGCCGTATCTTGTCCAACGACCCCTTCAGCGGCCCTTCCGTCGTGTGCAGGACGATGAACCGCGTCGACTTGCGCTGCGGCCGTTCGGTATTCCGCGGACTATATGCGTCGGTAATGTCGAGCGCGCCCATCCCCGCCGGGCACAGCATCGCCGCGGCGACCGTCATCGCCAGCCCGAACCGCCTATCGAACAGGTTTGCCATACGTCCCAATGCCGACGACAAGGTTATCCGCCGTCATCTCCGCCGGCACGGGCAGGCCAAGCAGACAAAGCACCGTCGGCGCGATATCCGACAACTTGCCGCGCGGCGCCAACGTACGCCCGGCCGCATCCCGGGCCACGTAGATCAGTTCCACGGGGTTCAACGTGTGGCTGGTCTTGGTCATGCCGGTCTCGTAGTCGATCATCTCTTCGGAGTTACCGTGATCGGCGGTGATCAGGATATGGGCGTTCAACTCCAGGCACCGCGAAACGAGCCGGCCGAGGCACTCGTCAACGACTTCGATCGCGCGCCGCGCCGCGTCGAAATCCCCGGTATGCCCGACCATGTCGCCATTGGCGTAGTTGACCGCGATAAAGCCGTACGGGTTGTCCGACAGACGACGCAACAACTCGTCGGTCACGTTGTAAGCCTCCATTTCCGGATGGCTGGCAAACGTGGCCGGATCGAACCGACTCGGCACTTCCACCTGGTCTTCGCCCTTGTATGGCGTCGTGGACTTGCCGTTGAAGAAACTCGTGACGTGCCGGAACTTCTGGGTTTCGGCGATGCGGAGCTGTCGGATACCGGCCGCGGCGATGACCTCGCCCAGGAGGTTGTCCATCCCGCCGCCCGCGTCCATCGGGCCCATCAGGTACTCGGTGAACTCGTCGTAGTAGCGCGTGAAACCGAGGTAGCTGACCTTCGGCCTGACCTTCAGAGTGCCGCGGTACTTCGGGTCCACGAACGCGAGCGTGAGCTGGATCGCGCGATCCTGCCGGTAGTTCGTATGGAAGACGCAATCCCCGTCACGCACGCCATCGTAGTCGCCGATACGGTAAGGCGGGATGTACTCGTCGAACATCTCGACGCCGTCCGGCGTCCGATCCCCGGCATACGATTCCCGGACCGCCGCCTCGGCCGACCCGGCCGTGCGCCCCGCGCCGGTCACGATGCAATGATAGGCCGTATCCGTCAGCTTCCATTTCTGGGAGCGGTCCATCGCGTAGTAACGCCCCATCACCGTGCCGATGCGGCAACGGCCGACTTCATCCATGACGGTGCGCAACCTGGCCAGATACTCGAGCGTACTGCGCGGCGGCGTGTCACGCCCATCCAGAAACGGATGGATGACAATCTCCCCCGCCGGGAAGTCGGCGCGCGCCCGCCGCATGATCTTGAACAGGTGCTCCTGGTGCGCATGCACGCCCTCATCCTGCAACAGGCCGAGCAGATGCAACCGCCCGCCGCCGCGCCGCCACGCACCGACGAACGCGGCCCATTTGGGCAACCGGAACAGCGTCCCATCGCTCAGCGCATCGTCGATACGCTTCAACTCCTGGATCACGATCCGCCCGGCCCCCATGTTGAGGTGCCCGACCTCGCTGGAGCCCTGATATCCCTCCGGCAACCCCACCGGTTCGCCGGCGCAATCGAGCACGGTCCAAGGATACGCCGCCTTGTAACGGTCGACATTCGGCGTAGCCGCCGCGGCAACGGCGTTCCCTTCGGTTCTCTCGTTGATCCCCCATCCGTCACGGATGATCAACACGACAGGCCTCTGCATGGCTTTCTCCTTCCGATGGTAAAAAATCGGCCTTGGTTCTCCAGTCGGGGAATATCCCCGATTGCCGATCACCCGTGGCGCGCGGGCAAGGCACGACCAAGCGCCGCGCTCCGCACCGCCAAATCCAGAATGTGGATCGGGCGGCGGGCCCATTCGCCAGTGATGGCCAACGGCGTGCCTTTGGTCAGGTGGTCGGCGACGTTCTGATACAGGCGCCAGCCTTCGCTCGCCGGGTTGCGGGCGCGCGTGACCCGCGTCTCGCCGGACACCGGATGCTCGAACAGTTCAAAACCGCCCCCCTCCATCACATAGGATCCCTTCGTGCCGACAAACTCGACGATGCCTGGCTTCGCGTTCGATTCGATGGCGGAAATCCGCAGATTCAGCAGGCAGCCGGACTTGAACCGCACAACCGCCGAGGCCTCATCCTCGTTGCCGTCCGCACCCCATTTGGTCTGCGCCGACCAGAAACCCGCATGCGCGAAGCCGCTGACTTCGGTCATCTCGGAGTCGATCACCTGCAAGGCATATTCCAGCAGGTGGACGCCCCAGTCATAGAGAATGCCGCCCGAGATGCTCCGGCTCGAGCGCCACCAGTCGCCGGGTTTGCCATATCCGCCCATGCGGCACTCGACGCGTACGAGATCGCCCAGCACGCCTTCGCGGATACGTTTGACCGCTTCGAGGATGTTCCCGTCCCAGTGCCGGTTGTGGTACGTGGAGATGACGAGCTTGCGCTTCGCCGCTTCGCGGATCATCGTGTCGCATTCCTTGGTCGTAATGGCCAGCGGCTTCTCGCATACGACATGCCGCCCCGCCCGCAGGCACTGCAACGACAGCTTCGCGTGCGTGTCGTGCGGCGTGATGATCGCCAACAGGTTCACCGCCGACTTCCGCAGCATCGCGGCCACGTCCGTGTACGTCTCGATGCCGGGGAACTCGGTCGCCGCCACCGCCAGTCGCGCGGAATCGATCTCGGCCACCGCGGTCGGGGTCATGCCCGCCTTCGCCATCTCGTTGAGATGAGCCTTCCCCATGTTGAACGCGCCACCGTAACCGATGCACCCGACTTTGATATCCGAAGCTTTCTTGAACTTTGCCATGACGTTGACGCTCCTTACTTACCCGCACTCGCATATTCCTGGACGATCGGCAGTCCGGCCGCCCATTGGATGCCCCGCTTGGCGATCTCGAACGCCTCCGGCACATCGAAGTCCTTGTCGACATGGCCAAGCGAGGTGTAGAACACCCGGCCCTGGCCCCACCGGCGCGTCCACGCGACCGGCATCCGCGTGCCTTCGATCCAGGGACAGTTGCCGTGTTCACCGCTGAACGTCGTCCACGCCAGCACGTTATTGCCCGGATCGGTATGCATGTAGTACTGCTCCGACAACATGGCGAAAGGCCGCAGCCCGCTCGTGATCGGGCACACCTGACTCAAGCCGTCCACACGGTACGGGATCACGCCGCCCGGATGAGCCACCCATTGTCCGCCGGTCATGAACTGGTATTCCGTATCGCTGCGGAAGGCATCGCACATGCCGCCGTGCCAGCCCGCGAGGCCGACACCGGACGCCACGGCGGCGCACAGCGCCTTGCGCTGCTCGCCGGTAATCTGCCCCATCGTCCAGATCGGCAGGATCACCGTCACGTCCTTCATGACCTCGGCATCGAGGTAGGCGTCCAGCGAGTCCTTCACCGTCACCGCGAACCCTCGCGTGGTCATCCAAGCCGCGAACCGCTCGGCGCACGCCTTCGGTTCATGCCCATTCCATCCGCCATATACCAGCAGAGCCTTTGGCGCCTTAGTCATTCCGAATCCTTTTGCTGCACGATCCTTCCTCGTGCGGAAACCGATGTCCCCGCGCCGGAAAAATTGCATGCAATGGTGAACCCTCCCATGGCCGGCGTCAATGAAAAGCGACATGAAAAGCGACATGAAAAGCGACCGTGCGACCGTGGCATCGACTGCGCTCCCGCTCCAGCGCCCCTGGAGCCGAGACACATCCCCAAGAGGCCAATCGCAGCCCGCTTGTTGGCTGTTGGGCGTCGATGCCCACGGGGGTTGAGCGTTGGGACGCGGGAGAGAGAACGCCCGTCTCGGAGATCCGGGCGTACTGGGAGTAGGCACGTTTCTCCGAAACGCGCCCCGGACGCAGGCCGGCCGCGTGCAACGCGGCACTCGCCTTGGAGGGCGCTGTCACACCCAACAGCCAACAAGGAATGTCCAATGACCAAGGATATTGGGAGTTCCGTGTTGGATATTGGACAAGTTCCCGAAAGCCCCACACGACGGCGATTCGAGAAATCGTGCGCCGCGTGAAGAATACGCTTGCGTCTGCCGCACACATTAGGCAATGTGTCGTTGTCTCAATGCGGACGCTGGCGCGACGGCGGGAACCGTGGCAATGAAAGACAACTGGAACAACGACGGCGGGGAGCGGCAACCATGGTGCGGGGATTGGCGGGAATGACACTCAGGGGGGGGGCTTTTAGCCGGGATGGCGGCGCTGTTGGCGGTCGGGCTGCGGGCCGATGAGCCGGCCGTCGTCGACACTCTTGCCGATCTGGAAGCCTTGGTCGATGTCGCCTACACCAACCGTACCGCCGCCACGCTCGTGCCGCCGGGGCCGTATACCTTCGGCAACTGGCTGGGACTGGTCGGCTTCACGCCCGACTTCACCAACACCTTTCCGGCGGGCTTTGCGCCCGTGACAAACGGTACGGTCGTGGCGTATCCTGGCGAGGTGAGCGAGGAAGGCGATAGCACGAGATTTCGGGTCTACCACAACGCCGACGGCGTGCCGGCGCATACCTCGGTTGTCAGCATCGCCGGCTACCCGGAGGCATGGATCGAGGATGCCTATGGCGAGCCGCCCGGCTGGCTGTCCGGGGCCGCCTTGACGAATTGGTACGCCGACCGGGATCCGGGCCGTCAACGGCTGGGTTTCACGCTGATGCCGACCGGCGCCATTCCCGCGTACATCAGTCAGCTTGCCGACCTGGTCGCCGGAAGCGGCAGCACCAACCCGCCGGGCGCGTGGA
>CAYYJS010000025.1:0-45566 GCA_964472315.1 uncultured Victivallales bacterium | reverse complement strand
TCAGTTCACAAGTTCAGGCCCATGCTGGGCACACGAGCGCGGGCGTCTCGCCCGCTTGGAAATGCCCATGTCCGGCAACTGCGGGCGAGACGCCCGCGCTCCCAGGGGAACACCAGGGGAACACCCAGGTGAATGTCCATGACTGCACCCAATCGCCGATGCACCCTACGGAACCGGCGCAACGCGATTGACGCTTTACTAAGCGGGGGCGCGGGTTGTACCGTGCCACAACTTCGCCAAGGAGGGCATCATGTTCGGCCGAAACTCGGACGCGGAATGGAAGAAATACGGCGCGCACGACCCCTATTACGGCGTCGTCAGTCTCGACAAATTCCACAAGGACAACCTGACGCCGGAGTCCCTGAACGAGTTCTTCGAGAGCGGACGGCTTCACATCGAATACGTACTCGCGACGGTACGGAAGCATGTCGCGCCCGACTTCCGGATCGCGGGCGACGCGCTCGACTTCGGGTGCGGCGTCGGCCGGTGTCTCATCCCGATGGCCGCCCTGTGCCGGACCGCCGTGGGCGTGGACGTCTCCGACGCGATGCTGAGCCAGACCCGGCGGCATGCCGCGGAACGGTCGGTCGGAAACCTCCAGTTGCTCACCTCCGACGATGCGCTGTCGAACATCACGGGGCCGTTCGACTTCATCCATTCGTTCGCCGTGTTTCAGCATATCCCGCCGCACCGGGGCGAGAAGCTGGTCGCGCGCCTGTTGGGTATGCTTTCCGAAGGTGGCGTGGCCTCGATTCAGTTCGTCTACGACCGGCGCGTGTCGGCGCTCGTCAAACTCGCGGGCCGTCTGCGGCGGCGCGTGCCGTTGCTGCACCCGCTCCTGAACGTGCTGAGCGGCGAGAAGGCATCCAAGCCACTGATGGAGAAGAACTGCTACAACCTGAACCGCCTGGTGTCGCTGTTTCGGGACGCGGGCTGTCCGAGCGTGCATGTGGCGTTCGAGGGCAAAGGCCGGATCCAGAGCCTGATCGTGTTCGGTCAGAAGCTCAGCCGCACCGACGTCTACGACTACGAAGCCTTCTTCGCGGGGTGAAGGTACGGCCGGCCCGCCGGTCTCGATGCGGACGGTCGCCTACTCGGCATCGGCGCGTTCCGGCCCGGGTCCGACGACGGCCCCGGCGGCGGGCGAGAACAGGCGCGCTTCATCGAAGCTCCAGTCGCGGCCGGGCAGGGGCTCGCGGATCTCGATGCGCACCTCGTCCGCCACGATCGGATCGAAGCGGATGCCGTGCACGATGCTCCCGTAGACCGGGTGCCCGTTGATCATCTCGAAATGGTCCAGATTCCACGCCACGTTGGTCGCCACGGTGGTCCACACCTCGCCGGAGCGCACGCGGATATCCATCGTTTCCGCATGGTCGTGGTAGTAGGAGTCGTAGTACATCGACAGACGCGAGACCGGTCGCGGTTCGCGCAGCCGCAGGCTGACCCACAGGCCCGGTTCCTGCGTCTTGCGACTCCACCAGCGCGTCGTCAGATCGTCATCGATGACGCGCGACGCGTCTTCCGATCGGCAGGCCGCGCTTGCCGTCAACCAGGCGGCCGGAATCCGCTCCTCCGGCGCGCCGCGCCGATCCACGAAGTCGGTGTACACGGTGGCATCCCCGCACACCGTCTTCGTGCAGGTGACGGACATGGCATCGAGCGCTTCCTCGAACTCCGCGGGCGGGAAGCGGTAGGCGGGGCCCAGCACATAGGCGACGTTGGTCGAGGCATCCACGACCGCCTTATAGGGCAGCGGCCACCAGCGGAAGCGGAAGTTGTAGTGCTGACTGCACAGGATACGCTCGTCGGTCATGTAGTTGATGCGGTAGGTATCGAAGTAGTTCGCGTAGCAGCGCGAAATGCCCCGCTCCCGCAAGTAGGCGATCGCCGGCGCCAGATCGTAGATATGCGGCTCGCGGGCGGCGAAACCGGCCCCGGCCCAGACGCGGATGAGCGCGCAACCCGTCGCCAGATTGAGCAGCGCGCAGGCGACGGCCAATCCGCCGAGAACGACGCGCGCGCGGCGGCCCGCGGCCAGATAGAGGTGCGCGATCAGGAAGGGAAAGGCCCACACGACCCCGAGCAGATACCGGAAGGAATGCGAGAAGGCGCGGCTGCTGGCGGCGAACAACAGGAGGCCGATCCAGGCTACGGCCACGAAGGCGTCGCCGGCGCCGAACGCGAGCCGGCGCTCCCGGAACAGGGCGCGACCGATCCGCCACGCCGAGAGCGCCGCGGCGGCGCCGGCCACGGCCAGCCAGAGATAGGGGAAGACCACGTCGGCGCCGGGCAGGACATCGAGCCGGTTCTCGCTATCCGGGAACAAGGTGCAACGGAAGCCCATCGCCGTGGGCAGCGTGTAGTTCAGGATCAGCGGCCACACGCGGCCGACGGATTCGGCCGCGGAACGGACGCCGGACACGACCTCATGCGCGCCGGGATGGATGATCTTCGCCGCCACATAGGGCAGGAAGCCGACGGCGGCGCCGGCGAGAAACAGCGGGAAGGCCATCCGCGTCGTCCGCCACGGCCGGCCGACCAGCACCATCGCGGCCGCGACCATCAGCATGGGCAGGGCCAGCGACTGCGAGGCCACGGCGAGGCCGGCGCAGAACCCAAGCGCGACGGCTCGCACCGGCAGCCATCCGGAGGCGTCCCGGTAACGCTGGGCCAGATAGAGCACCAGCGCGGACAGGAAAAGGAACGAGGCATAGCCGGGGGGCGCGTACCCCGCCTGGATCATGACCTGATACGCGGACGGCAGCAGCAGCAGCAGGGCGCCTGGCCAGATATCGCGCCAGGGACCCCAGGCGCGCAGCGTCAAAAGCGACAGCAGCAGCGCCAGCAACCCCAGGAGCGCCGGCATCAGCCGGATACCGAAGGCATTGCGGGGAAGCCAGCCGACGAACGGCGCATTCAGATAGGCTTCGAGCGGAAAGAGGTAAGGCTGCCCGAGGAACAGCAGCGGGAAACGGCCCAACAGGGGATACGGGTGCAACTTCGCCTGCGCCTCGACGGAATCCTTCGATTCGATCATGCCCTTCGACTGCAGGGCGGTGATGCATTCGTCCATCGCCGGCGGAACATGCGTGACGCTGACCCCGAAGAACGCGGCGCGGACAACGAGACCGACCGCCGCCACGGAAATCGCTACGAGAAACCCCGGACGGCACACGCGCATGCGCTGTCCGCACCACGAATTGTCGAAAGCCGGAATGCCGTTTCTCATCGAATACTCATTTTTGGGTTGCGCCAATGTCGGTTACATGACATCATCAACCATCATGTAGGAGCACCAGACGCGGGACTTGGCGGTCTCCGCGGAAGTGTTAGATTACACACGCAAGCGCCCAAAAAACGAGGAAAAAATCATGCGCCGAACTCATGAAACAGCTCTTGGCCTTTGCTTGCTGCTGGCGATGGCGACGGGCGGCATCGCCCAGGTTGCGCAAGTCAGGGGGGTTCTCGTAAGAGAAACACTCCCCGGGATCGGACGGCTGCCGACGATTGCCGTCGATGACCTGAACCGGCCGCACATCATGGCCGACGGCGGGGCTTCTCGAGGCGGCGTAAACATCTTCGACCGAATCGGTTCCGGCGCCAGCCCATGGCGGGACTACTCGTTCGACTCGACCGCGGTCTTCGGCACCACGCAATTTTACAACCCTCATCTCGAGATCACCCCGGACGGCAAAGCCTTCTGCGGCGCGATCGTGTTCGGCCGTCTGATCGGCATGGGAACGATTCTGCGCACCGGCATGAACGGCAACAGCCCGTCGTCGCCGATCGATGGTTACAGCGTGCGGCTGCTGCAACGGTCTTGGGATGCTGGCGAGACCTCCGTCGACTTCACGCAGTTCGACCAGTTCGTCATATCGAGCAGTTTCGGTCTCGGCCGAATCTACGCGTACGACCCTTCCGCGTACGGCGACATCCGCGAGATTGCGGCGCGCGACATGTTCGCCGGCAACGGCGGCGAGAAGAATGCCTTCTGGATTTCCAAGGCCGGCGCCGTGCGCCACCCAACGTCCGGCACCCATGCGGTCTGGCACGGGGCCATCGGAGGATACAACCGCTGGGATTCCTCTTACCAGAACTCGATGCGGCATGAGCGCGGGCTCCCGCCCCTCGCGTTCGCCGCCTACTGGCGCTATCGCATCATGGAGGATGACGGCACCTACGTCGACGTGAAGTCCGACAACATCGAACACGAGCGCGCCTACATAACCTGCGGCTTCGTGAACGGCCAGGGTGGCGTGTGCGTCAACATCTACAACCCGTCCACGGGCGCCATGCTCTTCCCGACGGGCGACCTTCTGACCATCGACGCCGGCGGCTGGAGCGGCTTGCGGCGCTACGCTCCCCAACTGGCGCCCGCGAAGGACGGCGGCGCTTGGATTACCTGGACCAGCCGTGGCGGCGTCTATGTGCGCTTTATCTCCCCGACCGGACGCTTGGGCAACGAATTCCGCGTCGGCGACGGCGAACGCTCCAATCTCTGCGTGGATCCCGAAGGCTACGTCCACGTCGTGTTCAGCAACGGCAACCTCCGGTACTGCAAACTCGACGTCACCGGGGCCGGCGGCGGGTACTCCGTCCTGGAGCCGCAGGACTTCGACGGCGACGGCATCGATGATCCCGCCACCTACCATACGGGATCGGGAACCTTTTTCGTCCTCGGCAGCACGGACGGCGAATTCGAAGTGCAGTGGGGTGTGCAGGGAGATATCCCCGTGCCGGGCGACTACGATGCGGCTGTCCCGCTGAAGGCGAACTTTGCGATCTACCGCCCATCCGAGGGCAAGTGGCACATCCGACCGGACGCGGGGGGCGCGGCCGTCGTGCGCACGCTGGGCAAGGAAAGCGACACCCCGGTGCCGGGCGACTACGACGGCGACGGCAAGATCGATCCGATGGTCGTCGACACCGATACGTACACGTGGTCGGTACTCCGCAGCGCATCCGGATACGCGAGTCTGTCCATCCAGCACGGCACGGAGAAGGACCATCTGCTGATCGGTGACTTCAACAAGGACGGCAGCGACGAGATCTGCGTCTACAGACCCTCGAACTACACATGGTACTGGAAGACCCTGGCCGGCGTATCCGGCCAGCAAGCCTGGGGGTGGACGGGCGATATTCCGACGCCGGCGGATTTCGATGGTGACACCTTCACCGATATTGCGGTGTTCCGCCCATCCGAATCCAAGTGGTACATCAATCCAAGCAAGGGGGGCGCGCGTATCGAGTATGCCTGGGGGAAATCCACTCAGGATATTCCCGTACCGGGCCGCTATGATCGCGACGCGAACGCTGATGTGGCCTACTACGATGCCACCGAGAGCCGTTGGTTCATCCGGCAGAGTACAGACGGCAAGACCATGGCGTCCGCACCCGTCCACTTCGGTTGGGCGCAGGCGTTGGATCGTCCGCTGCCCGCTCCGTACAGCGTCACCGGCCAGGTCAACGTGGCAGTCTACCGTCCGATCACCAGCGAATGGTTCCTGCGTGGAATGAACGATGGAGACGCGACGGTCACGACCCGCTGGGGCAATGTCGGCGATTGGCCGATACTCGGCGATTTCAACGGCGACGGGCTGAACGATCTCTGTACGGTGCGGGAAAGCGATTACGTCTGGCGCGTGCGTATCCCCGGCAACAACAACAATATTACACAACAGTTCGGTTGGCGGGGCGATATCCCGGTGCCCGGCGACTATAACGGCGATAGAACGACCGATATCGCCGTCTATCGCCCATCCGACGGCGTGCGGGAGGCCATGTGGTTTGTCCACGGCAGCGCACCCGTACGCTGGGGCTGGATCAATGATCGTCCCGTGCCCGCCGACTACGACGGGGACCGGAAGACCGACATCGGCGTCTTCCGCCCATCCGACGGACGGACATCCGCCGCATGGTTCGTCCGCCTGAGCAACGGCGGCAAGATCGAGCAGCCTTGGGGCTGGATCGGGGATGTCCCCGTACCGGCGGACTACAACGGCGACGGGATTGCCGATATCGCCATCTACCGGCCGTCGACGGCCGAATGGTTCATCCTGATGAGCGATCTGGCACAAACACGCACCGTGTGGGCCTTCGGCGTCCTCAATGGCACGCCTTGCCCGGCGGACTACGACGGAGACAAGATCGCCGATGCGGCAGCCTACAAGGACGGCATGTGGTATGTTCGCCAGAGCTCGGACGGCAAACTGATGAAGGGCCGAGGCAGCATCATCTTCGGCGATCCCAGCGAGGAGGTCATCGGCACGCGCGCGATGCCGACATACTGACCGAAACGTCGAGACTCAAGCAAGCCGGGGCACGCAACGCCGTGCCCCGGCTTTTTTCTTTCCCGTCGACAGCGCAAGGCCGGATGACTAGATTACCGACATGATGAGACCGGCCCGACGAGAGGAACCGCCCGCACCCCTGACCCCCGCATGCCCGGAAGTCAGTGTCGTCATGCCCTGCCTGAACGAGGCCGATACGTTGGCCACGTGCATCCGCAAAGCGCGGGAGTCGACGCTTCAAGCCGGCATCGTCGCCGAGATCATCGTCGCCGACAACGGCAGCACGGACGCCTCCGTGGCCATCGCAAACCAGCTCGGGGCACGCGTCGTCTGCGTGCCCGAACGCGGCTACGGCGCCGCCCTGCGGGGCGGACTGAGCGCCGCCCTCGGGCGCTACATCATCATGGGCGATGCCGATGACAGTTACGATTTCATGGCCGTCCCGACCTTCGTCGATGCGCTGCGCCAGGGCCACGAACTGGTCATGGGCTGCCGGCTGCCGGCCGGCGGCGGTACCGTCAAGTCGGGCGCCATGCCGCACCTTCACCGGTGGATCGGCAACCCCATGTTCTCCGCCATGGTGCGGCGCATGTTCCGGGCGCCGGTGCACGACGTCTACTGCGGCATGCGCGGGTTCACGCGCGAACTCTACCACCGCCTCGACTTGCGATGCACGGGCATGGAGTTCGCCACCGAGATGGTCATCAAGAGCAGTCTCTTCGGCGCACGCATCGCGGAAGTCTCCATCACGCTGCACCCGGACGGCCGCAAGGCGCATGCCCCCCACCTCAAGACGTTTTCCGATGGGTGGCGGACCTTGCGCTTCTTCATGCTGTACAGCCCTCGCTGGCTCTTTCTGGTGCCGGGATTCGCGGCCATTTTCGCCGGCGCCGGGGCATGGGCGCTCGCGCTGCTTCGCGCGCGCATCGGCGGGATGACGTTCGATGCGCATACGCTGCTCTTCGGCAGCCTGTTTCTTATCACGGGTTACCAGGCCATCTTGTTCAGCGTGTTCACCAAGATCTTCGCCATCAGCGAACACCTGCTTCCACACGATGCGCGCCTCGCGCGCGCCTTCGAATGGATCACGCTCGAACGTGCGCTGCTCGTCGCCGCGGCCGTGATGACCGCCGGCCTGTGCCTGCTCGCGGCCGCCGTCAACGCATGGCGCGTCGCGCGCTTCGGCGACCTCGATTACAGCGCGACCATGCGGCTCGTGGCGCCGGGCGTCACGCTCGTCGCGCTGGGCATCCAGACGGTCTTCTCCAGTTTCTTCATCAGCGTTCTCGGGTTGAAACACCGTTAAATGGCGGCGACCAGCACCACCTCGCGCGACGCGTCGGCACCATGGCTCTCCGTGGTGCTGTGCACCTATCAGGGCGAGCGCTTTCTCCGCGCAACCCTCGACAGCCTGGCCGGCGACGATACGCAAGGGATCGAGATCGTCGCCGTCGATGACGGGTCCACCGACACCACGTTGGCCATTCTGCGGCGGTACGAATCCACGCTGCCCCTGCGCCTGATACCCATTCCGCACACCGGCAACTGGGTGGCCAATACGAATCTCGGACTGCGCGCCGCGCGCGGCACGTACTGCTGTCTGCTGCACCAGGATGACCTGTGGCTGCCGGGCCGATCGGCCGCGGTCCGCGCGGCCATCGCCGCGCACCCCGGCATCGGCGTCGTGGCGGGCCCCTCGCTGTTCATCGACGAGACCGGCCGCACCGTGGGCCATTGGTGTCCGCCGTTGCCGGCCGGACCGCGGCTGACCTCCGCCTTCGTTCTGGAACGGTTGATCGTCCAGAACTTCTTCGCGCTGCCGTCACCGGTCTTCCGACACGATCTGGCCCTCGCGGTCGGACCCATGGACGAGTCGCTCTGGTTCCTCGCCGACTGGAAGTTCTGGGCGCTGCTCATCGATGCCGGCGACCTGGTCTGCTACCCCGACCCGCGCACCGCGTTCCGGATCCACCCGACATCCCAGACCAGCAGCCGCACGCATGACGAAGCAGACCTGCGCCGCCAGTACGAGTCCGTCATCGCCTGCATCCGCGGGCGCCTGCCCGACGCCCTGGCCGCGGGGCGGGCCGTCGACGCCGCACGGCTGAACATGGACGTGTCGATCGCCCTCGCCCTGTGGTCGCACGGGCGGCGCCGGCAGGCGCTGCACGCCATGGGACGCGGCCTCCGCATCGCTCCGACAGCCTGGCCGCGCTTCCTGCGCGATTCGCGGATAATCGAACGCGTCGGCGCGCGCCTGCGGGTCACCGCCGCCGGCCGGCACGCCCGGAGACCCCGATGAACACGGAACACACACCCTCGGTCTCCATCGTCATCCCCGTGCTGAACGCCGCACGCCACCTGCCGACGCTGCTGCCGGCGCTACGGCGGCAGGCGCCGCGCCCGCCGGCGGAGATTATTCTCGTCGATTCCGGATCGACCGACGGCACGGCGGACATCGCGGCCGCTTTCGACGGCACGCGCGTCGTGACGCTGGACCGCTTCACGCACGGACGAAGCCGCAATCGCGGCGCGCGGGAGGCGACGGGCGATATCGTCGTCTTCGTAACCCAGGATGCCTTGCCGAAGGACGACACCTGGCTCGCGCGACTCGTCGCGCCCCTCGGCGCGAACGGGATCGTCGCAACCTGTTCCCGACAGGAACCGCGGCCCGATGCCACCCCCATGGAACGGTTCTTCCTGCTGAAACGGTTTCCCGCCGAGGCCCGGGTCTGGGATCTGAAACGGTTGGACGGCAAGGTGACGTATGAGCGTGTCCTGTTCTCCGATGTCAGTGGCGCCGTGGAGCGCCGCATTCTGTTGGAGTTCCCTTATGACGAGACGTTGATCATGAGCGAGGATCAGCAGTTGGCGCGCGACCTCGTGCGGGCCGGCCATGCCATGGCCTATGTGCCGGAATCCGTCGTGATCCACTCGCACCGATACTCGCTGAAGCAGACGTTCAAACGTTATTTCGACGGCGTCTATGCGCTTTCCGTGATCTTCCCCGATCAGACCGCGGGGTGCAGCGTCCGGATGGGGTTGTCCTATGTGCGCGAAGAACTCGGCTTCCTCGCGCGGACCGCACCCGCCTGGCTGCTCTACTACCCTGCCTATGTTGCCGTGAAGGCCGCCTCAACCCTCCTCGCCCATCGGGCGGATCGCCTCCCCCCCTGGGTTCTGAGACATCTCAGCATGCACGCCTATCACTGGGAACGACCATGACGCAACCACATATGAGCGGGACTGCGGGTTCGACATCCCTGCGCAAATGCGCTATCGGTCTCGTCCAGCTTCGGGTGATGTAATCATGAACAAGGGCATCGATAGACAAGCGCGACTGTGGCGGCTGGTCAACCGCCTCGCGTGGGCCGGTCGGCGGCTCGCTTACCCGTTCACCACGGCCGAGTTCCGTCAGCGCTTGAGGCGACGCCTCGTGACCGGCGCCTACGGCGCCGCGGCGAACCGCCAACCCGCCGGCGCCCTCCCCGGCGTGAACATCGTCGGTTGCCCGCGGGCGCGCAGCGGCATGGCCGAAGGCTGCCGCAGTTCGATCCGCGCGCTCGCCGCGGTCGGTCAACCGTTTGCGGTCGTCGATGCCGGCATCGCACCCGCTGCGGCAAGGGCGGATGACGATTTCCCGTTCGCGGTCGCCGATCGCCTCGCCTACCCTATATCGCTCGTGCACATCAACGCCGCGGAGATGGACCGGGTGCGCGACCGCTTCCCTCGCCTCGTGGACGACTCGCATACCGCCATCGGGTACTGGTACTGGGAGCAACCCGAATTCCCGGTCGAGTGGTCGCACGCCTTCGAAGGTCTCCGCGAAGTGTGGGTCGCCTCGACGTTCTGCCAGGATGCCATCAGCCGTGTCAGCCCGGTGCCCGTCGTACGGATGCCGCCCTGCCTCGATCCGCCGGCGCCGTCCGGCCGCAACGTCCGGAACCGTTTCGGCATCCCCGGTGACCGCTACACGTTTCTCTGCATGGCCGATGCGCTCAGCGCGCTCGAACGAAAGAACCCGCACGGCGCGCTCGCGGCATTCGAGATGGCCTTCGCGGGCTCCGGCGCGCCGGTGTGCCTGGTCGTTCAACTGACGAATACGGATCGCTCTTCCTCCGCCATCATGGCCCGGATCGAGGAAGCGAAACGTTCGTTGTGCGTCGTCCCGATCTACGAGAGTCTCGCGCGCCGGGACATCACGGACCTGCAGGCGGCGGCGGACTGCTGCGTGTCGTTGCACCGGGCGGAGGGCTTCGGGTTCCCGCTGGCCGAGGCCATGGCGCTCGGCAAGCCCTGCATCGCCACCGGCTGGTCGGGAAACATGGACTTCATGACGCCCTGGAATGCGCGTCTCGTCGACTATCGCCTGACGCGCCTGGAGCGCACCATCGGCGAGTATGCGGCGGGATCGACCTGGGCGGAGCCGGACCTGGCGGATGCCGCCCGGGCCATGCGCGACCTCGCGGCGGAACCGGACCGCGGCCTCGCGCTCGGCCGGCGCGCGGCCGCGGATGTCGCCCGCTTGTTCGCGCCCGACCATGTCGGCCGCCTGATGCAGGCCAGGCTACCGCATGTGACGACCGAGTCGGATGCGAAGCAGGCGTGCGCGACGTAGCGCCGCCACACCCGCGGCGCCCCGGTCAAATCGCACCGGCAAGCAATGCCGCCTCGACACGCTGACCGACAGCTTCCCATGTAAAGTCGAACCATCCCTGATCCGGCGGCAGGCGCAGCGTCCCTTCGTGGACCTGTGTGACCAGATCCACCGCCTGCCCTTCCATATCGTACAGGTACCGCTCCAGTCCATGCGCACGGAGGACACTC
Source organism: uncultured Victivallales bacterium (assembly GCA_964472315.1). Lineage (GTDB taxonomy): Bacteria > Verrucomicrobiota > Kiritimatiellia > UBA8416 > UBA8416 > CAYYJS01. Next base: position 34,446 of record CAYYJS010000025.1, on the reverse strand, counting down.
GCCGTCGCGTGGTTGGATCGTTTGACGATGGCCGGCGTGCCGCAACGCAACGCCTCGACACAGACGATGCCGAAGCTCTCGTGCAGCGACGGAAACAGCAGCGCCGTCGCGTGAACCAGCACGCCCCTCGCCTCTTCGGACGTAATCCCCGACTTGACCGATGCGTACGGCGGCAGGTAGTCCTTCAGTTCGGCACCTGACGATATCACCGTCAAGCGCATGTTCGGCACCGTCGTCCGCCGCAACGCATCGACGATCCTGACCGCTTCGCCGACATTTTTCCCCGCGTGGAAGCGGCCGAAAACGACGCAATAGGGGGCGGCGCCGTCCTTTGGCGGCGGCGTGTCCGAAACCGCCACCGGTGGCGGCGCCGAACCCACGCAGGCAACGTTCCGGCACCCCACGACATCCCGAAAGAACGTCTGATTGAAGGGCGACAAGGCGAGCACGCCATTCGCATGCCGTGCCGCGTCATGCAGAGCCTTGTTCTGATGCGGAACGTCGAGGGCGTGGAAGAGGGGCGCCACCCACACCGGGACACCGGCACGGCGGCACTCCTTGACGGCATCCGGACAGGTACTGAACGGGAAGTACCCGGCAATCACCGTTGCGCCACGCCGTTTGGCGTCCCGTACCATACGCCGCATCGGCAGGTGAGGCCCGAGCGCATAGGTCGAGTAGAGGGCCGCCCCATACCCCGCCGCCTCGGCACGGTCATACAGCGTCTTCGCCAGTCGACCTGTCGCGTCGGCATCGAGACTCTGCAGCCGCCAAGTGTCGATCGGCCGCGGTACGTCGCGCAACTTCCAGGCGTCCGCCAGCACCGTGGCGCGGAACCGGATCCACATCGCCATGCACCGCGGGTGGAAGCGACGCCGATGCCGATAGTAGACGACGGACAGATTCCCGACACGTGCCGGACCTTCCGGCCGCCTGTCACGCCAGGCAACGATCCCGCCCTCGACGCTCATGGTGGCGGCGTAACCGGCGCGCACCAGCACGTCATGTCCGCGCGCTTGAAGCGCCTCGGCAAGCAGACTGAAGTGCACGTACGATCCATGCGCAAACTCGCCGCTGAAACACGGCAGTATAAGGTCGATCTTCATGACTGGAGGATCTCGTTAAGACGGACAATGGACATCGGCACCACGGGATCCGCGGGCACCCCGGGCGCCGCGAAAGTCATTCGACACCCGGTCGCCTGGTGCGGGATGTCTATGGCGAGCCGCTTGCCGGCATCGACCGCATGCGTGCTGGAAATCTCCTTCCGATCCGTGGACGATATGCCGAATCGCAGCGTCACGGATACGCGGCCCGGCGCCAGCGGAACCGCCGCCAGAGCGAGGGTTCGACTGGTCTCGAAGAGCGCGACATCGCACCATCCGTTGTCGACGAGTTCAACGTATCGCCCCGCCGCATCGAGCGTACCCCCTCCCAGACGAAAGGTATCGCCGTCGGACCAGGTGACGCGCCGTACCGGGGTAAGCGGCGCCCGGCGCAACAACCGAATGTCTCGGTACAGGCCGGACGGACCAACCAAATGAGGCCAGACAAGCCGCCGCAACAGCGTCGGCGCGGCACGCGTGCGGCGTGCCTTCAGCAGCGCCGGCAGGCGGCGCGCCAGGCTCAGCATCGCCCGCGCAAAGATCGGCGCATGCACGCGCCCGTCACGTGTCAGCACCAGCGCGCCAAACTGGCAGACCGCCGCCTTGAGAATCCACGCGAGGGGCCAATGCTTGATAAGGAACAGCCACCGGTTGCGCATGTAGAGGAATATCCGATCGCGTGTCGGCGCATCGAACGAAACCGTTTCGTGCATAACCACCGCCGTCGGCTGCGTAACGACGCGTGCGCCATGAACCCATGCCCGCAACGAGAAGTCGACATCTTCGTACCCATAGACAATGTCTTCGTCGAAACCGTTCACCGCTTCCCAGACGTCGCGCCGCATGGCCATGCCGCAGCCCATCGCATACAACACGTCCTCCGACACATCCGGCAGGTTGGCGGCGGGCTGGAAGACAAACCGGTCCAGGCCGAACCCGTAGAGCGATACCGTGCATCCCTGGCCGTTGGCGAGACTCGGGTCCGCGCCGAACAGGACACGCGACGAAACAATGCCGACCGCGGGATCGCCGAACGGCTCCAGCACGCGCTCCAGCCAGTCTTCCACGGGGAAGGCATCGCCATCGATGACGGCCAGCAAATCCGCCCGGGCCTCGCGTACACTGAGGTTCCTTCGCGGACCCACACCGCGCCGCCCGTCGCAACGGACGATGTGGAACTTCCCGGTGGCGATCGCGTCGGGGTATGCCGTCTCCAGTTCGTCCAGCACACGTAACTGCGGGGCATCCGAGCCGTCGTCAATCAGCACGATTTCGTACTCGCCGGCAGCGAGCCGCTGGGCGAAGCAAGCCGCCACCGCTCGGCTGAGCGTCGTCTCGTTATTACGCGTGACGATCACGATGGACGCACGCGGAAGACCGCCCTCCGCGGTCGCCGCCCCCGCCGGCCCCGGCACGGGACCGAACCGCGGGACATCGGCCGGAGGGCAGAGAGCATCCATGGTTCGACGGCGGCGGCGCTGCAGCAACCAGGTGCGGACCGGGCGTCTACAATAGCTGTCCAGTTCCGCGACAAGCGTTCCGATCCGGGCCGTCAGCGATTCTATCCGCGACGCCGCTTCATCCCAGTCACGCTGAAGCGTCCGCACCCGGTAGTCGACACGTTCCGACATCACGTCCGCTTCGCCGAGTTCGGCCAGACGCGCGTCGAGCGCGTCGTGCGCCGCGAACGGATCCGGCACATCGACGAGTCCGCGCCGCACCAATTCGCGGTGAGCCGGAAGGATGGGCTGACCGTCGGCGAAGCGCTCGAACGTATACGGGGCATCGCCCGGCAGTTCGGTCCGCCGGCGCGCCAGAACGTCGGCATACACCCCGGCCAAGCCGTCAACCAGCGGCGGCATGCGCGTCATCGGCGTCGGATGCGTCGTCAGTCGGACGCGGTCGAAGCCGCTGAAATGAAACACGCGCAACGGCTCGTCCGCGCCGACCAGAAGCCGGTCGCCGCGTTTCTCCCACGCCATCGCTTCCAGATTCCAGTGCCCGACGTTGAGACCCGGCATACGCACCGAGCCGACACCCTCGAACAAGGCCACCAGCGTCGGCAGCCAGCCCTGGTCGACAAAGACACCGCCCATGTAATCGTTGTAACAGTCGCGCATCAACCGGTCGCTCCACCACGTCAGCGCCGCGCGGGCGGCGGGCGTGGCGCGGGCCGTGATGAAGCCGGCGTTGTACGCGCCGGCCTTGAGCAGGAACGTGTGACAAGCGCCGGGCGCCCCCCCCGCGGCGTGCGGCGTCAGGCCGACATCGTGGACATCGTTCTCCAGCACATCGAGGAACGGCGCACAGACATACATATCCCCATCCATGTAGACAACCCGATCCGCGCCGCCGTCGAGCGCATGCCGCATGACAAACGGCTTCAGCGCGCAGCACAGCTCGAACGGCGTATACTGAAAGCAGAACCGCTCGCGATCCGGCAGTTCCAGGCCATCCAGCCCCACGATGTCAAGGTTTGCGGCGATCGCATCAGAAGGCCGCGCCTCATCTTCAACGAGATAGCACGTCAGTCGCTCATCCGGCTGGTGCCGGGCCAGCGAATCGGCAAGCACCGCCACTTCCGCCAGGCGATTCCGCGTCGAAATCGTTACGAGTGACCTCACGATTGGCCCAGCAGCACGACTCATGGTATCCACCTCTTCAACCGGTGGCGCAGCAAACCCCGGAGTGACGGCGGTTCAGACATGTTGCGCGTTGCCAACTGGGCCTCCAATTCACCGATACGCCGGTCTTGGCTCGCCGCACAACGGCGCAGATGCTCCAGTTCCACGCGATCCGCCATGCTCTCGCACCGGATAAACACGGGGCTGCCGGGGTACAGAGCGTGTGGCGGCGAGACCGGCAGCTCCGACTGCGCGCCGTCTTCGTCGCCCGCCAGAATGCGTGGAGGGAAGGTGACCGGCGTGCCTGCGGCACGGCAATCCGCTCCAATTTTCACCATCGATTCCACCAAGCGTGCCAACCGCGGCGCAGCAGGGGTGAGACACGCCAATGAATCATGCAGCGACGAACGTTGATAAAGCATTCGCGCTTCGGAAGGAGCGACCAATCCCGGCAGAACCGAATCAAGGTGGTCGCGCGCCGTGATCGACCATGCACACTGAACGTAAGGCGGGCTATTGGTGTAGTCCAGAACGGCAACCGGGATATCCTGCAACATGCCCTCCAGTATAGTCGTTGAAGGCGTCGTTATGAGCGCATTCGTTTCCGTTAGCAGCGCGCCCAACTCAACCCCTTGTGTTTCGGTAACCCTGCTCTTCACCCCAAGCGATTCATCAAGGCCGCAAGTCAGACGCCACGTCACGTCAATGCGGCGATCGTCGATGCAGTACCCGACACGATCCAGCCATGCCTTGAGATCGCTCAGCCCCTGCAGCGCCGCCCCCATCTGTGAAGGAGTGAATCCTGGCGTTCGCGCTGTCGTAACCAGCAACCGAAAGGCCGCACCTTCCGATCGCCTGCCGGAGCGCCGCGCCAATTGGCGATCGAGCCTTGGGGCACCCACAATTTCGCATTTGCCCGGGTTTCCCCATTGCTCGACAATCCGAGCCTGCGACGCACCGATACACGCCAACTTGTGAGTCAACACGGGTTGAAATATGCATCCCGGCGCGAATCCCGGGTTCGCCCACGTATTGCGGTACTCCAATATGCCGTCGGCCAGCATGAGTGTTGGAATATCGGCCTCAACGGCCTTCCTCAGGAGCGTCACGTCAGGCTCAATGTACTGCTGGGTTGATACAATTAGACCAACACCGTCTCGCGGTCGCCAGTTCAGGTCGTAGCCGTACAGAAGTTCGTAGGGGGTATCCAACAACGCGAGCCAAGATACCAACGCAGGACTATCCGCGGGCACCCAACTGCCGAGAACCGCGATGCTGCACTCACTCATATTCGCCACACCGGTGATCGTCTATCGGCGGCAAGTCGATGCTGACCGCCGCAAAATTAGAAAAGCGGGCGCCAAAAGCCGCTTCTGCAGTTTGCTCCGACCTCAGGCGTGACGGGAGATCCGGTTGCCGCCCTCTTCGGCCGTAAGCACATTCCAACTCGACTCATGCCTCGGGCTGAAACGAGCCAGATCCTCGTATGGGTACGCGTAGTTTTCATCGTTTCGCATCACAGCGGTCGCGAGTAACGTGTGGCGACACAACTCGGAATCCTGATCCACCGCCGGACGGCGCCGTAGCCGACGCACAAGCCTTGTGATGGGCGAATCAGCAACCGGAACCGTGCGACCAGATGCCAATTCCGGCGAGTATATCTTGGTGATGTCGAAAAACGATGACTCGACCCATTCGTGCAAACACGTCGTGGTAGGCACCCACCAGTTGGACCGGTCATTGGCGAGGTGATTCCGGTAGTAGAAGTTAGCATGACAGGCACTTCCAGGAAAAACGGCGCCTTCCACAATCAGTTTGGCCGATGTCTTCATGATATTCCGCAGCCGGGCAAACGCGAGCAGCGGATCACGCAAGTGGTAGTAGACACCGCAGAAAATAACGACATCGAACTCCGCGACACCCAAGTCCTCGAGCCGATAGACGGATGTATCTGGAAAATAGCGAACCTTTGAGTTCAGCGCCTTGTGAGCGAAGAGAAATGTGTCGCGTTTGCCCCATCCGGGACAAACCCAGTCCGTGGCAAACACATCCGCTCCTCGCTTTTCGCACTCAAACGCATAGAGTCCGTCAAGCGTGCCGACGTCCAGAACTCTGGCGCCGTCAAAAACACAATCATCCAAGGCAGCCATGATTTCGGAGTTGCCACCACCCCACCGCCCGGGTGTGACAACGCCATTTCCCAAATTAATCGAGTGCTGCCAATCCAGAGACTCCATCTCGCGATGAAATGCGTCACTTTCGCCCATCATCGTTTCCTAACTTACTTTACAGCATTCGCGTCACAACCCCACCCCACCGCCGCAAATCACCCGCCTCTTCGCGGTAAGCACAATAAAATCACCCAGACGCCCGTATCGCGAACGCACACTGGTTCCATGCGACGAATCGGATTCCCGCACGATTTAATGACCGAACTATAGGGCACTTCCGTAGACAGGTCAACACGGCAGGTCCGAACTGTATTGCCCTTTCATTGCACTTTCGTCGCCGGCCAAAGAAGGGGCGCAAACTGGATATCCCCTTTCACCAGAGTCTGCCGTGCTTGTCTCACGTCTCATCGGGCATGTGCCCCGGCCGCCTGAAAAGCGATTTCTTGTCGCCTTTCCCTGTTTCTGTCACACTTTTCGCCATGACAACCATGCGCCTCGCCTTGACAATGCTGCATCAGACCGGTTTCGCCATGATCTCGGTTTGCGTGGGCCGGGGCCGGCTGAAAAGCGATTTCTTAGCACTTTCACTCGCCACGCGCGCGACCTAACCCAAGCATGAGAAAGTCAACCAACCGTTTTCGCGTTATCCTCGCCATGCTCATCAGCCCGCTGATCGCGGTCTCCGCCCGTGCGGCGGACATTCCCAAGGTTTCCTCGCCCGACGGGAGACTATCCGTCACCGTCCAGTCTACGAATGGCCTGACGTATTCGGTCGAGATCGATGGTGCGCCGCTGCTGGTGCCCTCACGCCTTGGCTTGGCCTTCGGGAATGGACTGACTCTGGGGGAAAACGCGCAGGTGCTCGACGCGAATATCCGCACGAACAATACGTCCTGGAAGGACGACTTCGGCAAATTCGGCACGGTGAAGGACAGATACCGGGAGTTGACCGTGCGCCTGCGTGAAAACCGCCCGCCGCCCGCCGAGGCTGTCGATTTCGAGGTGCTCGTGCGCGCCTATGACGATGGCGTGGCGCTGCGCTACGTGCTGCCGGAACAGAAGTCTCTCGGACGCTTCAAACTCGTGGGGAACCGGACGGAATTCCTATTCCCCGCCGACCACCGCGCGTGGATCGGTGGCTCCGCGGAAAGCGAATCCACCTATCCGGAAATCCGCCTCAGCCAGATGCCGGGGGACCGCAGGATCCTGCCCATGGTGGTCGAAACGCCGACAGCCCTGGTCGCGGTGGGCGAGGCCGACGTGCGGGATTGGTCGGCCTCGTTTCTCACGTCGCCCGGCAAGCCGGGAGTCTTCGGCGCCAAGGCGGAGCCGGCAGCCCCGGTGGAATCCACCACGCCCCGTGAGTCGGCCTGGCACGCATTGATCGTCGCACGCTCAGCGGGCGACCTCACGGTTTCCACTCTGCTAGCCAATCTGGCCACACCCTCGCAAATCAATGATACATTCTGGATCAAACCCGGCATTTCCGCATGGGACGCCTGGTGGACCGGCCGCAACCGCCACTGGGACCAATACAAGGGCCTCGATTCCAGGGGCAACACGCAGTCGCACAAGGACTACATCGACTTCGCCGCGGAGATGGGCTGGCCTTACATGCTGGTTGATTGGTTTTGGTATGATCAGGACAGCAAAGACCCGGAAACCGCCATCAAGCCGCAAGCCCACATCAACATGCCGGAGTTGATGGCACATGCCAAATCCAAGGACGTGAAACTCATCCTCTGGGTGAACTCGAAAAACATCCCGTCCATCGGCGCGGACAAGTTGTTCGCCACCTACGCCGGATGGGGCGCGTCCGGCGTGAAAATCGATTTCTTCCAAAACAACGGCTCGCAGGCCACCCAACGTTGGATGGAAGAGCTGGTGATTGCCGCCGCGAAACACAAACTCGTCGTGGACTTCCACGGTGCCCACACCGCCACCGGGCTGTCGCGCACCTGGCCGAACCTGCTCACGCAGGAAGGCGTGCTGGGTGTGGAACATGTGAAACTCGCCAACACGTTCACCGTTCCGCACATGATCATGCTGCCCTTCACGCGCGGCCTGTTAGGCCCGGCGGACATCACACCGGGTGCCTTCCTCAACGTACGGGAGGATGCATTCGCGCCCAACTCGATTCCCGCCACGTCCCCCGGCACCCGCGCCCGTCAGTTGGCCATGGCCGTGCTCATGGACTCGCCGTTCCTCTGCCTCTGCGATGATCCGGCACACTACCGCAGCCAGCCAGGCATTGGTTTCTATCGGAACCTGCCCACCACCTGGGATGAAACGCGCGCCGTTTCCGCAGAAATCATGCGTCATCTCGTCCAGGTCCGCCGCAAGGGCAATGGTTGGTGGATCGCCGGCATGAACCATCGGCAACCGCTCGAACTCAACCTGAAACTTGATTTCCTCGGCGAGGGAACCTACACGCTCACCACCTATGCCGACACGCCCGAATCTATCCAACGCCCGGCCGCACTCGCGGAATCCACCCGCAAGGTGAATCGCAGCGACACCATCCGCATCCGCATGGAAAATGGCGGCGGATTTGCCGCAACGCTCCATCCCACGAACTGACAAAAAGCCATCATGGCCACATCGATTTCCAAAAAGTTTCGCAAAACCCCGCTCGGCGGACTATCGGTATTGGCGGCGTTCAAACCGCCCGTCGCCCGTTCATCGCCGCCCTCGACGTGAAAGGGAAGGCTCCCGCCCACATGCGCCCATCCTCACCGGACGCAATACGTTCCAATCGGAAAATGGCCGCCAAATGTTACAAAACCAAATCGCCCCCGGTCTCGGCGGCCGTGGGCACGGGAAAGCACGAGTACCCGATATCTTCCTTGCCGATGCTGTAGACCAGATGAAAAACGCCATCGACAACGACTGCTGACGGATATTGGTATCCCGGGCCCTTGCCGTTGTGCGGTGTGTTTACAGCCGGAAAGTCAACCGGGGGCGCGCCACCGCGAACGGACGCCGCCCACGTGAAGTTCGTGCCGTCGTGCGAGATCGCCAGCACCAGCGGATCACGCCGATACGGCACCTCGTTATGGAAGTTGCCGATCAGATAGACACGGCCGTCAGCCAGGGTTCCGCTGATGCTCTTGCTCGGACTGTCTTGAATGTCGGTCTTCATGGGGACGGTGAATGTGGCGCCGCCATCCGTGCTTTCGGCGGCGTACAGGCTGGATTCCCCGCTACGAACGGGGCCGCCGCGATACACCGTGACGAGCGACCCGTCGGGCCGTTGGAACGTGGAGGGCTCAACCATGATGTCGCCGGCACGGTTGGTGATCGCCGCCGAACAGAAGTCCCAGGCCGGTTGATGCGGTGGACGGGCCAGATAAGCAACCAGCGCGGCCGCCGTATCGCGCACGATAGCGGAGGCGCGCGGATCCGGGTAGACACGAAACCCGGGCAACGACGGCACGGGGGGCCACAGCCAGAACCGAACCGGGCCCAAACCGCCGTCCGGGAACACCCGCCGCGCCAACCGCCCCACCCCGGCACGCTGGCACGCACCGAAATGATGCTTGGACTGGTTGTCGTTGACCTCCACGATCGCGTAGAGAGCGTCCCCGTGACGGGCGAACCCGTTGGCGGTCGCGATGCGACCTTCGTTCGTCCAGGTGCCGTAGGGCCCCAGCGGTTCTTGCAGCGTTACGGCGGCCGACCAGTCCATGCCGTTTGTTGAAGTCGCGCAGAGAACCTGTTGTCCGGGGCCATCCTCGCCGTGATCGATCCCGTCGGCGCCGTGTTCGAACCCCCTCAGGTGATTGCTCCAGATCACGACAAGGCGTCCGTCGATGCAGGCGATCGCGGGGTGGTGGTTGTAGATGCCGTCCCTGAGGTCGTCGACGTCGTAAACCACCGACGAGGTCACATTCGACAGCGCATGGATGGTCCGCACCCGCCACGCGATGGATTCCCCTTGAACCGGGCCGCACGGCACGGCACCCACCGCAAGCAGGCACACCTGTAGCAACCGGATGGATGTCGCCACGCCGGGATTCTTCATGTCCAATACCCTCCCTTGAACGACCCGCGGCACGCCGGACGTACGCGATCCTATGACACCGCACGTCGGGCCACGACGATGAAGCACTCCGCCAGATCCCGGTTTCCATCATCCGTCGGGACGATGCCGGCCGCTTGTCCGTGATTTGTCACGAGTCCCATACAACCGGAGTTCTGGTTGAAGAGGGTCTCCACGATGAAAAACCGTCCAAGACTCCGAGAGAGCGACTCATGGGTATAATCGCGAACATGGTACGGGTGGTCGGTTGCACCCCATGCATTGGGCGTCGAGGCAATCAACAGGCCACCGGGCTTCAGAACGCGATGCACCTCATGAAGCATGCGATCCTCGTCAGGCACATGCTCAAGCGTCTCAAAGCATGTCACGCAGTCGAACATGCCATCCCGGAACGGCATGTCCGTGATGGAGCCCTGCAAGAAACGGATGCCGGATGCCGCATACGTCGCAACGGCGTATCGGACCGCATCGAGATCCAGTTCCAGACCGTAGACCGTTCGCGCGCCGCCTTCACGGGCGAGCATTCCCGCGCCATATCCCGTGCCTGAGGCAACGTCGAGAACGATGCGATCGGAAACGTAACGCGCGGCGAGACTGTAGCGGGCTTGGTGAAAACGGGCGCGCACCGCGTCAAAGAGATCCGTTCGGTTGGCATCCATCCGCTCCTGCGCGTTGCGCCTCAACCACTCGGTGTGTGCGTCGCCCTCGCCTGTCCGCCCACGCCGCTGGGCGAGCGCATCTATATATCTCCGCACCCGTGCCAACATATCCATACCTACTCCAGGAACAAAAGCCACCCCAAGCGGGTGGCATCTCCGCATGACACACCTGAACCGCCACTGCCAGATGGCGCAGCCGGCATCCGCCATCAACTCAAGCACACCTCATACCGACAGAAGGCGTCGGCGCCACAGCACACCGGACCCGTGACGACAAACCCGGCAATATCGCCTGCCCGGCAAAGCACCTCGCCCGTCGCCGGATCGATCGCATGCAGCGTCAGCGTGTATCGTCCCGACGTCAGCCAGAGACGCGGCACGGAGACGCACAGGGTATTCGCGCCCGGTTTGAGATGGACCACGCGCATCTCCGGTTCCGCGACCAGCTCCATCGCGGGCCGGGCCTCCTGATCCCACACCTCCATCTTGAGTTCGACATCCGGCAGCCCGTGCGGATTCAAAATATCGAAAGTGAACCCGAACGCGGACTCGGCGCGGCAGCACCAGCCGGCGACATCCGTCTCCGGCATATCGGGATAACGCACATTCACGATCGATACCTTCCCGGAGCCGGTGGTGCTCGCCCGTATCGAGCCGAACTCCTCGTAGTAGCGCCTGATTCCCGCGCTGATGTCCGTCGTCTGGAGAACGCAAACACCCCGCTGCATGCAGGCGACCGCGGTGCTGATACGTGCGATCTGCGGCATCGAATGGGAAACGAAGATGACCGCGGCATTCTGAAGCAGTCGTCCGATGGCATTGTAGCACTTCATCCGAAAGCCGAGATCGCCAACGGCAAGCACTTCATCGACGACCAGCACATCGGGCTCCATCTGGGCCGATACGGCGAATCCGAGCCGCACACTCATCCCCGAGGAATAGTTCTGAACCGGCATGTCGATGAAGTCCTCCATTTCCGCAAAATCGACAATCGCATCGAATCGGCTGTCGATCTCGCGCTTGGAGAATCCGAGCAGCGCGCCCCGACTGTAGATGTTCTCGCGCCCCGTGAGGATCGGGTTGAATCCGGCGCCGAGTTCGATCAACGCGCCCATGCGACCCCGAATCCGTATTCTCCCGCGGTCGGGCCTGATCGTGCCATTCAGCAACTTCAGGAGCGTGCTCTTGCCGGCTCCATTGTGGCCAATCAGCCCGAGACACTCGCCGCGCCGGACTTCAAGCGACAGGTCCCGCAAGGCCCAGAACTCATCCCTGCGCAGGTCCGTGTCGTCCGGCGGCGCCAGGATCCGATGCTCCGCAAGCCGCATCGCGCTGGAGAAGGGGTTCAGCTCCGAAACCGTATCCCGCAAGCCGTACCAGAGGGAACGCTTCAACGTCTTGCAGAATTTTTTGGATACATGCTCGCAACGGACGAGCACGTCCCCGGATGCGGTACGTCCAGCGAGCGAAGTTTCAGGTATGCGGCCGTGCGACATGATTAGTTGGATATCCGCTCGACGATGATCGGCATGGCAAGCCGATACGCCATGACCCCGAACGCCAGGGCCAAAAACGCCAGCGCGGACCAGATGCCGAACGACACGACGAGGTCGGCGGGGCGCCCCAGCATCCAATCGCGCGCCGTTTCGATGAAGGGCGTAGCCGGATTGAGCAGGAGCCATGTGCGCGCGCGCCCGGATTCCGGCAGCGCATAGACAACCGGTGTCACGAACATCCAGAACCGCGTCACAACCGGGATGGCCCTGCCGACATCATGATAGAGCACACCGATCGGTGTGAGAAGCACGCCAATCGCAAACGCAAACACGAATAATCCCAAGATGCCAAGGGGCGCCATAAGCACATGCCACCCGATGGGAACGCCCAGACACAGGACCACGACGGGCACGATGACCAGTGGGATCGCAGCCATGGCCGCACCCTCCAGGAAACTCGCCACCAACAAGGCTTCCCGCGAAAAATTCAACCTCCCGAGGCTGGATAGTTCCCGCTGCACGCCTTGCATGGGAGCGCCAATCAGCAGGACCAGGCCCTGCCACAGCAGGCTTCCCAGCAGGACGAAAACCGGATACGGCGTATCCGTGTCGGGAATATCGACAATCTGATGATTGTTGAGGAAGACGAACACCGCGCTGTTGACGACGGGCGGAACGAACAGCCACGCATAGCCCAACAGGGACTGCCGGAACTGCGCGCGCATGTTACGCACGAACAACCGCCAGGCCAAATCCCGTGACGGCGCGCAAAAGGCGCCGCGCCACATGCCCCGTATGGCGTCCCAAGGGTGGCGGAGCCCCGTATCAGGGGCGTAGACCACATCGGGGATCACGTCGCCGCCTTCCTTTTCCGCCGGCGAGGTCCGTACGTCCAACGCTGACCGCAAGCAGGTCAGGGCAGGCTCCGCACGGCGATCGCGACTTCGTTGGGAGCGCCCCAGACAATGGGATCACGCCCGCGCATCTTAAGCCCATCCGAACTTCTCCGAATATGCCAGGCGCCATTCCGATAGATCGCGATGTCGGCCAACCCGTCGCCATCGTAGTCCGCGGGCACGGGTTGATCGCCGATCCAGCCCCAGGGCTGAACAAGCGAACCGCTGCCGTCGCTCTTGCGCACAAACCAGATGGCGCCGGTCGCGCCATAGGCCGGCCTGAACACCGCGATGTCGGTGATGCCGTCGCCGTCGTAATCGCCCGGCACGGGCCGATCGCCGATCCATCCCCACGGCTGATCGATCCGGCCGAGGCCGTCGCTGCGATGGATGTACCACATGGCGCTCGCCGCGCCGTTGGACCGCCGGTACACGGCGATATCGGTCTTGCCGTCGCCGTCGTAATCGCCCGGCACGGGCACATCGCCGATCCATCCCCACGGCTGGTCGATCCGGCCAAGTCCGTCGCTGCGGCGGATGTACCACATGGCGCTGCCCGCCCCCGTCGAAGGACGGTACACCGCCACGTCGGCCTCGCCGTCGCCGTCGTAATCGCCCGGCACGCCGACGTCGCCGGTCCAGCCCCATTGCTGGACCCGGTCCGCCCCCGGCCCACTGGTCTTGATCCGCCACTGATAGGTCGACGGCTGCAACACGGCCGGGTCCAGCAGTCCATCGCCGTCGTAGTCGGCGGCCACCGGTATGTCGCCCGGCGCTCCCCACGGGACCGTATTCACGCCCGTCGCGAGTTGCCGAATGTACCAGACTCCGGTCACGGGCCGGAACACCGCGACATTGGCCGCCCCGCCGACGGCCTCATACACCCCGGCGACCGGTTGATCCAGGCCCCCGCTCCACCCGAAATGGACGGGCGGAACGGAAAGCTGCTGGCCATCGCCGCTCTTCAGAATGCGCCACTCGCGGGATGCCGCACGGTAGACGGCGTAGTCAGTCGTCCCATCGCCGTCATAGTCGCCCGGTACGGGACGGTCGCCGGCATTGCCCCACGTCATGGTCGCCGTGGCCCCGGTGCCGCTGCGACGCACACGCCACACACCGGTGGACGGCCGGTAACTCGCGATGTCGACAAACCCGTCGCCGTCGTAGTCGCCGGGCGCCGGAATGTCGGTCGCGACACCCCAGGCCACTTCGACGCGTCCCGTGACGGCCCGATAGAACCAGGCCGCCAGACTCGGACGAAAGACCGCCGGCTCCATCGCCCCGTCGCGGTCGTAATCGCCGGGCACGGGCACATCGCCGACGGCGCCGAACTGGATCTCCACCGTCACCGCGTCGCTGCTCCGCCGGATCCGCCATGTGAATGTGGCCCGGTCCAGAACCGCCGGATCGGTTGCGCCATCGCCGTCGTAATCGCCGGGCACGAGCACATCGCCGGCGTCGCCGAGCACATGCGTAACCGGCGCGCCGCCGGCATCCGGTCGGATGTACCATGTCCCGTTCGCGGGACGGAACACGGCGAGGTTCGCCGTGCCGCTGCCCGTGTAATCGCCGGGAACGGCCACGTCGCCGTTCATTCCCCACGGACGGTATTCGTCGGCGCCATTCGACAGGATCACATTGAAGACACCGGCCTGCGTGTCGTACGTGGCGACGTCCGCCGAACCGTCCCCGTCGAAGTCCTGCGCCTGCGCGATCACGGCCACCGAGGCGGCCGGTGCCGGCTCGCCGACCGGCGGCACGGAAAACCAGTCGAGCGGATCGCTCGATGCCAGAAGCTCCTGGCTGTCGCTGAATCCGTCGCCGTCAGTGTCGGCGACGGTCGGGGAAGTCCCGTACACACCGGTTTCGTCGGCATCGGGAATGCCATCCATATCGGTATCGTCGATGGGGAGCATCAGGATGCGGTTGTTGTCGGTATCGGCGATGAAGAGGTTCGCCCAGAGGTCGGACGACACATCGAAGGGCCCGTTCAAGGCGCCGCCGCCGAGTACCGAAGACCAGGTTTCGCCGACCAAGCGCCGGATCGTGTGCCCTCCCGCGTCCGCGACGTACAGGACACCGTTGACGTCCCGATCCAACCCCCGCGCCCGCACCAGAGCGCCCTCATCGGCCGCCGATGTCCCGACGACACCGACAAACGCGCCGGCCGTCGTGAAGGACTGCACGCGTGTCACGACCTGTGCGCCCGTCGCGTTCGGGTTGTAGTCCGACACGTACAGCAGCCCGTCGCTACCGACCGTCACGCTCCCGGGATAGCGAACCCGGCCATCCGCGTCGCCGGCGCGCACGAGGACCGACCACTCGCCGGCCGGACTCCGTTTCTGGATACGCGAATTGAAGTAGTCGGCCACGTAGACCGCCCCCGCCGCGTCGACCGCGATGCCATACGGACCGTTGAACTGGCCAACCCCGTCGCCGCGACCGCCCCACGCATTCCACTCGCCGCCCACCGCCGACAGCCGCTGCACGCGATGGTTGCCGGTGTCGGCCACCCACAGATCGCCCGCCGCGGAAACCGCCACGCTGAAGGGCTGCTGGAACGTGCCCGGCGTGCCGCCCTGCCCGCCCAGCGTTTCCCACGTGCCCGCCACCCGGTCATAGGCCTGAACACGGTGATTGTCGCTGTCGGCCACGTAGACGTAACGGCCCCCCACATCGATGCCGCGCGGTTTCCTGAACTGTCCGTCCGCGCCTCCGACGCCGCCCAGAACCCGAACACGGTAGTAGCCGCCGGTGACGGTCGTCAGCGTTTCCGCAACAGCCGTCACGGCGACCGCGCCCGGCGCCTGCCAGCCGTCGATCGGCCGGAAGGAAATCGTGTAGGGTCCCGGATCGACGTTCACGACGGCGCCGGAGTTCTGCCATGTGCCCGAACCGATGCGCCACTGACCGCCGCCCGTAGCGGCGGCCGGTGGCGTAATAACACCCGTGATGGCCGTCGGCTGCGGAAGCCGCGCATACACGCCGGTCGCCACGACCGTCTCTCCCGCATTGCTGATGGCGATCGTGATATCGGCCGGCACCGTCCATTGGGCCGGCGCGAAGTCCAGGAAGCGAACGACATGTTGACCGAATTCGAGACCGGAAACCGTCTCGCCGGACTGATACCAGTTGGTGCCGGTCGTCGGCTGCCAGCGTCCATTCAGGGCCGCCGCACTGCCGTTCGGCGCCAGCAGCACGAGCAGATTGCCGCGCACACGGTCATACTGCGTGACGATCTGCCGCGCTTCCTCTTCGGCCAATACGACGCGGAACGGCGTATTCGTCGGCTTCGCATAGCCGACCCAGCCCGGCAGTTCCCGCAGGTCCACGAAGTACTCCACGCCGGGCGTCAGGCCGTCCACCTGTCCCGCGGCGCCGATCGCGTTCCAGGCGCCGTCCGGAATCAACCGCCAGGCCGCGTTGGTGATGACGGTCTGGTTGTTGTTCAGTTCGACGCGCAGCGACGCGGGCCGCACATACTCGACGTTGGTCACGGTTGACACGCCGCGCACCAGCGTCACGAGAAACGCGGACGGCGTCAGCCAGCCGTCGACGTCGTTGAAGCTGATCGTGTGGTCGCCTTCCTCAAGGTTGGCCAACAGCGTGCCGCTCTTGTTCCAGGTGGCGCCGCCATTAACGGACCACCGGGCGCCCAGAGCCTCGTCCGATGGCCGGTCGATGAACACCTGCAGGCTCGGCGGACCGACCACGGCGCTGTTGGTGGAAAACGTCACACCGGTTCCGACGATGCTCGCGGAATGCCGCCACATGTCCCACCAGTCGTTGGCATACTTCCCGACATAGTCCTCGACCTGCCCCCAGGTCCACGCCACGACGTTGCTGTCGCCGACGGCCGTGTTGTTCAGACTCGTGCCGATCGCCGTGCCGACGGCGTTGGAGAAACTCGTGGCGTCGTCGAACCGGTAGTACCCGACCAGATGCGGTTCGATGCCGGACAGCACATGATCCATATCGGTCGCGATATTCAGCCGGTCGCGTTCGACATCCCAGATCCTGAGCTCGTCGATGCGTCCCTTGAGCCCGGCGCCCACGCGTTGCTCGATCGGCCCGCCGGCATAGACAGCCGGCCCGGCGGCCATGCCGGCCCGCGTCGCGACGTTCGTGCCGTTGACGTAGAGGTTCAGCTCGCGGTTGAAGTAGCCGGCGGCCAGATGCGTCCAGGTGGCGCCGTCGCCGGGGATGGACTCGGGCGACTCCAGAACCACCTCAGGCAGCCCGAAATTCGGCACATAGCGCACATAGGCCTTGTTGGCGGCCGTGATGCCGAGTTCGTAATTCACGGCGCGGTCGGTAACCTGCCGCCGCAGAACGACGCCGCCGTCGGCCTCGTCGGCATCCGGGTTCACCCAGGCTTCGATCGTCCACTCGTACAACGCGAAGCGCCGGTTCCTGGCCAGTTCGAGATACGTACCGGCGGCGCCGTCGAACTGCACGGACAGGTTGCGCCGCGGAATCAGGCTCGACGCCGGATGTCCGGTATCCGAGGCGTCGGCGCCATCGAGCAACCGATCGTCGTCCGAGTCCGGCAACCAGGGATGCGAACCGAACTGCTGCTCCTCGCCGTTATAGAGACCGTCGCCGTCGAAGTCCTCCTCGCCGTCCGGAATGCCGTTGTTGTTCGAGTCGCGGTCGCGCGGATTGGTGCGGCAGATGTATTCGTAGAACGCATCCAGCCCGTCGTCCGCGCCGTCGGGGTCGAGCGGGTTGTTGAAGCTCTCGGCATGGTTGATCGCCCCATAGTCGAGGTTGCCCGGCAGCGCGCGCCCGTCGTCGTCGGGAATCGGGAAGTTGGAGACGCCGAGATCCTCGATCAGGTGCGACCAGAACTGACAATGCCAGACCGACCGCGGGTCGTTGCGCGAAAGGTCGCCGCGCACGATCATGGCCCGTCCGTCGCACAGAAGCTGGGCGTCGAACTTGCCCATCGCGCGCTCGTACTTGTACGGGTTGCCGTCGCAGTCCAGGAAGTCGACGATCGACGGATCGCACGCCAGATACTCGCCGGCCGTCACGTTGACACGCCCTCGCGCGGGGTTCAGGTTGAGGTCCGTCGTACTCACGCAGCGGACATACACCATGTTGCGGCCGACATTGAGATGGGAGGCGATGTCGTATGCCTGCCCGGTGTCCGCCTCGGCGCCGACCGGCGTGACGCGCCGGCCGTTTACATACAGGATCGTGGACAGCATGCCCGGGGTGAACAACGATAGATCGGCCTGGCGCGGCACGGCATGCAGATAGACATACCGCACATAGGACGACCGGTGTCCTTCCAGGAAGTCGGGGACCGTCTTCGGCGCGTAATACTGGCTGGCCGGATCGCTCTCGTCCTCTCGCCAGGCCGCGCCGGCGCCGATGGACGCGTACGCGGTCATGGCGCGGAAATACTTGAAGCCGCGCAGCAGAGCGGCGTCCTCCGGACAGGGCTCGTGGATCGGTCCGTAGGCCGTTTCCTCGTACACGGGATAGCGCTCGAGCTTGTTCAGCTCGTTCCACCACTCGGGCACGCCGTCGCCGTCGGCATCGTCGCTGCCGAGCAGGGAGACGGCCTGCGCCGCCGAGACGGCGCCGGCGGGCAATCCCGCGATCGCATACGAATCGGCGATCGGATACATCCCCGAGTTGAGGACCGCGAAGTCTTCGACCCCGGCGCCCGCGTCGTCGAACCGGTAATAGGCCAGGAGCGGCACACCGTAACCGTAGTTCTGCTGAATCGATCCCGAACACCGGCCGGAGTAGATGCGGACGTAACCCGGCGCCGGATAGATGCGATCGTGCCAGTATTCCACGTCCGCGGCGCCGCGGGGATAGTTCCAGACGCGCAACTCGTCAAGGAATCCGTCGTCCATGTCGGCCGCGATCACGGGGGCCGAGAGCGCCGACAAGTCCGGATACACAAAGACCTGCTTGGCGATCAGCAGGATGCCATCGACATAAAGCTCGATGCTGTTGATCTGGGGCGCCCAGACGAAGGCGACGTGCGACCAGACGCCGGTCGCGAGCGGGGCGATCTGTCCATAGACGCCGGCCGCGGGATCGTTCGTGCCGCCAACCGTCGCGGTCGTGATGCCGCCCATGAGGATGTCGGCTTTCGGACGGTAGTTCTCGAGCGATATGCGGATCGCGCCGGCCGGCGCCGCGGGGAAGTCGTAGATGCGCCCGTCGCCATCGCTCTCGGGATAAATCCAGAACTCGACGGTGCCGCCCTCGTCGGGGAACCCGAAGCGCGCACCGTGGGGATCCGGCAGCGCCACGCCGGCGGCTGGCGTCACCGCCATGTCGAGACTGCGCGGAAAGAAGTTCGTGCCGTCCATCGGGTGGACGGGATGCGTGAGGTTGCTGACGAATTCGTTGAAGTCCGGCGCGCCGTCGTCGTCGGAGTCGGCCGCGCGCGGGTTCATGGCATCGGTCGAACCGGTGATGCCGGCAATGCCGCCACCCAGCGCCTGCCGCGGCCCGAGACCATCCGCGCCGCGGTACTCGGTCAAATTGCCCAGGTTGTCGTTGTCGGGGTCGCCATTGGCGCCGTTCACCCCCGTCGCGCTCGTCGGATCGAACGTATAGAACAACTCCCAACCGTCATCCATGCGGTCGCCGTCGGTATCCCAGTCGTTGGGATGGATGTCGAGTCCGCCAACGATCAGATCGTACTCGGCACGGTTGCTCAGCCCGTCGTTGTCGTAGTCGGACGTGGCGGATTGGGTGAGATCGCCGAACCAGTGGACTTCCCACCAGTCCTCCAACGTATCGCGGTCGCTATCGTCGGATATCCTGACCTCGATGCCGTTGACGGAGGAATCGCCGCTGACGGTGACGGCACGCCCGCCAAACGGTTCGCCCTCGTCATGGATCAGATTGCCGTTGCCATCCACCCAGGCGCGAACGAAGTAGTCGCCGGGCGCCAGCCCGTTGCCCAGCGTATAGACGTAGGACAGCCCGAAGGCCGTGGACAGGACGATCTGCGTCGAAGGGTCCGCGGGGGCCAGGTGTTCGAGCGTGATCAGCGCACCCGCGCCGTCGTACAACGCGACGACGATACGCCCCAAGGTGCTGTCGACCGCACCAGCCTCTTCCGCGACATACCAGTGCGGCGGAAAAATCGACTCGTCGTTCCGCCATTCCGAATTGTTGACAACACGTCCGTTGATGGACTGGGCGGAAACCGTCAAGGCCGACGCGCACGTCAGGGCGGCTGCAAGCCACGCCATCGCCGTGCGATCCCAAAACGTCGATCGCATATGTATGTCCTCCACAAACTAGTGAATTCTGTCACACTTCAAAAAACCCTTCAAGGCGCATGTTCGCCAAAGCAAGTACCGTTCCCGCTTGCCAGTGAACGTTCGTTCCTCTACGGTGAAGGCATGAGAGACACCCCGATCCTGCTGGGGCACTATCCGCGGGCCATTGCCCACATGGACGCCGATGCCTTTTTTGCCGCCGTAGAACAGGCCCTGGAGCCCAGTCTCCAAGGCAAACCGGTGGTCACCGGCAAGGAACGCGGCATCATCGCCTGCGCCAATTACCAGGCCAAGGCGTTGGGTATCAAACGCGGCATCCCCCTGTTCAAAGCCAAACAGATGTGCCCGGAACTGGTCATCCTGCCCAACGACTACGAAACCTACAGTCTCTATTCGAAACGCATGTTTGCAATCATGCGTCGCTATACGCCCATCGTGGAGGAGTATTCCGTCGACGAGGCGTTTCTCGATCTGACCGGCGTCCGCGGCCTGTATCATGCGTCCTACGACGAGATCGCCCGCCGGATCCAGGCCGACATCCACCGGGAATTGAACATCACCGTGTCCGTGGGCTTGAGCTGCTCCAAAGCGCTTGCGAAGCTCTGTTCGAAATTCCGCAAGCCCAACGGCTTCACCGCCGTTCCCGGCATCTACATCCACCACCTGCTGCGGCGCACCCCGCTGGAATCGGTCTGGGGCATCGGGCCCAACACCGCCGCCCTGCTGCGCAAACACGGGCTGGCCACCGCGCACGATTTCGTGCTCAAGCCGGACCACTGGGTCAAACACCTGCTCCACAAGCCCGGCATCGAACTCTGGCACGAACTGCGCGGCGATCCGGTCTGGAAGGTCGACCCGGATGCCAAATCCACCTACGCCACCATTCTGAAGTCGAAGACCTTCACGCCGCCGTCGGCCGACCCCGAGCTCGTCTTTGCCATGCTGGTACGCAACGTGGAAGCGGCGCTGGCCAAGGCGCGCCGCTATAAACTGCGTCCGCGCGCCCTCGGGCTCGTGCTGCGACACCACGATTTCCGGCACGACGGCCTGGAAGCGCGGCTGAATCGCCCCACCGCCGCCACACTCGAAGTCATGCCTCTGATACGGCGCCTGTTCGATCAGACCTTCCGCCCGGGATCGCGCTACCGGTCAACGATGATCGTATTGGGCCAACTGGAGAGCGATGAAATCGATCAGTACGAACTCTTTCAGGATCCCCTGCGCACCGAGTCGCTCCGCCGGTTGAGCGGCAGTATCGACCGTTTGAACGGACGCTTCGGGCGCCATACCGTCACGTCCGGCACCGCGTTGTTCATGGCGCGGAAACCGAAGGTGGCGCGCGACGACGAACCCGAACGCCGGGCGCATCGCGTCGCCGGCGAACACGGCCCCCGCCGCATCGGCATTCCCCGGCTGACGATCAAGGTCTGATCCGCACGCCCGGAGTCAGCATCCGGCGCTTGTTACCCGATGCCGCCTGTGCTACGGTGCCGCCATCGCAAGTTGCAGGGAGCGCAGCCATGTCGACATTCACGAACAAGGAACTGACCGTATGTCAGGCCATCGGCGGCGGCACGGCGGTCGTCGGGCTGATCATGCTGGCCATCGGGGTCTTCGCGAAAAGCCGGGGCATCGGCGTGCCGGAATACGTCACCGGGCTGCGCGGCAGCGGCGGCCTGCTCGTGCTCATCGGCCTCGTCTTCGCAGCCCTGGCAACGGTGCGGCGGGCCACGAACGACTAGCGGCGGAGGGAGATGGACGGCATGTACAAGATCGGGATCGACCTGGGCGGCACGAAAATCGAAGGCATCGTCCTGGATGACCGGGATCATGAGGTTTTCCGCAAGCGCGTGCCAACCGAACGGGAACACGGCTACCAGCACATCGTCGGCAATATCGTCACCCTCTACGGCAACCTGCGCAAAGCCATCGACGACGCCCCGCATACGTTCGGCATCGGCACCCCCGGCGCCATCTCCCTGAAGACCGGACTGCTGAAAAACTCGAACACGGTCTGCATGAACGGCATGCCGCTCAAGCACGACATCGAAGCCCGCATGGGGCGCCCGATCGCGATCCAGAACGACGCCAACTGCTTTGCGATGGCCGAGGCCATCGACGGCGCCGGCAAGGGCAAGAACCTCGTTTTCGGCGTGATCATGGGCACCGGTTGCGGCGGCGGCATCGTCTACAAGGGCGAGGTGCTCACCGGACTGCAGGCCATCGGCGGCGAGTGGGGGCACGTGTCGATCGACCCCAACGGCCCCCTGTGTTATTGCGGCAAGCGCGGTTGTATCGAAACCTTCATCAGCGGCGGCGGACTC
Source organism: uncultured Victivallales bacterium (assembly GCA_964472315.1). Taxonomy (GTDB): domain Bacteria; phylum Verrucomicrobiota; class Kiritimatiellia; order UBA8416; family UBA8416; genus CAYYJS01. The sequence goes on along the minus strand of CAYYJS010000025.1, from coordinate 11,866 downwards.
GAGAAGCGCTACCAGGAGCGCCATGGCACGGCCGTGAAGCTGCACGACGTCGAGAAGGCCTACTATGCCGGCGAGCGCCAGGCCGTCGAGTTCATGGGCGTGTTCTTCGCCAACTTCGGGCGCGCCATGGCCACGCTCATCAACATCCTCGATCCCGACGTGGTCGTTCTCGGCGGCGGCGTCTCGAAGTTCGGCGCCATTTACACCGAAGGCATCAAGGAAGTCGCCAAACAGGTCTTCAGCGACTCGCTGGAAACGCCGATCGTGCGGCACGCGCTCGGCGACTCCGCCGGCGTCATCGGCGCGGCCTTGATCGGAATCTGAGGAATCCCGCATGAACCGCGGCGACCCACTCGCCGACCGCATCCGTGTCGGCATCGCCGGGTGGTCATACGACGACTGGAACGGCATCGTCTACCCCCGGGGCGTCCGCGACCGACTGGCCTATATCGCGCCGTTCGTCGACGTCATCGAGATCGATAGCTCGTTCTACCGCGTGCCGTCGCGCGCGACGGTGGTTTCGTGGCTGCACCGAACCGCCGACCTTCCGCATTTCCGCTTTACGGCGAAAATTCCGCGCGATATCACGCACGCGTCCGGCCGGCCGCCGGACTGGCGGGCCGTCGATGCCTTTCTCGACGCTTTCGAACCGGCGATCGCCGCCGGGCGGTTGACCCACGCCCTGGCACAGTTCCGCTACGACTACACCGACACGCCGGCGACGCGTGGACGGCTCGTCGAGCTCGCCGGCCGCCTGGCCGGACACGTGCACCTCACACTGGAGCTTCGTCACCGGTCCTGGGAAGACGCGGCGGCGCTCGCCTTCCTGCGCGAACGGAACGTCACGGTCGCCGCACTCGACTATCCCCTCGCCCGCGATTCGTTCGCCCTCCGGATGCCCGGTGTCGGCGACCATGCCTACCTGCGCCTGCACGGGCGCAACGCCAAGGCCTGGTTCGACCACGACGCCGGCCGCGACGCCACCTACGACTACCGGTACGACGCTGGGGAACTGCGGGACATCGCGGCGCGGGCGATCGAGATCGCGCGGATGTCCAAATCGCTTACGCTGGTGGCCAACAACCACTACAAAGGCAAGGAAGTCGCCAACGCCCTGCAGATCAAAGCCATCCTGGGTGAGACGGAAGTCGGTGTGCCGGAGCCTCTCGCGGCAACCTACCCCGACCTCGACGCCATTCGCGACCGCAAAGCCGGGGAGCAGAAACTCCTCGGCTTCGATTGGTGACACGGAGCCTTTCCCCGCGGGTCGCCGAACAGCCGCCTTGACCCTGTGAGCGAACCCGCCTATCCTTTTTTCACGCATGAGAACGAAAGAACCCGAGGAATACATCGTCGAGGATATGGACAGCACCAACGGCACGTTCGTCAACAACGTGCGCGTCAAGAGCTGCACCCTGCGGCATAACGACCAAATCCGGATCGGAGAAGCGCTGATCCTGTTCACGCAACAGCGGCGCGATTGACTGAGGCCATGACCGAACTACCCGCCAAACACCTGCTGGTCACCTTCTGGGGCACCCGTGGATCGATCTCCACGCCGGGCGCCTCCACCGAGAAATACGGCGGCAACACGCCCTGCGTATCCGTGCGGTGCGGCGATACCTGCGTCATTCTCGATGCCGGCACGGGGATCCGCAACCTGGGCATCAAGCTGGCGCCGGAAGCGCGAGCCCGGCCCGGCACGACGCACCATCTGCTGCTCAGTCACACGCACTGGGACCATATCCAGGGGTTCCCGTTCTTCGAACCGGCCTACATCAAGGGGGCCAACCTCGTCGTCTACGGAAGTCCGCAGCGCGAGCGGTTTCTGGAAGCCATCCTGCAAGGGCAGATGGACGTCAACTATTTCCCCGTCGAAATGAAAGCCATGTCCGCGAACGTCAAGATCCGCGAACTGAGTTCCGACACCATCACCATCGGCGACGTCACCATCACGGTCCAGGAGCAGGTCTGCCACCCCGGCGGGTCGGTGCGCTATCGCATCGAGGCCGGCGGCCGGCGCATCGTCTACGCCACCGATGTCGAGCTTGACGCCATTTTCGCCGCACCGGTGGAGACGGATGAGACCCGCGCGCTCGCCGATGACTACCGTGCCTTTATCGAGGGCGTCGACCTGCTCATCGGCGACGGCCAGTACACGCCCGAGGAGTATCAGACGAAGCGCGACTGGGGACACACCACCATCCCCACGCTGCTGCGCGTCGCGCACGAGCAGGGCGTCCGCGCGCTGGCGGTCTTCCATCACGACCCCGATCATTCGGACTCGCGGCTGGACCGGTTCGCGCTGGAATACGGCCGCCCCTACACGGACGCGACGCCCATGAACGTGTTCTGGGCGCGTGAAGGCATGACCGTCGACGTCTAGCACCCGCGCTACCGGAACGTCACCAGACCGGATTCGCGCATACTGACGTACGCATCCGGCAGCGCCCCTCCGCCCTTGCCGATGACGATGTGGTCCAGCACCTTGATGTCGACCACCGCGCCGGCCTCCGCGAGTTGACGCGTCACGCGCACATCCTCGGCGGACGGCGTCGGGTCGCCCGAGGGATGGTTGTGCACGAGAATCACCGCCGCCGCGCCGGAACGGATCGCGATCTGGAACACCTCGCGCGGATGCACGAGGCTGGCGTCCAGCAGGCCCTGCGACACGATCGTCGGACGCATCTTGAGACGGTTCTTCGCATTGAGCAGCAGCACCCAGAACACCTCCCGCTCCAACGGACGCACCGACTCCCGCATCAACAGCGCGACATCGGCCGGCGATCGCACCGGCGTATCGCGCGTGACGCTTTCCTCGCTCAGGCGGCGTCCCAGTTCGAGCGCCACTTTCAGGATCTGCGCCTTCACGGGCCCCACGCCGGGAACCGACGACAGTTCCTCCACCGGCGCCGAAGCCACCGCCGTCAGACTCCCGAACCGCTGCATGATCGTACGCGCCAGGTCCACGACGTTCAGGCCGCGCGTGCCCGTACGCAGCAGAATCGCCAGCAACACGTCGGGCGAGGCATGCTCGACACCGACGCGATCCACCTCCTCGCGAGGGCGCAGGCCAACCGGCATGTCACGCACGCGCCAGGCGCTGGAAGGCACTTCATACTGGACGTTCGGGAGCGGCCCCGGCGTCCCCCGCGAACTCGGCGATGCGTGTTGGTCCATGTACCCTCCAATACTCCAGAATGCGCTCGGCCACCGTCCCGACGGACTCCGATGCCGTCCACGTGAACCAGGCCACGGAAGCCTGCGTCCGAAACCAGGTCCGCTGCCGCTTCGCGAGTTGCCGCGTACGAACGATCGTCCGCTCCATCGCGGCGTCCACCGTACAGCGCCCCTCGATCGCCGCCCAGGCCTCGGCATACCCGATCGCCGCGCGCGCGGTCTCGGACATGGCGACCCCTGTGTCGCGCAGCGACCGGACCTCCTCGATCAGGCCGCCACGGTACATCGCGTGAACGCGTTGCGCAATCCGTTTCGGCGCGTCGTCGCGGTCGCGACAGATCCCCGCCAGCGGCGCCGCCGCCGAATCGGCCGCCGCCCACCTCGTCCCGCGGGCGCCGTCGCCGGCGCTCCGCTCGATCAGGCGCACCAGGCGCCGCGCGGTCACGGCGCCGCCGAGCACGGCATACCCCGCAGGATCGGCGGCCCGGGCCGCCTCCGCCAGGGGCGCCAGTCCCTCCGCGGCCACGCGCTCCCGCCAGAGCGCGCGCAGCCGGTCATCGGCGCCGCCGCCTGCCGCCAACCCATGGGTCAAGCTCTTGATGTAGAGGCCCGTGCCGCCGACCACGATCACCGGACACGCCGACCCCGCCAGGATGGCCTGCGCGTACCCGCGGAAGTCCCAAACCGAAAAGCGACAGTCCGGTCCCGCCAGATCCAACCCGTAGTACCGCACCCGCGCCCGTTGCGCCGCCGTCGGTTTGGCCGTGCCGACATCCATCCCGCGGTACACGGCCATCGAGTCGGCCGAAAGGATGGCGAAGCCCTGCCGCTCCGCGATATGCTGCGCCACGTCGGACTTCCCGGAGGCCGTCGGCCCCACCAGAAAGAACGCTGTGAGCGGCCCGCTTATCGGGCCTTCCCCGCGCGGAGGTGGACGACCATGTAGAGCCCCACGCCGATGCAGATCGAGGCGTCCGCCACGTTGAACGCCGGAAAATGGTGGCCGTGCCAATGGAAATCGAGGTAATCGACGACATACCCCAACCGGACCCGGTCGATCAGATTACCCACAATCCCGCCCGCCAGCAGGCCGAGAATCATGCGCCCGAGCCATCCCGGCGGCAGGAAGCCGCGGCGGAAGCCCACCAACAGCCCCAGCACAACCACCGATAGCAGAGTCAGCCAGATCGTGCCGTCCGAAAACATGCCCCAGGCGGCGCCGGTATTGCGAATGTAGCGGAGGTCGAAAAACGCCGGCACGATGACCACGCCCTCATGCAGCCTGAAGCGGGCGCACACCAGATGCTTGGCCACCTGGTCGAGCAACGCAACAACTGTCGCCGTAAGAAGCGCCTGCATGCCTTCAGGACACCGTCCGGACTGCGTTTCAGGGCCGCCGCGCCGCACGGCCCGTGGTCGACGTGCGTTTTTCGTCGGCCGACTTGCATTCGATGCAGAGCTGGACGAACGGCAGCGCCTTCAAACGATCCTCGCCAATCAGGCATCCGCATGTCTCGCAGACCCCGTAGGCGCCGCCATCGATGCGTTGCAGGGCCTGATCGATCGCGAAAATCGAGTCGCCTTCCGTACTTGCCAGGTTCAGCGCAAGCTGGCGTTCGAACGCGTCGGTACCGTCTTCTTCGGAATTGACGGCATCCTCGCGCTTCAGCGACGAGTTCCGCAGCGACGTCATCTGCCGATCGAGTTCCTCGCGCACCCGCAACAACATGTCACGGAACTTGTCGAGCTCGCGCCGGGTATACTGTCGCTTACGTATGGCGCCCGCTCCGCGCGACCCGTGGTCGCCCGCAGCCGCGTGCCGGATCACGGAGATCGATTCCAGCGCCGCGACGTCATGCTCCGTGGTCGCACTGACGGCACGCCCATGGCTCGTGCGGGCCGCCGCCGCAATCACCTTCCGCCGTGCCGCGGCATGCGAAGCCTTCGCGTCAACCTTGCCGGCTTGCCCCTTCTTGGCCGCGGGGGACTTCGGCTTGCGCGCGGCGTCTCGGGTGGCTGTCTTCTTCACAGGCGACTTGACCGATGCCGGGGACGTCTTAACCTTCTTCGTGGCGATTTTCTTCATGCTGTCGCTTCTCACTAACCCTTTCTTCGCGGAAAGCTTGACCTCGGGCCTCTTCGCACCCGTCGGCGGTGTCGCACGCCGCCTGCCGGCGGGGCTCCCGCCCGAGGCCGACGCACGTGTCGTCACTGCCGGACTTGGCTTCCCACCCGCCTTCGGCGATGCCACCGCTGGCCTGTTCGCGGCCATCCTCTTCCCTCCTGCAGTCTTCTGCTGAAGGGCGAGACGATATCACCCCCGCGCCCCGTATGTCAACACCCTTGCCCGGCATTCAACCATGCCTTGATTTCATCCGTAAGTCCCGTCACCGAAAGGACTTGGCACATTTCCGACCCCGCCGCCGCCGGCAGTTCCGCCAAATCCCCGGGACGCTTTCCCGCCAGCATCTCGGCCAGCTTGGCGCGATTGGAAACGATGCCCAGAGACTCGTCCCGGTCCCACTCTCCCAGGATGCAGTAGCGCTCCTCCGTCCCGGAGGGCCGCCGAATGGTCACGCACGTGCCGAGTCCAACCCGCGAGCTATCCACCCCGCTGAAATCCGTACCCTTGACGGCTTCGAGGTCGGCCTCGCATTCGTCGCGTCGCCGGTACAGCACGCGCTGGTGCTCTTTCGCGAACTTGAATTCGGCATTCTCGCGCAGGTCGCCATAGCTGCGCGCCACGGCAATCTCGCGGGCGTTCGCGGGAATCTCTTCCTCGACCAGGACCTTCAGTTGATGCTGCCGTTCGCGGTAACTCCGCCACGATGTCATCCGCCCGCGACCGGCATCGACCGGTTTCGGCACCGCGTTCACGAGCAACCGTTGAAGCTCCGGATACGCCTTGACCATCCCGGCGATGACCGTACGCCGCCCCACTTCGTCCCAGCCGCGGGAGAACCGGACGCGGTGCAGCAGCATTTCGCGCTCGTCCGCGCTCAATTCCGCCAACGTGCCGGCCATCCAGGCCCCGTCCTCCAGCAACGCGCGCAACTGGTTCTGCGTCCGCAGGTGATCGCCGTTCTCGGTATCCTCGACGCGCTCGACGGCCTGCATGAGCAGCGCGCCGCGGCCCGCAACCCCGTCGGCCAGATCGCGGTCGCTTCCCTTGAGCATCCAGAACACTTGCGCCACCGACACGCCCTTGGTGTGGAACGCGCCGGCCATGACCTCGCGAACCGACTCGGCCTGTCCGCGTGCCTTCAGGAACGCAATGGATGCCGTCAGCGTGCCGAGAGTCATCTGTCCCAGGGCGCCGAGTATGGCCGCGGCCGTCGCCGCCGCGTCGTGGCCGGCGAGCAACTCCAGAAAGGCCGTCAGCAGACGCGCCGGCGACGCCTCGACCGCCGCGAGGAAAGCCCCCGGCCGCAGGAGACGGTCCAACGTTCCGGCCAGCGGTATCCGACGCATGCCCAGCATGCCGTCCTCGTCGAAAAGCGACAGGCGCACCGCCGTCAGCAAAGCTCGGACAACCAGGTCCGGTTGCTTGCCCTCCGCGCCCCAGACGACGAAGGCCAGCCGGTCCGCCAGAGCGGCGCGGTGCGCGTCGGCCAACCCCGAGACATCCGTGGCGCCTTCGATTTCGTCAATCCGGCGGAAGATCGCGCCGGCGTCCCGCTCCTCGATCAATCGCGCAAACCATTCGTCATCATAGGCCCGCGCCTCGGCCAGCAGTTGGATGGCGTCGGTCCGCCGGGCCGGAATCTCGACCAGCGGGTCGCCCTTCAACGCCTTGCGCGCATCGTCCCAGAACCGCTTCCAGTCGGCCTCCGGCAGAATCGCATCGACGAGCGCTTCCTTCAGTTGCTGAACCGTCAGCGGCCCATAGCTGCGCAGGGCGATCCGCACCACTTCCGCCGCGTCGTCGTGCACGAGCTTCCGCAGCCCGTCGCGATCGTGATGGTTCCGCGCCAACAGGTGATCGTGGCCGATCAGCCGCAGGGTCTCGGACGCATACCCGAAGGTCATCTCATGACCATGTTTGTTGCTGAAGTCGATCGCCACTTTGCCGTAGAAATCGTCGAGCCGTTTCACGACGCCGAAGCCCCATGTCCGGTCATAGCACAGAATGCCGGGCTCCAGAGCGAACAGCAGCTCGATCCGCCGCATCCACTCCGGCAGCGGCAGCGGCTGTCCCCCATCCAACGCTTTGACGAAGGCCTTCCCGATCCGGCTCGCGAACCCGGTGCGTGCCGCCGTCAGGCAAAGGTCGCGGAACCCGGCTTCGTTCCGGTGCCAGTCATACCGCAGTTTGAGAAGCCGCAGCGCGGGCCGATCGTCGGGCTGCCCCGCCAGGACGCCTTGCAGCAACTCGGCCCAACTGTCGGCCAGACCGATCTGATGGGTACGCCCCAGATGCTCCAACACCGCAAACAGGTCGTCCAGCGCCGGGGGCTCGGCCTCGACGGCGCCCAAAAACCATTCTTCGAGCGCTTCGCTCGTCATCGATTTGAATCTCTCGGGCAGTCCCATGGTCAAACCTCCGTAATCCATTGCATGCAGAAGGGACGTGTCATACCATGTACGAGCCGGTTTGGGAAGCGTCGCCGTAACGGCGGGCACACGCCATCCCGGCGGGAGAACGCGCATGCCTGTCGGTGAGCACCTCATTTCGCCGCGCCATAACGGAAAACCGCTGGTGGACTTCGTCCGCGAAACGCTTGGCGTTTCGGGTCGCCAGGCCAAGGCTCTCATCGACAGCCGCACGGTCTTCGTCAACGACCGTCGCGTCTGGATGGCGCGCCACCGGCTGGCCACCGGCGATCGGATCAGAATTGCTCAAGCGGCCGCCGCCGCCACCCGGCACGACACGCTGCGGGTTCTTCTGCGCACACCCGCCTTTATCGTCGTCGACAAACCGGCCGGCATGCTCTCGGAAGGTCCGGCCAGCGTGGAATCGCTGCTGCGCGATCAACTCGGGACCCCGGCGCTGCGTATCGTTCATCGGCTCGACAAAGACACCACGGGCTGCCTTCTGGCCGCGATGAGCCCCGCCGCGCGCGACCATCTGGTGGCGCAGTTCCGCGAACGCGATGTCATGAAATTGTACCACGCTATCGTCCACGGCCATATCACGGCCCCGGAACGACGCATCACACAGGACGTCGACGGGCAACCGGCCGTCTCGCTGCTCCGGGTTCTGGACCGCGGCCGCCAGGCGACGCATGTGCGCGTCCGCATCGGCACCGGCCGAACCCATCAGATCCGCATCCACCTGGCGGGCATCCACCACCCGGTCCTGGGCGACCGGCAGTACGCCCGCGAACGCGCGGAAGCGGAAGCCCGGCTGGCCATTCCCCGACAGATGCTCCACGCCGCGAAACTCCAGTTCCATGACCCCGACGGCGGCCAGGTCGTCCGCGCGGAAGCCCCCTTGCCCCCGGACTTCAAAGCCTGCCTCCGCAGCCTGCGCATGACGTAAATGCGCGCACTGTCCGCCGATCACCAGGCTCGCGACGCCCGACACCGAGAAACGCACACCCTGCGAGCATGGGCGTGGGCACGGCATTTTCTATTGCACCTGCGGGGCGAGAATTGGTATGTAAGGTCTCGGTTGGGGCGTCGAAGTACGGCGACCCGGGAAGTTGCAGGAACGACAAGGCGGGAGGAGATGTCATGAAGAGCACGTGGAACATGATTCTGGTGACGGTATTGCTCGTGGCGGGAATCGGGACGGCGGCACTCAAGGCGGAAGCCGGGACATCGCATCGTCTGGGCGGCGGCGCCAACTACTGGGTGACGCTCGATGACATCGACGACGAGGAGGTCCGCGACAGCACCGATAACGGCTGGAGCTACTTCGCTTCCTACCAGTACTGGCCGACGTTGATCGGTTTCGAACTCCAGGTGGAAATGTACCCGGACTGGATCAACGAGGAGAACGCCTATTCGCCCGAGGCCTACCTGCTGCTGGGCGGCGTCATCTATGCGGGCGCCGGCGTCGGCATCATGTATATCGACGACGACTGGGCCGATGACCCCTTCTTCGCGCTGAAGGCCGGTCTCAACCTGGAACTGCTGCCCAGCCTGTACCTCGACATCGCGGCCAACTACCGCTTCGATACCGAAACGGAATTCGAAGGGGAAGATACCGACATCGATACGGATACGGTGTTCCTCGGCGCCGCCGTTCGCATGGGCTGGTAAGTCATCAGTCGGGGCCGGGGTGTGCGCACGCGCACCCCGGCCTTTTTTTTGCCGCTCGCCGGCCACCCCGGCTAGTCCAGGGGCAGGAAGCGCCCGCCTCGCACACCCGTCAGAACGCCGTCGGACAACGTGAGCACGCCGTTGACGATGACATGTCGAATGCCTTCGGCCAGTTGGTGGGGCCGGGCGAAGGTAGCCGTATCGCGCACCCGCCCGGGATCCAGAACGACGATATCCGCCGCCTGGCCGACACGCAACTCGCCGCGCCCCACCAAGCCGAACTGACGGGCCGGCAGCGTGGTCATCCTCCGCACGGCCTCGGGCAGCGGCACCGTCCGCCCATCGATCGCCATCCGCAAGTAGCGCGCGAACGTGCCGTAGGCCCGCGGATGCGGGTGGTCCGCGCTCAACGGTCCCCACGGCGCGCGCACCGACGCATCCGAACCGGGCATCACGTAAGGCTCGCCGAGAACGCGCACAAGATTGTCCTCGCTCATGCTGTCGAAGAACGCCGTCGTCCTCAGTTCATCGGTCCGGCAGAGGTGCAGCACGGCATCCGCCGGCGATAGTCCGAGCGAGGCGGCCACATCGGTCAGCGGCCGCCCCATGAAACCGCCGTTGGCGGGATGCACCGTCGAACCGATCGTGACGGTCGGCCAGTAAGCCTCCCCGCGCGCGGCATCGAGTTCGTCGCGCAACCGGCGGCGCGCCACCGGATCGTCAAGCCTGGCCAATACGGCCGCGCGGCCGCCTTCGGCCGCCCACGCCGGAAACAGGATGTCCAGGTCCGTGCAGGACGATGTGTACGGGTAGCGATCGGCGGCGATATCAAGGCCGGCCGCGCGCGCCGCGCGGATCCGATCGAGCGCACGCGGCAGCTTGTCCCAATTCGCGCGTCCCGATGCCTTGAGGTGCGAAACCTGCGCGCGCACGCCGGTGGCGCGCGCGACGCCCAGCACTTCGTCGAGCGCTTCGAGCAGGCGCGTGCCCTCGCTGCGCATATGCGAAGCGTAAACGCCGCCGCGCCGGGCCACAACCGCCGCCAGGGCCGACACCTCGCCGGCGTCGGAAAAGCACCCGGGCGCGTAGACCAGCCCCGTGCTCAATCCGCACGCGCCCTCGTCCATACTCCGCTCCAACAGGCGCGCCATGGACGCCCGCTCCTCCGGCCGCGCGGGCCGGTTGGCATATCCGACCACGCCGCCGCGCAGGGTGTTGTGGCCGACCAGAAACCGGACATTGACGGCGGGGCCGACCGTATCCAACAACCGGCGGTACTCCGCCAGCGTGCGCCAGGCGCCGGGGTACGCATGCGCCGCCCAATCGGACGGCATCCGGTAGTCGCCGGCCAGCGGCGCGCAGGAAGCGCCGCAGTTCCCGACGACCTCGGTGGTGACGCCCTGCCAGATTTTGGAGGCCGCCGATGGCTCGATCAGCAGGTACGCGTCGGAATGGGTGTGCGCGTCGATGAAGCCCGGGCAAACCAGCGGAGTTTCGGCGCGCGCGCCGACTTGGGGCGGCGTCCCGCTTCGCTCCTCCGGCGGGGGCCGCAGCGACAGCACCTGCCGCGCTTCCGCGCCCGCAAGGTCGCCGACGGCCGCGATCCGGTCGCCGACGATGGCCACGTCGGAGAAACGCGACGGCGCCCCGGTTCCGTCCAGAACGTCGCCTCCCGTAATCAGCAAATCGAACATGACAGCCGCGCCGCGATCATGCGGCGCACCTCCAACCCCCGTATGCGCGATCAGCCCTCGTCCCATGCCGGATCGGCAGCCGTCTCGTCGGGGCCGGCTTCGGCCGGTTCCGCGCCGGCCGTTGCCGGGGGCGGCGGCTTCTCCCCACTGCCCTTCTCGTTCGGACCGCCGAGCAGTTCGACAACCTGCTGCTGGACGTGTTCGAGTTGATCGAGCTGGAGTTGCGGGTCGGGCACGAGAAACGTCTCGCCCGTCTTACGGTGCTCGTAGACGCGCGTCACGGCGCCGTCGTCGTCCACCCGCACGTCGCGCTCGACCAGCGTCCGCTTGCGTTCGAGCATCACGGCGAGGATGTAGATGACGTTGGTCTGATCCCTTTCCTCGTCTTCCATCAGACGCCGGAGAAGGGTTTCGGCGGTCTCCTTGCGGAGCGGCTCCGCATCGGGGGGAGGCGGCATCCGGAAGACGCCCTGCCACGAACTGTACGGCACGGACGCTCCCGGTTCGCGTTCCTCGCGTTCCCAGCAGCATTCGCACCGGTCGGCCCGAACGTAGCCCTCCTCGCCGCGAAACAGCGCCGCCCAGTACGCCTGCCCGTCGGCAAACGGCGTCCGGCAGGCGTAGCATTCCGATCCGCGCGGCTTGATGTCCCAGTCCTGTGCCATGGGGGCAGAGTCTCAAACCCGGCGGCGACTGTGTCAAGCGGCCAATTCCAGCGGCCGGTCTTCGTCATGACTGATTCTTTTGAAGATGAGGGGGCTTCGAGTGCTGCTGCGGGGGAGGCG
>CAYYJS010000024.1:0-47111 GCA_964472315.1 uncultured Victivallales bacterium | reverse complement strand
GGGTGCCGTCGTCGCGGGTGAAGTCGTTCTTCTCGCGCAGGACGCGGGCGGCGGTAAAGACGTCGGAAGTGATGAGCTCGTCGAGGAGGCGCTGGAACTCGCCGTCGGTGAGGCGGACGCGGTTGAGGGTCTCGAACTTTTGGCGGAAGTTGCGTTCGAGGGCGGCGCGGTCGCGGATGTCGGGGCGATGAGTGTACTTGAGGCTGAGCAGTTTTTCGATGAAGGCGGCCTCGATGTCTTGCTCGCGAACAACGAGCGGCTTGGACCGCGGGCCTTGCGGGTACGTCATGTCAGAGAACGTTGGCATGGTGGCGCAGATTGGCAGTTTTGAAAAGGCAGTTGCCGGTGGGTATCAGTCCGGTCCGCGTCGCTTCTCCCCATCGCCGCGTTATACGCTCATCGAGCGTTCATAATGCAATGCAGTACAGCGTGGCGCTACGTGCCCGATGTCCCCGGACACGCTGAAGCGTGAACTACGAACGGGGAGGGAATCGGTGGACGATAGCGGCCTGCCTGTGCGTGCCGCACGCAGACAGGCGACGAGAACGGTGGACGAGTAGGGATTCCCAGTCGTGGTCCGCTCTCGTCGCCGGTTCCCTGTCGCGGCATGCGATCGCGGATGCGTGGCGAGTGGCATTTCAGCGCGCTTGAATTCGCGGGGGATTCGGCTATCGTGCGGAGGTTGCTTTGAATGACGAGAGGGTTCTCCGCATGTTGTATCCGACGGCCCAAGAATTCGCCGCGCTGGCTTCCGATCATGACCTGGTGCCCGTGTACCGCGAGCTGCTCGCCGACATGGAGACGCCGGTATCGGTGTTGCAGCGTTTCGCGTCACGGCCGAACACGTTTCTGCTCGAAAGCATGGAGGGTGGCGAGACGTGGGGCCGCTACTCCTTTGTGGGCGTCGATCCTGAACTGCTGTTCGAGTGCGACCACGCCGCCGGACCCACGGGTGGGTTGGCGGCCATTCGGCACGTCTACCGGGACCAGCGCGTGGCCGAGATTCCCGGGCTGCCGCGGTTTTTCGGCGGGGCGGTCGGTTTTGTCGGTTACGAAGGGATGTGCGAGTTCGAGCGCATGCCGCCGCCGAAGGCGGCGCGGGGTCCCGTGCGACCGCGCAGCCGGTTCCTGAAGGCCGATCAGTTGATCGTCTTCGACAACGTCCGTCACACGATCAAGATCGTGGTCTGCGCGCGGCCGGCCGCGCATGCATCGGCCGCGGCCGCCTATGCCGATGCCGCGGCGCGCATCGACCGGATCGCGCATGACATGCTGGCGCCGGTGCCGGCGGCATCGGCCGCCGAGGCGTTCCCGGAGGTCCGGTTCGCTTCCAACATGACGCCGGACGCCTTCCTGGCGATGGTGCGGCGCGCGAAGGAGTATATCTACGCCGGCGATATCATTCAGACCGTGCTGAGCCAGCGCTTCACGGCGACAACCGCGGTTCCGCCCGTCCAGTTGTATCGGGCGCTGCGGTTGCTCAACCCGTCGCCCTACACGTTCTTTCTCAAGATTGGCGACCAGGCGCTCGTGGGATCCTCGCCGGAGGTGATGGTGCGGCTGACCGGCAACCGGGTCGAGGTTCGCCCCATCGCCGGCACGCGGCCGCGGGGGGCGACCGAGCAGGAAGACCGTGCGCTGGCGGACGAACTGCTGTCCGACGAGAAAGAGCGGGCCGAGCATGTGATGCTCGTGGACCTGGGGCGCAACGACATCGGACGCATCGCCGAGTTCGGCAGCGTGCAGGTGACCGACTACATGGTCATCGAGCGGTACAGTCACGTCATGCATCTGGTCTCGCACGTGGAGGGAATTCTGCGTCGCGAGTTCGACGCCTACGACGTCATCAAGGCCACGTTCCCGGCGGGGACGTTGAGCGGAGCGCCTAAAATCCGCGCCATGGAGATCATCCACGAGCTCGAACCGGAGCCGCGGGGCGTCTATGGCGGCGCGGTGGGCTACGTCAGTTACCTGGGCAACATGGACTTCGCGATCACGATCCGCACGTTGGAAGCGGAGGGCGGCGCCGTGTCGATCCAGGCGGGCGCCGGCATCGTGTTCGATTCGGATCCGCGGCGGGAATTCGAGGAAACCTGTCACAAGGCCCGCGGCATGCAGAAGGCCGTGGCGCTGGCGGCGCGGGGGCTTGAGGTGTTCGAGCCGCCGGAATGAGGACAACATGATTGTGCTGATCGACAACTACGACTCGTTCACCTACAACCTCGTGCAGACGATGGCCAGCCAGGGCGCGGACTTGAAGGTGTTCCGCAATGACGAAATCGGCGTGGCGGAGATCGAGGCCCTGGCGCCGCGGGCGCTCGTGGTATCGCCGGGGCCGTGCACGCCGAACGAGGCCGGGATTTCCGTCGAGGCCATCCGTCGCTTCGCCGGCATACGGCCGATCCTCGGCGTGTGTCTCGGACACCAGGCGATGGGCGTCGCGTTCGGGGGTGTCGTCAGCAACGCCAAATGCATCATGCACGGCAAGACCTCGCTCGTGTGGCACGACGGTTCGCGACTCTACCAAGGTCTCAAGAACCCGTTTCCGGCGGGGCGCTACCATTCGTTGGCGGTGATGCGCGACAGCCTGCCGGCATGCTTTGAAGTGAACGCGTGGACCGACGACGGCGAGATCATGGGCATGCGGCACCGCGCGTGCGAGGCTTACGGCGTGCAGTTCCATCCGGAATCGGTGCTGACGCCTTCCGGCAAACGTCTGCTGCGCAACTTTCTGGAAATGGTCGGCGAGGTCTGATGGAGGAGCGCGATGAAGCCATATCTTGAGAAGATCCTCGGGAGGCGGAACCTGACGCAGCAGGAGACGTCGGAGGCGTTCGACCTGATCATGTCCGGCGGCGCGACCCCGGCGCAGATCGGCGCGTTCATCGTGGCCTTGCGGATGAAGGGCGAGACCGTCGAAGAGATCGCCGGCGGGGCGGCCTCGATGCGGCGGCACGCGGTGTTCATCGATTGCGGCGGGCGCCCGGTGGTGGATACGTGCGGCACGGGCGGCGATGGCCTGGCGACGTTCAACATCTCGACGACGGCCGCCTTCGTGGTGGCCGGGGCCGGCGTGCCGGTGGCCAAGCATGGGAACCGCGCGATCAGCAGCAAATGCGGGTCGGCCGACGTGCTGGCGGCGCTGGGCGTGAACATCGATATCGCGCCGGATGCCGTGGAGGAATGCGTGCGCGAGGCCGGCATCGGGTTTCTGTACGCGCCGAAGCTGCACCCGGCCATGAAACATGCCATGGGACCGCGCCGCGAGCTGGGCGTGCGAACGATCTTCAATATGCTCGGACCGTTGACTAACCCGGCGGGCGCGAAGGGGCAGATCATCGGCGTCTTTTCGCCCGAGTTGACCGAACCGTTCGCGCATGTGCTGCGGTTGCTGGGCAGCCGCCGGGCCTTCATCGTGCATGGGCAGGACGGCATGGACGAGATCACCGTGACGACGACGACGCGCATCAGCGAGCTGTCGGCGGCGGGGGTGCGCACGTACGAGTTCGACCCGCTCACGCTGATCGACGGTTACGCCGATGCCGCCGAACTCGCCGGCGGCGAGCCCGCGGAGAATGCCGCCATCGCGCGGGCGGTGATCGGGGGCGAACGCGGGCCGCGGCGCGATATCGTCTGCCTGAACGCGGCGGCGGCCATCGTGGCCGGCGGCAAGGCGGAGACCTTGCGCGACGGATGGATCGCGGCGCAGGCGTCCATCGACGGCGGGGGCGCGCGGCGCGCGCTCGAAGCGCTGATCGCGACATCCCATCGCTGACCGTCATGGACATCCTTACGCAAATCATGGCGGAACGCCGCGCCGCGGTGGCGGAATGCCGCGTCGCCGTGCCCGAGTGCCTGCTTTCCGAACTCGCGGCGCGGCGTGTGCATCACGGGTTGCGCGAACGGCTGGAGCGGGGCGCGGGTACGCGCATTGTCGCCGAGTTGAAGCGGGCGAGCCCCTCGGCCGGATTGCTGCGGTCGCGGTACGATCCCTGCGCGATCGCGCGCCGGTACGCCGAAGCGGGCGCGGCGGGGCTGTCGATTCTCACCGAGCCGGTGCATTTCCTGGGATCGGGCGACCATGTGCGTGCCGTGCGGGAGGTGGTGGACCTGCCGATCCTTCGCAAAGACTTCATGTGCGACACGTACCAGGTGACCGAAGCGGCGGCATGGGGGGCCGATGCGATCCTGCTGATCGTCGCCGCGCTGGACGATGTCGAGTTGCGCGACCTGTATGACGCGGCGTTGGGCCAGGGCCTCGAAGTGCTGGTGGAGTCGCACACCGAACCCGAGCTGGACCGGGCCCTGGCGCTCGAACAGGCCATCATCGGCGTCAATAGCCGCGATCTCAAGACGTTGCGGACCGATCTGGATGTCGCGCGGCGACTGGCGCGGCGGATCCCGGCGGGGCGGCTGGGGATTGCCGAAAGCGGGATCCGGCGACGCTCCGAGATCGAGGACCTGGAGCGGCATGGCTACCGCGGGTTCCTGATCGGAGAAGCGCTCGTCCGCGAGACGGACCCCGGCGGGCGGCTGGCCGAGTTGCTGGGGCGCGGGGAGTCGCCGTCCGTGACACCGGGGAAAGAAAGTTTGGACGGGTCGGCGGCGCCTCGCTAAGATCGCCGCGTCTCGATGGTGCGTTTGGGTACGGAACAGGAGAATCGGAATGGCACTTAACCTGGTGAGCGATATCGACGGGACGGTAAAGGTTCGGCATGTGTTGGCGAGCGTGTCCGACAAGGCCGGGTTGGACGTGCTGATTCCCGGACTGGTCGCGGCGAACCCGGACATCCGGATCTACTCCACGGGCGGCACGTATGGGGCGATCGAAAAGATGCTGGGCCCGCGCGCGGCGCGGAACCTCGTAGCCGTTTCCGCGTATACGGGACAGCCCGAGATGCAGGGCGGATTGGTGAAGACGCTCGATTTCAAGATCTACCTCGGACTGCTGAGCGAGACCTACAACGATGCCCACCGCGACGACCTGGCGCGCACCTCGGCGGTAGCCTTCGACATGGTCGTGGTGAACCTGTACCCGTTTCGGAAGACGGTCGCCCAGGCCGGGGTGACACCCGAGCAGGCGCGGACGAACATCGACATCGGCGGCCCCTGCATGGTCCGCGCATCGGCCAAGAACTACCTGCGCGTGGCCTCGGTGACGGATCCGGCCGACTATGCCGGCATACTGGACGAGCTGCGGGCGAGCGGCGGCTCGCTGTCGCTCAAGACGCGGTTTGCGCTGGCCCGCAAGGCGTTTGCGCACACCTCCGCGTACGACACCGCGATCGCGGCGTATTTCGCCGGCATCGGCGACGCCGACATTGCCGCCTGCTACCACGTGCATTGAGGCCGCGAAACCATGTACGAACTCAGCGTCCGGACGCATTTTTCAGCCGCGCATCACCTGGAAGGTTATCCCGGGTCGTGTGTGGTCCATCATGGCCACAACTGGGAGGTCGAGGTGTTCGTGCGCGGCGAGGCGCTTGACGAGACCGGTTTGCTGGTGGACTTCAAGGTGCTCAAGAGTGAGGTCAAGGCGGCCGTGGACGCCCTGGACCATGTCGACCTGAACACCCTCGAACCGTTCCGCGCCCGGAACCCGACCTCGGAACACATCGCCCGGTTCCTCTATGACGAGATCGCCCGGCGGGTGGACACGGCGCGCTATCGGGTGCATCGGGTGGCCGTTTACGAGACGCCCGGATCGTGCGCGAGTTACTGGGCGACATGATCGATCTACACGCCCACTCGACGTGTTCCGACGGGTCCCTGTCGCCGTCCGAACTGGCGGCCCTGGGCAAGCAGGTGGGCCTGTCGGCGCTGGCCTTGACCGATCACGACACGGTGGACGGCATCCCCGAGTTCCTGGCGGCGTGCGAGCGGGAGGGGTTGCGCGGCATTCCGGGGGTGGAAATCAGCGTGCAGGGGCCGCGGGGCGGCATGCACATGCTCGGGTATTTCGTCGATGCGCGGAGTGGCGCGCTGGGTGCCGGGCTCGCGCGGATTCGCGATGGACGCAACGTGCGCAATCGGGAGATCGCGCAGGCGTTCGAGGCGCTGGGGGTGCCCATCTCCCTGAGCGCCGTCGAGGCGTTGGCGGGAGGGGCCGTCGTCTCGCGCGTGCATTTCGGACAGGCGGCCGTGGCGTGCGGTGCGGTGGCAACCGTGCGCGACGCGTTCGACCGGTTCCTGGCGCGCGGGAAACCGGCCTACCGCGACCGTTACCGTCCGACGCCCGAACAGGGCATCGCCATGATCCACGCAGCCGGCGGTGTCGCGGTGCTTGCGCATCCGGCCATACGCGAACAGACGCTGTCCAGTGTCCGCACGATCGTGGCAATGCTCAAGCCGCTCGGTCTGGATGGCATCGAAGCGCATTACTCCGAGCACAGTCCGGATGCGACGCAGAAGTTGATCGAGCTCTGTGCCACGTTCGATCTGGCGGTCACCGGCGGCAGCGACTATCACGGGGCCGCCAACCCGCGGATCCTGCTGGGCCGCGGGTTCGGAAACCTGCATGTTCCCGACGAGCATGTGGCGGGGCTTGAGGCCAGGGCGACGGCGCGGCGGGTGCGGGTTGCAGTTCCGTCCCGCGTGTGGTAGAAATCGGGCAAGTCGCATCGTGGCGTGATGCCGGAAGGGGAGATGCATATGGGTATGGCGCTGCGGATCTACCTGCTCTGCGTACCGGTCGCACTGGCGTGCGACGGTTTGTGGTTGGGCCTGTTGGCACGCGCCTTCTACCGTCGCCATCTCGGCTATCTGTTTGCCGACCGGTTCGTGTGGGGGGCGGCCGCGGCGTTCTACTTGTTGCATGCCGCCGGTGTCGTCTATTTCGCCGTGCTACCCGCGCTGCGCGAGGGCGGGGGATGGCCGCGGTTGCTGTTTTCGGCGGCGGTGTTCGGGTTGATGACATACGGCACCTACGATTTGACCAACTGGGCGACCGTGCGCGACTGGCCGGCGGTTGTCGTGCTCGTCGATATGGCCTGGGGTGTGGCGATCAGTCTCGTGGTGGCCGGCGCCGGGTATGCGTTCGGCTTGCGGTTACGGTAAGGAAGGGGGGGGCGGCATGCGCATCGGTATTGTCGGCGGCGGGATCGCGGGGATGGCCTCGGCGCATCTGCTGTACCGCGAGCACGATGTCGAACTGCTGGAGGCGAACGACTACATCGGCGGGCACACGCACACCCGGGACGTCGCGCATGCCGGGGATACGTATCGCGTCAACACCGGCTTCATCGTCTTCAATCGCGAGAACTACCCGAACTTCGTGAAGCTGATCGAAGGACTTGACGTGGCGTACCAGCCGACGCGGATGAGTTTCAGCGTGTCCTGCGAGCGCACGGGCATCGAGTATGGGTTTGCCACATGGGACGCCGTCTTCGCGCAGCGACGGAACGCCCTTTCGCCCACGTTCCTGCGGATGCTGTGGGAGATCCGGCGGTTTCGGGAGGCGTTCCCGATGCTGTTGGCCGATCCGGCAAGCGCTTCGTTGACCCTTGGCGAGTACTTGCGCCAGTGTGGCTACTCCCGTCGGTTCGTCGATCAGTTCATCATCCCGTTCGGGGCCGCCATCTGGTCCGCCGCACCGGACGCATTCGGCCAGTTTCCGCTGCGCACGTTCGTGATGTTTTTCAAGAACCACGGCTTTCTGAGCGAGTCGACGCTGTTGCAGTGGTACACGATCGCCGGCGGTTCGGCGCGGTACGTCGAGAAGCTCCTGCATCCCTTCCGCGACCGCGTGCATACGAGTACCGTCGTCACGTCGGTCGAGCGGCGCCCGACGGGGGACGTCCGCGTGCTTGCGGCGGACGGCACGGAACGGTTCTACGACCGCGTCGTGCTGGCGGTGCACAGCGACCAGGCGCTGCGGATGATCGCGGGTCCGACGGTCGCCGAGCAGACGGTGCTCGGGGCGCTGCGGTATCAGCCGAATGACGTTGTGCTGCATACCGACGTTCGGTTGCTGCCGCGGCACCGGCAGACCTGGTCGAGCTGGAACTACCGGATACCGCGCGAGCGCGGCGACCGTTGTACCGTCACATACCACATGAACACGCTGCAGACCATCGCCGCGCCCGCCGAGTTCCTCGTGACCTTGAACCAATCGACGCATATCGGCGCCGCGCACGCGATCGACCGCTACATCTACGATCACCCGGTCTACACGCCGTCCGGCGTCGAGGCGCAGGGCCGGTTCGCCGACATCAACGGGGTCGATCGGCTGCATTTCGCGGGCGCCTATTGGGGATACGGGTTCCACGAGGATGGCGTCAACAGCGCGCTGGCGGCCTGTCGTCCGCTGGGATGCGCCTGGTAGGGGACGGACACGATGCACAGTTGCATCTACAGCGGGCATGTGCGTCACCGTCGGTTTCGGCCGTGCGGGAACGCCTTTCGGTACGCGGTCTTCCTGATGTACCTGGATCTGGACGAGTTGCCGCACGTTTTCGATGGGGTGCCGTTATGGTCCGTGGATCGCCCCAACCTGGCCTGTTGGCGCCGGCGCGACTACCTCGGGCCGCGCGACCTGCCCATCGCCGAGGCCGTGCGCTACCGTGTGAAACACCATACCGGGCAGACGGTGAACGGCCCGGTGCGCATGCTCTGTCACTTGCGGTATGCCGGCTACTGCTTCAACCCGGTCGTGTTCTACTACTGCTTCGACCGTACGGATTCGCATGTGGAGACGATCGTCGCGGAAATCACCAACACACCCTGGGGCGAGCGGCATGCATACGTGCTGCCCGAATGCGCGAACCAGGCGCGCGGGATGCTCAAGCGGTTCGTCTTCCCCAAGGCCTTCCACGTCTCGCCGTTCATGCCGATGGACATCACGTACGACTGGCGTTTCTCGCAGCCCGGCGCGGTGTTGGCCGTGCACATGGAGGACCACGACGCGGAGGGGAAAATCTTCGATGCGACAGTGAGTCTGAGACGCCGGGAAATCGGTCGTGCGGCGCTGATGCGGACGCTGGTCGCCCACCCGGCGATGACCCTGAAGGTTGTGACCCTGATTCACTGGCAGGCGTTGCGCCTGTGGCGTAAGCGGGTGCCGTTCATCCCGCACCCCGCCCGCCGGCCGGAAACCGATAAGGACAAGTATGCAACACAGGATAAAGCCGCCCGATACGAATCGATGTAACCGTGCCGCCCGGCTGTTTGGGGACTGGGCGCGGCGCCTGCTGTTGGGCAAGCTGGCCCGACTCGAAGGCTGTCGCCTGTCGGCGCCGACGCCGCGGACCGTTCGTCTCGAACCCGTCGGCGACGGACGGGGCGCGGTGACCGTGACCGTGCATGACGAGCGGGCCTACAGCCATATCGTCCTGGCGGGCACGACCGGGGCCGCGGAGAGCTACATTCTAAACTACTGGGACTGCGATGACCTCGAAGCGTTGATCGAACTGGTGTTGTCCTCGCCGGCGGTCTACGCGGGTATGGACGGCGGTTGGGCCTGGATCGCCGAACGCATCGAAGCGGTGCTGCACCGATTCAATCGCAACTCGACCGAAGGCAGCCTGCGGAACATCATGGCGCACTACGATCTGGGGAACGACTTTTTCGCCCTGTTCCTCGACGAGACCATGGCCTATTCCGCCGGCATTTTCGAGCGGCCCGAGAGTACGCTGCACGACGCCTCGGTCGCCAAGTTCGAGCGCATCTGCCGCAAACTGCGTCTGACCGCGGACGACCATCTGATGGAGATCGGCACCGGTTGGGGCGGCTTCGCCATCCACGCCGCCAAACGGTACGGGTGCCGCGTCACGACGACCACGATATCGCGCGAGCAGTTCGCCAAGGCCACCGAACGCGTTCGGGCCGAGGGCTTGGAGTCGCGCGTGACGGTGCTCGACAAGGATTACCGCGAGCTGACGGGCACGTACAGCCGACTGGTCTCCATCGAAATGATCGAGGCCGTCGGTCACGATTACCTGGATACGTTTTTCGGCGTCTGCGGTCGTCTGCTGCGCGACGACGGCATGCTGCTCATCCAGGGCATCACCATCGGCGACGCACAGTACGAGAGCCATCGGCGGCAGGGCAGCTTCATCAACAAGTACATCTTTCCGGGCAGTCATCTCGTATCGAACCGGCGCGTCTGCTCCGGCGTCGACGCGACGACCGACATGTTTCTGGTCAGCGTGGAAGACATTACGCTGCACTATGCCCGCACCCTGAAGCTCTGGCGGGAACGGTTCGTCGCCAACGGCGACGCCGTGCGCGCCATGGGCATGTCCGAGTCCTTCATCCGCATGTGGCTGTTCTACCTGATCTTCTGCGAAGCGGGGTTCCGCCGGCGGTGGATCGGCGACATGCAATGGGTCTTCGGCAAGCCCCGTTGCACCGGGGACCTGCCGGCGCTGGAGGAGGTGACGTGAGCGTGCGTGCCACGACTCCGGTGCGGGTGCTGACGGCGCTGGCCTTCCAGGTGCAGTGGCTGGCGCTCGTATGGTCGGCTGGGCACGCCTGGTCGGCGGTGGTATGCGGCGGCACGGTGGCGCTGGTGGCGCTGGAGCTGCGGCTTGCCGGCGACCGGATGGGCGCGAGCCTGCTCTATCTTTTGGCCGCCGTGGCGGCGGGTGGCGCGATGGATACGGCGCTGACCGCCGCGGGCGTGCTGATACCGCTGCGCGTGGCCATGCCTCCGCCGTTGCCGCCGTTGTGGCTGGTGGGGTTGTGGGTGGCGTTCGCCGGCTTCCTGCGCGTGGTGCTGACGTACCTGCAGGGGCGCCCGACGGCACAGTGGTTGGTCGGCGCCGTCGGCGGTCCGGTGGCCTATTGGAGCGGAAGCCGCATGGGCGCCATCGGGTTCGGCATCGCCCTGCCGGCGGCCCTGTCGGTGCTGGGCGTCCTGTGGGGATGCATGTGCGTGGCGCTGTTCTGGCTGGACGCGCGTATCGGGAGGGCGTCCGACGGGACGGCGTCGCCGTGGCTGCCGCGCCGCCGGGAACCGGATGGGAAGGGGGACTTGTGAGCCGAACGGGTGGTTTGCTCGGAGTCCTGTTCGTACTCCTCGCGGGCGGAGGAATGCCGGTGGCGGCGGAGGACGAATCCCTGTTCGCGCCGACGATGCAGGTTGGCACGAACGCCCTGCATCGGGTTGGCGTCGGCGCGTTGCGGCGCTGGATGATCAAGGGATGCGACATCGCCCTGTACGCGCCGCGCGGCGTTTCCCGTGCGCGGGTTCTGGAGGATATCCCGCGTTGTCTGGAACTGCATTACGTGCATGCGCTGCGGCCGGACCAGTTTGCCGCGGCCGCCTGGGATGCCCTGCGGCGCACCTATCGGACCGACGAACTCGTGCCGTTGACGCCGCGCATCGAACGCCTGCACAAGCTCTATCGGCCGGTCGCGAAGGGCGATCGCTACCAGTTGATCCACGAGCCCGGTGTCGGGACGCATCTCTGGCTGAACGGCGATCTGCTTGGCACGGTCGCCGGCGCCGACTTTGCCGCGGCGTACTTCGGCGTCTGGTTGGGCAAGGAACCGCTGGACAAGGGGTTGCGCGGCGACCTGGTCAAGGGATTGAAACCGTAGGAGGGTGAACAATGCAGGACCGATTGCGGGATCGCAGGATATGGGTGACCGGCGCCAGTTCCGGCATCGGACAGGCGCTGGCCGTGGCTTTGGCCGAACTCGGCAATACCGTCGTCGCTTCCGGACGCAGCGCGTCGCGGCTGGAGGATGTGCGACGCCAGAGCCCCGACCATATCCGGTGTCTGCCGTTCGACATCGTCTCGCGCGAGGCCAACCGTGCGGCGGGCGACTGGATCCGCGCGCAGTTGGGCGGGCTCGACGTGGTGGTGCTCAATGCGGGCACCTGCGAGTACGTGGACGTGCAGGCGTTCGATGCCGAGTTGGTACGACGCGTGACCGAGATCAACTACCTCGGGTTTGTCTACGGGGTCGAGGCGGCGCTGCCGCTGCTCAGGTCCGGACGCGACCCGTACCTGGTGGGCATGAGCAGTTCCGTAGCTTACACCGGCCTGCCGCGGGCCGAAGCGTACGGATCGACCAAGGCCGCCATCCGGCATTTTCTGCAGGCGCTGCGCGTGGATGTTGCCCGCGAAAGAATCGATGTCTCGATCATCTGCCCGGGGTTCGTCGCGACACCGTTGACCGATCGCAACGATTTCGCGATGCCCATGCGGATCACAAGCGCGAAGGCGACCGAGTACATTCTGCGCGGCATGCGGCGACGCCGTCCCGAAATCGCCTTTCCGCCCCTGTTCGTGGCGATGCTCAAGCTGCTCGCGGCGATGCCCAGCGGGCTGCGCACCCGTCTGTTGGTCGGTCTGCTCAAGCCCCCCGCGTCGTAAGCGCGCGGTGCGCCGTCAGCCGATCCGGGGCGGCGAAATCACATCCGGGTTGTGTGCTTGAGATTGGGCCGGGTCAGGCGCATGATTCGGACGTGGGGGCGGTGCGGCGGGAGCGGAGGTGCGGCGTGCGGAAACTCGAAGAGATCGTCTCATACCTGGACCGCGAGTTGCGGGTTTCGGCGTTTCAGGACACCGCCGCCAATGGGTTGCAGGTTGCGAATTCGGGGCGTGTGCGGAAAATCTGCTGCGGGGTGGACGCTTCCAGCGAGTTCTTCCGCGAAGCGCACCGCCGCGGGGCCGACCTCGTCGTCTGTCACCATGGCATCAGTTGGGGCGACTCCCTCAAGCGCATTACGGGGGTGAACTACCGGTGGATCCGGTTTCTGATGACGCACGACATGGCGCTTTACGCATGCCACCTGCCGCTGGATGCCCATCCGAAATACGGCAACAACGCACGAATTTGCCGGGCATTGAAGCTGACGCATCTGAAGCCGTTCGGCGAGTACGCGGGAACGTCGATCGGGTTCGAAGGCGTGCTTCCGAAACCGATGCGGTATGACGCCTTCAAAGCGCGTGTGGCAGCCGTGGCGGACAACCCCGTGCAGAGCATGGATTTCGGGCCGAAGCTGGTCTCGCGCGTGGCCGTCGTTTCCGGCGGCGCCGCGGATGAGATCGTGGAGGCCGGGCGCAAGGGCATACATGTGTACGTCTCGGGCGAGCCCAAGCTGATGGCCTACAACATGGCCATGGAGTACGGTCTGCATGCGATCTTCGCGGGCCACTATGCGACCGAGAGATTCGGTCCGCGCGCGGTTGGCGAGGTGTTGGCGCGACGGTTTTCCGTGGATGTCGAGTTCGTCGATCTGCGGGTGCCGTTTTGAGGCGGCTCGGTCCAGTTCTTGTCGGAGCGGCGCTGCTGGTGGCGGCGATCGGAATCGCGGCCTATCTGGTGGCGCGGCGACCGATCCTCGCGGCGCGTGACGAGGCGCCGGTGGCCCGTCGGCCGCCCGCGTCCGCCGGCGTCGCGTCAGGCGGCCGGCATGACGTCGACAACGGGCGTGGCATCGCGCCGTTGGCCCGCCACGGCGGCGACGCGGATGGCGGCGGCGCCGCCGCCGTGGCGTCAGCCCCCGACCGGGATGCGATCGACGGCGAGCATGTGCTGCGTTTCTACAATGCCGGCGACATGGCGGCCTTCGCGGCGGCGGCCGAAGCGTTGGGTGCGCGGGTGATCGGACGGCTGGCCGGGCGCAACCTGCTGCGCGTGCGTGTGGATACGGCGGCGCAATGGGAAGCGCTGCTGGCGCGTGGTCCGACGCCCATGGAGCATACGGCCAACCACATCGTGCACGTGCCGGAACGCGTGGCGTCGCCCGAAGCGCCGGCGGGGGTGACCTATACGGCATCGGGTGGCGGGGCGGTGGCCGCGCTCGGTCAGGAAGGGGTCGCGGCCCTGCCGGGCGGCGCCGTGCGCGTGGCGATTCTGGATACGGGTGTTCTGCCGCATTGGGCCTACGCGGGCGCGACACTGGAGTATATCGATGTCCTGGGCGGGGATGTCGGGGACGCGGCGCTTTCCGGACACGGCTCCGCGGTCGCCTCGATCGTGGCCGGAAACGATCCGCGACTGCCCGGCGTGGCGCCCGGCGTCGAACTGCTGAGCGTGCGTGTCATGGACGGCGCGGGTGCCGGGGATGCGTTCACCGTCGCCGCCGGCATCATCGCCGCGGTCGATGCCGGGGCGCGGGTGATCAATCTGAGTCTGGGCACGCAGGGCGACAACCTTGCCTTGCGGGAAGCCGTCGCCTATGCCGAAGCGCGTGGCGTCGTGGTCGTGGCCGCGGTGGGCAACGACGGGATCGCGTCCGTGACGTATCCGGCGGCGTACCCCACGGCGCTGGCGGTGGGGACCGTGGATGGCGACGGTCGGGTGCTCTACTTCTCGAACACCGGTGACGCCGTGGACATCATGGCGCCCGGCTATGGCGTCTACACCGCGTGGACGAACGACCAGGTGGTGGCCTTCAGCGGTTCATCCGCCTCGACCCCGTTTGTCAGCGGCGCGGCGGCGCGGTTGATTTCGGCCGATCCGGGGCTCTCCCCGGCGGAGGTCCGGGCGACCGTGAAGCAGGTCGCCGACGATGCGGGCGAGCCTGGCGCGGATGGGGTGTATGGGGCGGGTGTGTTGGATCTGGGGCGGTTGGCGGCGGTCGGCACGGCTGGGATTCACGACATTGCGGCCCGCCCGCCGTATGTGCTCTCCGGAACGGCGCTTGGCGATGCGGTGCGGGTGGCTTGCTATGTCCAGAACGTCGGGACCGAAACGGCGGGCGTGGTCGAGCTCACGGTAACGATGGGGGACGCGTCCTTCCACTTCAGCGGATTCAACCTGGCGCCGGGGGCCACGTTCGCGCGCGACGTTCGCGCGGGTGTGGTGTCGCGTGCAGACCGCCGCGTGCCGTTTCGCGTGTTCGGGACGCTACGTTCCGCCGCCGATGCCGTACCGGCGAATGACGCGGTATCGGGGACGCTGACGATTTTCGGCAAGGCCGAACAAGCGGAGTGAGAAGCTGTTTTCCGTGGTGACGCGGGTGAAGGATGGAGTAGACTGCGACCGGTTTGGCCCACGCGGGGCCATGGACGGTGTTGGAGACGGCGAATCGCAGCCCTTCCGAAACGGGGCTGAGCTGAGGGAGTAACCATGGCGGACCTGACAACAACGTGTATGGGAATCGCGCTGAAGAATCCGATCGTGGTCGCGGCGAGCGCGATCTCGAACACGGTCGACAACATCAAGCGCGTCGAGGAAGCCGGCGCCGGCGCGCTCGTGATCCGCTCGCTCTTCGAGGAGCAGATCCGGCATGAACTCGGCGAGTTCGACGACGTTCTGGGCAAGGGGTCCGAGTCGTTTGGCGAAGCGGTGACCTACCTGCCGAAGCTTGCGCATGGCGAGGCCCGGGAGCACCTCTTCTGGGTGGACCGCGCACGGCGGGCCGTGAAGATGCCGCTCGTTGCCAGCATCAACGCCGTGACTCCCGGGAAATGGGCCGAGTACGCCAAGAACCTGGCGGAAACCGGTGTGGACGGCCTTGAGTTGAACTACTACGCGGTCGAGGCGGACGTCGACGTCAAAGCGGCCGAGGTCGAACGGCGGCTCCTGGACACGTTCGAACGCGTGCGCGGCGCCGTGAAGCTGCCGATCGCCGTGAAGTTGAGTCCTTTCTACACCTGCATGGGCAGTGTCGTGAACGGCCTGGCGCAGCGTGGCGCGGATGCGGTGGTGCTGTTCAACCGGTTCTTCCAGCCCGACATCGATCCGGCGGGCGAACGGATATTCAGCCAGATGACCTTCAGCACGTCGACCGAGATGCACCTGCCGTTGCGGTGGGTCGCTTTGCTCTACGGGCGCGTCAAGCTGGACCTGGTGGGCAATACGGGCGTGATGACGTCGGACGATGTGGTGAAGTTCATTCTGGCGGGGGCCGCGGCGGTCCAGGTGGCCTCGTGTCTGTTCAAGAACGGCATCCATCACATCGAAACGCTGGTCAGCGGCCTCGGCGCCTGGATGGATGCGAAGGGCTATGCGGCGGTGGGCGACTTCCGGGGCAAGGTGAGTCAGAGCCGCTTCACGGGCGATCCCGGCGCTTTCGAACGCGCCCAGTACCTCGACTTCCTCCTCAAACGCGGCCGCGCCTAGGTCTTTTCCGGGTTGAACGGGTCCGCGCGGGGTGGCATAATGCGCGCCCTTGTCATGTCGGCGACGGTGGGCAATGGAGGACGCAAGCGTGGCCAAACAGGAAAAGACGGCGATCAGTCCGGTGCGGGAAGAGAACTATCCCGAGTGGTATCAGCAGGTTGTGCGCGCGGCCGAGATGGCCGAGACGAGCGCCGTGCGCGGGTGCATGGTGATCCGTCCATGGGGCTATGCCTTGTGGGAGAATATCCGCGAAGCGCTCGATGGCATGTTCAAAGCCACCGGGCACTCGAATGCCTACTTCCCGCTCTTCATCCCGTTGAGTTTTCTGGAGAAGGAAGCCGAGCACGTCGAGGGGTTCGCCAAGGAATGCGCGGTGGTGACGCACCACCGCCTCGAAGCCGGACGCGATGGCGGACTGGTGCCGGCGGGAGAGCTCGATGAGCCCCTCATCGTGCGGCCCACCTCCGAGACGATCATCGGCGCCACGTATGCCAAATGGGTGCAGAGCTACCGTGACCTGCCGGTGCTGATCAATCAATGGGCGAACGTCGTGCGATGGGAGCTTCGCACGCGTCTCTTCCTCCGAACCACCGAGTTTCTGTGGCAGGAAGGGCACACGGCGCACGAGACGCGCGACGAGGCGTGGGAAGAAACGCTCCGGATGCTGGACGTGTACAAGACGTTCGCCGAGGACTACATGGCCATGCCGGTGCTGACGGGCGAGAAGACCGCGGGCGAGCGTTTCCCCGGCGCCGTGAACACGTTCTGCATCGAGGCCATGATGCAAGACCGCAAGGCGTTGCAGGCGGGGACGAGTCATTTCCTCGGACAGAACTTCGCCAAGGCGTCGGGCATCCAGTTCCAGTCCAGGACCGGGCAGATCGAGCATGCGTGGACGACCTCGTGGGGCGTTTCGACGCGCCTGATCGGCGGCATGATCATGACGCATGGCGACGACAACGGCATGGTCATGCCGCCGCGCCTGGCGCCGTCGCATGTCGTCCTGCTGCCGATCTACCGCAACGACGACGAATACGCGGCTGTGACGAGTTACTGCCATGCGCTGGCCGCCGAGTTGCGGGCGCGGCGGTACGACGACAAGCCGGTACGCGTCGACGTGGATCGACGCGACATGAACGCCGGCGAGAAGGGGTGGAACTGGATCAAGAAGGGCATCCCCGTGATTGTCGAAGTCGGACCGCGCGATATCGCGAAGAACGCGGTCTTCGTGTGCCGTCGCGACCAGGGCCGGGCGGCGCGGTTCGGTCAGGATCGCGATGCCTTCGTGGCCGGTATCGGCGACCTGTTGACCGACATCCAGGCATCGCTGCTGGCGCGCGCACGCGCGCTGCGGGACGAGCACACTCGGGCGATCGACGATGGAAACGAATTCGCGGCGTTTTTCACGCCGCGGAACGCGGAGCAGCCTGAGATCCACGGCGGGTTTGCGATGTCCCACTGGTGCGGGAGCACCGCGTGCGAGGAGAAGATCAACACGGATCTGAGCGTGACGATCCGCTGCATCCCGCTGACCCGGGACCAAGATGTCCCCGGCGTCTGCGTGGTCTGCGGCAAGCCCAGTCCGGGGCGCGTCGTGTTCGCCAAGTCGTACTGACGGGCGTCGGGCGTAAAGGAGGGGCGCGCATGATTCCCGATGCCGAGCGGGGAGCGGTTCTGATTCCCGGGTACAACGAAGGTCGCCGCATCGGCGCCGTCGTGCGGGCGGTGCTGGCGTATTGCCCCACCGTGATCGTCGTCGATGACGGCTCCGCCGACGATACGGCGGCGCAGGCTGAAGCGGCCGGCGCGACGGTGCTGCGTCATGCCGTGAATCGGGGGAAAGGCGCCGCGCTCAATACCGGATTCGATTACGTGCGGCAGCGGGGATTCGAGTATGTCGTCACCATGGACGCCGACGGTCAGCACGCGGCCGAGGACCTGCCCGGATTCGTCGAGCGTTATCGTGCCGGCGATGCCGGCGTCCTGATCGGCAACCGCATGGCCGACCCCCGGACGATGCCGCTCGTGCGGCGCCTCACCAACCGGTTCATGAGCTGGATGCTCAGCCGCCGGATGGGTCAATGGGTGCCGGATACCCAGAACGGCTACCGCCTGTACCGTACCGACCTGATTCCCGACATGTCCGGCTGTTCCGCGCGCTTTGCGGCGGAATCCGAGATCCTGCTTGAGCTTGCCATCCGTCGCGTGACGATCGGCGCGGCGCCCACGCGCATCATCTACGGCGACGAGAAGAGCAAGATCCACCCCTTCAAGGACACGCTCCGGTTCTTCCGGATGCTGCGCGTGTTCGACCGGCGCATGAAGGCGTCCGCTACGTTTGCAGCAGGGCCTCGGCGGCGCGTATGCCATCGATGGCCGAGCTGACGATGCCGCCGGCGTAGCCCGCGCCTTCCCCGGCGGGGAACAGCCCGCGCAGCGATGTCGATTCGCCGGTCTCGTCGCGCGCGATGCGCACGGGGCTGCTGCTGCGCGTCTCGGCCGCGTAGAGCAGCACGCCGCCGATGGCGACGCCGTTCAATTCGCCCAGCATCTTCGGCACGGCGGCGCGGAGCGTCTGCGTGACCGCGGGCGGCAGGATGTCGGCCATATCCGCGGCGGCGGCACGCGTGCAGGAACGGGTGTCGGGCAGCGCGGTGGAAGGACGCCCGGCCAGGAAGTCGGTCAGCCGCGCGGCGGGCACGCCGTAAGCGCCGCCGCCGGCGGCAAAGGCGCGGGCTTCGATGGCGCGCTGGAAGGCCATGCCGGCGAGTGCCAGGCTCGCGCCGGCCGGGTAGTCCTCGGGGCCGACCGGCACGAGGAACGCGGCGTTGGCGAACGGGAACTCGCGGTGCGAGAAACTCATGCCGTTGGTCGTCAGGCAGCCGGGCTCCGACGCGCAGGCGATCACCTGTCCGCCGGGGCACATGCAGAAGCTGTAGCAGGCACGCGTCTCGCGGGTGGGTCGCCGGGTCAGACGAAAGCTTGCCGCGCCGAGGCGCGGGTCTCCCGCGCAGGGACCGTATTGGGCGCGGTCGACCAGCGCCTGCGGCAGTTCGAGGCGGACGCCGAGGGCGAAAGGCTTGGGCGTCAAGGCCACGCCGGCGGCATCCAGCATCGTGTAGATATCGCGGGCGCTGTGACCGACGGCGAGAACGCAGGCGGAGCAGGGGATCTCGGCGCCGTTGACGACGGCGGCGCGCAGGCGTCCGTGTTCGACGACGAAGCGCTCCAACCGCGCGCCGAACCGCACGTCGCCTCCGGCGGCGCGAATCCGGTCGCGCAGGCGCGGGACGATATCGAGCAGGCGGTCGCTGCCGATGTGCGGCTCGGCATCGATGAGAATGTCCGGCGCGGCGCCGCACGCGACGAGGGTGTCGAGAAAACGGCGGCAGCGCTCCTGATCCTTGGTGCGTGCCGTCAGTTTGCCGTCGGAGAAAAGTCCGGCGCCGCCTTCGCCGAAGAGCGCATTGCATTCGGGGTCCAGCGTGCCGTCGCGCCAGAACGACGCGACTTTCGTGGCACGTGTCGCGGCATCGTCGCCGCGCTCGATGAGGATCGGGCGGGCGCCGGCCTCGGCCATGACGTGCGCGGCCAGGAGGCCGGCCGGGCCGCAGCCGACCACCAGGGGGCGGTCGCCGGTGTGGATCGCCCGCCGCCGGGTCGCGGGCGCCGGGGCGGGCGCCGGCGGGGCCGTGACGGCGTCGGCGGTCGGGGCCGCCGGCAGCGCGGCGGGGTCGACCGAGACTTCGACGGAAAGCACATAGCGTGGCCGCGGGTTGCGCGGGCGGGCGTCCAGCGAGCGTCGGGTGACGCGTGCGTCGCGCACCTGGTCCGCACGGCAATTCAGCTTCCTGGCCAGTTCGGCCAGTATCGCGGCATCCGTATAGTCGAGCGGAACGACAACCTGATGGACAATCACGCGCATTGGCCGGGACACAATTCGGGAATGCACCCGAGCGCCAGGGCGGCGATGGCGGTCGCGTAGGGCGGCGCGAGGATGCCGCGTTCGCATACGATGCCCGTGATCAGACGGGCGGGGGTGACGTCGAAGGCGGGGGCGTAGACGGCCACGCCGTCGGGGGCGGTGGGGACGCCGAAGCCGCGTGTGACTTCCTCGGCGGCGCGTTGTTCGATCGGGATGGCCGCGCCATCCGGCGTGTCGAGATCGATCGTCGACGTGGGTGCGAGTACGTAGAAAGGAATGCCGTGGGCGTGTGCGAGGACCGCCACCCCGTAAGTGCCGATCTTGTTGGCGGCGTCTCCGTTGGCCGCGATGCGGTCGGCGCCCACGAAAACCATCGTGATGCGCCGCTCCTTCATCACCTGGGCGGCCATGTTATCGCAGATGAGCGTGACGTCGATACCGGCCCGGTGCAGTTCCCAGGCGGTCAGGCGCGAGCCCTGAAGCAGCGGGCGGGTTTCGTCGGCAAAAACCGCGATCTTCAGGCCCGCGGCATGCGCCGTGTAGATGGGGGCAAGCGCGGTGCCGAATTCCGCGGTCGCCAGACCACCGGCGTTGCAGTGCGTGAGCACCGTATCGCCGTCGCGCAGGAGCGTGGCGCCGTGCGCGCCGATGGCACGGCACATGGCGGCGTCCTCGTCGCGGATGGCGATGGCCTCCTCGACGAGTCGCCGTTTCAGCGCCCGCGGCGGCAGGGTCGCGTGCCTGCCGGCGACGTCCCGCATGCGTTCGAGCGCCCAGAACAGATTGACCGCCGTTGGCCGCGAGGTGGATAGATACTCGGCCGCGCGGTGAAGCGTGGCGAGGATCGCCGCCGATGTGTCCCCGGCATTCTGCACGGCGGCTGCCACGCCCATGGCCGCGGCGATGCCGATGGCGGGCGCCCCGCGTACCTGGAGCGTTCGGATGGCGCGCCAGATGACCTCCGTATCGGTCGTATCGATGGTTTCCAATGCGACGGGCAACCGGGTCTGATCGATGAACCGGACACGGCCGGGCAGTAGGGAATCCGGACCGTCGGCGATCCATTCGACTGTACGTAACGTTGTCATGCGCGTATCAGGATTGGCGTTTCGCGGGGCAAGTGCAAGACCAAAGACAGGTCATTGGACGGATACGCTTGTGGTCAGGCGCGAGATAGCGTAAAACGCGCCGCATGCCCGCGTCCCGACGCAACCGGGCCGGCCAGCTCGCGGTGGCCGCGCTCGCCCTGTACATTGTTCTGTCGCTGCGCCTGTTCTCCGGCCGCGCGCCCGTCGCGACGCGCGCGCCGGACGGCCGCGGCGTCGTGTCGGCGCCCGCCCGGTCGCCGGGGCTTCCGCCGACGATCCTGCGCGGCGAGGCCGACCCGGCCAACCCGTGCGTGCGCCGGTTCCGCCTCGACGGCCGGCCCGGCGTGCTGCAGGGCACGGCCGCCCTGTCGCTGCGCCTGAACTCCGCCGAGGCGGTTGGTCGCTGCGCGGTCCAGGTCGCCGCGGTGTGCGACCACCACGGCGTGTTCACCCACACCCTCGTCGACCGCGCGCTGGGCCACGAAGGGCTCGACCTGACGGTTCCCCTGCGCGAGGCGCCCGGGTTCTGGGCGGCCGACGGCCACGCCGCGGCCTGGTCGGACTGGGAGGCCGGCGGCCTGCGCGCGCTGGAGGTCAAGGTCTTTACCGACGCTCCCCTGCGCACCGCGCCGATGCTGGCCTGCTCGGTGGCGGCAGCCGCCGCGGCGGACGACCCCGCTGCCGCAACCCCGCCCCTGCCCACCCCCGCGCTGGCCTGGGCGCGGCCGGTCAGCGAGACCGTCCCTCTCGGCGAGCGGTTCGAGCTGGCCTTCGACCTGGCCGGCTGCCGCGACAACCCGTTCGACACCCGTCGGCTCGACCTGCGGCTCGTCGTCACCGACCCGGCCGGCACGCAGCGCGTCAGCCGCGCCTTCCTCTACCAGGCCTTCGAAGCGACCGAGACGGCGGCCGGTGAAACCTGCCGCCCGACGGGCGCCAAGCACCTGCGCGCCCGCATGCGGCCGGCGGCGACCGGCCCGCACACGTGGACGCTGTGCCTGCGCAGGGCCGGCGGGCGCGACCTCTCGATCGAACTAGCCCGCGGCCGCTTCGACGTGACCCCCGGCCGCGCCCCGGCGTACGTGCGCGCTTCGGCCGCGGCGCCGCGCTGGTTCGAACTGTCCGACGGCCGGTTCTACTACCCCGTGGGGTGGACCCTGCTGTGCCCGGTCGACACGCCCCACGGCGAGCGCTACCTGCCGTACCTGCCGCCCGCCAACGGCATCGCCGCCATGGAGCGGATGCTCGGCTATCTCGCGGCGTCGGGCGGCAACTGCACGCGCGTGTGGATGGCCGACTGGTGGCTCGGCCTGGAATGGAACGCGCTGCGCGACCAGTACCAGGGGCTCGGCCGCTACAATCTGAAGCACGCCTGGATGCTCGACCGTGTGCTCGACACGTGCGAACGGCTCGGCGTCTACGCCATCGTCGAGACGATGAACCACTACCAGACCCGCGAGTCGGACCGCTACGGCGGCCTCTGGGGCGAGAACCCGTACAACGCGCGCAACGGCGGGTTCCTCGACAACGCCGCGCAGTTCTGGCTGGACCCCCGTGTACTCCCGCAGGAGCAGCAGCGGCTGGCGTACATGGTGGCCCGCTACGCCGACTCGCCGGCCGTGCACTCGTGGCAGTACAGCAGCGAGAGCGATCTCGCCAGCCAGTGCGATTGGATCGGCGACTGGCGGCGCGTGGAGCCGGCGATCGCCGAACGGATGGCGTTCGTGGGACGGGAGGACGCCTACGGGCACCCGCGCGGCACGCACGTGGCCGACCTGGAGCGGGCTCAGTCCTTCGCGCGGCGCGCGGGGGCGGACCTGCTGACGAGCAACGCCTACGCCAGCCGCGCCGGCCGCGGCATCCTCTCCGAGGAACAGATCGAGGCCGTCTCGGTCTTCGCCCGCGCCTGCGAGCCGCTGACGAAACCCGTGATGGTGACCGAGTACGGCGGCCGCTGGCTGGTCGAGCCGGACGAGGGCCGCCGCCGCGACCTCTTTGCCGGCCTGTGGGCCGGCGTGGCCTCGCCGCTCGCCGGCGCCCCGCTGGCGTGGTGGTGGAACCTGATCGACGGCGAGGACCTGGGGCCGGCCTGGGCCGCCGTGCGTACGTTCATGGACGGCGAGGACCTGCGCGGCGAAGACGCGCAGGCGCTGGGCGGCTGGACCGCGCGCGAGGCGGTGTGCAGCGCAGGCTCCGGCGACGGCAACCCCGCGGCGCTGATGGTCGGCAACGCCCGCCGCCGGTTCGCGTTCGTCTACAATGCGGACACGCTCTGCCGCTCGCGCGTGCTGCCGACGACCTGCCGCGCAACCACCCTCGGCTGGCGAGGCATGCGGCCCGGCCCCTGCACCGTGGAAGCGTGGAACCCGCGCTCGGGCACGATTGCCGCCGTCCTTCCGGTCGAGGTCGATGCCGCCGGAGCCGCGTCGCTCGTCCTGCCCGATTTCGACGAAGCCTGGATGCTGAAGGTACGGCCGCCGGCGCCCGCGGCCCCCGCCGCGGGCGACACCGACGTCCGGCCCGTCGCCGGACCGCCTGCTGGCGCGCGCCCGTCCGCCGCTCCGCAACCCGGACTCGCTGCGGCGCCGGACGCCTCGGCCTCCGGGTTTCCGCCGGCATCGCCCCCGCCGCTGGAGGGGGCATGGTCGTGGCGCGTCGTGCCGCTTCTCGACATCGTCTCCACGCAGGCCGTGGCGTTGTGCCTGTACGAGGCGCAGCTCGCCCTGCCGTCCGCCGGGGCCGCCGGCCTCTGCCCGCGCGTGACCGACGCCGCCGGCCGGGTGGTGCCCTGCGCCGTCGACGTGCTGCAGGGCGGCGCCGGGTGGCGGCTGCGGATTCCGGCCGCGGCGCGCGGCCCGTTCGATGTCGCCGCCGTACCCGCCGCCGCCGCCCCGTCGCCGGTCGCCGATCCCTGGCCCGCGGCCGGCCTGCGCTACGTGTCCGAGCCGCTTCTGTCGCGACCCGGCACCTTCTTCTCGGCGGCGGACCTCGCGCAAACCTTCGCCGCCGTGCCGCCCGAAGCCGGCATCCGCCTGCCCCGCATCGAACAGGTCGAGAACCCGCTCGGCGGCAACGACAACTACCGCGCGCGGTATACCGGTCCGCTGGTGGTTCCCGCGGCCGGCGTCTACGTGTTCGGCGTAAACTCGGACGACGGCAGCGCCGCGTTCGTCGACGGCCGCCACGTCGTGGCGTGGATGGGCCGGCACGACATGGAGGTGCAGAACAGCCCGATGGTGAACCTCTGGGAGCATTGCCGCGAGGTGCGCCTCACGGCGGGCGTGCACACCGTGACCTACTACCACTACGACAGTGTCGGCGCGCAGTTGGCGCGGCTCGGGTGGGCCGGGCCGGCCGTCGACGACCCGGCGCTGCGGATCTGGTTGGGTGCCGACCTGGACGCGCCCACCGGCGCCTGCGTCACGGTGTCCGACATCTACCTCGACGGCCGCATCCCCTGCCGCACCGATGTCCTGCGCGACGGCCGCGTGGTGGCTGAGACCGTGCCCGCGCGCACGCTCGCGCTGCGGCGGCCGCCCGGCAATGTGGTGCGAGTTCGCGTGCGGCGGCCCGGCGACGCGGCGTGGACGCCGCTGACGGCGGCCGCGGCCGGTCCGCTGGCCTGGCGCGGCGCGGACGGGACGACCGTGCCCGTGTGGGTGGGCGAACACCTGCGGCGGCCGTTCTCGATGGACGTGTGGCATGCGTCGCCTGTCGCGCAGGGTGGGGGAGATGAGCTGGCCGTGCGCCTTTACGATGCCGCCGCCTCCGTGTCGGTCCTGCGTTCGGGCCGGCCCGCCGCCGCAGGCGGCGGGGCTGGCGCCGCCCGCGCCCTCGGGCCCGGCGAGGTCGCGGTCTGGCCGCTGGACGACGCCGACGCGGGCACGACCGTGACCGTGGCCGTCGAGGGCGTGCCGCTGGTCGACTTCGATGTGAAGCCCTGGCCGGCCGCCCGGTTGGCGCGGCTGCGCGACGCCATGCGGCGGTTGGAGGCGGGGCGCGCCGTCGCGCCCGCCGGCGCGCTGCCCGTCGGCGCCGTGAGCGTGGCGTGGTCCGACCGGTTGCGGCTGCCCGCCCCCGCGCCCGCCGTCGTGGCGCTGGCGCTGGACGCGGAGGCGTTCGCGCGCCAGCCCTCGCCCGAAGTGCTGCGCGACCGGCTGCTTTCGGCCTCGCTCGCGGCCGTCGAGGCCGGCGCCGTTCCGGTCTATGTCATTCCGGCCGGCGTGGACCTGTCCCTGCCGATGATGAGGCGCTACGCGTTGATGCTGGTCGAGACGGCCCACGCCGCCGGCGTGCCGCTGATCGACCGGAGGGAGGCCGCCAGATGAAGCCCCGACACAGTCCCGAGTGGGTGCTGCGCGACCTGCCCGCGCTCAACGCCAGCCGCGTCCTATCGAAGGGACAGGTTCTCGTGGTGGCCGCATCGCTGGCCGCGCTGGCGGCGGCGCTGGCCTGGCGGCCGGGCCCGGTCTTCATGGCCCTCAACGTGGCCGTGATCACACTGTACGTCGCGTTCTCGCTTTACAAGATCGTGCTGCAGTTCCTCTCCGTGCACGCGCCCCCCGCCGACGCGATGCCGGCCGGCTACGCGCCGGCGGCGTGGCCGGTCTAC
The DNA here is from genome assembly GCA_964472315.1 of uncultured Victivallales bacterium. GTDB lineage: Bacteria > Verrucomicrobiota > Kiritimatiellia > UBA8416 > UBA8416 > CAYYJS01. The sequence goes on along the minus strand of CAYYJS010000024.1, from coordinate 21,463 downwards.
ACCGTGCTGGTGCCGATATATCGCGAGCGTAACGTGGTGCCCGGCCTCATGGCGCACCTGCGCCGGATGGACTACCCCGCCGACCGCCTGCAGGTGCTGCTGCTGGTCGAGGCCGACGACGCGGACACGATCGAGGCCTGTCGCGCGGTCGGCGTCACGGCCCCCTTCGAACTGGTCGAGGTGCCGCCGAGCTTTCCCCGCACCAAGCCCAAGGCGTGCAACTACGGGCTCAAGCGCGCCCGCGGCGAGTACCTGGTGATCTTCGACGCGGAGGACCGCCCCGAGCCCGACCAGTTGCGCAAAGCGCTGCACGCGTTCGATCGGCTGGGGCCGGACACCGTGTGCCTCCAGGCGCGGCTGAACTACTACAACCGTGACCGCAACCTCCTCACCCGCCTGTTCACCGCGGAGTACTCCTGCTGGTTCGACCTGTGCCTGCCGGCGCTCTTCCGCCTGGGCGCGCCGATTCCGCTCGGGGGCACGTCGAACCACTTCCGCACCGCCGCGCTGCAGGCGGCGCGCGGCTGGGACCCGTTCAACGTCGCCGAGGACTGCGACCTCGGCATCCGCTTTTACATCGAGGGACGCCAGGTGGCATGCCTGGACTCCACCACGTGGGAAGAGGCGGTGTCGCGGCCGGGTCCCTGGATCCGGCAGCGCAGCCGCTGGATCAAGGGCTACATCCAGACGTACTTTGTCCACCTGCGCAACCAGCGGGCGCTCGCGCGTAATGCGGGCCCCGAGGGGGTGCTGCATTTTCACCTCCTGTTCGGCGCGACCTGTTTTTGCCTGCTGCTGAACCCGGTCTACTGGGTGTTGACCGCACTGTGGATGGCGACCCGCTCGCCGTGGCTGACCTCGCTCTATCCCCTGTGGGTGCTGGTGCCCGCGCTGCTGTGCCTGCTGCTGGGCAACGCCGCGTTCGTGCTGGCCTCGATGGTGGCCTGTCTCAACCGCGGCTACGCGGGCCTGGTTCCGTATTGCCTGCTCACCCCCCTGTACTGGGTCCTGATGAGTATCGGCGCGTGGAAGGGCGCCCTTCAGCTTGTGACGCGGCCGTTCCACTGGGAGAAGACCCCGCACGCCGCCGACGGGGCAGGGGAGGCGCCGCGATGAGCCGCGACGAATCGCGCCAGGCAGTAGGGCGGCGCTCTCCGAGCGCCAGACCCCCGCCCGCCCGCGCCTGGGCGGCCACGGCGTTCGTCGCGCTGACGTTCGCGTTCGGCGCGGCCTGGTCGCGCGGCCTGGGCGAGGCGGTTGTCGTGGCCATGCGCGACGGCACGCTGACGGATCTCGTGAGCGAAACGGCGCGCGGGCGGCAGGCGGCGGTGTCCAGCGGCTGGCTGCTGCCGCTGCCGACGCTGCTGGCGATGCCCTTCCTGCCGTTCGTGCCGGCGGGGGCCGGCGGGCTGGCCTACCTCTACGGCCTGGCCGCCGCCGCGGCTGCGGGCGTCATGCCGCTGGCCCGGGCCCTGGCCCGCGCGGGTGTGCGCCGCGCCGCGCCGGCCGCGTTCGCCCTGAGCGTCGGTGTGGCGCTGGCGGCCGTGCGCACGGTGTGGGCCGACGCCATCCCGCTGCCGGGCCTGCTTGCGGCCGCGTGGCTACTGGCGCGCGCCGAACGCCCCGGGTCGCGCGCGCTGGCCGGCACGTTCCTTGGCATGGCGGCGCTGTGCCATCCGCTCGGGGCGGCCGCGGCGCTGCCTTGGCTGGCGGTTGACGGCGCGCGGGCGGCCGCGGCGGTGTGGCGGAGCCGGTCGCCCGACCGCGCGGCCGTGGCCGGCGTGCGCGCGGTCCAGGTCGTCTACGCGCTGTGCGTGTACGCGTTTCTGAACGCAATGATCATGGGACGCCCGCTGTACCCACTGCGCCACGTGCGCGGCGCACCGGTAGGGGACGCGGCCGGCGCGGTCGACGACTTTGCGCGCCTGGTTGCGTCACGCTATGCCGGTTGCGCGCCGGTGGTCAGCGGCCCTTGGGGCTACGCCGTGCGGGCCGCACTGCAGCGCGTCGGCGGGTACCACGTCTGCGATGTTCACCCCGACAAACTGCCGGCGTGGGAGCCGCGCGACTTCGTCCTCGTCGTGCCGTCCGCCGCCAATCCGCTGCGCGCGTGGGACGACGCCGGGGCCGGCCGCGCCGGCGGTGTCCTCTTCCCCGGCGCCAGCCTCCTGCTCGATCAATCCCCTCTCTGGCGCGTCTACCTGGTTCGCCGGACATGAGGGGTGGCGGGTGGCAAGTGGCAGGTGGCCGAATAGGAACAGTTCGCGGGGTAGAGACGGGACCAGGCCATCTGCGCGCGAGGTTCGCGGGGGTTGACGCGTCGGGCGGGGGAGAGGGGACGCCCGTCTCGGAGATCCGGGCGTACTGGGAGTAGGCACGTTTCTCCGAAACGTGCCCCGGTGGATGAGCTCGGTGGATGGGCGTTGTGTGGCTCGGTGCCGTTCAAGAATGGGTTTACGTGTGTGGCGACGCTGCGCGGAGTCGTTCGGTGGCAAAGGGATGGGATGGCGCGCTGGGCTCGGAGGCCGGATCAACACCCAACAGCCAACACGGAATGTCCAACTATGACACGACTACATGGGCCGCCGATTCCAGAAAGTCGTCGATGACGGCTCAGCGGTGGCGGGCGAGATAGAGGGGCGTGCGGGAGGGGCGCTGTTTGCGGACGAAATAGTAGCGGGCGATATGGTAACTGGGGTCGAACCCGTAGAAGTTCAGGCGCATGCGGTCGAGTTCGTCACGCCGGTAGTCGTCGAGGGGGCGCATGGCCTCGTCATCCGCGCGCCGCCGCGTCTTGGTTTCGATCAAAGCGGATGCGTCGGCGAGCAGGCGGTCGGTGAGGGACTGGAGTTCGGTATCGAAGGCGTCGGCGGACAGGATGCGGTCGACGAGACCAACCTCCAATGCCTGCGCGGCGCCGATCGGCAGCCGGCGTCGCATGAGCTGTTCGCCCGCTTCCCGGCCCATGCGGCGCGGCAGCAGGTAGGTCCAGTATTCCGACCCGTAGAGGTTGCCCATGTTGCGGTAATGCGGGTTGAGGACGATGCCGTCGCGTGCGACGACGCGATCGGCGGCCAGTGCGACGAACACGCCGCCCGCGCCGGCATTGCCGCGCAGGACGGAAACCGTCACCATGTGTGTGGCCGCCACGAGTTCGCGTACGACATCGTCGATCGCGTTGATGGTGCGCCACGATTCGTCGGCCGGGCTGGCGGCGGCTTCGATCGCGTTCAGGTCGATGCCGTTTGCCCAGAACTCCTCGCCGCCGAGGAGGCAGAGCACCGCTGTCGGCTGGCGCAGGGCGTGGACAATCGCGGCACGGAGTCGCTCGCAATCGTGTGTGCTCATGGCGCCGTTGTAAAAAGCGAACTCAAGGTAGCCGACGCGCCCGGATCGCCAATAGCGGATGGGTGAAGGGGCATCCGCGATGGGTGGCGCGGCCGGCGGTCCCGGCGGTCCGTCCGGCGAAGACCCGTGCAGCACCTGTTCCGCGGGCAGCTTGAACGTCCGTTCGCCGGTGGCGGACGAGGCCGGGCGCAGGCGCCCGATCCAGACGGCGCCGTCGATCGTGGCGCGGCAGATGGCGCCGTTGGCGTGGCCGATCGACGCGCCGGGCGCGCCGCGCCGCGAGGGTGCGGCGGGGGTCGCGTCGTACAGATAGACCGGCATGCCGTCGATGTCGTCAAGCACGCCCGGTTGACCATCCGCGGCGCGAATCTTGCGCAGCACGGCGGCGGTATCGTCGCGCGACCAATCGATGGCGCGATCGGCCTGCCGCATGAGCGGTCGCGCGCGGGTGTGGGCGGGGCGTTGGGGGACGAACGTGCCGGAGGCGAAGCGGTCGAGCGCGGTCGCCACGGCGCGCACGGCGGCATCGGTGACTTCGCGCCGGTAGATGCTGCTCTTGGTCGCCGCCCGCATCGCGAACGTCTCGGCGGCCCAGACGGGGCCGGTATCGAACTCCGCCTCGGCCTGCAGCACCGTCACGCCCCAGTCGGACCGCCCTTCCTGGATGGCCCAGTCCAGCGCGGACGGGCCCGCATCGCCGACGGGGCCGGGGTGGACGATGAAGCAGGGCGTGGCCCGCCAGACATCGTCGGGGATCGCGCGGCGCAGGAAGGGCGCCAGAACCAACTCCGGCGCAAAGGCGGCGACGGCCTCGCGGGTAACGGCGTCGTTGACGTCGAACTCGACCGAGACCGTGTGGCCGCGCGCGGTCAGTTCGACATGGAGCCGCTGCGCGAGCGAGTTGAACGCCTGTGTGAGCAAGAGGATTTTCACGCCACGGCCTCCCGCGGGCGGTAGGTGTAGTACGCCGCGCAGGCGCCCTCGGCCGATACCATGCACGAGCCCATCGGGTTCTCCGGCGTGCAGGCGGCGCCGAACATCGGGCATTCCGGCGGCTTGATGACGCCGCGGATAACCGCGCCGCACCGGCAGGGCGTCTTCTCGGGTTGGAAGGTCTGTGACAGGCCGAAGCGCCGTTCGGCATCGAACGCGGCATAGTCGGACTTGATCCGCAGGGCGCTGTAGGGGATCCGGCCGAGTCCGCGCCATTCGAAGAGGCGCCGCAGTTCGAAGACATCGGCCACGAGCTGCTGCGCCTTGAGATTGCCGTCGCGCGTGACGGCGCGCCGGTACTCGTTTTCCACCGCGTGACGGCCCTCGTTGACCTGACGCACCAGCATCAGGATCGCCTGCAGAATATCGAGCGGTTCGAAGCCGGCGATCACGACCGGCTTGCGGTACTCGTCGGCGAAATACTCGTAGGGGCGCGTGCCGATGATCGTCGACACGTGGGCGGGCCCGATGAAACCGTCGAGCGGCACGGTGCCGATCTCGCGGACCGCGGGCGATTCCAGAATGCTGCCGATCGCCGCCGGGGTGAGGACGTGGTTGCAGTAGACGGAGAAGTTGTTCAGATGCAGGCGCGCGGCGGCGCGGACGATCAGGGCCGTCGGCGGCGTCGTGGTTTCGAAGCCGATGGCGAAAAAGACGACCTGCCGTCCGGGATTCTCGGTCGCGATGCGCAGCGCGTCCTGGCAGGAGTAGACCATGCGGACCTGACCCCCGCGGCTCTTGGCCATGGCCAGCGAGACGCGGTTGCCGCCGGGGACGCGCAGCATGTCGCCGTAGGTGCAGACGATGGCGTCGTACTCCAGCGCCAGCGCGATCGCGTTGTCGATGCAGCCGACGGGCAGCACGCAGACGGGGCACCCGGGACCATGGATCATGTTCACCGCGGGCGGAAGAATGTCGTGGATGCCGTAGCGGAAGATGGCATGCGTATGGCCGCCGCAGAACTCCATCAGATTGTAGCGCCGGGCGGGGTGCGCTTCGTCGCGAATCGCCGCGGCCAGCCGGCGTGCCACATCCCCGTCGCGGAATTCGTCGACGAACTTCATGGCCGGCGCGGTCCGGCGGGGGCGCGTTCCAGGATGCCGACTTCCTCGAAGAGGTTGAGCGTCTCTTCGGCCTCCGCGGGGTCCAGCCGGTTCAGGGCGTAGCCCACATGCATAATCACGTAGTCGCCGGGGTTCACGTCTTCGAGCAGTTCGACGGATATCCGTTGTTCGACGCCGTCGGTCTCGACGGTGGCCATGCCATCGCCGTGCAGGGTCTTCACGCGGGCGGGTATGGCAAGACACATGACGGTTCTCAGCCTTTCTTCGAGGACGTATGGGGCCCAGGCGGCGCGAGTTTCTGGTGGTCGCGGCCGAGGTAGTAGTTGGCCCAGGCGGAGGTCCGCTCCAACATGGCGTTGCGCGGGGGGGTGCGTTTGCCGCGGAGTCGCTCGAGATCGCCGGAGCTCTTGAGGCGTTCGTAGACGCGCGCCCAGGCGCAGGGCCGGCCCTCGTCGGGATAGACCTCGCACACCCCGTCACGGCTGCCGCCGCAAGGCCCGTTGCGGAGCTGTTTGGCGCAATTGTGCATGGGACAGACATACGCCGCGTCCATCAGCGCGCAGTCGCCGCAATCCCGGCACCCGAAAATCTGTCGCTTGACCCACCACTCGAAGCCGTGCGCCAGACGGTACGGCAGGCGGCCTTGCGGCAGCGCCTGGTAGACGCGGCGGGCGAGCTTGAACAGCGGGCTGCGCGGTTCGAAGAGCATCGCGTGCATGAGCAGCGCGAAGCGATAGAGCAGCGGCTTGCGCGTGGTCCCGAGTCGCGGCAGCGGGTCGGGGTCGGCCGGCGCGGGGCCGTACCGCGCCGGTTTCGGGAACGCGTAGTACTCGCCGGGCGAGCCGAACTGGAGACCCGCCACCAACGACTCCCAATCGGGCGCGAGCGCGTCGGCGCGGCGCACGACGGCGAAGTAGTCGTCGGGCGCGAGTCCGAACCCGCCGATATGCGCGCCGGCGAAACCCATTCCGCGGAAGCAGGCCACCATGCGGGCGGCACGCTCCAAACGCGCGGCCTTGCCTTTGTCCGGCGCCTTGGCTTCTTCGGTCAGCAAGGCCAGGAAGGCCTCGCTCACCATGCACCCCGGAACCTTGTTTGCGGCCATGGCGCGCGCGGAGCCCGGCGTGGGCACGTAGACGTTGCCGATGACCGGCACGTTCAGCCCGCGCGCGGCGAGGTAGCGGCGCACCTCGAGGAACTTGCGCATATCGAACCCGAGCTGGGTGACGACGAATCCGGCGCCGGCCGCGATCTTACGTTCCAGCTTGAAGAATTGGGCCATCAACTCGGCCTCGGTCAGCTTGAACGGCGAGACCGCGGTGCCGATCAGAAAGGCGGTTGGCGGCAGCTTGACGGTCGTGCCCGGCTTATGCCCCGCGACTTCGAGGCCGGCGTTCATCGCCTTGAGGTAGGCGATGGCCTGGACGGCATCCATGTCGAAAACCGGCATGGCGCGGCCGAGGTGCCCGCCTTCGGGGTAGTCGCCCGAGACCACGAGCAGGTTATGGATGCCGCCGCGCGCGAGAGCCATGGCGCGCGATTCCATGGCGTTGCGGTTCATATCGCGGCACGAAAAATGGACGAGCGCTTCGATGCCTTCCTTCTGGATGTCGGCGGCGAGGGCGTCGGGCAGCAGGGCCGGGTTGCCGCCGGGGTTGTCGGTAAGGCTGATGGCATGGACGCGCACGTCGGACGTACGGGCGGCGCGGGCGAACGCGAGTACGGCGTCGACGCCGGGACCCGCATGGCCGCGGCCGGGGACGAATTCGCAGGTGACGGCGAATTCGCCGGCGGCCAGGGCCTGACGGAGCGTCGATCGCGGCGCGGCGGGCGCGGTTGTTTCGGTTTCGGTCACGTGATAGGCGTCCTTGCGGGTCGGGTCAGGACAGTCGCTCGCCCGTGGTGCCGGCGGCGATGGATACGTGTTTCATGCCCTTGACGGCCTTGAGTTGCTTCATGATGGCCGCGACCTCGTCGGTCTTGCCCTTGACCGCGACGATCTCGAGGCAGTTGTCGTGATCCAGGTGCACGTGCTGGCTGGACACGATCGTATGGTGGTAATCGTGCTGGACGTGCGTCAGGCGTTTGACGATGTCGCGCTTATGGTGGTCGTAGACCAGCACGATCGCGCCGGCGACTTCACCGCCCGAACGCCACTCGGTCTGGACGAGGCTGGCCCGGATCAGATCGCCGACGGCCTTGGACCGTGTCGGACAGCGATCGGCCTCGATGCGGGCGTCGAACTCCCGCACCAGATCCGCGTCGAGCGATACGCTGAACCGTGTCAATGCCATGGCCTGTCAACTCCCCTGCGCGATACCAAACGAACACAAGTATAGATGCCGCGCGCGCTTCGCGCAATCACGTTAACCCAAGTTGGTCTTGCGCGCGCCGGCAGGCCGCGGGGGTGCGGCCGGTCTGGCGGCGGAAGGCGTGGTAGAAATGCGCGAGGTCGGTGTATCCGCAAGCCGTCGCGATGTCCGCGATGCGCAGATCGTGTCGGTGCAGCAGGCGTTCGGCGTGGGCGATGCGTCGGGCCCGGATGACGGCACGCGGCGAACCGTGCAGCGTTTCGTGGAACCGCAACTCCAGCAGGCGTGTCGACGCGCGCAGGCGGATGGCGAGGTCGCGCACCCGTAACGGACTGTCGAGGTGGGCATCGATATAGTCCAGCGCGCGCCGCACGAGCGGGTCGTCGGCGGCGCCACAGCGCGACGATTCCCGGATGACGGTGGCGAGCGGGGGAATGCACACGCGGGCAATCCCGGGCGGTTTGCCCTGCATCATGCGATCGAGCAATTCGGCGGCGCGGTACCCGATGGCCTCGTGGGGCAGCGGGATGGAGGTGATGCCGACACGCGCAAGGAAAGAGTCGATGGCCGAGTCGCCAACGCCGACGACGGCGATATCGTCGGGGACCGCCAGGTTCATCGCGCCGCAGAGCAGGATGAGCCGTCGCGCGACCTGATCGTCCGCGCAGCACACGCCAATGGGGCGCTCCGTCGCCGTGTCGCGCAGCCAGAGCTGCCATGCGTTTTGCGGACCGGTCAGCGTGCCTTCGGGCAGGACCGACACCGGGATGCCGGATGCGGCGGCACGCGCGGCGAACCCGGCCTGACGCAACCGGCTGTAGGCGCAGCCGCCGATCCCCGCGAAGGCCAGCGACGGACAGCCGCGGCTCAGCAGATGTTCCGCCGCCTGCCGTCCGATGGCGTCATCCGCGGGGACCACCGACGGAACGCTGGCGATGTGCGACAGGTTCGAGGCGTTCACCAGCGGCACGCCGTGCCCGGCAAGCCCCGCCAACCACCGATCGCTGAGGAACGCGCCGATGGCGCCATCCACGCCGCCATCCGCGATCAGCCGCCCCAGCAGCGTTTCCTGCGAATGATGCAGCGGAATCAGTTTCCAGGCCGTTCGCGACTCCGCGAACCGACGGACACCGCTCATGATCTCCATCGTCGCCACGACGTCCACATCGCCAAGTATCGTAACCGTCGGCATAGCGTTTGCGTATATAGACAATCAAATATTGCGTATTATCGCAAAGACTGCCAGCCGAAAAATGAGCTAGGCTGGGGATTAGGAGTTAGGGAGGATCGTAAATGAAACGTGCGTTTGTGACCGGAATCACGGGGCAGGACGGGTCGTACCTGGCGGAGTTGTTGTTGACGAAGGGGTATGAGGTGCATGGCCTGATCCGGCGGTCCTCGTCCTTCAACACGGGGCGCATCGATCATCTGTATCAGGACCCGCACATCATGGGCTGCAGAATATTCCTGCACTACGGCGATTTGGCGGACTCGGTGCAGCTTGTCAAACTGTTGTACGAGCTGAAACCGGACGAGGTCTATCACCTCGGCGCCCAGAGCCATGTGCGGGTGTCGTTCGACATCCCGGAGTACACGGGCGATGTGACCGGTCTGGGAACGGTGCGTATTCTGGAGGCTCTGCGCGAGACCGGGCTCCAGAAGCGGACGGCCTTTTACCAGGCGTCGTCGTCGGAGATGTTCGGCAAGGTGGCTGAAGTGCCGCAGACGGAGGTTACGCCGTTTCATCCGCGGTCGCCGTATGGCTGCGCGAAAGTGTATGCGTACTGGCTGACAGTCAACTACCGCGAGGCGTATGGCCTGCATGCGAGCAACGGCATCCTGTTCAACCACGAATCGCCGCGTCGCGGCGAGACGTTCGTCACCCGCAAGATCACGCGCGCGGCGGCGCGGATCAAACTCGGGTTGCAGGATTCCATCTACCTGGGCAACCTCGAAGCGCGCCGCGACTGGGGCTACGCGGGCGAATATGTCGAGGCTATGTGGTTGATGCTGCAGCAGGACAAGCCCGACGATTATGTGATCGCGACCAACGAGACGCATTCGGTCCGCGACCTGTGCGAGGAGGCGTTCGGCCTGCTGGACCTGGACTGGAAGGACTACGTCCGTAACGATGCGCGTTACGAGCGGCCGGCCGAGGTGAATCTGCTGATTGGCAATCCGGCGAAGGCGAAGCGGTGTCTGGGCTGGGAACCGAAGGTGAAGTTCCGCGAGTTGGTGCGCATGATGGTGGAATCCGATATCGCCCTGGCCCGTCAGGAGTTGCTGGCGCGCCGCGGCGCGGGCGAGGCGTGACATGGACGCGAAGGCACGCATCTATGTGGCGGGCCACACCGGCATGGCCGGCGCGGCGGTGGTGCGGCGGTTGTGCGCGTGCGGGTTCGACAACCTGGTGACGGCGTCGCACGCGGAGCTGGACCTCTGCGAACAGGTGGCGGTACGCGAGTTCCTGCGCGCCCGGCGGCCCGAGGTCGTGGTCGTGGCGGCGGCCCGCGTCGGCGGCATCCATGCCAACGCCACGTATCCGGCGGAGTTCATCCGGAGCAACCTGGGCGTGGCGCTGAACCTCGTGCACGAAGCCTGGCAGGCCGGCGTTACGCGCCTGCTGTTTCTCGGCAGCACCTGCATCTACCCGCGCCTGGCGCCGCAGCCGATGCGTGAAGAGGCGCTGTTGACCGGCGCGCTGGAGCCGACGAACGAGGCCTATGCCGTGGCCAAGATCGCCGGTCTGAAGCTCTGTCAGTTCTATCGGCGGCAGTATGGCGTATGCTACCACTCGGCCATGCCGACCAATCTGTACGGCCCCGGCGACAACTACCATCCCATGGACTCGCACGTCTTGCCGGCGCTGCTTCGGCGGTTTCACGAAGCGGTCGTCAGCGGCGCGGAGACGGTGACGCTATGGGGAAGCGGGAAACCCCGCCGCGAGTTCCTGTACGTGGACGACCTTGCCGACGCTCTCGTCCATCTGCTGCGGCTTGACGCCCCGCCGGACTGGGTGAACGTCGGCGTCGGGCACGATCTCACGATCGCCGAGCTGGCCGAAGCGGTGCGGACGACCGTCGGGTTTCGGGGTGGCATCGTTTACGACCGCACCCAACCGGACGGCACGCCCCGCAAGCTCACCGACAGCTCCCGCATGCGCGGGCTTGGCTGGTCGCCCCGGGTGTCGCTTGCCGACGGTCTGCAACGCACCTACGCCGACTTTCTTCAGGCGTTGCGCGAGGGCCGTTTGCGCGGGTAGCCGGGCAGTCGAGATTCGGCTGCACCTCGCGCCGCCCACCGACCTTGCGTCGGTGGAGGCAAACGCTGCCGAAGGGATCACGCGGTGGTATCGGCGGGGACTTCGAGCACGTCGACCAGTGTCGCGGGCGACACGCGGTAGGTGGCTCCCTGGCCTTCGTAGAAGCCGTGTTCGCGGATCATGTGGATGTGCAGATCCGTGAATTGGATCGCGCGACCGGTGCGGCGGTTCTCGACCTCGACGAAGCTCTTCTGGAAGACGCCGTCTTCGAAGGGGCAGGGGAGCTTGCCGCGTACGGTATCGACACGGACGTCGAAGTGGTCGAGGACCTTGACGGCCGTGCCGAGACCGGCGGCGCCGGCGTCGCGCAATTCCTGCATGCGGTCGGCGATGGCCGCGTGCGTGGTGTTCAGCCGACGCACGGCCGCGGCGTCCGCGGCCAGGATGCCGTCCAGGTTGCGCGTATCGTCGCCGAGCATGCCGCGCAGCGTGATCGCGCCGGGACGCATGTTCTGCTGGTGGCGGTCCATGTCGGCGGTCTGTTTCATATCGCGGCTCCTATGAGAACTTGTCGTAGAAGATAGAGTTGTCCGGCATGCCCTTGCGCTTGAGGAGTTCCACGCAGGCATCGATCATCAGCGGACTGCCGCAGAGATAGGCTTCCATGGCCGATGCGTCCGCGATGTGACGGTCGACAACCTGCGTGATCAGCCCGGTTTCGCCCGTCCAGGCGTCTTCGGGCGCCGGTTCCGACAGCGCCGGGATGAAGCGGAACGACGGCATGTCCCGTTCGAGCGCCCGCAACGCGTCGACCAGAAACAGGTCGCGGGCCGACCGTGCGCCGAAAAAATAGCGGAAGGGGCGGTGGATACCCCGCTCGTGCATGTCCCAGGCAATCGACTTGAGCGGCGCCATGCCCGAACCGCCCGCGATGCCGATGATCTCCTTGTCGCTGCCCGACAGGCCGAACTCGCCATAGGGGCCATTGAAGGTGATCGTGTCGCCAACCTTCAGGTAGCGGTGCACGTAGGTGGTGCAGATGCCGTTCGGGACCAGGCGGATTTCGAGTTCCAGGCGACGGGTATCCGACGGCGGCGACGAGATGGAATAGGCGCGGTAGACCGGTTCGTCGGCCAGGTCATAGGGCGGCGTTTCGAGTTGAACGAACTGGCCCGCCTGGAAGGCGATCGTATCGGGCTCCAGGAGGTCGATGGTGACCTGTTTGATATCGTGTGTCAGGTCGGCGATGGCCGACACCCGGCCCCGGTACTCCTTCACGTAGAGCAGTTGGGGGTCGATTGCCAGTTGCAGGTTCCGCTTGACCTTGACCTGGCAGGAGAGGCGCGTCCCGTCCTTCAACTCCGCCGGTGTGAGCCAGGGCAGTTCGGTCGGCAGAACATCCCCCGCGCCGGCGGTGACCTTGCATTTGCAGAGGCCGCAGGAACCGCGGCCGCCGCACGCCGAAGGGATGAACACCTTGCGGTCTTTCAACGTCCCGAGCAGGGACTTGCCGCCGCGCACGTCCAGCTTCCGGTCGCCGTTGATCGTGATTTCCACGTCCCCGTAGTTGCCGATGGTCGACTCGGCGATGACCATGATGATGGCCAGCACGGTGGCGATCGCGCACATGACGCCGACGCTGACGAGAAGTTCGATCACGATGGTGTCCTGCCGTATCAGTTGATCTTGATCATTCCGGAAAATCCGAGAAAGGCGAGTGCCATGATGCCGGCGATGATCAGCGTGATGCCCGGCCCTTCGAGTCCCTTTGGCACGCGGGCGCGCTGCATGTTCTGGCGGATGCCGGCCATGGCGAGGATGGCCAGCGCCCAGCCGAGGCCGCTGCCGAATCCGTAGACCACCGACTGCGCCAGCGAATACTCGCGGATCAGCATGAACAGACAGGCGCCGAGAATGGCGCAGTTCACCGTGATCAGCGGCAGGAAGATGCCGAGGGCCGCGTAGAGTCGTTCCGAGACGCGGTCGATCACCATCTCGACGACCTGCACGAACGCCGCGATGACGACGATGAAGACGATGTAGCGCAGGTGTTCGAGGCCCAACGGGACCAGCAGGGCGTCGTACACGATCCAGTTAAGTCCGCAGGTGGCGGTCATGACAAAGACCACCGCGGCGCCGAGGCCGAGGGACGTACGCACCTCGCGCGACGCCCCGAGGAACGAACACATGCCGAGATAGTTCGTCAGCAGGATGTTGTTGGTGAAGACCGCGGAGAAGAAAATCGCGACGAGCTGCAAATCGTTGTCCATCACTTCTTGTCTCCTTCCGCGTCCGGCAAGAAGCGGGCCTTGACCACCCAGATCAGAAGCGCGAGCATGAAAAAGGCGCCCGGCGCCATGACCATGATCGACCAGTTGACCCACCAGTCGCTGAAAAACGGCACCGCCACGCCCCAGATCGTCGCCGAGCCGAGCAGTTCGCGGAAGAAGGCGATGACGATCAGCACATACGAGTAGCCGAGGCCCGCGGCGATGCCGTCGACAACCGCGAGGCGCGGCGGATTGGTCAGCGCAAAGGCCTCGGCGCGGCCCATGACGATGCAGTTGGTGATGATCAGACCGACATACGGGCCGAGTTGCCTGGAGATCGAGGGCAGCGTCGCCTGGATTGCGAGGTCCACGACGATGACATACGCCGCGATGATGAGTGTTTCCACCATCATGCGGATGCTGGACGGGATCCGTTTGCGCAGCATCGAGATCGTCACGTTCGAACAGACCAGCGTGAACAGCAGGCCGAGACACATGACGATCGTGTTCTTCAGGACGTTTGTCACGGCCAGGGTGCTGCAGATGCCGAGGACCTGTCCAAAGACGGGGTTGTCCCGACCGAGACCGCTCATCAGAATGCGTTTTTCCCTGCCTGCCATGGTTTACCGCCGCCTGTCGTTATGGTGCTGTCGCCAGTTCGCGGGCCTGTTCGGTGCCGTGGTTCAAGATGTCGCGGACGGCCGACGACGTGATGGTCGCCCCGGTAATCTGGTCGAACGTGCCGTCCGGGCCGGACATATCGGTCTTGTCCTGGCGTTCGGCGGCCAGGCGCGTAAACGGTCCGGTCCGGCCGGCGAACTGACGGCGGAACCACGGCTCGTCGATGCGCGCGCCCAGGCCGGGGGTTTCGTTGTGCTCCAGAAACGCGATGGCCTTCACCGCGGCCGTATCGCCGACGAAGCCGATCAGCGCGACGATCGTTCCCCACAACCCCGGGCCTTTCCCGAGGACGACGAGACTCGGCGCGCCGCCCGCTTCCGTCGGCTGGACGCGGAAATGGCGCGGCGCGTCGCCGCGTTCCGGGACCTCCGTGACGTTGGCCTCGTACCATGCCGAAAGGGCGGCGGCATCCATGTCCGGTGCGCCGGCGACCTCGGCAACCGCCTGTTTCAGGAAGAGCGTCCGGTTGCGTGCGACGGTCGCGCGGGTTGCCAGGTGCACACCGGAGACCAGCGACATGGACACGAAGGTGACCGCGAGCATAAAGAGCACCGTCGATGCATATCCGCGGAGTTCCGAAGTTGTCACGGTGAGGGTTTCCTGCCGTTCTTGAAGCTGTTGATGGCGTAATCGGTGATCGGTCCGAACATGTTGGCCAGCAGGATGGCGAACATCGCGCCGGCCGGCCATACCGAGAAGACCGCGATGAGCGAGGACAAGATGCCGACAAGCGCGCCGTAGAGCCAGCGTCCCGCATTGGTCTTGCAGGCCGAGACGGGATCGGTGGCGTAGAAGAAGATGGCGAACAGGACGCTGCCGGACATGACGGCAAGCATGGGGTCGGCCGCTTTGGGCACGCCCGACAGGTACAGAGCGCCCTGCGTGAGCATATATCCGGCCAGCGCCGCCAGCACGATACGGTGGTTGGCCGTCTTCGTCCACAGGAGGTAGGCGCCGCCGAGCACGACGAGGACCGCGCTGGTGCCGCCGATGCAGCCGGCGGTGTTGCCGAGCAACAGGCGGTTCCAGACGAAGTCATCCGCGGTTATGCCCGACGGCAAGGTTTCGACCAGCGCCGTGCCGGCGACGCGTGCCTGATTCGCCAGTCTGAGCCAGGTGCCGGGCGTGGCCTGCGTGATGGCATCGGGAGCGGTGTTGGCGTATGCCGCGAACCCGCCGAGGACGCCACCCACCGGATGGGTCCAGCACCGCGCGGTCATGAAGTCGCCGAAGCTGATATAGATGAACGCGCGGCCCGTGAGCGCGGGGTTGAAGACATTCCTGCCGAAGCCGCCGAACACCATCTTGCCGAAGACCACGCCGAAGACGATGCCGACCACCGCCATCCAGAACGGCAACAGCGGCGGCAGCGACAGGGTGAACAAGCTGGCGGTGACGAACACCGCGGCGGTGACCGGTTGCTTGTCCCGCCGGACGAAGGCGTATTCGGCCGCGAAGGCGACGGCATTGACGAGCGCCAGCATGACCAGCGATCGCCACCCGTAGAAATAGACGGCGCTGACGACGATCGGGAGCAGCGCATAGAGCACGCGGCGCATCGGCGCCTGCCAGTTGATCGCCTTCGCCCGCTTTACGGCGCCATCCGCCATGTGACCGCCTCCGTTCCGTGCACGTCCCGAGTTGCCTGTGCATCCTAGCGCGGCACAGGCGCGCGATCAATCGCGGAATCGCGGTTAAAACTGGACCGGCGTGAAGGAAAACTATCGCTTGTGTCGCAGGGGGAGCAGCACCACAATGGCCCAAGACCGGAATCGTAGCGTGGTGGGCTGGTCCTGGCTCGGCAATGGCCTGTGCCGCGACCTTGCACAAGGGCGGACAAAGCGAATGGAACCAAGCATGAAAACCACTCACACCAGCGGTGGAACCATAGCATCCACCAGTGAACCACTGTCCCATCGGAACGTACGACCGCGCCGGACCGACTGCGCCTGGCTGGCGGTGGTGGCCGGGTTGCTGGCGGGCAGCGTTTCCGCACCAGCCCAGACCAACGTCCAATACTCGTGGGTCAATTTGGCCGGTCAGCATGGCACGGCTGGCAATGGCGATGGCACCGGCAGGGCGGCGCGGTTCACGGGGCCTTCCGGCGTGGCGGTGGACAGCGCGGGCAACGTGTATGTGGCGGACCAGGGCAACCACACGATTCGGAAGGTGAATCCGGCCGGGGTCGTAACGACACTCGCGGGCGATCCCACTCATACTAATGCTCATTATGTCATTTTGGGAGACTATGCCGATGGCCCGGCAGCGCGGCGCGGTTCAATTGTCCTTTCGGCGTGGCGGTGGACAGCGCGGGCAACGTGTATGTGGCGGACCAGGGCAACCACACGATTCGGAAGGTGACGGCCGCGGGGACGGTGACGACGCTGGCCGGTCTCGCGGGCCACGCTGGCACTAACGACGCCATCGGCGACGTGGCGCGGTTCAATAGTCCCAGCGATGTGGCGGTGGATATCGCGGGCAACGTGTTCGTGGCGGATTGCAGCAACCACACGATTCGGAAGGTGACGCCAACAGGGGTGGTAACGACGCTGGCAGGCAGCGCGGTGGGGCCTGGCAGTGCCGATGGCACAGGCAGCGTGGCGCGGTTAAACTGGCCCAACGGCGTGGCGGTGGACAGCGTCGGCAACGTGTTCGTGACAGACAACGTCAAGATCCGGAAGGTGACGCCGGCCGGGGTGGTGACGAGCATCGGGGGGCAGTCCGGTTTCAGCGGTAGTGCGGACGGCATCGGCAGTCTCGGGGGCTTCAATCAACCTGGAGGCGTTGCAGTGGACAGCGAGGGGAATCTCTACGTGGCCGATTCCTCCAACAACCGTATCAGCAAGGGCACGCCAGTGTCGTCAACCTTTCCAGCGCGCCCGGGCAGCCCGCGAGAGTATCCTTACACGGCCTTCGACAGGGAGGAA
The DNA here is from genome assembly GCA_964472315.1 of uncultured Victivallales bacterium. GTDB lineage: Bacteria > Verrucomicrobiota > Kiritimatiellia > UBA8416 > UBA8416 > CAYYJS01. Next base: position 4,606 of record CAYYJS010000024.1, on the reverse strand, counting down.
AGCCCGCCGAAGCGGATCGGCCTGCCGGAATATCACGTCAACACGGCATCCCTGAACCTCGTGCTGGAGTCCACGTTGTTTTATATGCCGACGCTGGGTGTGCCGGTTAATCTGCGGCTGGTGTACAACAGCGCGCCGACGCCTAACGGGGCGGCCACGATCGGGCTGTTCGGCAAGAACTGGCGCTTCCGCTACGAAGCGGCGATCGTGCAGTCTGGGAACAATGTGCTGGTCACCACGAGTGGCGGGCGACCCTGGCTCTACACCACGCCCAACGGGCAGGAACTCGCGGCCGCCACCCCCGCCAGCCCGATCACGCTGGCGCCGCCGGCGGGGATGTTCGACGAACTGAAGTTCTACGGGGCGGGCCAGTATTTCGAACTCCGCGAAAAAGCCTCCAGGGTTACCCAGCGCTACGGGGTGTCCGGTGGGATCAGCAATGCGCTCTGGCGTCTGACGCGGCTCACCGACCGTAGCGGCAACCAGATCAACCTTGCCGTGGACGGCCCCACCGGCCGGATCGGCTCCATCACCGACCCGGCGCATCGCGTGGTGACACTCACCTATAACAGCGCGCAGAACCTCTGCACGGGCATCACGACGCCCGATGGCCGGCATCTCGCCTTCACCTATGATGCCAACAAGAATCTCATCGGCATCACGGATATGGCCGGCTATACCGCCAGCTACGCCTACTGCGCGATGGGCTTCCTGAGGCAGATGTCGACCGCCGGCCGGAAGAACACGTTCACGTACTACGAACGGCCGGGCGATTCCTCTGGCGACATGATTGTCTCATCGATCAGCAACGCGAAAGGTCAGGTCACCCGGTACGCGGTGCTGGCCGGCAATGTCGGCGTGCGGCGGACTGACCCCAAGGGCGGCGTCACCGTCTTCAACAGCGCCGGGTCCGGCCAGACCGCCAAAGTCGCCGATCCACTCGGCAACATCCGGCAGATGTCCTACAATGCCGCGCAACTGCCGGCGGCCTTCACGGATTCCGATGGGCAACTCACCACGTTCGCCTACGATGCCCGCGGCAATCTCACGCTGACCAAGGACGCGCTGGGCAACCAGACCACCATGGGCTACGACGCTCGGGACAATCTGGTTTCGCGCGCGAACGCCTTGAGCCAGACGTGGACCTATGCCTACGATGCGAACGACCGGGTGACCAGTGTGCAGACGCCGCTGCGGAACACAACGCAGTTCACCTACTTTGCCACTGGACGGCTCCAGACCCACCGCGACGCGCGGAACAACGCGACGGCCTTCCAATACGATGGGTACGGGAACCTGACGCAAACCACCGACCCGCTCGCCAAGTCCACGCAGGTGGCCTACGACACCAATGGGCTGCATTGCACATCCATGACCGATGCGCGCGGCAAGATCAAGAGCATGGAGTATGACAAGAACGACCGGCTCACGACCGTCAGTTACAGTTCGGTCGCGGGCATCCCGAAGCGCGTCAATGCCTTTGACGCCTTCGGGCAGACATCGTTGACGGATGAGTTGGGCAAGCTGACGGAGGTCACGCGCAATGAATTCGGCTACATCACCTCGGTCACCGATCCGCTCGGCAACGTCACCGCCACCGACTACGACGCGAACCACAATCCGATCAGTGTCACGGATGCCCTCGGCCGGCTCACGAGCACCACCTACGATGCCGCCAACCGTCCGCTGGTCCTCACCGACCCGCGTGGCAATAAGGTCACGCGCGCCTATGACGCCACCGGCAACCTGCTCAGCCTGACCGACAAGCAGAACAACAAGACCGCCTTCACCTACGACGCCAACAACCGGCTGACTCAAACCAAGGACCCGCTGCAAAAGACCGTCACGCTCAGCCATGATGTCCTGGGCCGAGTCGCAACGGCGGCCAATGCGCGCGGCCAGACGATTCGCTACACGTACGACGCGGACGGACGGATCATCAAGAAGGAGTATCAGGAGCCTGGAGGCACCGAGTTCGTCCAGGCGGCAGCCTTCACGTACGACGCCAACGGCAATGTCCTGACCCGCGCGGATGCCTGGGGCACAACGACCTTCACCTACGACCCACGCAACCAGCCGACGGCGATTACCTATCCGACGAGCAAGACGGCATCGTTTACCTACACGGATGCGGGTCAACTGGCCACGCTCACCTATCCCAACGGCATGGTTGTCAGTTACACCTACGACGACTATAACCGCCTCGTCATTCCCGCGAGCTTCCGCAATGGTGCCGGCACGGAACTCCAAGGCAACGGCGAACGCCCCAATCAGGTTACGCGCCTCGTCCTCGCGTTGAGTGGGACGACAAACACGATCGACTTCGCCTATGACGAGGCGGGGAACATGGTGAGCAGTACGCGGCCCAACGGCACCAGCACGACGTATGAGTACGACAACGCGCAGCGCGTCACGAATGTGTTACATCAGTCCGGCGCGAGCACGTTGCTGCAGTGTCAGTTGGCCTACAACGCGATAGACAACGTCGTGCAGGAGAGCGTCGCGGGCAGCGCGGTCATCGCGCCCGGCCTGCCCGTGGCGGCCACGGCCGTCTACGACGCCTGCAATCAAATCAGCAATCGCGCGGTCCGCGCCTACACGTACGACGCGGACGGCAACCTGACGAACATTGCCGGCGGGGAATTCGCGGCGACCTACACCCCGGAGAATCGCCCGCGACAGATCACCCGCAAACGGGACGCCGTGACGGAGACGCTCCAATACACCTATGACGCCGATGGTCTGCGGGTCAAGCGCACAGTGGTCGGGGGCGTCACCACCCAGTTTCATTACGGCCCGGATGACCAGCTCCTGTTCACCACCGATGGCGCCGGCAACGTGACGGCGAGTTACGTGTGGAACGGCCCCGTGCAGGCGGCCGTCCTCACCGGCGGCTCGCTCGGCACGGGTCTCCGCTACCCGCATCTGAACCGGCTCGGCAGCGTGCTCGCGCTGACCGATGCCGCCGGCGCCCCCACGGTCAAGTACGCCTACCAGCCCTACGGGGGCGTCACCCGGGAGACCGTCCCCGCGGGCGGGACGGACGCCAACCTCTTCACCTTTGTGGGCGGACTGGGCGTCCAGGATGAAGGCGGCGGGCTCTTCTACATGAAGAACCGGTTCTACGATTCTGTGACCGGTCGCTTCCTCCAACGCGATCCGATCGGCTTCGAGGGCGGGTTCAACCTCTATGCGTATGTGGGAAATGATCCGATAGACAGAACTGACCCGACAGGTCTACTAAATTTCGATGGCGAGCATGTTGACAGGTTTCTAGCCAATGCCCCTAGGAGCGAAGCGATAGCCAATATGGCGATCAAAGTTGGGGACAAGGTCGTGGAAGAAAGGCTGACAGCGAAGGGCAAGATTGTTTACAAGGCGCTCCGCGGGAAGAGCCCCAAGGCGATAGCGGTGTCGGTTTTTATCAAGAGTCCCGCGAAAGCTCTAGTAATGGGCGCTCTGGGATTCACATCCGCTGGCGCGTCTGTTGTGGTGGGGCTTGCGATCGATGTCGTGGTTGATGCGGCAGAACCCGTAGTGACGGATGCAGTGAAGAAGCTTCCGGAAGTTGCGGAAGATTCGCTGGGAACTGCGGAGATGATCCTAAGCAATCGATTGGGTTTGATGACTTTGTATCAATGATGACACCGGGCCGTTGCCGGGGGAGATAGGAGGACGAGGATGAACAGTATACGATGCGCAACCGCAGTGGCGCTTGTCGCCTGCACGGTGCTGTCCGCCGCCGGCGACCCGGAGACGGTGCGGTACGGGTACGACGAACTGGGGAGCCTGACAGAGGTGGATTACACGTCCGGCGTGAATGGCAACGCCGCGATCCGATACGCTTACGATGCCAGCGGCAACTGCACGAACCTGACCGTATCGCCGGTCCCACCCGTGCCGCAGGGCGTGCAACCGGAAAAGCCGGCTGACGATGTGGCCATCACGGAGCCCGCTGGGCCCACGGCCAAGCTGCTGGCTCTGACGCCGGACCGGACCGTCGGCCCCCGGGCGCAGGCACGCACTGGCGGACCGGCGGTCATCACGACCTCGCCGCTTGGCACGTTCAAGATCGACACAGCGGGTAACCAGTTCACGGAACTCCGGATTTGCGTCGGCGTTTCGGCCGATGCACCCGATATGCACCTGGTCTACACGGGTGAGCGATGGACGGGCGGGCTGCCGGCGCGAAACTTCGGCACGGAGTTCGAGGGCGTCTGGATGCCGATCGGCAACGCGGCGGGGGCGATGAAGACTTACGGCAAGGTCTTCCGACTGGACCAGGCCACCACCGACGCCGACGGCATCTCGTGGGAATTTGGGCACAACCTGAAAGCGGGGCACTCGGGCGGCATCTACCAGCGCGACGCCCAAGGCCAGTGGGTGCAGACGCACGCCATCTCCGTCAGCGCGCCCTGACGGCGGCTCAATGGCGCTTCCAGGTTTGCGGGGGGCACTTGTCTGGAGCCACCTCCACGCTCCGAAGAGCCGCTTAAGTGGGTCGGTTGAGATCGGATTCCACGGCAGTGGTGCGAAGCAGTTGAATCGCCGTCACTAGCATCCCATAGGCTTTCCCGCGAGCTGGCACGATTCCCCCAACCACCGC
>CAYYJS010000023.1:0-47385 GCA_964472315.1 uncultured Victivallales bacterium | reverse complement strand
TCGCCGGACTCATCCACCGGGGCACGTTTCGGAGAAACGTGCCTACTCCCAGTACGCCCGGATCTCCGAGACGGGCGTCCCCATTCTCTCCACCACTCCCACGGCATCGCGGCAGAGACTACGGAGACCCACGGCCCGGAGCCGTCATTGACGATCGTGCCGCACAAGTTCCATCTTGCGCGCCCTTAGGCCCCGTGGTTTACTCCCCAAGACGTCGTGCGGGGAGTTTCTTTTCAACCGCTCAGCAGGACAAACAGAAGGAGCCGCAATGAACGCGATGGTCAACATGCCGGATGTCAGACTGGGTATCGTCGGCGTCAGCCGCGATTGTTTCCCCATCGCATTGACGCGCAAACGGCTGGCCGCCGTGGTGGCCGAGTGCCGCAAGCTGAAACTGAACGTCGTCGCCTGCGATACCGTCATCGAGAACGAAGGCGATGCCCTCGTCGCCGTCGGCGAGCTGGAGTCCGAACACGTCGACGCCGCGGTCATCTACCTCGGCAACTTCGGTCCCGAAGGCCCCACCACGATTTTCGCCAAGACGCTCGGACGGCCCTTCATGCTCTGCGGCGCCGCCGAGGAAAGCGGGAAGGACCTGATCAACGGGCGCGGCGATGCCTTCTGCGGCATGCTCAACGCGTGCCTCAACGTCGGGCTACGCAACCTCGTCGCCCACGTGCCGCCAGCCCCCGTCGGACTCCCGAAGGAAGTCGCCGGAATGGTCGCGCATTTCGCCGATGTCGCCCGCGTCGTCGTCGGCGTCAGGCATCTCAAGGTTCTCGCGTTCGGTCCGCGCCCGCAGGATTTCTTCGCCTGCAACGCGCCGATCAAGCCGCTCTACAACCTCGGGGTCGAGGTGATGGAAAACTCGGAACTCGACATGTTCGAGCAGTACAAGTCCGTCGCCGGCCGCAAACAGGCGATCGAGAGCATTGCCAAGGACATGGCCCACGAACTGGGCGGCGGCAACCGCCACCCCGAAAAGCTCAGGCAACTCGCGCAGTTCGAGCTCGCGCTGACGTCATTCCACGAAGCGAACAAGGGCGCCAGCCTGTATGCCGTCTTCGCCGACAAGTGCTGGCCGGCGTTCGAGAAAGCCTTCGGCTTCGTGCCCTGCTTCATCAACAGCCGGCTGGCCACGCGCGGCATCCCGGTCGCCTGCGAGGTCGACATCTACGGCGCCGTATCGGAGTACATGGCTCAGTGCGCCGGCCAGCAACCGGTGACGATTCTCGACGTCAACAACACCGTGCCGTCCGATATCGCGATCAAGAACCTCAAGGGCGCCCGGCGCGAGGACCTCTTCATGGGCTTCCACTGCGGCAACACGCCGAGCTGCTGCCTGTGCAAGGGCTACTGCATGAAGTTCCAGCTCATCATGAACCGTCTGATGGAGGATGCGTCCAAGGAGCCGGACATCACATGCGGCACATTGGAAGGGACGCTACGGCCCGGACCGACCACGCTCTTCCGCCTCCAGGCCACGCCGGACAGCGCCGGTCTGATGAGCTACATCGCCCAGGGCCATATCCTGGACGCCGACCCGGCCTCGTTCGGCGCCATCGGCATCTTCGGGATTCCCGACTTCGCGCGCTTCTACCGCTACGCGATGCTCGGCGGCAACTTCCCGCATCACGCCGCCACCGCGTTCAAACACGTCGGTCGTACGCTGTTCGACGCCCTGCCGCTGCTCGGTGTCGACCGCATCGCCACCCCGCTGCCGGCCGGCACGCGGTATCCGGGCGAGAACCCGTTCTGACCGCATGCCGATACGGCACGCCGACACACACCACAGGGAGCCAAACATGACGCAACGCTACGCGCTGGGACTCGATTACGGCACCAACTCGTGCCGATCCGTCATCGTCGACCTCGCGGACGGCCGTGAGATCGCCGGCCATGTGTTCGACTATCCGTCGGGCACACAGGGCGTCCTCACCGATCCGCGCGATCCGAACGTCGCCCGCCAGAACCCCCAGGACTATCTCGACGGCGCCGTCGCCATCGTGACGCGCGCCGTGGCCGGGGCCAAGGCCTCCAATCCCGCCTTCGATCCCGCGGCCATCGTGGGTATCGGCATCGACACCACCGGCAGCACGCCCATCCCCGTGGATGCCGGCGGCACGCCGCTGGCGTTCGCGGCGGCCTTCCGGAACAACCTCGCCGCCATGGCCTGGCTCTGGAAGGACCACACCAGTCACGCGGAGGCCGAGGAGATTACGGCGCTCGCCCGCGAACTGCACCCCGAATACCTGGCGAAATGCGGCGGCACCTATTCGTCCGAGTGGTTCTGGGCCAAAATTCTGCATGCCCGGCGCACGGCGCCCGACGTGTTCGCCGCGGCCCACAGCTTCGTGGAATGCTGCGACTACATCCCGGCCGTGCTGGCCGGAGACACGGACCCGGCGGTCCTGTCGCGCAGTGTCTGCGCGGCCGGCCACAAGGCCATGTTTAACGCCGCCTGGGGCGGCCTGCCCGCCAAGTCGTTTCTGGAGCGCCTCGATCCCGCGCTGGCGGCGCTGCGCGACCGTCTCTATGCGAACGCCCAACCGGCCAATCGCCTCGCCGGCCGTCTGTGCAAGGACTGGGCCGCCAGACTCGGCCTCCGTCCGGGTATCGCCATCGCCGTCGGCGCTTTCGATGCCCACATGGGCGCGGTCGGCTCCGGCATCCGCGAGGGGACGCTGGTCAAGATTCTCGGCACCAGCACCTGCGACCTCATGGTGCAGCCGGACGCCGGCAAGTTGGCCGACATCCCCGGCGTCTGCGGCATCGTCGACGGCTCGGTGCTGCCGGGATATTTCGGCATCGAGGCCGGCCAGTCGGCCGTCGGCGATATCTTCCTCTGGTTCGTGAACCACCTTGTGCCCGACAGCTACGGCGCCACGCAGGACGAGAAGTTCGTGAGCCTCGGACGGGCCGCGGCGGCCCTGAAGCCCGGCGAAACCGGTCTGCTGTCGCTCGACTGGAATAACGGCAACCGGTGCGTGCTGGTCGATGCGCGCCTGAGCGGTCTGCTCCTGGGCCAGACCCTGCACACCCGTGCCCACGAGGTGTACCGCGCCCTCATCGAGGCCACGGCGTTCGGCTGCCGCGCAATCGTCGATCGCATTCAAGCCTACGGCGTGCCCGTCCGCGAGATCGTCAACTGCGGCGGTCTCGCCGTGAAGAACACCTTGCTGATGCAGATCTACGCCGATGTCCTCGGCTGCCCGATGAAGGTGGCGCGCAGCGACCAGGCCTGCGCGCTCGGCGCCGCCATCTTCGGCGCCGTCGCGGCCGGCCCCACGGCCGGCGGTTTCGCGAACGTCGGCGATGCGCAGGCCGCCATGTGCGGCACCCGCGCCATCCGGTACGAACCCGATCCGGCACGCCACGCCGTCTACAACGAGCTGTACGCACTGTACCGCGACGTGCATGACGCGTTCGGCACGGCCGCGTGGTCGGGCTCGCTGAACCATGTCATGAAGCGCCTGATCGCCATCCGCGAGCAGGCCCGTACGGCCTGATCCGCATGGCGCCGGAGCTACCCGATCTCGACGACTGGCTGGCGTGGAAGACGCACTGCGCCCGCGCGCTCTGTCCGCCCGACACGCAACGGCGGCTGGCGACGTTCGCGGGCATCCGCTTCGCCGCCTACATCCGTCGCTGTCGCCACATCACGAACCTGTGTCTCTCCGATCTCGCGCAGCGGGTTCCGGACGACGACGACGCCTGGCACGCCTTCGAGAGTCACGCCATGCTCGCTCAATCCAGCCGGGGCAAGCGCTACAAGGAATGGATTTTCGCCCGCCTCAAGCGTGCCTCCGGCAACCCGCTCGATGTCGTCCAGGCGGGCGCGTCGCTGCTGCTGCGCGACGCCGTGCGCAAGCACCTGTGCGCGGAGCTGCCACGCCGCCAGACCGTCTCGCTGGACGAGCCGCTGCCGGGCGGCGACACGGAGCTGACGCTCGGCGATCTCCTGCCGGGCGCCGCGGATGTCTTCGATACGCTGGCCGGGCGGGAAGCGGACAGTCTGGCCGACCGGCATGCCGAAACCGTCTTCCAGATGCTGCCGCGCCCCGAACGTCTCGGCCTCCTGGCGCGCTTTCTGGGGCTGCCCATCTCGGACCCCAAGGTCCTCCGCGCCACCGGCATGAACAAATCGCACCTGTGCGATCTGACGCGCCGCGTGGTCGAACGCATCCACGATGCCCTGCGGCTTCACTATCGGCACGATGGCGCCGATACCGTGCGGCAACTCACCCTGACCGTCATCGCGCATCTCGAACACCGCCTCTACGCGTGGCGCGATACGGAGCGCCGCTTGCCCCGCCTCTTCAGAAACCAGGAGCCCCCCCTTTATGTCGCCCTCGAACCGAACTGACGCCCGCTTCCCGACGTCCGACGACGCCGCGCGTTTGCTGCACTGGCTTCGCGAATGGGCCATTCTCAGCGCTCTGGATACGGTCGGCGACGACGCGGCGACGGGTGGCGCGACGCCCCTTCCGCACACCGGCGCCCCGACCGCCGCCGCCCCGACCGCCGCCGCGCCGACGGACCCGGAGGTACGCGCCGGCCAGATCCGCCTGTGGCCCCCGTCGCCGGGCGACCCGCCACTTTTCGTCGCCATCGCCGACCCGGACGCGATCGGCACCGGAACCTTTCCGTGCGTGCCTTTCGGCCGCCTCGCCACACCGGGCGCACCCGGCGAACTCGCCAGCGGACGCACCGAAGCGCCGCTGCGCGTCTGGTGTTTGTGGAATGCGCGTCCCATCGCACGCGAACAACTGAGCCGCACCTGGGTGGCCGACACGCTCCCGGGCGACGCGCTGGATCGCTTGAACCGCGCCCTCCGCGCATGGCGCCGCGCCGGCGCGTTGCCGGCGGATCTGCGTGGCGCCGCCGGCCCGCCTCTCGCGCACCCCGATGATCCGCGCCGCGCCTACCTGCGCCTGGAACAGCACCGCGTCACGCGGGCGCTGACCATGCAGACGGAGTCCGCGACGCTGGTCTATCCGACCGCCGCACCCCCGCTCGAAACGCTCCGCGCCGCCGAGGATACCCCGCCCTACGGCGACGCGTAAGCCGTCGCGCCTCCCCGCGGCTAGGCGACTTCGCCCTGCACATGGTCGGACACGTACTCTTCCGCATGGTGGCGGATGATCTTGCCCTCGATCATGTAGATGATGTCCTCCGCGATGTTGGTCGCATGGTCGCCGATGCGTTCGAGGTCGCGCGAAATGCCCAGAATGTGGATCAGCTTGTTGATGTTCTCCGGGTCGGGGTGCTCGGCAAGCCCCTGCTTGATCAGCGCATAGACATCCCGGTTCATGGCATCCACGGCATCGTCGGACGCCCACACCGCGCTGGCCGCCTTCACGTCCAGGTTCACCAGCGCCTCGATGCCGCGGCGCAGCATCCGCTGCACCTTGCCGGCCATGGCCGGAAAATCGAACGCCACGGGGGCGCGCGGCCGCGTGATCAGGAAGAGCGAGCGCTCCGCCACGTTGACGGCGAGATCGCCGATACGCTCGAGATCGCCGTTGATCTTGAGCGCCGCCACGACGAACCGCAGATCGATGGCCACCGGTTGGTGCAGCGCCAGCACCTTGAGGCACTCCTCCTCCAGGTCGACTTCCTTCTCGTCAAGTTCGACGTCGGTATCGATCACCTGCCGCGCCAGTTCGACATTGCCCTCGACCAAGGCCGTGACGGCCATCTGCAGACGCGCTTCCACAAGCGCGCCGAGTGCGAGAATCCGCGACTTGATCCGTTCGATTTCCTTGAAGAAATGCATCGTCATGTGCTCTCCCTCACCAGCCCATCAACCGAAACGACCGGTAATGTAATCTTCCGTCTGTTTCTCGCGGGGCTTGGTGAATAGTTGTTTCGTCAGGCCGAACTCGATCAGCACGCCTTCGTAGAAGAACGCCGTATAGTCCGACACGCGCGCCGCCTGCTGCATGTTGTGCGTGACGATCACCACCGTATACTCGCCCCGCAGCTCGCCGATCAAGTCCTCGATGCGCGACGTCGCCTTCGGGTCCAGAGCCGACGTGGGTTCATCCATCAGCAGAATCTCCGGATTGACCGCCAGCGCCCGCGCGATGCACAGGCGCTGCTGCTGTCCGCCCGACAGCCCAAGCGCGTTCGCGTTCAACCGGTCGTTGACCTCGGCCCACAGCGCGGCCTCCTTGAGACTGCGCTCCACGAGGGCATCCAGCTCCTGCTTGCCGCGAACCCCGTGCAGGCGCGGTCCGTAGGCCACGTTGTCGTAGATCGATTTCGGGAACGGGTTCGGCTTCTGGAACACCATGCCGACGCGCTTGCGCAGCACCGTCACATCGACGCGCTTGCTGTACACATCGATGCCGTCGAAAACCAGTTCGCCGCGCGTGTGGCAGCGCGGAATCAGGTCGTTCATCCGGTTGATCGCGCGCAGGAACGTGCTCTTGCCGCACCCGCTGGGTCCGATAATCGCGGTCACGTAGCGCGACGGAATGCTCAGGTCGACCGCCTTAACGGCCTCGTTATCGCCGTAGATGACCGAGAAACGCCGCGCCTGGACATGGGTTTCGACGGCCCGCGACGGGTCGTGCAGCGGCCCGAGCGCCTCGCGCTCGGCGGCCATCGCGGAGACGCCCAGGCGGTTCGACGAGGCAGGCGCGGTGACGGGTTCCAATAAGGCGCTGGGCATGGCGGTCATCCTTTCAGTTTCCGGGAAATGCGCGCGCGCAACACGACGGCGGCGATGTTCAGCAGAAGCACGATCACGACCAGCGTGGCGACCATGCCGAACTGCACATGACGGATTTCGTCCACGGCTTCGTGCTCCGTGCATAGGTTGTAGATGTTCCAGGAGAGCGCCGGCGTCGGCTGCGTGAAGACCTGCCAGGGCTGCACGGCCCGGCCGACGCTGACCGCCGCGGTGAAAATGATCGGCGCCGTCTCGCCCGCCGCACGCCCCATGCTGATCACCGTGCCGGTCAGAATGCCCGGCAATGCCGCGGGCAGGATCACCGTCAGGATCGTGTGCCACGGACTGGCGCCGACGCTCAGCGCCGCTTCCTTATACGTGCGCGGCACCGACCGGATCGCCTCCTCGGACGCGCGAATCACGGTCGGCAGCACAAGCAACCCCAGCGTCAAAGCGCCGGCCAACACGCTTTTGCTGTCGCAAATGTGCAGGGTGTTGATGAAGAACGCGAGGCCGAAGAGGCCGAACACGATGCTCGGCACGCCCGCCAGCGTGCTGACGCAGGCCCGCAGCATCGAGACCACACGGCCGTCCCCCGCGTATTCGGTAAAGTAGATCGCGGAAACGACACCCAGCGGCAGCGCGAACAGCATCGCGCCGAGCGTCAAATAGATCGTTCCGAGAACCTCCGGCCAGATGCCGCCGAACATGTGCGCGTCGATGGACACATCGGTCAGAAACCCGCCGTAGAACGTCAGGCGCGGCGCGAGCATCTCGTCCAGCGATGCTTCCACATACGCGAACAACGGTTCCAACACCGTGCCACGAAATGCGTCGACGCGGGGCGTCAGCACGCGTACCCCCATGCCGGCCCCGTCCGAGTAATCCCACGATTCCTCGTAGAGCACCGCGGCCAACTTGACCTTGGCACGGTCCCACCGCGTCTGGCCATACTGGCCGCGCACCATGACCGGCGTCACCTCGTCCGGCATCGGACCGAGCAACTCGCGCAGCGCCTCTTTCAGCGCGGCGCACGCCTCGAACCGCTGATTCACCCGCGCCACCGCGTTACTGATCGCCGACAGTTCGGGACCGACCTTCGACGCCTCCGGACGCGCCGCGATAAGGTCCGCGAGACCGGCGAGCGACTTGAGATGCTCGGCGAACGGCAGGCCTTCCTCGATCCGGTCCAGTCGCCTCCGCACGAGCCGGGCCAGCGAGCTTTCCGACGCCGCCAGCGCCTGCAGCGTCGGGGTCACCGCCGTCAGTTGCCCGTGCAACTCCGCCTCGAACGCCGCGATCCGGTCATACACAGGCCGGCGCGCCTGCCGCGTCGCCGCGATTTCCGCCTCAACCGCCGCGCGGTCGCCGCCGTCGAACTTCTCCATCAGCAGCCGTCGGTGCTCGATCGTGGCGCGGAACAGATAGGCGCCAAGGCCGCGATGGAAGATCGGACCGATCACCACGAGCAGCGCCAGCGTCATCAGGGCGATGGCGAAGAATCCCAGCCCGGAGAACGAACGATCCAACAGTCGCCGCGTGCCCGTCCGCATGGCTATCCTCCCCCCAACCGGCGGCGTTGCCGCGAGACGACCCATTCGCTCGCCAGATTGCAGACGAAACAGAACAGCAGCAGGGAAAGCCCCATCGCGAAGAGCACGTGATAGCGGGCGGAACCGGTCACATGGTCCGCCTCGCCCATATCGCCCGCGATCGTCGCCGTCAGCGTTCGCACCGGCGACAACAGATTGAACCACGGCGTTGGAATCTGCGCGGCATTGCCGGAAGCCATCCAGACGACCATGGTCTCGCCCAGCGCGCGCATGACCCCGAGCAGCGCGGCGGCGAGGATGCCGCTGCCGGCGGCGGGGATGATGGTCTGGACGAGCGTTTCCGCCCGCGTGGCGCCGAGCGCATAGCAACCCTCGCGGAGTTCGCGCCCGACCGCCTGCAGCGCGTCCTCGGAAACGCTGACCACGGTCGGCAACGCCATCACGCCGAGAATCAGCGAGACGTTCAGCGCGTTGGCTCCGCTGGGGATCGAGAGCGCCGACAGGGTGTGCCCGACATGCAGCAGGAGCATGACCGAAAGGGCGCCAAGCAGTATCGTCACCGCGAATCGGACGATTTTGCGCACGCCTTCGCGTGCCACCGCGCCGGACACCATATCCCCGGCGACCAACACGGTCAGGAACAAGATCGGCGTGGCCACCAGCCACCACGCCGCCGCCAGCACCGGCCCGCCTCGCTCCTGCAACAACGGCGCGAATACGACCAGCGCAAAGAACCCGTAGGCCACCGATGGAATCGCCGCGAGCATCTCGATCACGGGCTTGACGATTTGCCGGACATGGAACGGCAGCACGTCGCTGAGACAAACGGCCGCGGCAATGCCGAGCGGCACCGCTACGACAAGGGCGCCCATCGTGACCAGCGCGCTGCCCAGAAAAATGGCGGCGGCCCCGAACTGCGCCGGATGCCCGGAGGGATACCAGGCCGTGCTTGTGAAGAACTCGGCGACCCCGCGAATCCGGAAGAACGGGAGTGCGTCGCGCGCGATGAAAAAAATGATGAAGAGCACGGCCAGAGCCGCCACGCTCGTGGTCAGGAACAGCAGGGCGCGCCCGAGCAACCCGGCCACCGCCCGCAACCGTCCGGCGGCATCGCTCAACACCAGCGATTGCGCCCCGGCCTGTCGGGAGTCAGCCATGCCATATCCTCGCTCTTCTTGGGGAAAGACCCCCGGCCCTCGCGGGTCGGGGGTCCGCATCAGGTACGCCACGCCGGTGAACTCAATAAGCCGTAACCGGCACGAAACCGATCGATTCGACGATTTCCTGTCCCTTTTCGCTCAGGTGCAGGGTCACAAACCGGTAGATGTGCGATCCGAGTTTCGGATAGCCGTTCGTGAACATGAACAGCGGACGCGCGATCGGGTACACACCGCTGGTAACCGTCTGCACCGTCGGAGCGACGCCTTCGATCTCCAACGCTTTGACGGTCTTGTCGACGAAACCGAGCCCCGCGTAGCCGATGGCCCCAGGCGTCGTCTGCACGCGCTGGCGGATGGCGCCATTGCTGCCGACGTACTCCGCGCCCGTCGCGATCTTCTCCTGGACCTTCTCGCCGTTGACCTTATGCGTCATCACGAGGCCCTCGAAGGTCTCGTAAGTGCCGCTGTTCGTATCGCGGCTGACGATCACGATGGGCATGTCCGGGCCGCCGACTTCCTTCCAGCTCGTGACCTTGCCCATGAAGATATCGCGAACCTGGGCGACCGTGAGCCCGTTTACCGGGTTGCTGGGATGAACCAGCACCGGCAGTCCGTCCATCGCGACGACGTGCGCCACGGGCACGACGCCCTTGGCGACCGCGGCGGCGACCTCCTCGGTCTTCATGAAGCGCGACATGTTGGCGATGTCGCAGGTGCTGTTGACGATGCCCTTGGCGCCATTGCCGCTGCCGGACTCGCTGACCGTCACGTTGACGTTCGGGTTCAGACTCATGTAGTACTCGGCGAACGCCTTGGCGATCGGCCCGACCGTCGTCGACCCGTCCAACACGAGTTTGGCTTCCTCGGCGCCGGCGACCAGACCGGTCGCCAGCACGAATGCACTGATAGTTTTCGTCATGTTCATGTCTCGCCTCTCCTCTTGTCTCTCGTTTGTGTTCCCTTGCCGTGCCCCGCGGGGCAAACGGCTCTTGTCATGCATACCCGACGGCCGTCGCTTCCAACCGTCTTCGCCATCCGAACCGTCGCGCGCCGAACGCTGCGCGGCGCGCCTCGAATTCCCGCTCTTCGTGAACACTGCGCGTGGGCAACCGCACGACCAGATCCTGTTCCCACAGGTAATCGTCGTCCGACGCGCGGACGAGACGGAAGTACACGGCGGGGTGGAACAGCGGTCGACCGTCGCCCTTGTCGATGTTCCCGACAATCGGCTTCAGAATCTCGACTTCGTTGCGGGACACCAACTCGTTCAGCCGCTCCGCCACGGTTTCCCGAGCCAGGCCCGTCTGTTGCGCGATCGCGTCGACGTTCATCGTCTCGCAACGCCCCAGACAGCAGCGAAGCTGCTGCTCCACGGCCAGCGAGCTCCATCGGTGTTTCGATCGCCCGGCTATATCCACGGCATGCCCTCCTTCCGTTGCGCCGTTCTCGTCCGGATCCGGCATCGCCACTCCGGTCAGAGATGTCGGCAGTTAACCGAACCCCCGTTAGTTCGCCGTGAGTCGCCCGTTAGGATTGCGTTAGCGCGGTTTACTCTCTCCGCACCCCGACGGCCGACATCTCCGGCATCGATGGGAAGCAATCAACCACGCCAACGTGAGGAGCCGATCAGCGACGCGTGAGATTTTCGTTACGCCGCCGATGGAAGTGTGATGGTAAAAACGCTGCCACGCCCCGGCACGCTCTCGACCCCGACCTGCCCGCCGTGGACCCTGACGATGTGTTTCACGATCGCCAGACCGAGCCCCGTCCCCCCCAACTCTCGGCTTCGCCCCGTGTCCACGCGGTAGAACCGTTCGAACAAACGGTCGAGGTGCCTGGCTTCGATACCCATACCGGTATCACGCACCGCGATACGCACCCCGCTCCCCGCCCGCGCACCCTCGATCGTCACCTTGCCGCCGCCGGACGTATACTTGACGGCATTGTCGATGAGGTTCACAACCGCCTGTTCGAGCAAGTGCGTGTTGATGCACGCCCGTACATCGGACGGGCACGCCACCTCCAGCGTGACATGCTTCTCGTCGGCCTTGGCCTGACAGACCTCGACCGATTCCTTCAGCACCGGAGACAGCGCCGCCGGCTCCAGTGCCACGGGCGGCCCGTCCAACTCGTGCTCGAGACGCGACAGGCTGAGCAGATCGTTGACGATCGCGTTCAGATGGTTGGCCTGACGCAAGATGATCGCGAGGAACCGCTGAAGGTCCTGCGGGGACTGGGCCGCGCCGTCCAGGAGGGTCTCTACAAACCCCTTGATGGACGTGATCGGCGTCTTGAGCTCGTGGGATACGTTGGCCACAAAGTCCCGCCGGATCTTCTCCAGACGGCGGACGCGCGTCACATCGTCGAGCACGACCAGCGCCCCGATGCGCAAGCCGTCGGCGTTGCGCAGCGGCGCGCCCTGCGCCCGGATCAGCGTGGCGCCGGTCTGCCCGAGCGACAACTCGCCCTGCCGGGGTTCGTCGGCGTCGAGACAGTCCGACAGGAAACGCTGCAGATCCGCGGCACGAACCACTTCCTCGACCAGGCGGCCGCGGGCCGTCTCGGGTTCCCGGCCAAGTTCGATCAGCCGTGCCGCCGCGGCGTTGATGTGGACAATACGCCGGTCGACGTCCACGGCCAGAACCCCCTCGACCATGCTGGCGAACACGGCGTCACGCTCGTTGCGCTCCTGAATGACCGTCCGGATACGCCCGTCAAGCTCGCCGGCCATGGCATTCATGGCCTCCGCGAGGCCGGCCATTTCCACGGAATCCGGCACGTGCAACCGGAACTGCAAATCGCCCGCCGCGAAACGCGCCGCCCCCACGCGCATCTCTTCGAGCGGTCGCGTGATCCGTTTGGAGACGACGAGCCCGACGGCCGCCGCAAACGCCAGCGCCAGCAGCGCCGACACGGAGATGCGGTGCAGAACATCGCGCGTCGCATCCCGGATCGACGCCGTGGAAACCGCCGTCCGCACGACCGCGACAAGCCGCCCGTCCACCGCCACCGGCAGACCCACGTACATCATGTCTTCGCGCAATGTATTGCTGAACCGCTCGACGCTGCCGACTCCGGCCTGGATCGCCTCGCGCACCTCCGGCCGGTCGCCGTGGTTATCCATGACCGCGGGATTCTTGTCCGAATCCCCGACCACGCGTCCATCGGGCAGGATCACCGTGATACGGGCCGGGATGCGACGGCCCAGGTCCTTGCAGAGTCGGTCCACCGCATGGTGGTCCGCGGGCAAGGCGCCGGTCGCGTCGACGAGGCGACTGCCCACCAGAACCGCCTGCACCTGAAGCTCGCGCGCAAGCCGGTCCCTGTAAAAACGATCCACCGACCGCAGGGCGTGGATCGACACCAGCAGCAGGGAAACGAAGATGATGACGACGTACGACGGATACAGACGCCACAGCAAACGTTTGCGACTCATCGAACTGACCTCACGCGTGGTCCTGACGGAACCGGTAACCGACGCCGCGCACCGTTTCGATGCAGTCGCTGAAACGGCCCAACTTCTTCCGCAACCCGACAATCTGGACGTCGACCGAGCGATCGGTCACCGGGTAATCCTCGCCTTTGACCGCGTCGACGATCTGATACCGGGAGAAGACGATGCCGGGACGGCGCGCGAGATACTCCAGAACGCGAAACTCGGTCAGCGTGAGCGTCACCGGCTCGCCGTCAAGCGTCACCTCATGGCGCGTGGCGTCGATTGTCACCGGACCGCGCCGGATCACGGGGCAAGCCTCCCCGTCGCTCTCGCGGCGCCGCAGCACGGCCCGTACCCGGGCCAACAGTATCCGCGGACTGAACGGCTTGACGACATAGTCGTCCGCGCCGACCTCAAGCCCGGTGACAACGTCGATCTCTTCGCCCTTCGCCGTCAGCATCACGACCGGCACCGAACGCGTCCGCGCCTGGGACCGCAGTTCCTTGCATACCGCCAAACCATCCATGCCCGGCAGCATCAGATCGAGAATGACCAAGCCCGGCGGCGTCGCGCCGGCCGACCGCAGGGCCGCTTCGCCGGTTGCCACGCAACTGACCTTGTACCCCTCCTTTTCCAGGTTGTACCGGATCAATTCCTGGATGTCGCTCTCGTCCTCCACCACCAGGATATGCTCATGTGCCATGGCCGCGCCTCCCCGGATTCACGCCTTCCCGCCGACGGGATGGCGTGCTATGAATGGACACCAGACAACCAGTTGCATGTTAGCATCCCGTTAGCGCCGCCTGAGAATTGCGTTACGATGACTTCAGCCGTCCACGTGTACATTCATGTGCCCTTCTGTCGTGCGAAGTGCCGCTATTGCGCCTTCCATTCGGTCCCGCGCGACAGCGCCGCCACGCAACGCTGGCTCGCCGGCGTGACCCGCGAACTCGCGTGGCGCATCGGGGACGCGCCGCGCGGGTTGCAATCAGTCTATGTCGGCGGAGGAACTCCGTCCATGCTGGATTGCGGCGAACTCGCGGCGCTCTGCGCCGCGGTCCGACACGCGATCGACGGCGGCGCGGCCGACGGCGGCGACCGGTGCGAGTGGACCGTGGAAGCCAATCCCGACAGCATGGACGCGCCCAAGGCCGCCATCCTGCATGCGGCGGGGGTCAACCGCGTGAGCCTCGGCGCGCAGAGTTTCGATGCCTCCATCCTGCGCTGGCTCGGGCGTCCCTACCCGCCCCACGCCATCGCCGCCGCCGCGGACACCGTACGCCGCGCCGGCATCGCCAACCTCGGCCTGGACCTGATCGCCGGCACGCCACGGCATGCGGAGGCATGGGACGCCGATCTTCGCGCCGCGGCGGCGCTCGCGCCGTCGCATCTGTCCGTCTACCTGCTGTCGGTCGAGGCCGGTACACCCCTCGCCACCGACCTGCGTCAGGGCGCGTTCACCCCCCTCGCCCCGGATATGGAAGTCGCCTGCCTGGACCGCACCGAGACCTTCCTCGCGACGTTGGGCTATACGCAGTACGAGATCTCGAACTACGCGCAACCGGGGTGCGCGTGCCGCCACAACTTGAACGCCTGGCGCGGCGGCGACTATCTCGGTCTCGGGCCGTCCGCCTCATCCCGCGTCGGACCGTGTCGCTGGACCAACCCCGCCGATCTCGAGACGTGGCTCGACCTGGTCGCCGCGCGCGGCGAACCGCCGGAAGCCGAGTCCCTGTCGCCCCGCGACGATGCCGTCGAACGGTTTCTGTTCCGCCTGCGTTTGAACGAAGGGGTGGGACGCGACGTCATCGACGCCATCCGTCACCGGTTCCCGGATCTCGCCGATTTCTGGCACGCGGGACTGAACCGCCTGACCGCGCAAGGCCTGGCCGAAACCACGCTCTTCGGCTGGCGGCTCACACGCAACGGCCGCCGCCGCGCCGACACCGTCGCCGAATCCCTCATCCCCTGACAAAAAAAAGAAGAGCGTCCCGTTGTCGGACGCTCTTCTTTCTGGTCTCCTGACGCGGCGATCAGAACTTGCAGGCCAGATCGATCTGGGCGCGGTCGTAATCCGTGTCCTTGCCGTCCGGATCCTTGCTGTTCAGGAAGTAGGTCGCGCCGAGCGTCCAATCCTTGCCGAGGGCAACCGTGCCGGAGAACTTGTGGCCTTCGCCATTCGTTCCGCCGCCGCGGAAATCGGAGTCCGTCAGCGCGCCGACAACCGCATCCTTTTCCAGGCTGCGATAGTCATACCCCAGTTCGAACGAACCGGCGTCCTTGGCCTTGCCCGCCTTCACGCCGGCCAGGTATCCGGCGTTGTCCTTGTCGGCATCGTCGTTCTGCACGTACTGCCCGACGAGCGCAACCGGAACCTTGCCGATATCGAACCCGACCTTGACGAACGCCTCGAGTTCGGCATAGTCGTTCGCGTAGACCAGACTGTTGGTATCCGCGGGGTCGGTAACCAGCGTGTTGCCGAAACCGTTGCCGTCCTCGACCAGCGCCGCGTAGCCTTGCATGTTGTCGTACATATAGGCGCCGACTCCGGCGAGCAGCTTGATGCCGCCGAGCTTGGTCTCCACCGCGACCTGACCGGTGTAGAGCATCCGGTCATCGTCATCCGAGGCCCCATCTTCTTCCACCCAGAAATAGCCGGCGTTCGCCAGCAGCTTCGTATCGCCTCCGACTGTGTACTTCGCGGCCAGACCTTCCGGGTTCAGATCGCCGTCCCACACCAGGTCGGCCACCGTGCTGAAGGGCTTTTGCATCTTGCCGCCGACCAGCGACAGGCCGTTCACAAGCGACCAGTCGAAGTAGGCGAGGTCGAGGTTGATCCCTTTGCTCGAGAAGGACTCGCCGATCGTCTGGTTCGACGACACCGGGTCGCTGCTGCCCGAGGCAATCTGGATCCCCGCCTTCACGCTCTCGTTCACGTCGGCAAACGCGCCGACGCGCGCTCGGATGCGATGCCGTGTGCGTGTGTCGGCCTTCGACGCATCGTCAATGTACTCGTGCCGATACCGCACATCGCCCTTGATCTTCGTCTTCTCGGCCACCGTCTCATCGGCTCCGAAACCGCGCCCGGCCAGAGACAGGGCTGCCACCACCATGATCGTCCACTTGTTCATATGCTCACTTCCTCTCAACTTGCATTTACTCGTTCGGTTGCTCTCGTTCACTGACCGCGGACCTGCGCTCTATTCGTCGGCGACACCTCCTCTCAACCGTTCCATCCGCCTGCCCGGATCTTCCCCGAGAAACCAGACCTCAGGGTGTCGGCGATCTGTCGCAACGGCGCTAACAATCACGCCCGCGTGTTAGCGCTCGATGTGGTCCGTGTCAGATCTTCGTTTGCGCATCCTCACGTTCCGCCGATCGGTTACACCTCGCGCCGCCCACCGACCTTGCGTCGGTCGAGGCAAACACGGTGAGGTGGGAACCGCGGCGCCCCTCCCGGTTCTCTGCACCCGTCAGCGCCAAAGCCGGGGAATCGCGGACACCTTGCAGCGAGAAACTCACGCCCGTGGCCCGTTGCGGGCGCATTTGCGATTCGGTGCATCCCTGGAGCGCGGGCGTCCCGCCCGCTTGGAAATGCACATGTCTGGCAACTGCGGGCGAGACGCCCGCGCTCCCAGGGGAACAACGGCGAATGTCCATGACTGCACCCAATCGCAAATGCGCCCGCCCGTTGCCCACGGCCGTTCCCGATCTTGACTCCCCTCGTTCGTCTGCTAGAGTTCGTACGGGCACACACATACAAGGCACGACCGGTGCCGGTGCCTCGGGGCGATGCACACGGCAGCAACCAATGGTGGAAGGGGGACGAATCGTGGACCGAGAGCTGCTCAGTGAACAGGTCAGGATCGAGCGCAAGCTTTTCACGTTCGATCTGCGCGAGAATCCGCGGGGGCGGTTTTTGCGCGTTACGGAGGATGTCGGCGGTCGGCGCGATACGATCATCATCCCGGCGACGGGACTTGATGAAGTCCGCCGGGTCGTCGGTCAGGCCATCCAGGCCAGCCAGGATGCAGGCCCCTGCGAGTCCAGTTTAGAATAGCGGGAGCTTACACAGGTGAGAGCCATAACCAGGGCGGCCTTTGGTGTCGCCTTCCTGATCGCCGCGGCGACCATCGCCGCGGACGAACCGACACCGACCGCCGATGCGCTCATGCGTAGCGTCGTCGCGCAGTTGCCGCCCAATCCGATCGCATTGACCGGCGAACTGATCGTCCGGTTGCGCCGGGGCGTCGTCGTCGAACAGCACCCCTTTCAGTGTTTCATCCACTGGGGCGCCACGCCGCCCACCGCACGCTATGTGCTCCCCGCCACCGGCGACTACCCGCGCGAAGAGATCGCGCTGACCCGCGTCGGCGACCGCCAGGAAATCGTCTACCGTCGCGGGGACCGGGATGCGGCGGCGCCGTCGCTGACGACACGCATCCGCCAGACTGACCTCAGTTGGCTGGACTTGACACTCGGATTCCTTTGGTGGCAAAACCCCACCATCGTCGACGAAGCGTCGATTCGCGGATTCGATTGCCATATCGTGGAAGTCCCGCGGCCGCCCGGCATGGAATCGGAGTATGCCGTCGCGCGGCTCTGGATCGGCAAACAGCAACATCTGCTGCTCCAGGCCGAGGGGGTTGACGCCGAGGGCCGCGTGGTGCGCCGGTTGTGGGTGAAAAGCTGCAAGAAAATCGATGAGAAGTGGATGATCAAGGAGATGGAGATCCAGCAGTATCCCGATACGCAGCGCACCAGACTCCGGATTCTGGAGGTAGCCGAGCCGCCCACATGAGTGTATCCATCCTGGTGCTGGAGAGCGTCATACTGCTCATCCTGCTTGTCTGTTCCGCTTTCTTTTCGAGTTCCGAGACCTGTCTGTTCTCGTTGAACACCATCGATATCGACCGGCTCAAGTCGCGTCGCGCCGCCGCCGCCGCCCGTATCGAACGCCTGCTGGCCGAACCGACGGCCTTGCTTTCGGCCGTGCTCATCGGCAACACGCTCGTCAACGTGGCCGCGGCGGCGCTCGGCTTCTCGATCGTCAAGCATCTGGGCGTCCCCTACGCGGAGGCCGTCGCCATTCCCGCGATGACCGTCATCCTGCTCGTCTTCGGCGAGGTCGCGCCCAAACGCTTCGCCATACGCCATGCGACCGCGCTCGCGGCCGCCTTC
The DNA here is from genome assembly GCA_964472315.1 of uncultured Victivallales bacterium. GTDB lineage: Bacteria > Verrucomicrobiota > Kiritimatiellia > UBA8416 > UBA8416 > CAYYJS01. The sequence continues at coordinate 29,376 of CAYYJS010000023.1, read as the reverse complement.
GCGCTGCCGCTGACCGCACTGGTGGTCGCGCTCGCCCCCGTTCGCTACCTCCTCGAACGGGTGACCGCGGGGTTCTCCCACAGCATCCGCAAGCGGGAGTCGCCGCTGACGGAGGACGAATTTCTGACCGTTGTCGAGGTCGGCGAAGAGGAAGGCGTGCTCGACGAGGAAGAACGTACCATGGTCGACGGCATCATCGCCCTCGAAGACCTGCAGGCCAGCGACATCATGACGCCGCGGGTCGACCTCATTGGCATCGACCTCTCGGATCCCCCCGAGAAACGCGAAGCCGCCGCGCGCGGCGTCCGTTTCCGCTACCTGCCCGTCTACCGCGACACGATGGACAACATCGAAGGCTTTCTCGAAGTGCAGCGGCTCCTGCTGTCGAAGGGACACGATCTGCAGGGCGCAACCGTCCGACCGTCGTTCATCCCCGAAACCGCCCCGCTCGACACCTTGCTGGCCACGTTCATGCGGGAGAACCGCCGCGTCGCCGTCGTCGTCGACGAGTTCGGCGGCACGGCCGGCCTCATCACGCGCGGGGATATTCTCGACGAGATCGCCGAAGGCGTGACCAACGAATACGGCGACGAACGCCGTTCCATCGAGCCCGTGGGCCACGACACGTGGCTCGTCGACGGCAGCGTCAGCCTCGAGGAAATCAACTACGAACTCGACATGGAACTGGAGGCCGACGGCGCGGACCGCATCGGCGGCTGGGTGACCGCCATCGCCGAACATATTCCGCGCACCGGCGAAGTCGTGGAGGCCCAAGGCTGCCGAGCCACCGTCCAGCGCCTCCGCAAGCACCGCATCACGCTCGTGCAACTGACGCGGCTCAGCCCCGCGACAACCGACATTCCCCCCACGGAGTCCGCGCCATGACCGAGCTCATCCTGATCATTCTCGTCTGCATGGTGGGCGCGGCGTTTTTCGCGGGCATCGAAACCGGCGTCATTTCGATCAGCCGACTCCGCCTGAAGCACTCGTCACGACAGGGCGACGCGAAGGCGCTCATTTTGGAGTCCTTCGCCAACGATTCCGACCGATTGCTCGGCACCACGCTCGTCGGCACGAACATCTGCGTCGTCGTGGTCTCCGTGGTCTCCGCGAGCCTCGCCGTACGCCTCCTCGGCGAAGGCGGCGAAGCCGCCTCGTCACCGATCATGGCGCTGCTGCTGCTGATCTTCTGCGAGTATCTACCGAAGGCCTGGTTCCACGCGCACCCCCTCGAACGCTGCCGTCTCTTCGCCCGCGCGCTGTTGTTTTCCGAAGTCGCGCTCCGACCAATCTCCGGTGCCATCGTGGCCATCTCGCGCCTGCTCACGCCGGGCGAGGCGAAGTCCTACGCGCGCACGGGCGCGTTCGTCACACGCGAGGATCTCAAGCTGCTCGCGCGGGAGAGCGAGAAGACCGGCGCGCTATCCAAACGCGAACGGGTGATGATCCACCGCGTCTTCGAGCTTTCGAACAAGCAGGCCGGGCAGGTCATGGTGCCGCTCGCCCAGATCGTATCCGTCGACGCCGATCTGCCGGTGGATGAATGCCTGGCCCGCGCCCGCGCTTCCGGATTCACGCGACTGCCCGCGGTCGACCGCGCGACCGGACGGTTCGTCGGCGTCGTCAACGTGTTCTCGGTGCTTTCATCCGCCGACGACCATGCCGGGAAGACCGTCCGCGACTTCATGCAGCCGCCCGTCCACATCCCGGACAGCATGCCCGTGGACGAGATTCTGCCCCGCATGCGCGCCAAGCGCCAACCGTTGTGCCTGGTTCGCGACGGCGCGCAGTCGGTCATCGGCCTCCTGACGACCGAGGATATCCTCAGCGAGATCGTGGGCAAGCTGCCGCGGTAACCCATGAGCGCCGGATGCACAACCTGCGGGCGCCACGTCGACGCCGGTCACCGCTGTCCCTATTGCGGCGCCTGCCGGCCCCTGCCCCATCGCCTGCTGCGCATCGTCGCGTTGGTTTTGTCGGTCCTCGGACTGGTTGCCCTGTACCTGGCCGCGCGTGCGCGGGCGCCGGAGCGCGTGCGCATCGGCGACATCACGCCGCTGATGGGCTTCGCCACGGTCACTGTCGCCGGCCACGTGACGCGCGCCCCCTATCTCGGCGACGCCGGCGATTTTCTCATGTTCCGCGTCGATGACGGCTCGGGCGAGCTCCAGGTGGTGGCACGCGAGACGGTCGCCGAAACCCTCATCGCCGCCAACGGCGTTCCCGCCGCCGGCGACGGCGTTTGCGTGTCGGGTGAACTCGGTCTGTCCGCCCGGCGCGGCGCCAGACTCTATCTGCGGACCACCAACGATCTTGCCGTCCTGCGACCGCCCGCGGCCCCGCCATGACAACGTGCCTCGCAACCCTCATCGGCAGTGCGGCGGGCGTGCTGTTCGCCTTGCCGCTCGCCCTGCTGCCGGGAATGCACGTCTACAACCTGCTGGCTTTGCTGGCGCTGTCGATCCACACCGGCGTCGGGCCGCCGCCGTCGGTCGTAGGCGCCTGCGCCATCCCGACCGTCGCCGGCATGCTGACCACGTACGTTTTCGTCAGCGCCATCCCCGCGGTCTTCCTCGCCGCGCCCGACGACAGCGCGCTGTTCGCGGTGCAACCGGGTCAGACCGCCCTGCGACGGGGCCGCGGTCACGAGGCCGTGGTTCTCACCTCGCTCGGCGCCGCGCTGGGACTCGTCGCCGCCCTGACGGGCGGTCTCGCCGTGATGCCGCGTCTGCTGCCCGCCCTGCAGCGCGTGCTGCAACCGCACGCGCATTGGATCCTCTGGTGCATCGTGGCCATGATGCTGCAGAGCGAATGGCCGCGCACGCACCTCGGACGCCCGCCGGGATGGCGCTGGTTCCTCCTGGCCAACCGCTCCTGCTTCGTCGGGGCGCTCACGTTCCTTCTCGCAGGCATCCTCGGCATGCTGATCATGTGGAGCCGGCTGCTGCCGCCACGCCACGCCTTCCAGGGACTGATGCCGGCGTTTCTCGGTCTCTTCACACTGCCGCAGCTCATTGTGAACATGGCGGCGGGCGACGGCATTCCTCGACAGACGCGCGACTGCGATCCGGTCGACCCGCGCGAGATCGCGCACGGAACGCTGGCCGGCGTGCTCGGCGGCGGCATCGCGGCGTTCCTGCCGGTCGTCACCGGCGGCATCGGCGGATGGCTGGCCGGCCATGCCACGGCCCTGCGCAACGGCCGCGCCTTCCTTGTCTCCCAGGGCGCCTCGCGCATGGTGTACTACGTCGGCGCCCTGCTGCTGTTCGTCACGCCGCCGCTGAACCTCGTGCGCGGCGGCGCGGCATGGATGCTGCAGACGGTCTACGCGCCCTCGGGCCGGACGGTTTTGTATCAGGCCGCGGCCGCGGCCGCCCTCGCCGGCGCCCTTGCCATCCTGTCGATCCCGTGGCTGACCACCGCCGCCGCGGCGATCGTCAGCCATATCGGGCACCGCCGCATCGGACGGCTGACCATCGCCCTCTGCACAGGGCTGACGGCGCTCCTTACCGGCCCCGCCGGACTGGCCATCCTCGCCGTCGCGACCGGCATCGGGCTGTTGCCGATCCTGCACGAGTCGCGCCGCATGAACTGCCTGGGCGTGATTCTGCTGCCGCTGGCCTGCTCCATGTCGGGGTTCGCGCCGCTGCTCACCGCCTGGTTGAGGCTCGCATGAAGGGAATGTCGCATTTCATCGCCGGTCTCGCCGCCGCCTCCTGCGTGCCGGCCGCGGTCGCCGCGGCCGCCGACGGCAACCCGCTTTACTTCGTCCTGGCCGGTATCACCGGACTGCTCCCCGACACGGTCGACTTCAAGTGGTATCGCTACCTGTACCCCTGCCGCGAGGAGGTCATCCCCGATTCGCGCGCGCCGGACGCGCGGGTCGTCGCCGACGCCCTCGCCCGTGCCGTCCGACGCGCGTACGAAGGCGGCGCGCCGGTGCGGCTGCGGCTGTCCACGGTGCGGCTGCCGCGCGATCGCTGGCTGCCGTATGCGGTCGCCTTCGACCCCGCCGCGCGTGCCGTGACGGCAACCTTCGAGTATCCGGACAATGACGGCTGCGGGGAGGACACCGTGCGCGACGAAATCGCGTTCCGGCAACGCACGGCCTCGGCGCGCCTGCCGTGCGATATCCTGCTGGAGCACGATGCCGTCACGCGCGTCGACATTCTGGATGGTCCGGTCTGGCGGTTCGCGCGTACGGCCGGCGGGGTCTCCGCCATGTTCATCCCGTGGCACCGCCGGTGGTCGCACAGTTTCGCGTTCACGGTCGCCGTCGCCGGCCTTGCCGGGATGCTGATCGACACGACGGCCGCGCTGGTCGCGCTGCTGGCCGGTCTTCTGCACATCGCCATGGATCAGCTTGGGCACATGGGCAGCGCCCTCTGGTGGCCGTTCTCCGACGCGCGCGTCACCGGCTTGCAGCGGCTGCACGCCACCGATGCCTGGCCGAACCTCGCCGCCGTCTGGATGGCGCTGCTGCTGGTCTTCTGGAACCTGGCCCGGTTCACCCCTGGCATCGATCTACACCTGAACCCGATCCGTCTCTTCGTCTGGGCCGGGATCGTGCCGCTGCTCGTCGCGCGCCTGCTGTTGATCGGCGCGCCACCGCGCCCGACACCCGGTCCCGGTCGCACCCCCCGCCGAGGACGCCGTCAGCTTGCCGATGCGTCGCACCCGGATCACTCGAACAGCGGCGTCGACAGGTAGCGCTCGCCGGAGTCCGGCAGGATCACCACGATCGTCTTGCCCGCGAACGCCGGATCGCCGGCAAGCCGGGCCGCCACGGCCACGGCCGCGCCGCAGGAGATCCCCGACAGCAGCCCCTCTTCGCGTGCCAGACGGCGCGCGAATTCCATGGCTTCCTCATTGCCGACCTTCTCGACACGGTCGAGCAGCGACAGGTCGAGCACATCCGGAATGAACCCCGCGCCGATCCCCTGAATGCCGTGAGGACCCGGCTTCAACGTCTGCCCAGCCAGTCGCTGCGAGATCACCGGGCTGTTCTCGGGTTCGACAGCGACGGTCAATACGGACATGCCGCGCTCGCGCTTCAGATACCGCGAGATCCCGGTAATCGTCCCCCCGGTGCCGACCCCCGCCACCAAGACGTCCACACGACCACCCGTGGCCTCCCATATCTCGGGACCGGTGGTCCTGGCGTGAATCTCCGGATTGGCCGGGTTCTTGAATTGCTGCGGCAGAAAGTATTTGGTCGGATTCCCGGCCAGCAACTCCTCGGCCTTGGCGATCGCCCCCGGCATGCCTTTCGCACCTTCGGTCAACACGAGTTCCGCCCCCAACGCCTTCAGCACGCGACGACGCTCCATGCTCATGGTCTCCGGCATCGTCAACGTCACCTTGTAGCCGCGCGCCGCGCCCACAAACGCCAACGCAATGCCCGTGTTGCCGCTTGTCGGTTCGACAATCTCCATCCCCGGCTTGAGCACACCGCGCTTCTCGGCGTCCCAGACCATGCTCGCCCCGATACGGCATTTGACCGAATAGGCCGGATTGCGGCCTTCCACTTTGCCGAGCACAAGCGCCCTGTCCCCGGCAACCCGGTTCAGCTTCACGAGCGGCGTATTCCCGATCGAGAGTGAATTGTCCGCAAAAAACTTCATCGTCCATCCTCCCTTGCCCGGCGGGCCAATCGAGACTTGTTCCGCATAATCATTACCATTACGATCATGTTTGTAGTCTATCCAATCGCCACCCCTGCGTCAATGCCAGAAACAGCGGATGGTCGCAAGCCGATGCCCGATCCCATCCGGCGCTACTCCAGCCGCCCTTTCAACAGGCCCATGGCCATCGGCGCCGGACGTTCGCAGGTGCTTTCGCGCTCCCGTTTGTCGATTCACCGCCTCGCCTGAAACCGTGCCCAGATTCATATCCGCACCCAAGCATTCTGTAAAGCCGCTTCGTCATGGCCCTGGTTTTCACTTTTCTCGCCTTCTTCCATCCCCGACTGAAGTTTCTGCAAGTCCCTTGTCGCCGAGCAGGCAACGTCTTTGCAGGACCTTGCCGCCCCCTTCGCACCCGGGCTCTCGACCATGGCTCTGTTCGCTATCGGCGGTCTCACGGCCGCGCTGGCCGCGCGCCGAAAACGCGGGTTCCAGTAAGGGTTGCGCATACGGGGCGCTTTTGGCATGGTGGCCGCATGATCTACTCCAACGACATCTCTCCGCTGGCCGCCGCCGACGTGCTCGTCGCCGGCGGTGGCCCGGCCGGCATCGCCGCGGCGCTGACCGCGCGGCGATGCGGCAAATCGGTGCTGCTCGTCGAACGCTCCGCCCAACTCGGCGGCATGGCCACACTCGCCGGCGTCTCCATCTGGATGCCCGTCGGCAACCTCACCGGCCTTTACCGCGAAATCGTGGCCGAACTCAAGCTCCACGACAACAAGTCCCGCGAATTCCAGGCGACCCGTGTTTTCGCGCCCCTCTTCAATCCCTTCATCTACCGCCAGTACCTGAACCACAAACTCGAAGCGGCCGGCGTGGAAGTCTTTCTCCACACCGATATCGTCGCCTACACCGACGGCGCCCTCGTGGTCAACACGCTGGAAGGGCTCCGTGCCGTCACCGGTCGCGTCATCGTGGACGCCACCGGTGACGCCCGCGTGGCTCGGGATGCGGGAGTCCCCTGCCGGCACGGCCGCCCCGCGGATGGGCTCACCCAGCCCATGACCCTGATGTTCCAGATGCAGGATACCGGTCGTCCGGTCACCCCGGTCGAGATGCCGGACTGCCCGCGGTACGCAAGCGTCGCCGACCTGCCCCAGGCCCGGTTGCTGCACTGGGAAGACAAGACGACGGGCACGCTGCTGGTGAACATGACCCGCGTCCGCGGCTTCGGCGCGTCGACGCGCGAGCGTGGCGACGCGGAACGCGAGGGCCTCCGGCAGGTGTTCGGCGTGGCGGCTTTTCTCCAGCGAACCAGTCATCCGACCTACGTGCTCTCCCATATCGGCGGCGAGATCGGCGTCCGCGAAACGTGGCAGATCGAAGGCGTCTACACCCTCACCGAGGACGACATCCGCCGGCGATGCCGTTTCGACGATGTCGTCGCGCAAACCAACTACATGATCGACATTCATAACCCGAACGGGGCGGGCGGCTGCGATATACAAAAAGTCGATACCTACGACATCCCCTACCGCAGTCTCGTGCCGGCCAGCGGACCCGCCAACCTCATCGTGGCCGGACGCGCGCTCTCGGCGACGCATGCGGCCATGTCTTCCGTACGCGTACAGCCGACCTGTATGGCATTGGGACAGGCCGCCGGTTGCGCGGCGGCCCTGGCGATCGATCAGGACCTCGCCATGCGCGATGTCCCGACAACCGCCTTGCGCCAAGGCCTTCAGTCCCAGGGCGTGGAATTCGCCTGACCCTCCCCCGCGCCCCACGAGGGCGCATCGGCGTTTCGTTGACTTCCGGGCTACTGCCGATCGTGTGCCCCAATTGAACACCCAATGTCCAACACGGAATATCCAACCGAACGAAGAGCAAGGAACATGGGTATTGGACATTCCGTGTTGGCTGTTGGATATTCAGGTTTGGGGAGAACAACCTAGTCGCTACCAGTGGTTGATGAAACGCCGATTAGCCCCGTGACAGGGACTGAATTCCCAACGCGGGCTGTCGCCCGCAACCCAAGCTTTGTCGCGAGCTTTGTCGTGAGCTTTGTCGACGAAGCTCGCGACAAAGCTCGCGACAAAGATGCTTCTCGCTTTTCATGCACGTTCCCGGCGCTTAAGGCACTAACAGAACGGAAGACGGCGTCCGGAGATCAATGAATTGCAGATGCGCCCCACGGACATGCCCTGTTTTTCACCTTTACTCGCCATCTTCCATCCCCTATATTCCGCACCTGTTCGCGCACCGGGAAGCCGGGCGTGACACGAGGAAACTCGGGGAATTAGCTCAGTTGGTTAGAGCACTTGCTTGACATGCAAGGGGTCGGCAGTTCAAGTCTGCCATTCCCCACCAGAACACGGAAGCCTGCGCCCCCGCGCAGGCTTTTTCGTTGAACAGCCCGTCCGTGCGTGCAAATCAATAGGCGGGCGAATCGTCTTGACGTTGTTTTGTCGGTATCATATAAGACGCGCTTTCAAAACAGGTGGCTGGCAGGGGAGCAAGGGGCGAAGTCGATTCGCCAGGTGCGAACAGGCCGGCACGGAGCCGTAAATGGGCTTCCGTGTCGGCTTTTTGTTTTCCCCGGGACCGGAAGCGCCAACAACAGAAAGCGGAAGGGATCGAAAGATGACAATCGCATGCAAGAACACGAAGCTCGTCAACTGGGTTGCCGAAGTCCAAGCCATGGTCAAACCGGACAAGGTTGTCTGGTGCGATGGATCCAAGGCTGAATACGACGCCATGATCAAGACCATGGTCGCCGCCGGTGCCGCGACGCCGCTGAAGCAACGGCCGAACAGTTACCTGTTCCGTAGCCACCCGAGCGACGTGGCACGGGTGGAGGACCGCACCTACATCGCCTCCAGAACCCAGGCGGAGGCCGGTCCGACCAACAACTGGATCGATCCGGTCGCACTGAAAAAGACCATGCGCGGACTCTACGACGGCTGTATGAGGGGCCGAACCCTGTACGTCATCCCGTTCAGCATGGGTCCCATCGGTTCGCCCATCTCGAAGATCGGAGTCGAACTCACCGATTCGCCGTACGTCGTCGTGAACATGCACATCATGACGCGCGTCGGGGATAAGGTCATGGAAGCCCTCGGGGAGACCGGGGAGTACATTCCCTGCCTGCACTCCATCGGGGCGCCGCTCCAAGCCGGGCAGAAGGATAGCACATGGCCGTGTGCCCCCATCGAGAAGAAATACATCGCCCATTTCCCGGAAGAGAACCTGATCTGGTCCTTCGGCTCCGGTTACGGCGGCAACGCCCTGCTCGGCAAAAAGTGCCTGGCCTTGCGCATCGCCTCCACCATGGCCCGCCGCGAGGGGTGGATGGCCGAGCACATGCTCATCCTGCGCCTGACCAATCCGCAGGGGAAGCGTTTCCACATCGCCGCCGCGTTTCCGAGCGCCTGCGGCAAGACCAACCTCGCCATGCTCCAACCCACCATTCCGGGCTGGAAATGCGAGTGCATTGGCGACGACATCGCCTGGATGAAGGTCCGGCCGGACGGACGCTTGCACGCCATCAACCCGGAATCCGGCTTCTTCGGCGTTGCCCCGGGGACGAGCTACAAATCCAATCCCATGGCGATGGAAAGCATCAAGGCCAACTCCATCTTCACCAACTGCGTGCTGACCGACGACGGCGATATCTGGTGGGAGGAAATGAACGTCGAATGCAAGCACGGCATTGACTGGAAGGGCAACGACTGGACGCCCGACAAGAAGGACGCCGATGGGAAGCCCGTGAAGGGCGCACACCCCAACGCGCGCTTCACCGCCCCGGCGCGGCAGTGCCCGGTTATCTGTCCGGACTGGGAAAACCCCGACGGCGTACCGATCGACATCTTCATTTTCGGCGGGCGCCGTACCAAGCTGGTGCCGCTGGTCAGCCAGTCCTTCGACTGGGATCACGGCGTCTACATGGGCGCCACAGCCGCCTCGGAGGCGACCGCCGCCGCGCTGGACGTCAAGGGATCCATCCGGCGCGACCCGATGGCCATGCTGCCGTTCTGCGGCTACCACATCGGCGACTACTGGCAGCACTGGTTCAACATGGGCGAGAAACTTGGAGCCAAGGCGCCGAAAATCTTCTACGCCAACTGGTTCCGCAAGTCCCCCGACGGCAAGTGGCTGTGGCCGGGCTTCGGCGAAAACATCCGCGTTCTGAAATGGATGTGCGAGCGCGTCGAGGGCAAAGTCGGCGCCGTCGAGACGCCGGTCGGCTATGTGCCGAAGGCCGGCGATCTGGATGTCAGCGGACTGAAAATCAGCGCGGCCGAAATGGCCGAACTGCTGCGCATCGACGTGGATGGCTGGAAGGGCGAGGTTCCGGAGATCGAGACCTACCTCCATACCGCCGGAGCCAGACTGCCCGCCCGCATGAAGGCGCAGCTTGCCGGCTTGAAGAAGCGCATCGGCCTGTGAGGATCGGCTGACGACGCAGGCACGGGAAAACGTGCTCCGCACAGCTTCCGGGGGCGCGGCGGTATGTCGCCGCCCCCCGGCGGCCTTGCTGTAACGCCGTCCGTCAGCTTGCCATCGCGTAACCCGGACAGCCGGTCTCGTCGGCGTGTTCACGCGATTGGGGGTAGCAACGGCAATGATCCGGCTTCAGGTCGTGGATGCGGCAGGCATAGCGGTCGGTGCCGGGCACGTGTTCCAACCACGGGCACTGGCTCACGTCGTCACCCGTTTCCGGCTCGATCCAGAGATCGTACACGCACGAATCGCCGACCGCAATCCGGTTAACCCACGCCAGAATGTCATCCCGTCCCGCCGTCTCCCAGCGTTCGATGTCGGCCTCCGTCGCGCAAGCCGAGAACGCGCCGCTGACGTTGATGCAGCAATGCCCGCACTGGCGGCACTGGAAGCCGTCTTCTCTCACGTTGCTCTCCACCGTTTCAACCGCGGAATGCTCCGCGTGAACAACCAGGCCATGAACGCCGGCATCCCCATCTCTTTCAGTTTCCCGATGCAGAAGCGCTGCATGTCGGCGTCGGTCTTGATCTCGGGAGAGGTGAACGCGCCACTCCGATAGCAGTAGCTGCAATAGTCCAGGCTCCTACCGCCGTCGGCATTCGTCCCCCCGTGTTCGGGATCCTTTTTCATCGGCATTCCGCAACTCTGACAGAACTTGTTCATCTCATCTCCTCCCGGAATCGCCGACCGCGAGAGCGCTAGCCGCCGACCGCGTTTGCGGCCCTGAACGTGGAGAACCCTTCGACAAGCTCAGGGCGGGCAAGCGCGCTTCCGCCTTCGCTCAGAAGCTCCGGCGGACAAGCAGCATCGGACCCGCCTTCGCGAAGATGCTACGGCGGAGCAAGGGGGCGCGACGGCGGATGCGGTTTCCTGGGATGTCACGCATGGTTTAACCCCGTTTCCTGGAAGCTGTAATGGCTGGTCTTCGCCACGATGATGTGGTCCAGGACCCGGATACCGAGAATCTTGGCGGCCTGGGTGAGTTGCTCGTGAATGGCGATGTCGGCGTCGCTGGGCTTGGGGTCGCCGGATGGGTGGTTGTGGGCGAAGATGACGGCGGCGGCCCGGTCGGCGATCACGTCGGCGAAGACTTCGCGCGGATGAACCTGGCTCCGGTCGAGCAGGCCGATGGTGACGGTCCGCTTCTCAATGACTTCGTTCGCGCCGTTCAGGGAGATGCAGAGGAAGTGCTCCTGCCGCTTTGCGGCGATATCGGACAGTAGCGGAAGGGCGTCCGCGGCCGTTGTGATCTTGACTGTGTCCTTGAGCAGGTGACGGCGGGCGAGTTCAAAGGCCGACAGGATTTGGCCGGCCTTGGCGAGGCCGACGCCGGGTACGGGAAGCAGATGCTCCAGCGTGAGCGCGGTCTTGTGCTCGCGGATCAACCCGGCCACCTGCCGGGCGATGGTGCGCACGTCAACGCCCGCCGTGCCCATGCCGAGAATCGCCGCGACGAGTTCCTCGTCGGTAAGAGCGGCAACGCCCTTCTCCCGCAGTTTCTCGCGCGGGCGACTGTGTTCCGGCATGTCTTTGATGGTTTTCATGCTGTGGATGTCAAGCTCGACAGTATGCGGACACAGTGTCCGGATAGATGTCCGCTTGAAGCCGCCAGATGGACCTCGTTAGGCGTATCGGGCCAAAACGGCCCGATTGTTGGCCCAATTCCAGTTTCCTGCCGACAGAACAGGCGGCTCGCGACATAATGTCGCGAGTAATGTCGCGAGCCACAGGCGAAGCGCGAAATGCGCGCCGCTCGCGACATTGGGTCGCGAGGGATGTCGCAAGATTCATGCTGTCACCTCATACCCAGTTGAGGAACTGGCCCCAGTTCGCCGGACCTTGCCCAGCTCAAGGAACTTCTTCAGGTGTCGTTGTGAAGTGCGTGCAGTTACGCCTAGTGCCTTCGCATATTCAGCCTGCGTGACTTCGGTTCGCGCCGAGAGCCATTCCCAACCCTTCCGTTCCGACTTGCTCAGTGCATCGAGGGTAACTTCGCCAAGAGCCTTTGTCGCCCCCCCAGCAGATCGGAAGAGAGTCAAGACTAAGTACGGATCTTCCCATGCGAACCGCGGCAAGGGCAGGTCGAGTTTCCTTGCCCCGTCCCGCAGGGAACCGAGACCGAGCCCCTGCTCTTCCGCCATGCCCATCCGCGCGAATACGAAATGGAGTTCGGGGTTCCTGCTGAGCATGGGCGCGCTGAAATTCTGAAGCTGCGCCAGCGTGATCGGCGGCGGCGGCTTGCCGGGACTCTGCACTGTGACAGTGTCCTCCGTCACAACGATTTGGCACTTCGCGCCGTCAATACTGTAGTCACGGTGGATGAGCGCGTTGGCCACGGCCTCACGGATCATCTCGAAGGGGAGAGCCGCATGCTCCTGGCGATGCGCGTGGTTCCGGTCGAACACGTTGGGCAGCTTGTTCGTGAGCCATTGCTCCACCAGGTCTGGAATCAGGACGGCTGGGTCGTCAAACTCACGGCGTTCCTTCTGACCATTGGGGTAATGGATGAGCCCCAGCAGACCTGCCTGGCGCATCGCCGTCCGCGGCTCCTTGCCGAACAGTAGGAAGCCGAAGCCGGTCGGCACGAGCCCGCCCTGTTCATCTTTCAAGAGGCCTTGCCGCAAGAGACGCTGATTGAACGCTTCTGAACCCACAGCATCGGCAATACCGGCTTTCTCGCGGTAGGAGTCCATCGCATCATTGGAGAAGTCGTTCAACTTCGCGGTAGGCACCCTGTTCTCAAGGGCCGAAAGAACGGTGTCCGCCGGAGCTTCTCGCACCTCGGCGGCCCGGTTGGTCGCCTGTGCCAAAAAGTCTCTGTTCTCCTTCTCAATGATCTCCTGCAGGTCGCGGTCGAACATGTGGACGGTAACGCCCTGGCGAATCAGGTAGCCGATGCCCTTGCGCGCCACAGTCGGATCCGGGTCCTGGACGCCGACCCAGACCTCCTTGATGCGGGCTAAGAAGATGCGCTCCGCACACGAGACCTTGGGATGCTTGCGTGAGCCCTTCGCGCAGGGCTCTAGGGTGGCGAACAGGATCGAACCATCCAGTTTGTTGCCCCGGTTCTTCCGTTCAAGAAGCGTGAACTCCGCATGATCCCCATGCCGCAATTCACTCCGGCAGGCCGTTTCCACCGTACCATCCGGCTTCACCAGCACCGCGCCGACCTTGGGACTGGCCTTGCCGTCGGATCGCGGTTCGGGCACGGATTGTCGCATGACCTCGATGGCCAACATCATCATCTCACGTGGCACATGCTGTTTGGCATTCTTCATACAAGCATCTCAGAATCTAAACCCGAACAACCCACCATCGTCTGTTGCATCAGTCAGGGCAACAGGCAATGCGTGTTCGCGTAAGTCAAAGCCATCGGCGGTCTCTTTGAACGCATCGTCTTCATTCATAGTAACGATGTACTGGAAGCCCAGTTCTTTCGCCATCTCAGCTCCAACCTTCAGCGAACTGATGACCTGCCGACCATCCACGCCGTCGAAAAGGTGGCTATCGTGGATCAAGAAGCCTGGGCCAATGCCACGTTTGGCGCACAGGCGCATCAGCATAAGGTCGAAACAGAAGATCTGCATGTTCTTGATGCCCTTGCTCCGGGACCCTTGCATGGGGAATTGGAAGACCGGGCCGTTCGAGGTCTCTTCGATCGTCATACTTCCGGCCGATTCATAGAGCCGCTTCGACGTATCTTCGAAGGCAAGAATCGCCTCGGCCAGACGTTCCTTCTGCTCGGAGAAATCCCGTCGCAGTCTCAGGGTGAGACGGTTGCGCTCGATCTCCAATTCGTTCTTCGCCCCCTCAAGTTGCTCGGCAGATTCAAAACGCTGGCGAAGGGACTCGACCTCAGCTTCCAGTCGACCCGCCTCGCCCTGCAACTTGGCGAATTGGTCCAGTGCGCCGTGACTCCTTAGAACGGTCATGACCTCGGACCTGCGCTGATCCAGTTTCGTCTTCTGCACTTCTCGGGACCCGACGCGTTGCTTCGCGAGAGAGAGTTCGCCCGCAAGGTAGTCCCGCCGATTCCGAATCACCGATTCATGGAAACTTCTTACTTCCTCGTAGCGTTTTAACGCCACACCCGGGATGCTAACCCCGGCTTCGGCGTAGATCGCTTCCAAGTCGGTTAGTGATGGGGGGGATTCCGTTTGGAGGGCTCCCTCCAGGTCGCGAATCGCCGCCATATCGATAGTGTTGGCATTGGACAAAGCGTTCAGGTCACGCGTTATCTGATCCGCCTCCGTCTCAAAGTCACGGTATTGCGGCAACACACGGAAGGACTCGATATGCTTTCTGAGTTCGGCCAGTCGAGCGTCCGCTACGGTGAGTTGGGTTCGCAAATCAGAGGCTTTGCCTATGATACTTCCGAAGGCCCCACCCCCCGCTGCTTTCCTCAATTCTCCCAACGTCTTCTCTCTATCCCTTACTTGCTGCCAGTCACTCGCTATCTTCCAGTCCAACCCCAACAGGAACATCAGAGCAACCTGATAATCCCCGGCCTGCTGCATATTAGCCTGCTTCTCCGGCGTGGTGAACGCGCCACTGAGTTGCCGCCGAACGAAATAGGCGAAAAGAGAGCGTAGCGTGGGTACTCGACCGGCAACGCTTTTCACGGCATTCAGACCGAACATCTGCTCGCCAAGTACATCAACCCACTCGCTATTGGTCAGTTTGGTCTTGCCACCCAAGAAACTGCCGCCGGAAACACGGAGTTTTGATCGCTCTTTGCCGGAGCGCTCTATCGTGGTCTTCTCCCCACCCACATCAAACACCATGCCGAAGGATTCATCCACCAGAGCCTCTACACGGAAAAGCGAGTCTCTACCAGCATCAGCCCCAGCGAGAAAGTGCACAAGTTCGATCAGGCTCGTCTTTCCCGCCCGGTTCCGTGTTTGCTTGTTACTCGCTCCCGTCTCCTTCTGGGCCATGAGCACATTGAGGCCGGGTTTGAATTCAAGCGCTTTGAAAGTCGGCACACTACTGCAAATGCGGTGGATCATGAGTTCTTTCGGCTCAAGAGCCCCTCCCGGAGTTCAACGGCCCCGACAAGAAAGAGAAGGTCCAATGCCAAGACAAAACCGTCATAGCTGAGATGAAAAGCAGGATCGCGTGCCATCCCGTCCTTGCGCGGAAGTTCTTCCCAGAGTGAGGACACTGTCCTGGGTTGGTTCAGCCTTTGCAGAATACGTGCACCGACGGTGAGCAATGCACGGTCTTGCGGAAGGTGTTTCGATGGCAGAATCATGATTGCGCACCCCGCGGTTCCTCGAATATGTCGCAGCGCTCAAAAAAGTAGGCGATGACGGTGAGTACGGCCACTTCATGTTCAGGAGTACCTCTCGTTCCGCCCCCAGCCCAGTCCTGTATTTCGGAAAAGATCTGATTGGGCGAAAACTCTCCGCGCAGCGCCTCATACTTGGCACGGAATGACTTGGCGATGCGCTCGCCAAGGGTGATGTCATGCCACTGGTCGAAGAATGCTCTTACCAGAGGCGCTTTAACCATGCCTGCTTTCAACAAGGTGGCAACACTCCCCGACAAAGCATTGGCTTCGATCTTCCCCATCGGGACGTCCTTCACCGGTTGACTGGGCGTCACGGTGCGCCCGGCAATGCTCTCTAACACTACCTGCAAATCCTTGAACCCGAGTGCGGCTCTTGTCTCTTCCGTCGGCACGACACCAAGCCATGATTGCATGTCGTCAAGAGACAACTTGCGGAAGATGACCCGGAACTCCTCCAGTCCCCAGGTTTCCACGGCAATTCTGGAGTTTTGGGCCTGAAAATCCAGTAGTACCTTTTGGACATGCGGCGGTAGGCCGTCCACGGCGTTGTGTGCAAACACCCATTTGTCGAAGTGTGTGCCCCAGTAGGTTTTCGCCCCCTCGAAATCCTCCAGAATCTTAGCGACGGCCTTGGCCTCGGTGATCTCATTCGGCGCATACACCTGAAAGAGGCGCCTTTCCGATTTGAGAAAGCCATCGTTCTTTCGGTCACCGCGGTTCCCCCACGGGCGACACGCCATAAAGTCCGCCTTGTACGCGAGCCCCATCAGCCTCTCGAAGAACGACTGAAACTCGTCGCCCTTCGTGCGCAAGAACAAGTTCTCAAAACTCAGTTCAAAGAAAGCCTGTTGGAGGTTCACTGTGGCGGTCCTTCCGTTTCCAGAGTTTCAGTTTCCCCCCACACCTCCGCCAGCTTCGCCTTGATCTTCGCCTCCATCCGCGCGATCAACTCCCGGTTCGCCTCCACCAACTTCCGCTCCGCCTCCAACTCCGCCACGATCTGCCGCTGGACGGCGAGGGGCGGGAGGGGGAAATCGATGTCTTTGATTTGGTCTGTTGTCAGGTTCTTAAACACAGCACCTATTGACTGCGAGTTACTCCGTTCCTTGAAGTGAACGAGTACAGAATAGAAGAACTGCGGCATAACCTCCTTCTTGAGGTGGCGGAAACCGACAAATCCGTCATGTATGTACGCGTCGACTTGCAGGATCGCAGGCAAGCCGGGATTCCCACTCACCGCCATGACGACGTCGTTTAGTTTCATGAGACGGGAGAACTTCGCTCCCTCCTCCGTCAAGAAGTCAATCTGTGGGGTAACGTACATGCCATCCCGTGTCAGATCGGCAACCATCAGACGCGGAACGTTCCCACCATAGTAGCGCAGATCTGACTTTGGACGAGGAGAGCTTCCTCGAACAAGTTCGCACAGTTGCGCCACCTTTTTCACCTCCCACTCCGGATCAATCCGGATGGTGGGTTTGTAGGAGGCGAGGATTTGGCGGGCGCCTTCGATGACCTTCCGATACCCCTCCAACTCCGCCACAATCCGCTGCTGCTCATCGAGGGGGGGGAGGGGGAGTTCGAGCGCGATCAAGTCTCTTGCATAGACGTGCGGCTGGGCCATGCCTTTTTGAGCGTCATATACCTTGTCTTGTTTGCCTTTAAGAATTTCGAAGACAAAGCGCGTTGCGACCTGTTGTTCATCCGTCGAGACTATCGTTGTGCAATCGGTCGCAAAGATCGGAACTTCAAAGAAATTCACGAAGCCCGCATAAGCGCCTGAGGCACTGACCGTGATGACCGGCGGTTTACGATTGGCCTCTGCATGGTAGCAGGACGGATTCTGGCCGCCCGCCACAACCGGGATGCTTCCGGGCTTTGCCTGCGCTCTCGTGAAACTCGTCCCTTTCTCCAAGTTGCACACCTCCCCCAACTTCACAATCGGCCATTTACCGACATGTCGCACGGCGGCGACGCAGTAGCGGTCGCCAGAGAGGTTGAGGTCAGGCGATGCGAGCAGGCGGGAGCGGGGAACCGTCAACCACATCTCCCTTTGTGTCTCTTGTGCCTTCTGTGGCCAACCTTCCTTGCCACAAGATGCACAAAAGCCACACAAAAGCCGCGTCGCTTCCGCAATCTGGCTCCCCTCCATCGGCCTTCTCTGCGCGCCAAGATCGAAGCCGTCGTTCTCCACTTTCACGAACAACACCTCGTCCCGTTGCCGGGCGAGATTCCGGTCCAGGAACAGGATGCTGGTTTTCACGCCGCTGTAGGGATTGAACACGCCGGCGGGCAGGCTGACCACGGCCCAGAGGTAGTTCTCGACCAGCATCTTCCGCAGTTGCTTGTAGGCGTTCTGGCTCTGGAAGATAATGCCTTCCGGCACGATCACGCCGGCGCGGCCACCGGGGTTGAGGTGTTCGGCGATGTAGTCCACGAAGAGAACTTCGCTGCGTTTGGCCTGGATCGAGAACCGGTTATGCGGCCGGATGCCGCCCTTTGGCGTCATGAACGGGGGATTGGCCAGGATCACGTCGCAACGTTCGTCCCAACGCTCTTCACTCGTGAGCGTATCGTACTCGTGCAGGACCGGGTTTGGGAATCCATGCAGGTACAGGTTCGCGCGCGCGAGGCGCACCATGTCGGGGGCAATATCGTAGCCGCGGAAGTTGGTCATGAGGCGAGCCCGCTCATCCGGGGTCAGACTCTCATTCGTCTTGACGATGTGCTTGTACGCCGAAATCAGAAACCCCGCCGTGCCGCAGGCAGGATCAAGGACGGTTTCGGTCTTCTTCGGGTCCACCACGGCGACGATGAAATCAATGATGTGGCGCGGGGTGCGGAACTGGCCGGCGTCGCCTTGGGTGCCGAGCACGGAAAGCAGATACTCAAAGGCGTCGCCGAGCCGTTCGCTGTGATCGTAACTGAAGCAGTCAATCTCCTTGAGGAACAGGTTCAGTGTCTCCGGGTCGCGGTAGGGCAGGAAGACACCCTTGAAGACGTCACGGAACAACTGGGGGATGTTCTTGTTCACGTTCATCTTCTCGATGCCTTCGGCATAGAGAAGCAGGCGCTCGTGGCCGCTGTAGCGTTTGTCGAGCAGTTGCGCCCAGCGGTATTTCTTGAAGTCGCCGGTGAAGAAAGTCGCCTTGCCGCCGAGTTCCTCGGACTGGCGGTCCATGTCATCCATGAACTTGTAGATCAGGGCGATGGTGATCTGCTCGACCTGAGACTTCGGGTCCGGCACCTTGCCGACCAGAATGTCGCGGGCGGAATCAATACGGGATTTGGTGGCGGAATCGAGCATCGTTCATTTCCTCGGTTTGGAGGGCCGACTTTTACGTCGGCCGGAAATGGCCGGGGTGGAACCCGGCCCTCCAGATTTCACGACATAGGCGGCCCGCTTCTCGCGCACATGGAACCCGATCTGCTTGCGCTGAGGTTCAGGTGGGGTCATGAGTTGCCGGATCGCGTCGAACACGGCGCGGAATTGTTCATCATAGCGGTTTTCGAGCTCATCCAACCGCCGAGCCAACTCCGCGTGAGCGGCCAGAAACGAACGGAGATGGACAAATGTCCGCATGATCTCGATGTTCACACGCACCGCCCGCTCGCTTCGCAATACGCTCGAAAGCATGGCCACGCCCTCTTGCGTGAAGGCCAAGACCGGTTTCCGACGTCCTCCGGCCTGCGTTTTTGATGTGCCATTTTGGCATATCAAACGCGCAACGTCTTGCACATCAATCTGATAAGCGAAATCGGGCGGGAAGCGATCCCGGTTGCGCTTGACCTGTCGATTCAGTGCGCCCGTAGTCACGCCATAGAGCGTCGCAAGGTCGAAATCGAGCATGACCTTCCGCCCCTGATGGAACCGGATGACCTGTTGAATCTGATCGGTTGTCGCGATATCTTTCGTCATATCGTCATAGACCCCTTCATGCCGCGAACTGGTTCAACGACACATAGTCCTTCACATAATCCGGTATCACGTCGCGCCAGCCGTTCAGCGCCTTGATGTCCGCCGGTGATACCTTCGCATTTGTCGCCAGGCGGCCGAATTCGCGCGAGTCAACGATGGCCCTGATCTCGCCGTCGGTCAGATAGGCTTTGAAGAACTGGCGAATGACGGGCATGCGCGGGGCGTCAGGCTTGTGGATGGAAACGAACTTCGCCAGTTCTTCTTCAAGCATCTCGTCCTTGGTGCTGAACCGGTCAATCTCGCCGAATGCCTTGGCGAGAATCTCCCGGAGCGTGATGCGGCGGTCGGCCTGGACGGCCTTGCGGAGCTTGTCGAGGTTGAAGAAGTCCTCTGGCCTGTTGAACAGCGTGGCGATAACCACTTCCTCCGCGCCTTTGATGTCGCCGCGCTCGTAGCGCGCGCGGACCTCCGGCACAGCTTTGACTTTGTCTTCAAAGCGTTCGAAGAACTTGCGGTCTATCTTCATGCCGTAGACAGGGACGGCGTATTCGACCTGCGTTTTGAGCGGGTCGGGGTCAACGTTCGTGTAGCCACTGCTCAAATCATCGCCGCCGCCGCCACCTCCACCACCCTTGATCGGCGGCAATTCGATCACCTCGTCGTAGTTGAACTTCTTCTCGAAGTACTCGCAGACGGCGAAGAAGTCGAAGAGTTTGAACTTCTCCTTCGGTTTCGCGTGCTCCTGTGTCTGGCCGCCGTCCTTCTCGGTGTAGCGGAAGGTGTACTTGCGCGTGCCCCGGCCCTTGATCTGGATGAAGTCGGTCGGGGAGAAGATCGGGCGGAGCAGGACGACGTTGAACAGGTCCTCGCAGTCGTAGCCGGTGGTCATCATGCCGACGGTGACGCAAACACGGGTCTTGGAACTGATGTAGCCGTCGAGGAAGCGGGTGTGGCCGTTGAGGTTGTTGTTCGCGAAGCTGGCGGCCATCTGTTGCGCCTCGGCCACGCTGGATGTCACCTGCACGGCAAAGTCGGAGTTGTATTTGCCGGGAAACAGGGCATGGGCCATGAGGTTCAACTCTTGAACGATCCGCGTCGCGTGGTCCTGACGGACGCAGAAGATGATCGTCTTGCCGATCTCGCCGCTCAGCGGATCGCGAAACGCGTTCCTCATGAAGGTGTCGCAGAATACGCGGTTCGTTTCATCGGAGAAGAACTTCTTCTCGAAGTCCTTGCCGAAGAAGGTTTGCTCAACGAGTTCGCCGTCCTCGTTCTCCTGCATGACGGAATAGCCCTCGTCCGCCAGCAATTCGGTGGTGATTTCCGTTCGGGCGTCCACGACAACCGGATTCAGGAGGTAGCCTTCGCGCACGCCGTCAATGAGGCTGTAGCGGAAAGTCGGCGCGCCGGACTCGCAACCGAAGGTCTTGTAGGTGTCCAGCAGTTGCCGGCGTTCCCACTCGCGGGGGTCGCGGGCATTGATGCGGGCCGGGTCAACCTTCTTGAGATAGTCCTTCGGGGTCGCCGTGAGGCCCAGTTTGTAGCCGATGAAGTATTCGAACACCGCCCGGCTATTGCCGCCGAGAGACCGGTGCGCTTCGTCGGAAATCAGAAGGTCGAAATCGGTAGGCGAGAACAACCGCCGGTACTTGTTGTTGAACTGGAGGCTCTGCACGGTGGAAACAACGATCTCCGCCTTGCGCCAGTCATCACGATTCTCCTTGTAGATGACCGTGCGGAAGTCGTTCTTCAGGAGCCGGACAAAGGCTTTCCATGCCTGGGTTTCGAGTTCCAAACGGTCCACGAGAAACAGGGCCCGCTTCGCGTTGACGGTCCGCATGAAGAGTTTGATAACGGCGGCGGCAGCGAGGGTCTTGCCTGTACCGGTCGCCATTTCAAAAAGGAAGCGCGTCTGTCCCTTACGGACGGCGGATTGAAGGGCGGCAACGGCCTCCAACTGATAAGGGCGAAGGAACTTCAATTCCGCTTCCTTGACAAAGGCATCGCGCTGGCCGGCATCGGTCCAGCGGGGATCATTACGGTAGTTCGGATTCTGCGTGACCGCGACGTAATCGGTCTCGACCTTCTCAACGACCAAGGCGTCGGGATTCGGATTGAAGGCGTGGAAACTGGCGAAGGAATCTGGTCTCGGGAACTCGGTGATCAGAACCGGGTTGCCCTGCTGGAGGTCCCAGAAGTAATGAAGGTTGCCGTTGGACAGAATGACGAACCGGGCATTCTGGGAGTGGGCGTAGCGCCGTGCCTGCTCCTTACCGACAAGCGGGTCGAACTTCTCGGACTTCGCTTCCAGAACGGCGATCGGGAAACCCCCTTCATCCAGTAGCAGGTAATCCGTGTACCCGTTGGCCGTTTTCTCGAAGTCGTCGCCGAGAGCGTCGAGGGCTTTCTTATTGAGTTTGACGTTCGTTTCCAGTGCGAGGTTGGCGGGGCCAGCGTCGTCATCAAAGAATCTCCATCCCGACCTTCTGAGAAGATCGTTGATGAGTATCCTTGCTCTTGCTTCCTTCGCCATGTCGTCGCCCCTTATGCGCTTCGGTGTCCTTCAGAATACACTGCACGGGCATGATCGGTCGCTAAAGGCCACGCTCTGTGTCCTCTGCCGTTTTTCCGTTTCAGACCCACTCGTCAACCTCGGTCGCCTTGAACCCGCCTTCGCGCAAGGCTCCGGCGCGACAAGTGTGCGCCGCGATTTCGTCCACCGACAGCCATCGTTCTTGCTGCATGGTCATTCTCGATTCCGAGTTGCGTCCGGATACTCTTCGGGTTGCGCTTCCAAAACGGTTCAGAATGTAGCAGGGAGTGTCCAGCCAAGCCAGCGGAAAGACGAAAGAAGACAGCATGATTGGCGAGCCTGGATGCGCGGCAATGTGGCGAAGACGAGCCAGAAGACGAAGAGAACTTATCGAACCGAACCCCCAACTTCCTTCCGGACTTCGGGGCGAAAAGTGACCGACACAAGACCGAAATTCGGATCGTCTGTCGGATCGTCTTGACTTCGGCCGGCGGGGTATTGTAAACACGATGGAGAAATCGCTGGCAGGGGAGCAAAGGGCGGAGTTTTCCGCTGGGTGCGAACAGGCCGGTACGGAGACCCGTGAAGGGCGCCGTACCGGTTTTTTGTTTTGTCCGCCTTGCCGGGTCATGAAACGAAAGAACAGAGGAGCTATCGGAGATATGGCAACGACATTGGCCACCGAGTTGAATCGCGCGATCCAGAAGGAGGCCCCTGACGTCTTCGAGATGCTGTCGGGGTTGGGTCGCGAGCTGTACTTCCCCAAGGGCATCCTGACGCAGTCGGCGGAAGCGAAGCAAAAGGCGAGCCGCTACAACGCAACGATCGGCATTGCCAAGGAGAACGGCATCGCGATGCACCTGCCGTGCGTCATGCGGCGGTTTGCCGATCTCGCGCCGGACGAAACGCTGCCCTACGCGCCGTCGCCGGGGCTTCCGGCGTTGCGCGCGAAGTGGCGGGAACACATTCAGGCGGCGAATCCGTCGCTGGCCGGCCGGTCGATCAGCCTGCCTGTCGTGACCAGCGGCGTGACGCACGGACTGAGCCTGGTGGCGGATCTGTTTGCCGATGCGGGCGACACGATACTCGTTCCGGACCAGGTCTGGGGCAACTACAACATGATCTTCCGCGTTCGTCGCGAGGCGCGCATGGTGAAGTATCCCTTCTTCGCCACCTCCGGCGGCCTGGATACCGCTGGGTTTGCGGCCACCGTTGCCGAGGAGTCCAAGCGCGGGAAACTGATCGTGCTGTTGAACTTCCCCAACAATCCCACCGGCTATGCGCCCACCGAACCCGAAGCGCGCGCCATTTGCGACGCTCTGGTTGCCGTCGCGGGAAGAGGGTGCCGCGTCGTGGTCGTGTGCGACGACGCCTACTTCGGACTCTTCTACGAGCCGGAGGTCATGCGCGAGTCCGTCTTCGCGCGGCTGGCCGGCAGGCACCCGCGGCTGTTGCCCATCAAGCTGGACGGGGCGACCAAGGAGGACTTCGTCTGGGGTCTGCGCGTGGCATTCATGACGTTCGCCGCGTTCGGCGGAGCGCCGGTTCACGATGCCTTGGAGAAGAAGACGGCCGGCTGTATTCGCGGAGCGGTGTCCAACTGCTCGCACGCCTCTCAGAGCGTTCTGCTGCACGCGATGAACGATCCGGCCTACGCAAGGGAGAAGCAGGCCAAGTTCGAGGTGCTGCGCGCGAGGGCCGCCCGCGTGAAGCAGGTGCTGGCCGGCGACCGCTACGCATCGGCGTGGACGCCGTATCCCTTTAACTCAGGCTACTTCATGTGCTTGCGCCTGAAGACACTCAACGCGGAGGCGTACCGTCTGCGCCTTCTCGATCGCTACGGGATCGGCGTGATCGCCACCGCCCCCACCGACATCCGGGTGGCATTCTCGTGTATCGAAGAGCAAGACATTGCCGATTTGTTCGAGCAGATGTTCCAGTGCGAGCGGGAAATGGCCGCGGAACCTGGCGGCGGGCCGACTGTGCCGGACTCGGCGTTCGAGGAATAGGACGAGGCAGAACGGCGATGCCCATGGGAGAGGAACATGACTCCGACGATCCATATCATTGACGTGACCAACCGCGACGGGGTGCAGACGGCCAAGCTCGGTCTGGCCAAGATCGAGAAAACGATGATCAATCTGTACCTGAACGACCTGGGAGTCTTCCAGAGCGAGTTCGGGTTCCCGACCACGCGTCACGAAACGAACTACCTCAATGCCAACGTCGAGTTGGCCGAAATCGGGGCGTTGAGTCCCATCATTCTGTCCGGATGGCTGAGGGCGGTGCCGGAGGACGTGGAACTGGCCTTCAAGCAGACACGCGTTCGGGATGTCAATCTCTCCATCTCCACGTCCGAGCAGATGACGCAGGGGAAGTTCCACGGGAAAAAGACCCGCGAGGACGTTCTCAACGACATGGTGGCGGCCGTGGACCGGGCCAAGGCGCTTGGGGCCAGGTCGGTAGGCGTAAATGCGGAAGACGCTTCACGCACCGACATGTCTTTTCTGACCCGATTCGCGGAGGCGGCCCGTGAGCACGGAGCGGACCGATTCAGGTACTGCGACACGCTGGGCTACGACGACCCTTTCACGATCTACGAGCGCATGCGCGAATTGGCCGCCGTCCGCCTGCCGCTCGAGGTGCATTGTCACAACGATCTGGGGATGGTTGTCGCGAACTCGATCGCCGGCGCCAAGGGGGCGGTCGACGGCGGCGCAGACGCCTACATCAACACCTGCGTGAACGGCATTGGGGAACGGGCGGGCAATGCCGACCTGCTGTCCGTGATTCTGGCACTGAAACATTCGGCCGGCTTCGCGGGCAAGTATCGCCTCGATCCCCGGATCGACCTCTCGAAGATGTGGCGGCTCGCCAAGTATGCGGCCTATGCCTTCCGGGTGCCCATCCCGATCAACCAACCCGGCGTCGGCGACAACGCTTTCGCGCATGCCTCCGGCATTCACGCGGACGGCGTGTTGAAGGACGCGCACAACTACGAACTGTACAGCTTCGCCGAACTTGGCCGCGGTGAACCGGAGATCGTCGAAACGGGTCGCCAGATTTGTATCGGCGAGTATAGCGGCATCAAAGGGTTCCGCAATGTGTCCGAAAAGCTGGAGATCGTTTTCCGCGACGACGAGGACGCACGCAAGGTTCTTGACCTCGTGCGCTACGCCAACGTTCTGAAACAGAAACCGCTGGTGGCGGACGAAGTGCGTTTCATCGCCCGCTACCCGGAGCAGGCCCGCAAACTGATGACGCTGACGCCGTAGCGCAGCACCCGCGAAAGGAGATGGGATATGTCCGAGAGCGTTGTTCAAACCACATCACTGAAAGAACTCCCCCTGGTCAAAAGAGGCAAGGTCCGTGACGTCTATGACATGGGGGATGCATTGCTGATCGTGGCTACGGATCGCATCTCCTGTTTCGACGTGGTGTTGCCCACGCCGATTCCCGGCAAGGGGGTGGTACTCACGCAAATGTCGAAGATGTGGTTCGGCCTTACGCGGAACATCGTTCGCAATCATCTTCGGTCTACGGACGCGCCCGCCGCGATCACGAACGAGAATGACCGGCGGGACTTGCAGGGGCGCACGATGGTTGTGGATAAGGCGGAGGCTTTGCCCGTGGAAGCCATTGTCCGGGGATACCTGAGCGGCTCGGCCTGGGTGGAATACCAGCGCAGCGGCACGGTTTGCGGAATCCGGCTTCCGGCCGGGCTCAGGGAATCGGAGAAACTGCCTGATCCGGTCTATACGCCGTCCACCAAGGCGCCCGACGGCGCCCATGACGAAAACATATCGTTCGAGAATACGGTCGGAATTGTAGGGCCGCAGATCGCCGAAGAGATC
Organism: uncultured Victivallales bacterium; assembly: GCA_964472315.1. Classification (GTDB taxonomy): domain Bacteria; phylum Verrucomicrobiota; class Kiritimatiellia; order UBA8416; family UBA8416; genus CAYYJS01. The sequence goes on along the minus strand of CAYYJS010000023.1, from coordinate 3,653 downwards.
CGCCGCGTGAGTTTACGGCTGTATGTCGCGGCGGCTGAGTATGCGCGCACTCGCGGCATCATCATCGCCGACACGAAGTTTGAGTTTGGTCTCGTGCAGGGGAAACTCACGCTGATCGATGAAGTGCTGACGCCGGACTCTTCGCGATTCTGGCCCGCGAGCCGGTACGTCGTCGGAAAGGGACAGCCCAGCTTTGACAAGCAGTACGTCCGGGACTACCTGAACAGCATCGGATGGGAAAAGAAGCCGCCGGCTCCGCAGCTGCCCGAGAAGGTTGTCCAGGAGACGACGGCCAAGTACCGCGAGGCTCTCCGCTTGCTGACGCAGAACGGAACAACCGAATAGCAAACCCCAGGACCGGAAAGCGCCCATCGACGCCACCAGCGATGAGTTCGAATCTGAAACCAGCCGTTTTTCTCGATCGAGACGGCACGATCATCGAGGATCGCGGCCATCTCAGGACGCCGTCTGAGGTTGTCTTCTACCCGGATACCGTCCGGGCTCTGGTGACGCTGCAGGAGCATTTCCTCCTGTTTATCGTTACGCATCAACCCGGCATCTCGTCCGGGCTCGTGCGCGCCAATGAGGTGGAGCAGGTCAACGAGCATGTTGTTGCAGAATTGCGCCGGCACGGGGTGATCATTTCCGGGGTCTATTGCTGTCCGCACCGGCGGGAAGAACAGTGCGCCTGCATCAAGCCGCGGCCGTTCTTCCTGGAGCAGGCGGCCGGCGAGTACGGACTGAACCTCGCGCGGTCGTTTGTCGTGGGCGACCACCCGCACGATGTCGCGCTGGCTGACAATGCCGGAGCCACCGGGATCTATGTGTTGACGGGACACGGCGCCAAGCACCGGACGGAACTCCGCCCACGGACAACGGTTGTCCCTGGCATCCGGGAGGCGGCCGACTGGATCCTGGCGTCTCGTGAGATGCAGAAGCGGGAGGACTCCCATCCCGGCACGCTCGACCGCGCGGCGGGCCTCTTGCGAAACGGCGGCATCGTGGCATTCCCCACCGAGACCGTGTATGGCCTGGGTGCGGCGGTTTTCAATGAGAAGGCCGTCGCCAGAGTGTTCGAAGTCAAAGGCCGTCCGCATTTCGATCCCCTGATTGTCCATGTGAGTAGCACCGACCAGTTGCCTCTTCTGGTTGGCGCGGTACCGACAGTGACCCAATCCCTGATCGCTCAATTCTGGCCGGGGCCCTTGACGCTGGTGTTGCCCAAAGCGCCGCAGGTGCCTGATCTGGTCACGGCAGGCCTTCCAAACGTCGCGGTCCGCATGCCGAGGCATCCGCTCGCGTTGGAACTGATCCAGCGAACCGGAATGCCGATCGCGGCGCCAAGCGCGAATCCGTTTGGATATGTCAGCCCCACAACGGCAGAACACGTGGTCCGGTATCTCGGCGACCACATTGACATGGTGCTGGATGGCGGTCCCTGCGCGGTGGGCGTTGAATCCACCGTTTTGTCGCTGGCCGGGCCGCGTCCCGCCATTCTTCGGGCCGGTGGACTCGCGCGCGAGGACATAGAACGAGTCATGGGGGTCACTCTCGATCACGCCTCATCATCCGACCGTCCTTCGGCGCCGGGACAAACGCCCAGCCACTATGCGCCGCGGACGCCGATCATCCTGGGCGCCCCGGGTGACGCGATTTCCCCGGGTGCGAAGGTCGGGCTCCTTGCGTATCGTCCATGGGATTGCATGGACGGTTTTGCTGCCGTGGAAGTGCTTTCCCGTGACGGGGACTTGCGAGAGGCCGCGATCCGTCTATTCGCCGCTCTTCACCGTCTGGATGCCCTGGGTCTCGACAAGATCGTGGCAGACACGGTGCCCGAGACGGGATTAGGTTTGGCTATCATGGACCGCCTCAGAAGGGCGTCCGGAAAGTCGGTTGCTGCTTCGGTTGAGATGTTCGGTGTCTGATCAATGAGCCATAAAGGAGATAGTCAAATGGAGAACAAACCACTGGTATCCATCGTGATGGGAAGTCAATCCGACCTCGACACGCTGAAAGAAGCCTCAGCCGTGTTCAAGGAGTTCTCGGTGCCGCATGAGATCCGCGTCATTTCCGCGCATCGCACGCCGGATGCAGCCCGGGACTTCGCCCTGTCGGCGGAAGATCGCGGGGTCAAGGTGATCATCGCAGGCGCGGGGAAGGCGGCGCATCTGGCGGGCGTTCTCGCCTCGCTGACGCTTCTCCCGATGATCGGGGTTCCCATGCAGACAAGCGATCTGGGCGGGCTTGATTCCCTGTTGTCCACCGTACAGATGCCCGGGGGCATTCCTGTGGCGACAGTCGCGATCGGCAAGGCCGGCGCCAAGAATGCGGGCTTGCTGGCGATTGCCATTCTGGCGCTTCAGGACAGCGCGATGCGCACGCGGTTGGCCGCCTACCGCAAGCGCATGACCGAAGAGGTTGTCAAAGCGGATCAGGCCTTACAGGCGAGCGCGAGCATGGCGTGAGTTGGGAACCAAGTGCTGGCCTCGCCGTTGAGGGGAATGCCGTGGAGCATCGGGAACCCAAGGGTGTTTCGGTCAAACGCCTGTTCGTTTTGCCGGCGGCCGCGCTCATTCAGATGTGCCTGGGCGGCATATATGCGTGGAGTGTTTTTGTTCCGGGGTTGCGAGCGGATTACGGACTGACCGCCAGTCAGACCCAGTTCATTTTCGGCTTAACCTTCGGCACGTTCACCCTCTCGATGGTGCTGGCCGGACGCGTGTTGCCCACCTGGGGGCCGCGTTGGGTGGGGTTGCTGGGCGGGCTTCTGTTCGCTGGCGGCCAGATGGTGGCATCTGCGTCCGACGGCCGCTTCCTCGGGTTAGTGTTGGGGTACAGCCTGATTGGCGGGGCAGGAATCGGCTTTGGCTATGTTGCGGCCCTCGCGACCGGCGTTCAATGGTTTCCGAAACACAAGGGCTTGGTCACAGGCGTGGCGGTGGCCGGATTTGGCATCGGATCCATGCTGCTCGCCACGCTGGCGACATCGTGGATGAGAAGCGGGTGGACGATTCTGGAGGTGTGGCGCGCCATCGGCTGGGCCTATGGCGCGGTCGTGTGCGTGGGCTCCCTCTTGCTGTTTCAACCGCCCATCGACGGTACGGGTACGGCGCTCAACTTCAGCGCGGGAAAACACCTGCTGAAAGACCCTGGCTTCCGCGTGCTTGGCGTGGGGATGTTCTGTGGCACATTTGCCGGCCTCCTGGTTATCGGTATCCTCAAACCGATCGGCATTGCCTGCGGCGTCCCCCCTGAAACCGCCGCAACGGCCGTCGGCGCGCTGGCCGTGGGCAATGCCGCGGGACGAATCGCCTGGGGCTGGATTTCCGACCGGATCGGTTACTCGGCCATTCCGGGGTCCCTTCTGTTTCTCTGTGTTGCCTTAGGCGCACTTTTCGCGGCTGGTTTCGTACCCTTTACGTTTGTGGCGGCAGTGCTTCTCGTTGGCTTCGGGTTCGGCGCATCCTTTGTGGTGTATGCGGCTCAAGTTGCTGCTCGTTACGGCGTTAGAGACGTTGGCCGAGTGTATCCACTTCTCTTTCTCGCGTATGGGGTGGCGGGCATCACCGGGCCATTGCTGGGCGGGCTGCTCCACGACTGGACCGGCAGTTACCTGTGGCCGATCGCCGTCAGCGCCGCTGTAGCGGCGGCTG
>CAYYJS010000022.1:0-50252 GCA_964472315.1 uncultured Victivallales bacterium | reverse complement strand
AATCTTCCATGACTCTCCCGTACAGCGGTTTGCACCCACCGCCGCATCAGTCATGGGTCTTCGTCTTTTGGCTCGCATCGGAAGCCGACGTTGCTCTACTGTTCCCGCGAAGCCACGTTCATGCGTGCCGAACGACGTGCATCCTCCCGACATTGACCGGACGGGTCAGGGCGGGATAGCCGTCGCTACACACGCGCGGCGGGGAGTAATGGAAGGGAGCCAGATATGAATGACTGTGGTTCCGGCAGGGCCAACGACGCGACGGCCGTGCTGAAGCAACTGGGCGAACACGCACTTGCCGGGAACCGGATACCGGCCAACCTCTATGAAACGTACAGCGTCAAACGCGGGCTGCGCAATAGCGACGGCACGGGCGTGCTCGTCAGCCTCACCCAGATCGGCGAGGTCCACGGCTACGTCATTGACGAGAACGAGAAAACACCCGTCGACGGCGTGTTGCGCTACCGCGGCTACGATGTCCTCAATCTGATCGACGGCATCAGGGGCGAAGGCCGGTTCGGCTTCGAGGAGGTCTGCTATCTGCTGCTGTTCGGCCACCTGCCGCGGCGGGACGAATTGAAGAGCTTCAGCGACCTCATCGATTGCCACCGCGAACTCCCGGCCGGCTTCGCGGAGGACATGATTCTGAAGCAACCGAGCCGCAACATCATGAACAAGATGGCCCGCAGCACGCTCGTGTCGTACTCATACGATCCGCACGCCGACGATATCGGCATCGAAAACGTCGTGCGGCAGAGCATCATCCTGATCGCCAAGTTCCCCGCATTCGCCGCGTATGGGTATCAGGCGTTGTCTCGCTACTACGAAGGCAAGAGCCTGTTCCTGCACAGTCCGAAGCCCGAGTTGAGCACAGCCGAGAACATCCTGCGCATGATCCGTCCGACGGCGCAGTACACGCCGCTGGAGGCCCAAATCCTCGATCTGTCGCTGATCCTGCACGCCGAACATGGCGGCGGCAACAACTCGACCTTCGCCGTCCATGTCGTCACGTCCACGGATACCGACACCTATTCGGCGATCGCCGCGGCCCTCGGTTCGCTCAAGGGACCCAAGCATGGCGGCGCCAACATCAAGGTCATGGAGATGATCGCGGATCTGAAAGCGTCGGTATCGGACTGGCGCGACGAATCTCAGGTCAGCGCCTACATCGAAGCCCTGCTCGATCGGAAAGCCTTCGACCGAAGCGGACTCGTTTACGGCATGGGACACCCCGTCTACACCCTGTCGGACCCGCGCGCCATCATTCTCAAGTCCTGGGCGCGCAAACTGGCGGCGGAGAAGGGCCGCGAGGCGGACTTCGAGTTGTTCGAGCGTGTGGAGCGCATCACGCCGGCGTTGCTCGCGGTGCGCCGGAAGCGCGACATCCAGATCTGCGCCAACGTCGATCTGTACTCCGGCATGGTGTACAGCATGCTCGACATCCCGGAATCGCTCTATACGCCGCTGTTCGCGATCGCGCGCCTGCCGGGTTGGTGCGCGCACCGTATCGAGGAACTCGTCAGCGGCGGCAAGATTATTCGTCCCGCCACCAAGAACGTATTGAAACGCCGCCAATACGTTCCGCTCGACAAACGCGACAGCGGCAAAGGCGGTGAAGCGTGAACGCCGGCGCACTCGACTTCCTCAAAGCCCTGCTGGCGACACCGACGCCATCCGGCTCGGAGACGGCCGGTCAGGCCGTCGTGGCCGACTATATGCGCCGCTTCGCCGACACCGTCACCGTGGATATCAACGGCAACGTACATGGCGTGATCAACGCCGGAGCGCCCGTCCGTGTCATGCTGGCCGGCCATTGCGACGAGATCGGCCTGATGGTGCAACACATCGACGACAAGGGCATGCTCTACATGTCGGCGCTCGGGGGCGTCAACGTGCCGCTGCTGCAAGGCGAGCGACTCCTCATCCAGGGCCGCAAGGGCATGGTGCGGGGCGTCATCGGCGTCAAACCGATCCACTTGATGAGCGCCAAAGAACGCGAAAGCAGCGTGACGAAGATCCACGAACTGTGGGTCGATATCGGCGCGAAGAACCGCAAGGATGCCGAGAAGGCTGTCGGGCTGGGGGACGTGGCCACCATCGACACGGGCTGGATCGAGCTTCGCAACGGGCGTGTGGCGTGCCGCGGCTTCGACAATCGGATCGGCGCCTTCGTCATCAGCGACGTGCTCCGCCTGTTGAAGGACGCGAAGCTCCATGTCGCGGTGCATGCGGTCAGCACCGTTCAGGAGGAAGTCGGCCTGCGCGGCGCCCATCTGGCGGCGTACGGCATCGATCCGCACATCGGCATCGCGGTCGACGTGGGCTTCGCCACGGATTACCCCGGTATGGACGAAAAGATCGTCGGCACGGCCAAGCTCGGCGACGGGCCGGTTCTCCACCGGGGCCCGACGTTCAATGCCGCCCTGTACGAGCGCCTGAAGCAGGCCGCCGACAAGGCCAAGATCAAGACGCAGTTGCAACCGGAGCCGCGTGGCGCGAATACGGATGCCTACGCCATCCAGATGACGCGCGCCGGCGTAGCGACCGCTCTGGTCAGCATTCCGAACCGGTACATGCACAGCCCCGTCGAAACCATTTCGCTCAACGATGCGGAAAACGCCGTACACCTGATTGCGGCCACACTCAAAGGACTCAGCGGCAGGGAGAAGCTGCGCTGACCGAACATGCCCGCGATGGCAACCGATGGCAAAGAGATCGAGGACGTCCGTATCCGGGAGGTTGTCTATCCCGGCCGCGGCGTCGGAAACCTTCAGGATGGTCGCGTCGTGTTCGTTCCGAACGTCCTGCCGGGCGAGACGGTCTCCGTCGAAGTCCTGCGGCGACGGCCGAGCTATGCCGAGGGCCGTCTGCACGCGGTCCGCGTGCCGGCGACGGAGCGCATCCCGGTGGCCTGTCCGCTGGCCGAGTCCGGCGCCTGTCCGGGCTGCGCCTACCAGCACGCCGACTATGGGGCCGAGGTCGCGCTCAAACACGGACAGTTGCACGATCTGCTGACGCGCCTGGGCGGCGTCGATACCGACATCCGGCAGGCACCGGTCCCCTCGCCCCTCCCCCTGTACTACCGCAACAAGATCGAGCTGCATGTCGGAGGCGGCACGGACGGCCTGAGCCTCGGGTACGTGGGCCACGACAACGAGACCATCGTCGATGTGCCCGCATGCCTGCTGGCCGCCGCACCGATCGGAGCGCTGCTGCAACGCCTGCGTGCCGATGACGAGTTTGTCCGCGCGCTCCGCCCCGGCCAGACGATCACCTTCCGGCATACGCCGCACGACGGTCCCGTGTTCTGGCTGCAAGGCGAACGGCTGGGACCGTCATGGCTGCGCGAGTCGTCCCCGATGGGCGACATGATCGTGCCCGCACGCAGTTTCTACCAGGTGAACCCGGCGCTCGCCCATATCCTCGTAACCGATATCCGGGAAGCGGTGCGCCGCCTCGCGCCGGCCTTCGTCGTCGATGCCTATTGCGGGGTCGGCGTGTTCGCCCTGGCGGCGCTGGAAGGCGGCGCCAAAGAGGTCTTCGGTATCGACAGCGATGCGCGCGCCATCCGTGCGGCCCGCCGGAATGCCCGCGCCCGCGGCTACCACACACGGGCCGGCTTTGTCGCGCATGACGCCTTCGACGGGCTCCGCGCGATCCCCGCGCGCGTCCGCCCGGAGGAGACCCTCATCATCCTGGACCCCACGCGCGGAGGAGTCGACCGCGATGTCCTGCGTCTGCTGGCCACCGTCCGCCCCCGCGACATCCTCTATGTTTCCTGCGCCGCGGATACCCTGGCACGCGACATCCGCACGCTCCGGGAATCCGACTATACGGCTGCCAGCGCCAAACTCTACGACATGTTCCCCCGCACGCCGCACTTCGAGACGGTGGTTCACCTCGCGGCCGGTTGAACGGATCGGGACACCACGATAATCCTTGATGCCGGGCCGGCCGGATACGAGAATGCCGCCCTTCGGTATGGCGGCTTGATGCAATACAACACGCAACGACGGGGCACGGCAATGACGAAGATCACGTTTCTGGGGGCGGGCAGCACGGTGTTTGCGAAAAATGTTCTCGGGGACTGCCTTCTCACGCCATCGCTGCAGGACGCCCGGATCGCGCTCTACGATATCGATCCGGTCCGCCTCGACGAGTCGCGCCGCATGCTCGAGAACCTGAACCGCACCATCAATGCGAACCGTGCGACCATCACCGCGCACGCCGGCGTCCGGCAACGCCGCGCCGCCTTGCGTGACGCCGATTTCGTCGTGAACGCCATCCAGGTCGGCGGCTATGAGCCCTGTACGGTGATCGATTTCGAGATCCCGAAGCGATACGGGCTGCGCCAGACCATCGCCGATACACTGGGCATCGGCGGCATTTTCCGCGGACTGCGCACGCTGCACGTCATGCTGGACATCGCCCGCGACATGGAAGCGGTCTGTCCCGCCGCCTGGTTGCTCAACTACACCAACCCCATGAGCATCGTTACCGGCGGCATGCTGCACGGCAGCGCGGTGCGCACCGTCGGCTTGTGCCATTCGGTGCAGGGCTGCGCCAGCCGTTTGCTCCGCGGCACCGGGTTGCTCGACAAGTACCCCGATGTCCGGTGGCAGATTGCCGGCATCAACCACATGGGCTGGCTGCTCGAGATCGCGGACGCCCGCACGGGCAGGGATTTGTATCCGGAGATCAAGCGCGCCGCGGCCGCCATCAATCGCAAGGCCCGCCGCAAGGGCGCCGTGAAGCATGACGACATGATCCGCTTCGAGATCATGCGCCACTTCGGCTACTACGTCACCGAGTCGTCCGAGCACTCCGCGGAGTATTCGGCGTACTGGATCAAGAACCAGTTCCCCGAGCTCATCGAGGAATTCAAGATTCCGCTCGACGAGTATCCGCGTCGATGCATCGCCCAGATCGCCAACTGGAAGAAACGGGCCGACGCGGTCGTCCATGACACCAAGCTGACGCATACCAGGACACGCGAGTACGGCGCGGGCATCATGCATGCGGTGACGACCGATCAACCGTTCAAGATCGGCGGCAATGTGATGAACCGCGGCCTGATCGCCAACCTGCCGGCGGACGCCATCGTCGAGGTGCCTTGCCTGGTCGACCGCAACGGGGTTCAGGGCTGCCACGTCGGCAAGTTGCCCGAACAACTCGCCGCGCTCAACCGCCTGCACATCAACGTCCACCTGCTCACGATCGAAGCTGCCATCCACAAACGCAAGGATGCCATCTATCAGGCCGCATTCCTGGACCCTCACACCGCCGGCGAACTCACACTCGACAGGATTCGCGCCATGTGCGACGACTTCCTGGAGGCGGAGAAGGACTGGCTGCCCGAATACCGCTGAACGAAAGGATCGGCGATCGCATGTATGGCTTCCTGGACAAGACCACGACCCGTAGCTGGATGAATCCGACCTGCGTCGGCATCGACAAGCTGCCGGGACGCACGTTGCTGATCCCCTACGACGATTGCGAGAGCGCGTTGACGCGCGCACCGGAACAGTCTCCCTGGTTCCGCGACCTCAACGGAACCTGGGCCTTCCGGCTCGTCGACCGGCCGGAATCGGCGCCGGCCGATTTCATGCGGCCGGAGGCGCCCGCCGACGACTGGGACACGATCGCCGTACCGAGCAACTGGACGACGGAAGGCTACGATCGACCCCACTACACGAACGTGCAGATGCCGTTCCCGAATAAGCCGCCCACCGTACCCGAAGCCAACCCGACGGGGCTCTACCGCACGACCTTCACGATGCCGCGCGCATGGAAGGGCCGTCTGGTCGTCCGAAGCTCCGCACCTCTACCATGTGCTGCTGACGCTGGTGGACCCGCGCGGCCGCGCCGTCGAGACCGTCTGTCAACGCATCGGCTTCCGGAAGGTCGAGGTCCGCGACCGCGAACTCCTGATCAACGGCAAGGCCGTTCTGATCCGCGGCGTGAACCGGCACGATTTCGACGATGCGACCGGCAAGACCGTCTCGCGCGACTCCATGCTCGCCGATATCCGCCTCATGAAGCAGTTCAACTTCAATGCCGTCCGCACCTGCCACTACCCGAACGACGCGCTTTGGTATGACCTCTGCGACGAATACGGCCTCTATGTCATCGACGAAGCCAACATCGAGTCGCACGCCTACATCATCGGTCTCTGCCACGAGCCCGCCGTCACCCCGGCCTTCTTCGATCGGGGCACGCGAATGGTGCTGCGCGACAAGAATCACCCCTGCATCATCGCCTGGTCCACCGACAACGACGGCATCAAGCAGTGGGCCGGCCAGGGGAACAAGCCGCTGGGGAAGTGGTGGGCGGCGGGCCTTCACGAGGTACGACTCGCCACGGCAACCATCACCGCGGTCCGGCGCGGCGATACGGTCGTCGTACGTGTCGTCCACCATGGCTCCTGCACGGCCGGCGCCAACGTCCTGCGGCATGCCCACACGTACACGATCGCCCGCGATGGCCGCATTCACGTGGACAACGTCATCCGGGCGGATGGCACGCTACCGACCCTCCCGCGCGTTGGCGTCACGCTGACCTGCTCGCGCGGCCTGGAGACGCTGACCTGGTTCGGTCGCGGCCCGCACGAGAGCTACTGGGACCGCAAGTCCGGCGCGCCGGTCGGCCTGTACCGGGGAACGGTGTCGGCGCAATACGTGCCGTACATCGTGCCCCAGGAACACGGCAACAAGACGGATGTGCGCTGGATGGCGATCCAGGAAGGCACACGGGGCCTGCGCATCTCCATGGACACGCCGCTCGAATGCGGTGTCGGCCACTTGTCGATCGCCGACCTGGCGGCCGCGAATCACACCAGCGAACTGCGCCCACGTGACGACGTGTACGTGACGATCGACTACCATCAGCGCGGGTTGGGAACCGGAAGCTGCGGCCCGCGGACTTGGTTGCAGTACGAAGTCAACCCCGGCACGTATCGCTTCGGCTTCGCCCTGGAGCCGGCATCCGGACACCTGTAACAAAGAGAAGCGGCTGCATCCCGCAAGGGGATGCAGCCGCCGCTGTTACTGGCATCGTCCGTGGCGCCGACACGCGACGCCACTGTCCTCGTCAGGGGCTCGCCGGGCGCTCGCCCTCCGTCACCCGCGCGTTTCACCAGCCGGCCGTGCACCCCATGCGACACGCCCGGCAACAATGCTCACGGCTACCAGCGCGACTGACGGCGCTCGCCACCACCGCGCTCGCCACCGCGATCGCCACGGTCGGGACCACGGTCGGGACGATCGCCTCGCGGCGCGCGCGGCTTCGGTTGGGACTCGTTCACACGCAGACTCCGGCCCTGAAAATCGGCGCCGTTCGTCGCCGTGATCGCCGCCTCGGCCTCGCTCTGATTCGGCATCTCGACGAAGCCGAACCCGCGGGACTCCCCGGAGAACTTGTCCATGATCACACGCGCCGAGGATACGGTCCCGTAGGCCTCGAACAACTGCTGCAGATCCGCATCCCCCGTGCTGTACGACAAGTTACCGACGTAGATATCCACTACACTGCCCTCTCATGCCATGTAACCATTCTCCACGACCGCCGATACCTGCACCATGACACCGAATGAGGGTTCGGCCGCGACTCCACATCGCGTAGTTTGAACTATGGCATAGCCGCCGCGGGAAGGGAAGCGGGGAAAATGTCACGCGGAAAGAACATCGGCGCACGTCTGCGTGTTCCCCCATTCGCCTTTACGCCTCCCCTTGCGCGGTGGTAGCATAACTTCATGAAAGAGGAGGGATGGAACATGAAAGTCGTGATTAAAAAGATTCTGTGCCCGATCGACTTCTCCGCAAACTCGACCCACGCCCTCGACTACGCGGTTGCGCTGGCCGTGGCCAACGCGGCCGAATTGCGCCTGCTGCATGTCGTGCAGATTCCCTGGACGGCCTTCCCCACCGATCCGATGTTGCCGCAGTTCTCGAGCGAGGTGATGGAGGACTACTCCGCGTCGTGCAAACGGCAACTCGATGAGGTGAAGGAGACGGTGCGCGCCGGCTATGCGCGCGTGACCTCGGAAATGTGCACCGGCACGCCATTCGTCGAGATCATCCGGACCGCGCGCGAACAGGCCAGCGACCTGATCGTCATCGGCACGCATGGGCGAACCGGCTTGGCGCACGTCATGATGGGCAGTGTCGCGGAGAAAGTCGTGCGGAAGGCGCCATGCCCCGTGCTGTCGGTCAAGAGCCCCGAACACGAATTCGTGATGCCGTGACGCGTCAGTCGGGGTCAAGCTGGAGACGAAGGTCCTTGACGCTTGACTCGCCGTGGCGTGCGCGCAGTTTCGCGAGCATCGGCGCCTTGCCGAACCGCATGAGTTCGTTCAGCCACACCGAGCTGTCCACGAACACGGTCAGAAATCCGTCGCGGTAACGGCCGGGACGCGTGTGCGACGCCACCGCCGGACCCATGGTCTCCGCCCAGTCGGCGACAAACCGGTCCAACCAGTGCATGTCCCCCAACCCGAGTCGATCCAGAAGGCCGGGCAGCACGTCACGCACCGCGCATTCCTCCGTGGGCGCCATCGGCGCGGCGACTCCCACGTCGATCCGACACCGTTCCCGCTCCACAGCCCATCGACCGCGGCTGTACAAACGCTTGTTCCGGTTCCCGCTCACGGTGCTTCTGTACCGCCTTTCGGCTTGCTTCGCGAGAGAATTCCGTGTGAAAGTTCGCGTCCGAGTAGAGACGGAACCCATTCAGGCGGCAAGGAGTGCGTCATGCGGAAACCAATGGTCGGCAACATGGTCATCGCCCAGAGCGGTGGCCCGTCGATGGTCATCAATCAGAGCCTCGTGGGAGCGATTATCGAGGCCCGCCGTCATCCCCATATCAAACGCATCCATGGCGCGCGACACGGCATCAAGGGCATCTTGTCGGCCGACTTTATCGACCTGCGGCGACAGTCCGGACGCACCTTGGAAGCCGTCGCCCTCACGCCTTCGTCGGCCCTCGGCACCGTGCGTAAGAAACCCACCGCCGATGACTGTGCGACTCTCTTCCGCGTACTGCGCGAGCACGATGTGCGTTACTTTTTCTATATCGGCGGCAACGATTCCGCCGAGACGGCCGACATTGTGAACCGGGAATCGGTGCGCCAGGACTACCCGATGTGCTGCTTCCACATTCCCAAGACCATCGATAACGACCTCCGGGAGAACGATCACACCCCCGGCTACGGCAGCGCCGCCCGTTTCGTGGCCTGCGCCGTGATGGGCGACGATCTGGACAACCGCGCCATGGGCGGCGTGAAGATCGATATCGTCATGGGACGCCATGCCGGGTTCCTGACCGCCGCATCCGCGCTGGCGCGGCGCCACCCGGACGACGGCCCGCACCTCATCTACCTGCCGGAGCGGCCCTTCAGCCTCGACCGCTTCGCCAGCGATGTCGCCGCCATCTACAGCCGTCTGGGACGCTGCGTCGTCGCCATCTCGGAGGGCATCGCGGATGCAGAAGGCGAAACCTTCGCCGCCAAGTTCAGCAACGAGGTGGATTCCCACGGCAATGTCCAGCTCAGCGGCAACGGCGCACTCGGCGACATGCTGGCCGCCGAACTGAAACAGCGTACCGGAATCGGCCGGGTCCGCGCCGACACCTTCGGCTACCTGCAGCGCTCGTTCCCCGGCATGGCCTCCCCCGTCGACTCCCGCGAAGCACGGGCTGTCGGCGCCGCCGCCGTGCGCGCGGCCGCCACGCTGAACATCAACGGCTCGATCGCCATCGTACGCGCTCCCGGCGCCCGCTACCGCGTCACGTTCAAGCCGATCGCCCTCGCAAAGGTCGCGCGGAAAACCCGCGCGATGCCGCCACGCTTCATCAACAAGGCCGGCAACGACGTGACACCCGCATTCGTCGCCTATGCGCGTCCGCTGGTCGGCGACCTGCCGGAAGTCGCCCATTTCGACGCCCGATAACCCCAATGCTTCGTTTCCGTCAACCCCTACTCACAGGAGAGCGACCATGAGTATCACGCCCTGCCGACCCAAGTGGAAAGGCGCCATGACCGACCGCGAGCGGTTCAACAATCAAATGCACTACAAGCCGGTCGACCGGTCCTTCAACATGGAGTTCGGCTATTGGCAGGAGTGCTACGAACAGTGGCCGCTGTTTGTCCGGAACGGGATCACGAACGAAAGCCAGGCCAACGTCTTCTTCAGCTTCGATACCATCGCCGTCATCGATGGCAAGAATTGGCTTTGCCCCGCGTTCCCGCACAAGGCGATCGGCGAAACGACCGGTACCCGCATCATCCAGAACGGCGATGGGCTGACCGCCGAAGTCCCCAAGGACGCGCACAGCACGATTCCGCACTACACAACCTCCAGCGTGACGACACCGGACGACTGGAAGCGCGTCAAGGAAGAGCGCATGCGCATCGACGACCCGGACCGCACGGTCGATATCGCCGCGCTGAAGGCCCGGCATCCGGCCGACCGCACGTACCCGTTAGGCGTCAACTGCGGGTCGATGATCGGCAAGATCCGCGACATGCTGACCTTCGAAGGTCTCGCTTACGCCGGCTACGACTACCCGGAAATGGTCGAGGACATGGTCGAAACCTGCTGCCGACTCGTCGAACATTCGCTCGACCAGATCCTGCCGCACTTCGATTTCGACTACGCGTCAGGCTGGGAGGACATCTGCTTCAAGAACGGCCCGATCGTGTCCGTCGATTTCTTCAACCAGGTCGTCGTGCCCCGCTACCAGCGCATCCACAAGAAGCTCGCGGCGCACGGCATCGACCTTTGGTACACGGATTGCGATGGCGACGTCCGTCCGATCCTGGACGGTTTTCTCGCCGGGGGCATCAACTGCCTGTTCCCGTTCGAGGTCATGGGTTGCGCGCATCCGCGCGAGCTTCTGGACAAGTATGACGGCCAACTGCGCATCATGGGCGGCTTCGACAAGATCCAGATGGTAGCCGGACCGGCCCGTATCAAAGCCTACATGGAATCGCTGGTGCCCCTCGTCGAACGCGGCGGCTACATCCCCTTCTGCGACCACCGCTGCCCGCCCGATGTCACACCGGAGAACTATCTGTACTACCTGGACCTGAAGGAACGGATGTTCGGGATGCGGTAGCGCGGGAACGCATGCGCGCCGGCCCCATGACCGGCGCCGCATCCGTCCATCCCGGCTACAGGGCGCCGTGGCTCCACAGCACGGCGATCGGCGTGCTGTCCGGGTCCCTTTTCATGGTGTGCGGCACTCCCGCGTAAGCCAGGAAGCTGCTCCCCGGACCGATCCGGAACTCCGCGTCACCGACCTTCGCGGTCCCCGTGCCTTCCAGCACGTAGAACCCCTCCTGGTCGGCATGCACGCCCGGTTGTCCATACGCATCGCCCGTGTAGTACGAGATCCCCATGCAGAAACCGTTGGTTGCGCCATGCGTGTGATCGATCAGCACACCCG
This sequence comes from uncultured Victivallales bacterium, assembly GCA_964472315.1. Classification (GTDB taxonomy): domain Bacteria; phylum Verrucomicrobiota; class Kiritimatiellia; order UBA8416; family UBA8416; genus CAYYJS01. Next base: position 38,810 of record CAYYJS010000022.1, on the reverse strand, counting down.
ATGTGTGACAACCCACGCCGTGACAACCATTCGCCCGCTGCTTCTCGTTCGCCATACTGGAACTCCTTTTCGTCGTTATGTCAGCCACGCCGCACCCCGGCATCCCGGATGGCCGCGAGCAGCTCGCGCGTCGCGGCGGCGGGATCGGGCGCGGCCGTGACCGCCGTCACGACCGCGAGCGTCCGCGCACCGGCCGCCACCACCTGTGCCACGTGCCGCGGTTTGATCCCGCCCATCACCGTGAACGGGACCGATACGCGCGGCGCGATCCGCCGCAATCCATCCACGCCCAGATAGTCCCCCGTCCACGGCTTCGTGCCCGTCGCGAAAAGCGGGCCGATGTTGACGTAGGACGCGCCGTCATCGCCGGCGGCAACCGCTTCCGCCTCGTTGTGCGAGGAGGCGCCGATAATCATCTCCGGCGCGATGCGGCGCGCGTCGCCCACCGGCAGATCGTCCTGCCCCAGATGCACGCCGTCGGCATCAAGCGCCATGGCCACGTCCAAACGGTCGTTGACCAGCAACAGCGCGCCCCTCGCGCGCGTCATGTCGCGCACCTCACGCCCCACCTTCATCAGTTCCCGCACCGACAGGGCCTTCTCGCGCAGTTGAACCAGCCTCACCCCGCCCTCCAGCGCCGCGCGCACGATCGACACCGTCGAACGTCCGTTCGACAGTTCGGCTGACGTCACGAGGTAAAGACCGGCCTCGCGGAACCTCGCCATACGTTCGTCGTGCACCGTCATCAGTTGTCGCTTGGCCTGTTCTCGATGTGCTTGATTTCGTCGCGCAAACGCGCGGCTTCCTCGTACTGCTCGTGCGCGATGGCGCGCGCCAGCTTCGCCTTCAAGACGTCGAGCGGCGATGCATGCGCGCCTGACGGCGGCGCGCCATGGCCGCCCTGCCCCCCCTCCTGGCCTCCCTGCCCGCCTGTGTCCGCCTGCCCCGCGGCGCCCGCCTGAACTTCCTCCACCAACCGGCCGGCATCTTCCATCACGGCTTCGGCAACGTATAGCGGCGCGCCGCACCGCAAGGCCAGCGCGATCGCGTCGCTCGGGCGGGAGTCGATCTCCATCGGCTGCCCGTCGCGGTCCAGGACAAGGGTGGCAAAGAACGTGCCTTCCTCGAGCCGCGTGATCACCACCCGCATCAACCGGCATTCGAGGAAGTCCAGAACGTTCTTCAGAAGATCGTGCGTCAGGGGGCGCGAAACCTCGACCTCGTTGATATGAATCGCGATCGCCTGTGCTTCGGCCGCGCCAATGAAGATGGGCAACGAACGCGGGTCCTTGTGACCCTTCAGCAGGACGACAAACCCGACGTTCGACACGAGCAACTGACTGACATGCACCTGCAGCAGATGATTCTCGGACATGCGCTCATCTCCCCGTCCAATGCCGCGGATTCCTCACTCCCCCGTCAACACCGCGATCATACCGGCAACCGTCTCGGATGCAAGCAGGCGGTTCCGCGCCTCGGGCACAGTCAACAGCCGACTGATCTCGGAAAGATACTGGATGTGGGGGCCGACCTCGTCCGGCGGCGACAGGGTCATGACGAAGATCCGCGACAACTCGCCGTCGATGGCGTCGAAGTCGACCCCTTCCTTCTTCAGCGCGATCGCACTGACCATCGTCCTCACGGCCGTAGTCTTGCCGTGGGGGATCGCCACCCCGTACTGCATGCCGGTCGACATTTTGCGTTCACGGGACATGAGCGCATCCATCGCCATGGCGCGATTCACGACGAGCCCGTCCGAACACAACATGTCCAGCATCTCGGCGATGACGCCGTCCTTCGTGTTGCTCTTCAGTTCCGTGGCAAGGCACCCGCCCCGCACGATCGCCCGAAAATCCATGAAAACCTCCGTGCCGCTTGACGCGAGACACCCCGCGCACGCCGCTCAACTCACGCGAAGACCTCGGTACGCAACGCCTCGTTCGTGTCGATGTCCGTCCGCAGCAGGTCAGCCAACCGCCGCGCGACGCGCCCCGGACGCCCGTCGCCCACCGCACGTCCATCGAACGTGCGTACCGCGGTGACATCCGTTGTCGTGCCGACGATCAGAACTTCACGCGCATGGTCGATTTCGGACGGCGGGATGTCGGCGTAGCCCACCGTCCGGAGCAGGCCTGCCTCCACCAACACACCGGCCAGTTCCATCACGCGCACCATGGTCGTCCCCCGCAGAATGTTATCGAGACGCGGGAATACGAGCGCGCCGTCGGCCCGGACGACACCGATGTTCTCGGTGGCCCCCTCCGCCAGAAAACCGGCATCGTCGAAAGCCACCGCAAAGTCGGCCCCGGCATCCACGGCTTCCCGCTTCATCAACACGTTCGGCAGATAGTTGCAGCACTTGACGCCCGCGAAGAACGGTTGCTTGACCGGCACGCGGCTGCTCACCACCGACGCTCCCTCGGGATGCCGCCGCATGAACGTCTCGGGTAACGCGTACGCCACGATGTGGAGCTGCGACCGCGGACTCTCGTAGGGACTCACGCCGAAACTACCCGGGCCACGCGAAACGATGATCCGCGTCAGGCAATCCCGCCGGCCGCCGGCACGCACGGTCTCCACGGTCATCGCCTCGACTTCCGCCATGGACCAGGGCAACGCGTAGTCGAGCGCCAGCGCGGACCGTTCCAGTCGCTCAAGGTGTCCGGCCATATTGTACAGGCCGCCGGCCACGCACTTGGCCGATTCGAACACGCCATCGCCCCGGTGCACGAGATGGTCGTCGATGGGAATCAGCATCCAGATCGGGTCGGTCACGATCCCGCCATAGATGCTGGAGTACATCGCATAGTAGTTGTCGTGGAAAGGCTGACGCATCGCCGCCAGCGCCTCGCACACCTGCTCCCGATCAAGCCTTCGCATGCCGAACTCCCAAATAGCGTTCCTGTTCATCCGAATGGTACGAACTGCGCACGAGCGGGGCCGACACCACAACGCCGAATCCCATGGCCCGTCCCAGTTCCCTCAGCGACTCGAATTCCTCCGGCGCCACATAGCGCCGCACCGGCGCGTGCGCGGCCGACGGCTGCAGATACTGCCCGGCGAAAAAGATGTCGCACCCCGCCGCCCGCGCGTCGCGCATGACACCCTCGATCTCCGCGCGCGTTTCGCCCAGACCCAGCATGACGCCGGTCTTGGTCACAATCCCCGCCGCGTGCCCCCGTCGCAGAACATCCAGGGACCGTGCATAGCCGGCGTCCGGACGCACCTCCGCGTACAGCGACGGCACGGTCTCCAGGTTGTGCCCCAGCACGACCGGCGCCGCCTCGACCACCATGCGCAGCGCCATGTCCGAACCGCCGAAATCCGGGATCAGCACTTCGATGGCCACGCCCGGGTTCGCCGCGCGAACGGCCCGGATCGTCGCCACCCAATGCGCCGCCCCGCCGTCCGGCAGGTCGTCGCGCGTCACGGACGTGATCACCACGTCGTGCAGACGCATCTGGCGCACCGCGTCCGCCACCCGCGTCGGCTCGTCCGGATCCGGCGGCGCCGGCACGGCCGACGTCACATTGCAGAACGTGCACCCGCGCGAACAGGCCCGTCCGAGGATCATGATCGTCGCCCGGCCATGCTCCCAGCACTCGCCGCGGTTCGGGCACAACGCCTCCTCACACACGGTGTGAAGACCGCGCTCGTGGACGATGCGTCCCGTCCGCGTATAGGCCACCCCGCCGCCGAGCCGCGACTTGATCCACGGCGGCTTCGGCAATCGCCGCTGCTGGCGCACCTCAATCATCGTATCCGAACACCTCCCGAAAAGACGCCACCAACGCGGGCTTCACCCGCTCCGGCGTGACCCCCGGCACGAATTGATCCAGTGACGCTACACCGCGTCCGCGAATCCCGCAAGGGACAATACCGGCATAGTCATCCACCGTCACGGCTACATTCAACGAGAAGCCGTGCATCGTAACCTGCCGCGTCACGCGCACCCCGATGGCCGCGATCTTGTCGCGTCCGACCCAGACCCCGTGATTGACCGGATCGGTCACGCCGTCCACGCCGAAGCGCGCCAGCGCGCGGATCAACATGGTCTCCAGGTCACGCACGTACGCAACCACGCCCCCGTGCCGTTCACGCAGACTCAGGATGGGGTATCCGACGATCTGTCCCGGCCCGTGATAGGTCACCTGCCCGCCCCGCGTGGTGCGTTTCACGGCGATCCCGCGCCGCGCCAGCATGCCGGCGTCGGCAGTGATGAACGCGGGGTCGGCATTCCGTCCCAACGTGTAGACCGGCTCGTGCTCGACCAGCATGAGCACATCGGGCATGCCCCCCGCGAGACGCTCCCCCACGAGACGTTCCTGCAACGCGAGCGCCTCGTCATACGCCATGCGCCCGACATCCCGCACCGCCAGCTTCATGCCGCCGGCGCCTCGGGACCGGCGGACGGCGGCCGCTCGCCGCGCCGCCGCGGACGCCGACGCCCCGACCGACGGCGCCGCGCAACCTCCCGGTCGGGCGCGTGCTCCTCCGCCGCCTCCGACACCGCCACGCCCGCGCCGGGTTCGTGGACAACTTCACGCCACCGCGCCACATCCGCCGGATCCGCCAACCCCGCGGCCGCCCGCATCCCGAGCAGGGCCAGCGATTCGGCGAAGGCCTCGTGATGCATGAAACGCCGCCGCGAGAAACCCTTCGGAACCTTGCCGTCACCGTCGCCAACCCATGCCAGCCGTTCCTGATCGCAAAGAATACGCACGACACCGAACTGCACGCGCTTGGGCACCGACAACCGCCGGAGCACGGGCGTGATCGTCTCATCGACGAACTCCGGCCACCGCACCGTGGTCCCGGCCGCGCGCGCGCGGTCGGCCGCCGCCTCCAACGCCGACGTATACAGGCATGCCAGCATGAGCGCCGAGGTCGGCTCATCCGACCAGTGCTGTCCCGAGTCGAGCGCCGCGAGGCACCGCCACAGCGCGGTGTGCGCCACACCCGTTTCGCGCACGTGTCGATGGAGTTCCGGAAACATCACCGACATCAGTTGCGACTCGTACAACAGATGAAACGCCGCCTCCGACGAATGGAAGGCAAAGAGCCGGTATATCTCTTCGATCATACGCGCCGGCGAGGCCTTGGAGATCTCCGCGTGATGTTTCAGCAGCGCCTTGTACGTGCGCGCCTCGATGCGGAAGCCCAGACGCGACGCAAACCGCACCGCGCGCACCATCCGCACAGGATCCTCGCGAAACCGGATGCTCGGATCGCCGATGCTGCGGATCAGTCCCTTGCGCAGGTCGCTGACGCCGCCGACGTGATCGATGATCGTGAAGTCCTTCAGATCGTAGAACAGGCCGTTGATGGTGAAATCGCGCCGCACCGCATCCTCGGCCGGCGAGCCGAAGGCGTTGTCGTCATGGTGGAGAAGGTCCGCTTCGGGGTTCTCGGCATCGCCCGCCACCTCCGGTTGCCGCCGGAATGTGCTGGTCTCGATAACCTTGTGGTAACCGAACCGGATGTGCGCCAGCCGGAAACGACGGCCCACGAGAAAACAGTTGCGGAATATCCGCTTGATCTCGTTGGGGTGCGCGCTCGTGCTGATATCGAAGTCCTTGGGCTGCCGCCCGAGCATCAAATCGCGCACGCCGCCGCCGACGAGATAGGCGGTGTGCCCGTGCTCGTGCAACCGCCTCAAGACCCTCAGCGCATCCTCGTCGATGTTGCGGCGCGAAACCGAATGCTCGGAGCGCGCCATTACCACGGGGCCACTTCGCCTGATCAATCCCAAAACCGAGTCCTCCTTGTCACGTCACCGGGATCCATAGTACCCCGAATACCCATCCGGATGCAACGGCCCGTTTCGTATCCGATCCCCGCCGGATGTCGGCGCTCGATGCCGTCTACTTCTGGACGCCGACATCCTTCATCGCGGCGAGCTTCGCCAGCGGCAACGCCTTCGCGGCCGCCTGCAACTGCTTCTCGGTCACCCCATACCCCTCCAGGTTGACCATGAACCGTCGGGCGACGAGGATCTCGAATTCGCCATGGCGATCTTCACGGTCGTAGCTCTCCAATGCCCGATGCCCGTCAACCTGGGTCGTGCGCTCGTAGCCGGAGTCGGTCTCGCGGTCGACGTCGGCCATGGCCCATGCCGCGCCGGCCATCCCCATGAATCCCTGCATGCTCCCCATGTCGGCGATCTTCAGGCTCATCCGTTGCTCGCCGTCTTCCGCGGCGTAGGACGCCGTGGCTTCGGAAACCGTCATGCCCATGGCCGAATTCCGCTCGCCACTGCTCTCCTTGCGCGGGAGTTCCGCGATGGCATCGGGCAGCAGTTTCTTCAATTCGCGAAAGTCCACCGGGTCCACCTTGACGCCCCCGGAGGCCGCTTGTCCCAGCGCTTCCATGGCGCGCGCCATGTCCTGAGCCTCGGCCCCCGTCGCCGCGTCCGCCCGGCCCCCAGCGGCCGGACGCGTCTGCGCCGTCGCGCGCGCCAACTGCTCGGCCGCGGCCTGAAACTCGTTTCTGGCCTTCTCGACTTCGCGTTCCTTGCCGCTCTTTCCACACCCGACCGTCACGCCCACCACACCCGTCAGCACCCACACCATCGTACGTTTCATCGTCGTCCTCCTTGCCTCGGTCATCAACCCGTGCCCGTTCCTCCGACGTCACCAGCATCACGTATCGCATCGGCGCCCGTCAAGCAAGGGAATGCCGGCAGGGAGCGCCTGGAACCGAGAACGGCATCGACGTCCCCCGTTCCCCCGTCCGCCCCCCCGTGGCCCCGTTCGCACGCCGACGAGAATTCACTTCATTTTGCCGGCGTACCCCGGTATTCTCCTACCCGGTACCAAGTACTTAAGGAGGTCGTATGATGCGTCGTCTGATCACCGTCGTGGCCATGGGTCTTCTGTCGGGGCACTATGTCGCGCTGTCGGCGGACACCACGGAAATCCCTAAACCCAAGGGCAATCTCCGCTATTCGGTCTCGGTAGCCGAATTCAAGAATGAAGCCAACTGGAGCCATTCGTGGGATGTCGGCGACGGCTTCAAGACCATCTTTACGGACATCCTGCAGCAATCCGGCTGGTTCGTCGTGCTCGCGGACGACGAGATGCGCGCGCAGGCCATGGCCGAACAGGACCTCGCCGCCTCGGGCCGTACCGCCGGCGGCAAGAAGACGCCCGCCACCGGGCAGTTGACGCCGGCCCAACTTCTCGTCCGCGGATCGATCACGCACGTCGCCAATGACACGGGCGGCGGCGGCGGTCGCCTTAACTTCAAGGGCATCAGCCTCGGCGGCGCCGGCGGCAAAGCCGAAATCAACATCACGATCTACCTCATGGATACGACCACCGGTCAGGTCAAGGCCTCGACCAAGGTCGTCGGCCAGTCCGGCCGGAAGGCGCTCTCCTTCGGTTACCATGGGTCCAAGCTGGGCGGTCTCACCGGCGACACCGATATGTACAAGAAGGACAACGTCGGGAAGGCGTGCGAAGACGCCTGCGGGCAGGCGCTCACCTTCCTCATCAAGCAACTCGACAAGATGCCGTGGGAGGCCACTGTCATGCTCGCCAAGGATGACAAGGTCATCATCAACCGCGGCTCGCGCGAGGGCGTGGCAGTCGGCAACACCTTCGATGTCGGCAGCGTTGAAGTGCTGCGCGACGAAGACACGGGCGAGGTGCTCGACGTCGAACAGACCAAGGTCGCCGGCATCGAAGTCTACGAGGTCAAGGAAAAGATCGCCTACTGCAAGCCGCTGACCGCGGGGGCCGCGATCGAAAAGGGCATGACGGTCCTGCCGCCGCGCGGTAAGTAGCCGATGGCGCAGACTCGCATAGCCCACGAGGTCGACCCCGTGCAAGGGTTGGCGTTCATCACCGGCATCGGACAGGTGAAGATGCCGGAGATGATTCGGGCCGTCGATGCGGTAGCCGAGGATCCCCGCTTCACGGCCGGTTGCGCCGTGATCTTCGACCTGCGCGGCGCGAATTACACCGCGGATATCGATGACGGCACGGCTTTCGTGGACGTTTTGCGGCGGCGGATGGCCATCTTCCAGGGCGGCTTCGCGCTCGTCGTGCCGGAGAACCTGCATGGGTTGGCCCGCCTCTACACGGTCCTTGCCCGTGTCGGCGGCTACGAGCGGATGCAGTGTTTCCTGCAGATCGATGAAGCCCGCGCCTGGTGCGCCGCGCGCGGTGCGACAGCCCTCTGATCGGATTCAGGCCGACTGCAGACTACAGACTGCAGACTGCAGACTGCAGACCTTTTCCGGTTGATGAGAACGGACTCCGGCCTCCGCCGCATACTCGCGGAAAAGGTCGAGATAACACCGATACGCGGCAAGCGAGACGCCCGGGGGCGTCTGGTGATCGACACTCGGCAGGAACCCGCCGCGTGCCGCGGCCGGCAGCAGTCGTTCGAATTCGGCCCGTATCGCGGCCTCTCCCCGCGTCATCGTCATCTTGTCGTAATGCCCGATCCAGAGCAGATCGGGATATCGCGCCTGCAACGCGTCGATATCGCATCCCGCCTGTCGTTCCAGCGGCAGTATGCCCCGTAACCCGGCCGACCGGAACCACTCGGCGGCGATGCTGACGTCGCCGTCCGAATCGATGATGGGAAGGATGCCGTCCCGCTCCAACACCGGCACCACCTGCCGGTAACTCGGCAGCAGGAACGCATCGAACAACTCCCGCGACAGCATGGGACCGTTGTTGTAGCTCATGTCCTCGCCGAATGTCATGAAATCCGGCGTGCAGATCTCGCGGATGCGCGCCAGAACCTTCAGGTGCCAGGCCACCAGGTCCCGGTTGATGCGATGCATCAACTCCGGCCGATCGTAGAACGCGAAAAGGTGGTTCTCGATCCCCAGCAACCGGCGCGGGAACCAGAAGAACCCGTCCAACGTGAACCAGATGACCGTCTCGCCGCGCTCCTGTTCCCGCGCGCGCCGCTCCCAGACCCGGGCGTCGATGCATGCGTCCGGGTCCGGATACAGGAACGGCACGATCGCCGTGTACTCGTCTTCATTGCGCACGAGCGGCGCGCCATGACTGGCCGCACACGGACACCCCGCACGCAGCGGGTAGACCCAGCATTGCCAGTAACGGTCGAGGCCGAAGTAGTCGCTGACCGCGTACCTTTCCTTGATCGCGGGGTCCAACCCCTCGCCATGCCACCGCTGAATCGTCTTATCCCACCACGACGCCCATTCGAGGATCGGCAACCGGTCGAACGGCTCGTGCCTCATTACGGCGTGAAACCGCTCCCGCGTCGTCATCGTATCGTTCATATCCGGCGACCTTCCTTATCGCACAATGTCACGGCAATCTCGGCAGTCCCGCGTCCGGCCCCCACCGTGAAACGACGTCCGTTCGGAACGCCGCCGCGCAGGACACGCACCGTGTAGTCGCCATGGAAGCCGCGAAAGCGCGCTACGCCGGCCGTATCCGTCGTCACCCGCGCGCGGGTGTGCCATTCGGTGTTGATCAGATCCCGCACACGCCGATGCAACGCTGTGGTCTCGTGACTGGAGAATTCGTCCCGCCAGATCACGGCATCCCCCATGAATCCCCAGAAGAAGAACGCCTCGACCGCCGGGTGCCCGAACGCGCAGGTGAGGTAATTCGCCACGTATTCGGCTTGCAGGTCGCGCAACGTCTCATCCGGCACGCCGGACGCCGCCGACCCCAGGGCGCCGAGATGCGCCCAGAACTCGGTCACATGCAAAGGAAGCCCGACCGCGCCGAGTTCATCGTACACCGCCCATTGCGCCGCCGGCTTCAGCCAGCCGCCCGTATGCGCCTGGAGACCGACCGCGTCGGGCGCGCTGCCGCGCTCGCGCAGTTCGCGCAGCATCGCGGCATACCGCCGTCGCTGCGAGGCGGCCGTCACGGCGGAGCCATCGCTGCCGGTCAGCGCGCGGGGCTTCTCCTCCTCCATCCCGTAGTCGTTCACGAGGTAGGTGGCGTCCGGATCCTCCTCGCGACACCAGCGCAGGACCTCGGCGATGTAGTCGACCACGACGGGGATCGGTTCGATGTGCGGCCATTGCCGCGCCGCCAGGTTTCCCGGCGCCGCTTCCCACATCGGCTCGTTGACCGCATCCCAGACGCGCACCTTGCCCCGATGCCGCGCCACCAGACCGCGGACGCGCACTTCGGCGAACTTCATGAAGGTCGCCCGGTCATACCGCTGCACCCAATCCGGCGTGCACTTGGGAATAGACCAGAACAGCGGGTGTCCCTTCGGCGTCATCCCCTCGGCCATGGTCCAGGCGATGGTGTCGGCGAAGTTTTCGACGCGCGGCTCGCCTTGGCGATCCTCGGTCTTGCTGGCATCGTTGCGCGGCCGCTCGGTCCAGTAACATAGACTCGTGGCGGCATTGAAGACTTCGGCATAGCGCCGCTTCCAGGCGCGCGCGCGGTCACCGGCGCCACGCCCGTCACGGTACAGCGCATCGAGCGGCCAAAGCTGATCGCCGAACAGAAACGCGTGACCAAGTTGCTCCACGTCGACCGGTTCACCCGCCAGCGGATTTCCCCGGCCATCCACGAGACGCAGCTCGACATCCCGCATCCGTATCTCCCGGATCCGCGCGGCAGACCGTCGCACCACGTCGGCATCCGCCCCCAGGTCGTACAGACCGCCTTCCCCCGTCATCGCCCGCCATTCCTCTCCGGCAACCACACACTCGTTCATCGGCCATGCTCCTCTCGCTTCAACCCCGGCAGTTCCTCCGCGAAGTGACAGGCGCTCCATCGCCCCGGCGCGACTTCGCGCAGCGCGGGCGCTTCGCGCATGCACCGCTCGCGCCCGCACGTCCTCGCGCAACGCGTATGGAACGGGCACCCGGCGATGACCGCCATCGCCGATGGCGGCTCGCCCGCCGGTACGATCCGCCCCGCGCCCCCATCGGATATGTCGCGGTCCAGGTCCGGCACCGCCGAGAGCAAGGCCTCCGTATAGGGGTGCGCCGTCGCGGCAAACACCGCATCCGTCGGTCCCCGCTCCACCACCCGGCCGTGGTACATGATCAGGACCTCCCGGCACATGTACCGAACCACCGCGAGGTCGTGCGCGATCAGGATGTACACCAACCCATGCCGCGCCGCAAGTTCGCGGATCAGGTTCAGGATCTGCACCTGGATGGACACGTCGAGCGCGGACACCGGCTCGTCGGCGATCAGCACCTCGGGCTCGAGAGCGAGCGCCCGCGCGATGCCCACGCGCTGCCGCTGCCCGCCGCTGAGTTGGTGCGGATAGCGATCGGCGAAGGCCACGCCCAGCCCCACCGACTCCAGCAGGTCCACGCACCGCGTCTGGCGCGCCGCACGCGACAGCCCGAGGCTCCGGCGATGCACGGTCAACACCTCCAGGATCGCCTGTCCCACCGTCAGCCGCGGGTTCAGCGAACCCAACGGGTCCTGAAAAACAATCTGCACTTTACGGCGATACGCCGCGCGACCGTCGCCCGACAGGGCCGCCAGCGGCGTGCCGCGATAGCGGATCGCCCCCCCCGTGACCGGCGCCAGACCGACCACCGCATTCGCGACCGACGTCTTGCCGCAGCCGCTCTCGCCAACGATGCCCAACGTGTCCCGCGCCCCGACGGCAAACGTCACGCCACGTACGGCCGGCACGCGGACGCCATGCCGACCCGGGTAGGCCACCCGCAGGTCATCAACCTCCAGCAACATCATGGCGTCGTCTCCAGAACCGGATGGAAACAGCGCACAAGCCGCCCCGCACGCGCACCCGTCGCGAGCGGTTCGATCGGCTCGAGCGGTTCGAGCGGCGGACACTGCATCCGGCAGTGGTCATCCGCGCGCGTACAACGCGGCGCGAACGGACATCCCGGCGGCAGGCGCGTGGCATCCGGCACCGTACCGGGAATGCCACGCAAGACCGCGCCGTCGCCGCGCAACCGCGGAACGGCCGCGCGCAACCCGCATGTGTAGGGATGGTGCGGGCGCCGCAACACATCGCGCGCGGGGCCGCTCTCGACAATCGATCCCGCATACATGACACACACCCGTTCGGCGATATCGCCCACCAGTCCCAGGTTATGCGTGATCAGCAGCAGCGCCATCCCGGAGTCGCGCTGGATAACCCTGAGCAGATCGAGGACCTGCGCCTGGATGGTGACGTCCAACGCCGTCGTCGGTTCGTCGGCGACCAGCAGCGCCGGACGACACGCCAGCGCCAGCGCCACCATGACCCGCTGCTGCATGCCGCCGCTGAGCATGTGCGGGTACGCCCGCAACCGTTCCGCGGGATCGGCGATGCCCACGCGACGCAGCAGCGCGATCGCTTCCGTGCCGGCAGCCGCGCGCGGCTGGTGCAGCCGGATCGTCTCGCGGAGCTGGAACCCGACGGTATACACGGGGTTCAGCGAAGCCCCCGGGTCCTGGAAAATGTAGGCGACGCCGCGCCCGCGCAACGGACGCACCGCGCGTTCCGGCACGCCGAGCACATCGCGGCCGAGAAGTCGCACCCGCCCCGTGCAAACCGCCGACGACGTCGGGAGCAACCGCGCCAGCGCCAGCGCCGTTACGCTCTTGCCGCACCCGCTCTCGCCCACCAGCGCCAGCGTCTCGCCGGCGTCGATCCGCAGGGAGACGCCGTTGACCGCGCACACGCGGTCACGCCCATCGCGAAACGTGACCCGGAGTTCCTCGATTTCCGCCACACAGTCCATAGGTTCGCCGGCTCACGGCCTCGTGTCAGTCGCTTGCCGCCATCAAAAAAGCTCGTTCGGCGCCGCGGGCGGTTCGTCGGACGAAGGGCCTCCGCCGGTGTCCGCGTCGAACGGCTCGGTCGTCACCGCGTCGCCTTTCCTGACGAGCAGTTCCACCTTCTTTTCGATTTCGTTGAGCTTGGTCGTACACAACCGCACGAGCGACTGCCCTTCCTCAAACCGCCGGATCATGTCGTCCAGGGTCAGCGCGCCGTTCTCCATATCGCCGACGATCGTCTCAAGCCGGCTCAGCGCCTCTTCGAACCCGGGCCCCGCTTCACTCGTCTGTGTCGTCTTCCTTGCCGTCATCGCATGTCTCCCATCGTCGCTGCCCGCACCTCCGCCTCCTTGGCCTCCACCGTCGAAACCACACGCCCATCCCGAAACTCGGTCACCAGTCGGCTCCCGGCCGTCACATCCCCCGCGGAAGCCAGCACGCGTCCGTCGATGGCCCGTGTCAAGGTGTACCCGCGGCCAAGCACGCCCCGCGGATCCAGGGCGCGCAACTGCAACCGGTGCCGTTCCAGACGTTCCGCCGCCAGTTGCCGCCGCAGGGCAAGGGCGTGACTCATATGTCCGCCGCTCTCGTCGACGCGCTGGCGGACTTCCCGCACACTGCCGACCAGGCCGTGCCGCATGGTGCCCTGGGCCACGATCAATCGCTGCCGCACCTCGCGCACGCCACCCGTCAACCCGTGCCGGAGCGCGCCCCTGAGCGCGTCGAGGCGCTGCCGGTATCGCAGCACCCGGTTTTCCGGCTCGCGAAACACGTAATGCCGCGCCAACGCCGCCAGCCGCGCGCCGGCCGCCAGCAGGCGGGTCCGCAAGACCTGCGCGAGTTGCTTCTCCAGCACCCCCAGGCGGTCCTCGAAGGCATCCTTGCGCCCCACCACGAGCTCGGCCGCCGCGGACGGCGTGGGTGCCCGCAGGTCCGCCACGAAGTCGCAGATCGTAAAATCGGTCTCATGCCCGACGGCCGAAATCACGGGGATCCGCGAGCGCGCGATCGCGCGCGCCACGACTTCCTCGTTGAAGCACCACAGGTCCTCGATGCTCCCGCCGCCGCGACCGACGATCAACACGTCCACGCCGCCGACGGCATTGATGAGGTCGATCGCCGCCGCGATCTCGGCCGCCGCGCCGTCGCCCTGCACCTTCGCCGGCACGACCACCAGGTGCAGGTTCGGAAAACGGCGGTCGATGACGTTGAGGATATCGCGGATGGCCGCGCCGGTCGGTGACGTCACGATGCCCACATGCCGCGGGAGCATCGGCAAGGCGCGTTTGCGCGAGACCTCGAAGAGTCCTTCCTTGCGCAGCTTCTCCTTGAGCGCCTCGAAGCGCGCTTGCAAGGCGCCCAACCCGCCCTCCCGAAGCTCACGCACGATAAGCTGGTACTTCCCGCTGCGCTCGTACACGCCGATCTCGCCATGCGCCTGCACGACCATCCCATCGCGGGGCGCGAACTTCAACCCGCGCTGGCTGCCCCGGAACAGAACGGCCGCGAGTTGCGCGGACTCGTCCTTGATCGTGAAGTAGAGGTGTCCGGAGGCCGGCTGGCTCACGTTCGAGAGCTCGCCTTCGACCCAGACATCGCCGAAACGCGTCTCGAGCGCGGTCTTGATCAGCCGCGTCAGGTCGCGGATCGTGTAAATCTTCGGCCGGTTCGTTTCGTCCATGCTACACCCCGAGCGCCGACCGCGCCGGTCCCTCGGCGGCCTCCCGCAGCCGTTTGATGCCGCGCGCCCGCCCGGTCTTCGGATCGAGGGTCACAAGGATGCCCTCCAGCAGCGGCACACCTTGGGCCAGATCGTACTTCGTCGGCATCCCGGTCAAGAACATGGATACGACGGACTTCAGGTCGCGGCCAATGGCCGAGTCCTTCACACCGGTCATGCCAAGGTCCGTCACGTACGCCGTACCGCCCGGCAGGATCACGTCGTCCGAAGTCTGCACATGCGTATGCGTGCCCGCGACGATCGACGCGCGGCCGTCGAGATACCGCCCCATCACGATCTTCTCCGATGTGGCCTCGGCATGCATGTCGACGATGACGATACGACTCTTGATGGTTCCATCGCGGAACAGCGCATCCACGCAGCGAAACGGACAGTCGTACGGGTTCATGAAGACGCGACCGACCAGGCTCACGACGGAGACATCGCCGAGCGGCGTGGGCACCGTAACGACCCCGCGCCCCGGACAGCCGGGCGCGAAGTTGGCCGGGCGGATCACGCGGTCCGCCCGGTCCAGGTAACGTTCGGCTTCCTTCTGATCCCACGTGTGGTCGCCAAGCGTGATCACGTCCGCGCCGCCGGCGAACAGCTCCCCGGCCATCTTCTCGGTGATCCCTTTTCCACCGGCGGCGTTCTCGCCGTTGACGACAACGAAGTCGACCTCGCCGCGCGCCTTCAGGCGCGTCGTCACCTGCGCGAAAATCGACCGCCCGGGCGCACCGACGATATCGCCGACCATGAGCACTTTCATCACCAGACTCCCTTCTCGCGCGACACCTCCGACAAGGCGCGGGCCACCATCCGCGGCGCCACCGGTCCGGGGCGTCGCCCGGCTGGACGCGTGCGCGACGGCGGTCTACTTCGCGAACTCCACACACCGGGTCTCCCGGATGACAACGACACGGATCTGTCCGGGATACTGCAACTCGTCCTCGATCTTCTTGGCCATGTTGCGGGCCAGAATCATCGCCCCGTTGTCGTCGATCTTCTCGGGCTCCACGATCACCCGCATCTCGCGGCCGGCCTGAATCGCGTAGCTCTTGGCCACGCCGTCAAACCCGTTGGCGATGGCCTCCAGCTTCTCGAGACGCTTGATGTAGATGCCCGACGTTTCGGATCGCGCACCGACGCGCGAACTGGACATGGCATCCGCCGCCGAGCACAGCACGGCATAGAGACTCTCCGCCGGGACTTCCTCATGATGCGCGGCGACGGCGTTGACAACCTCGTGCGGCTGCCCGTGACGCTTCAACAGGTCGGCGCCAATGATGGCATGCCCGCCCTCAACCTCGTGGTCAAGCGCCTTGCCGATGTCGTGGAACAGCCCGATGCGCTTGGCGATTTCCGTGTTCAGACCGAGTTCGCCGGCCATCATCCCCATGAGTTGCGCGACCTCGACCGAATGCCGCAGCACATTCTGCGTGTAACTCGTACGGTACTTGAGGCGCCCCAGCGTGCGGACGAGTTCCGGCTCGATGCCCTGCAGCCCCACCTCGAAGATGGTCTCTTCGCCGGCCGTCCGCATGGTCTCGGTCATATCCTCCGAGGTCTTCAGGACGACTTCCTCGATGCGCGCCGGATGGATGCGCCCGTCGGCGATCAGCCGTTCGAGGCTCTGCTTGGCGATCTCGCGCCGAATGGGGTCGAAGCCGGAGATGACAACCGCCTCCGGTGTGTCGTCGATGAGGATGTTGACGCCGGTGGCTGCTTCGAGCGCACGGATGTTGCGGCCGTCACGCCCGATGATCCGTCCCTTCATATCGTCGTTGGGCAACGCCACGGTGCTGGTCACGATGTCGCTCGTATGCGACGACGCATATCGCTGGATGGCCAGGGTGATGATCTTCTTGGCCTCGCGTTCGGCCGTTTCCTTGGCCTGCTCCTGAAGCCGCCGGATCAGCCCGCCGACCTCGCCGTGCACGGCCTGTTCCATGCGCGCGAGCAGCACCTGCCGTGCTTCCTCCTGCGTCATCCCCGCCACGCGTTGGAGGCGCTCGCGCTCCTGCTGCGTCAGCTTCGCGAGTTCCTCGCCGCGCGCGTTAACCTCCACTTCACGCTTTCCCAGGAGCTCCGTCTTCTCTTCCACCGCGCGTTCCTTCTTGTCGACCATCGCCACCTTCCGGTCGAGGTTGGTTTCGCGCTGGCTCATCCGCTCCTCGATCAGCGCGATCTCCTTGCGGCGCGACTCCGTCGACCGCTCGAACTCATCGCGTGCGGCCAGCGTTTCTTCCTTTGCCTTCAGCTTCGCTTCCTTGCGGATCGACTCGGCCTCGCGCGTCGCCTCGGACACAAGCTGCTTCGCCCGCTGCTCGATGGCGGTCGACGAAACCCTGCCCAACATCATCCGTATCAGGTATCCGAGACCGATTCCCAAGACACCCGCGATTACTCCGACTGTGGCCGTTATCATGTGCATCCTCCCTCGTTTATCCGGCCTGACGCGCGACTCCCGCCGCGAGCCCGCCGGTTGTGTTCATCGCTTCACGCGTACCAGCCCCGTCTCGCAGGCCAGCACATCCACACATTCGTCCCAGGCCTCGGCCGGCAGACGCGGGCGCACCTGAAACCCATGACACACACCCACACGCACCGCGCGCGGCATGGCCGCGAGCAGCCGGTCGTAGAACCCGGCCCCATGACCGATCCGGTTGCCGTACAGGTCGAACGCCACACCCGGCACAAACACGACATCGGCGTCTTCGCCGTCGATCCAGGGCCCGCCGCGCGGCTCGCGAATCCCGAACCGGCCCACCGGGCATGCCGCCATGGACGTCACTTCCCGCCAGCCGTAGCATCGCTCGCGCGCACGCCAGGCCGGAACCGCCACCCGCTTGCCCGCGCGCCGCGCGTCGGCCATCAACCCGTCCAGCAGGACTTCGCCGCGGCTGCCGAAGTAGCCGCACACCGTGCGGGCCAGACGGAACTCCGGCAACGCGAGCAACCGCCGCTCGATCCGCCGGCTCAGACGCCGCACGGCGGCATCGGTCAACCGCCGCCGCCGCGCCAGCACGCGCCGCCGCAGTTCCGCTTTCCGCATCGCGAGGCTCATGCGCCACCCCCGCCCGCGGCATCGGCCGCCACTTCCGCGGACGCCCCGGCCCAGTGGGCCATGCGTCGCCGGATCGCATCCTCATAGCCCTCGGACGTGGGCTCGTAGTAACGGGCCGCCGTCGGCACGTATTCCTGCGCGACAAAGTGCCCCGCGTGGTCGTGCGGATACACGTACGCGGCGGGTTCGCCCTGGCTGTCGGCCGTGCGCAGTTTGACGTTCCGCAGGTGCCGCGGCACGGGGAGCGTGCGGCCCTCCTTGACGTCGGCGAGCGCCTTGTCGACCGCCAGGTATGCCGCGTTGCTCTTCGGCGCCGTGGCCAGATAGGTCGTCACCTGCGCCAGCGTGATCCGCGCCTCCGGCATGCCGATGAAGTCGACGGCCTGAATGGCGGCCACCGCCATGAGCAACCCGCGTGGATCGGCGTTGCCAATGTCCTCCGAGGCCAGAATCGCCAGTCGCCGAGCGATGAATCGCGGGTCCTCGCCGGCGTACAGCATCTTGGCGAGCCAGTAGGACGCCGCATGCGGGTCGGAGCCGCGCACGCTCTTGATGAACGCGGAAATCGTATCGTAATGACCATCTTCGTCATGGTCGTACACGACCATCTTGCGCTGGATCGACGCTTCAGCCACCGCGCGCGTGATATGGATCCGGCCATCCGCGCCGGGGGCCGTCGTCAGCACGGCGATCTCGAGCGCGTTCAAAGCCCGCCGCGCATCGCCTTCCGAGATCACGCCCAGATGCCGGATGGCGTCCGCGTCGGCATCGATCGCCAGGCCCGGGAAACCGCGTTCGTCGCACAGCGCGCGCCGCAAGAGGGTTTCGATGGCCGGAGGCGGAACCGGCTGCAGCTCGAAGACCAGCGACCGCGACACCAGGGGACTGTTGATGAAGAACAGCGGGTTGTGAGTCGTCGCACCGATCAGCGTCACCGTGCCGTCCTCGACGTGCGGCAGCAGGACATCCTGTTGCGACTTGCTGAACCGGTGGATTTCGTCGATGAAAAGGATCGTCGGCGCACCGCTCTGCCGCCCTTCGTGCTCGGCGGCGCGGATCAGCGCGCGGAGTTCGGCGACATTCGAGAGGACGCCGCTCGTGCGCACGAACCGCGAGCGCGTCGTGGCGGCAATCGACTCGGCCAGCGTGGTCTTCCCGCAACCGGGAGGGCCATAGAGGATGATACTGCCGAGACGGTCGGCTTCGATCGCGCGACGCAACAGCGACCCCGGCCCGACCACCGCGTCCTGCCCGACCAACTCGTCCAGGGAACGCGGACGCATGCGGGCCGCAAGCGGCGACTGCCGCGATGCCACTGCTCCGTCGGCGCTGTCAAACAGGTCCATTTCAACCCCGAAAAAAAAGAGCCCCGCCCCGTCGTAAAAAGCATCATCTCCGAACCTCGCTAACGAGGTGGGCACCGTATTCATGTCTTCGGGCTTCCCTTGCGGGCATGCCTTCCAACACGTGTTCCAGCTCCCTGGTATGAAAGTGTTGGGTCAGAGATTTCTGCCTCTAAGCGAACAAGGCAGGGCAAAATTCCTTCACGGGAAAGAAAGATGGCCCCATTCTCAAAGAACATTCCGCAACGCTCGCGGATGGCGCCCACGTACGCGTCCCGGCGCCTGACGACAAGACTTGCATTAGCACGTCACATGCGTCAAGCCAAGTAAATCCGCGGAACGTCAGCATCCATCGCACCAAGGCATTCCGCAGAGTCGATCGCACCAGACACATGACCATCTGGCCAGTGACCTTTGCCTTATTCGCACCGACAAACGCGTGTCGCGGGCACTTCCCGCAATCACCCGATTAAACAAACCATCACCCTTCCCGAAGCTCGGCCCCCAGTTCGGCCTTCAGCGCCGCCCTGACCGCATCTTGAAAGCGGTTGACTTCCTCGTCGGTCAAGGTGCGCTCGCCGGACTGATAGACGAGCGAGTAGGCAAGGCTCTGCTTGCCACTCCCTATCCCTTCACTCCTGAAGATATCAAACAGTTCCATGCGTGTCAATTCGGCGGGCGCGGCCGCGCGGACCACACGTTCGATACGCGCATGCGGGATGCCGGCATCGACCACCATCGCCACATCGCGTGAAATGGACGGGTAGGCCGGAACCGCGCGCGGCGGGCGCCGACTGAACACGTCGGCGGCGATCCAGTCCAACGGCAGATCGGCCACCCCCACCGGGCCATGCATGCGCCAGCGATGGCGCACGGCCGCGTCAAGCAACCCGACACAACCGAGATCGCGGCCGGCCACGCGCAGCAGCGCGGCCCGACCCGCGGCCAGCCAGGGCCGCGCGCAGGGCATCCACTCCACGGCCGCCGCATCCACGCCCGCGGCCTCCAGCAGCGCCTCGACGACGCCCTTCACGGCCAGAAACATGTCTTCATCCGCCACCGCGGCGCGCACCGGCAGGAAACCATCCGGTCCGGACCGCCCCATCAATCCGATCGCCACCCGCGTCTCCTCGGCGATGCCGCCGTCCGAACGCCGGGTGAAAACGCGGCCGATCTCGAATGCGCGCATCTCGGTGGTCTGATGCGCCTGATTGCGCCCCAGAGTCTCGACGAGCTGCGGCACCAGCGAGTGCCGCAACAGGCCCTGATCCGCACTCACGGGGTTGGGCAGTGCCACGCGCGTCGGCGCATCGGCCGGATCGAACAGGTCCAGCAGCGCCGGCGAGACGAAACTGTACGTCACGGTTTCGGCAAGCCCGAGCCCCGCCAGGATGTCCCGCACCCGGAAGACCGCGCGACTCGGCGCGTCGCTGACGCCCGGCACGACGCGTGCCGCCGGCGCCGGCGCCGGCACACGGTCCAGCCCATGCATCCGGGCGATTTCCTCGATCACATCGGCCTCGATATGCAAATCCAGCCGGAAGTCGGGCACGCGCACCGTACACCCTTCCTCGTTCGCGTCCACACACGTCATTTCGAGCGACTCCAGGATCCGGCGAATCTCGCCGGCATCGATGGCGACACCCAGCAGACGGCGCGCGCGGTCGTAGCATAGCGGTATCTCGATCGCCACGCGCGGCACGGGATAGCTGTCGACCACGCCGTCCAGCACCGTCGCCCCGGCCAGTTCCTGCATCAGCGCCGCCGCGCGCGCGCTGGCCCATGCGACGCTGCCGGCATTGACCCCGCGCTCGAACCGGTGGCTCGACTCCGTCGAGAGTCCCAGTGACGACACAGTCTTGCGTATCTGCGGGGGATCGAAATGCGCGCTCTCGAGGAGCACGCATCGCGTCCCGGCGGCAATCTCGCTGCCGGCGCCGCCCATCACGCCCGCCAGCGCAACCGGCCGCCGCGCATCGGCAATCACGAGGGTTTCGGCGTTCAGCGTGCGCGTCACGCCGTCGAGCGTTTCGAGCGTCTCGCCCGCCACGGCCCGGCGCACGCGAATCGTCCGATCGGATAGCAGGTTGAAATCGAAGGCATGCAAGGGATGCCCGCACTCCAACATCACGTAGTTGGTGACGTCGACGACGTTGCTGATCGGCCGCACGCCGCACAGCGACAGCCGCCGCCGCATCCATGCCGGACTCGGCCCGACGCGCACATCGTCCAACACACGCGCCGTGTACCGGTTGCAGCTCCGCGGATCGTCGATACTCACGCGCACGCGCTCGTGCACGTCGCCCCCGCCCGGCGCCACCACTACCGCGGGCAGCTTCAACGGCTTGCCCAACAGCGCCGCCACCTCGCGCGCGATGCCGATCATGCAGAGACAGTCCGGGCGGTTCCACGTCACCTCCAACTCAAGGACCGTCTCGGGACCGCCCAGCACATCGGCCAGGGGCGTTCCGGCAACCGAATCCGGCGGCAGCAGCAGGATGCCGTCATGCGCGTCGGAGAGCCCGAGCTCATCCTCCGCGCAGAGCATGCCCAGCGACTCCTCGCCCCGAATCCTGGCCCGCTTGAGCTTGATGCCGCCGGGCAGCGTCACGCCGACCGGCGCGAAGGCCGCCTTGACGCCCGCCGTGACGTTATTCGCCCCGCAGACCACCGGCACCGCGCCGCGACCGTCGTTGACCGTACAGAGCCGCAACCTGTCCGCGTTGGGATGCGGACGGACTTCCGTCACCTCGCCGACCACGAGCCCCTCGAACGCCGCGCCGACGGTCGCGATGCCTTCGACCTCGATCCCGGAGAACGTCAGCTTTTCGGCCAGCACGCGCGGCGACACGTCGATATCGACATAATCCTTCAGCCAGCTTATCGGAACCTTCATGCGTCCACACTCCCCGTCGGCACGTCACGCGATCATCGGAACTGCGCCAGGAACCGCGCATCGTTCTCGTAGAACATCCGGATGTCCGGAACACCGAATTTCACCATGGCGATGCGCTCGATACCCATGCCGAACGCGAAACCGGTAAACGCCCGGGCGTCGTACCCGACCTTCGCGAAGACGCGCGGATCGACCATCCCGGCCCCGGCGATCTCGATCCAGCCGCTGTTCTTGCAGACACGGCACCCCTTGCCGCCGCATACATGGCAGGAGAAGTCGCATTCCACGCTGGGCTCGGTAAAGGGGAAGAAATGCGGGCGGAACCGCACGCCGACGCCCGGTCCCATCATTTCGCGCGCAAAGTAAGCCAGCGTTCCCTTCAGGTCGGCCAGCGACACGTCGCGATCGACGTAGAGCCCCTCGATCTGGTGGAAATTCGCGCTATGCGTGGCGTCGGTCGTATCGCGGCGGTAACAGCGCCCCGGCGTGACGATGCGGACGGGTGGCTGCCGCAATTCCATCACGCGTATCTGCACCGGCGAGGTCTGCGTGCGCAGGAGCTCGCCCGTATCCAGCCAAAACGTGTCCTGCGCGTCCAGCGAGGGGTGATGCGGCGGCGTGTTGAGCGCCTCGAAGTTGCGATAGCCGGTCTCGATATCGGGGCCTTCGGCCACCGTGAACCCGAGCGAACCGAAAATGCGCACCGCATCCTCGATCACCTGCGACAGCGGGTGGCGCGTCCCGCGGCGCGGCCAACGCCCGGGCAACGTCACATCCAATGCCTCGCCCGCCCCACCCGCGGCCGCCGCCAACGCTTCCTTGCGCGCCGACAATGCCGCCGTCAACTCGTCCTTGAATGCATTCGCGTCGCGCCCCACGGCGGCCCGCTCGTCGGGCGCCAACCCGCCCAGGCTCTTCATGACACCGGGCAGAAAACCCTTGCGGCCGAGATACGCGACCCGAATCGCCTCGATGGCCTCGATACCGTCAGCGACGCGCGCCGCATCCAACGCCTCGCGCTTCACCGCCTGAATCTCGGTCGCGTTCATAACGCCATTCGCCATCTCAACGAAAAAAAACGGCCATCTTGGCAGATGGCCGTTGGGTTCGCTCGCCGGGGACTACGCCAGCGCGGCCTTGGCCTGCTCGACGATGCCAGTGAAACCGGCCGGATCGTGGATCGCGATCTCGGACAGCATCTTGCGGTTCAACGTCACCCCGGCCTTCGTCAGGCCTTCGATAAGCCGGCTGTAAGTCATCCCATTGCCACGGCACGCCGCCGACACACGGGCTACCCACAACGACCGATAGTCGCGCTTCTTCTGTTTGCGGTGCACCGTCGCCAGCACCATCGCCCGGTCGACCGCTTCGGTCGCCTGACGCAGCAGCTTGCTCCGGGATCCGCTGAATCCCTTCGCCAACTCCAGCCGGCGGCGTCGACGCTGCCGGGAAGCGGGGGCATTGGTTGATCTTGGCATGTGATTGTCCTCCCTCGAAAACCAGCTTGATCCTTACGACGCCAGCAATTCGGCAACACGCTTGGACTCCGGCTTGCTGAGGATGCCGGGCGCGCGCAAACTGCGCTTGCGCTTGCGGGTCTTGCTGGAAAGCAGATGCCCCGACCCGGCCCGTCCAAATTTGAACTTGCCGCCGGCAGTCCGCTTCACTCGTTTCGCCGTCGCTTTGTTTGTCTTTTTCTTAGGCATACCTAACCTGTTCTTTCCCGTTGGAAATCACGGCGTCAGACCCCTCGCACAGGCGGGTCAGAACGTAAAAGCGCGCACGTTACCTAAAACGGCCGGGCGCGTCCAGTTCTATTTCTCAGGATTTCGCCTTTGCCGGACGGATGCCCAACATGGCGACGATCGTACGACCCACGCGCTTCGGGGGCATATCGACCACGCTCAGGGCCTCGCAATCCTTGATCACCCGCTCCACCACGGCAAAACCCAGCTCCCGATGGGCATTCTCGCGTCCGCGGAACATCAGTGTCACCTTGACCTTATGGCCCTTCTGCAGAAACTCGCGCAGATGGTTGACCTTCGTCTCGTAATCGTGGTCGTCGACGCCGGGGCGGAACTTGACTTCCTTCACGGTGCCATGCTGCTGGTTCTTGCGCTGCTGGCGCTCCTTGCGGCTCTGATCGTACCGGAACTTTCCGAAATCCATGATCCGGCACACCGGCGGATCGGCATTCGGCGAAATCTCGACCAGGTCGAGCCCCTGCTGCTGGGCAAGCTGCAACGCCTGCCGCGTTTCCAATACCCCCAACATCGCCCCGTCGACACCCGTACACCGAACCTTGGGAACGCGAATCTTGTGATTGACTCTGATAAACGAGCGAATAGTTAACCTCCTGTGTTCAACGCTTGCACTGCTCGCACAAATGGGCGGCCAGCGCGCCCAGCGCCATGGGCGCCTGGTTGTTGTCGCGGTCGCGCAACGTCACGCTCTCCGTCTCCTGCTCCTTGGCGCCGACCACCACCATGAACGGTACCCGTTCGTTGCGGGCCATCCGGATCTTCGCGCCGATCCGCTCCGGGCGGCAGTCGATACCCACCCGCAGGTCGTGCTCGCGCAGAACCTGAACGACGCGTTCGGCATACTCGATCTGCGCGTCCGTGATGGGAAGAACCTTGACCTGTTCCGGCGCGAGCCACATGGGGAACTTGCCCCCGTAATGCTCCACCAGCACGCCGAAAAAACGCTCCAGACTGCCGAGCAGCGCCCGGTGCACCATGTAGGGCTGATGGTCGCAGCCGTCTTCGCCGACATATTTGAGGTCGAATCGCGCCGGCAGGTTGAAGTCGAACTGGATCGTCCCCATCTGCCACTCGCGCCCGATGGCATCCTTGATCTTGAGGTCGATCTTCGGGCCGTAGAACGCGCCGCCGCCCTGATCCACCTCGTACGGGATCGCCTCCGCCTCCAAAGCCTGTCGCAGCGAGTCGGTGGCCTGCGCCCATCGCGACTCCTCACCAACGGCCTTCTCGGGTCGCGTCGCCAGATAGGCGCTGACCTCCTCGAAACCGAACGCGCGCAGCATCCGGAGCGCAAAGGTCACGGTCCGCTTCACTTCGTCCACGATCTTCTGCGGCGTGCAGAAGATGTGCGCGTCATCCTGCGTAAATCCCCGCACGCGCATCAGGCCGTGCAGCACGCCGCTCTTTTCGTAGCGGTAGACGGTTCCGAGCTCGGCCCAGCGCAGCGGCAATTCCCGGTAGGAGCGCTTGGAGGACCGGTAGATCTGGATGTGGAACGGGCAGTTCATCGGTTTGACATAGTAGGCGTTGCCATCCACGTCCATCGGCGCATACATGTTCTCGCTGTAGAAGTCGAGATGCCCGGAGGTTTCCCAGAGCTGCGCCCGGCCGATGTGCGGCGTGAACAGCAGTTCGTACCCGGCGCGATAGTGCTCGCGACGCCAGAAGTCCTCGATGATGGTGCGGATGCGGGCGCCGCGCGGATGCCAATGCACGAGCCCGGGACCGACGTCGTCCTGAATGCTGAAAAGGTCGAGCTCGCGCCCCAGACGGCGATGGTCGCGTTTCTGGGCTTCTTCGATCCGGGTCAGTTCCTCGCGGATTTTCTCGGGCGTTTCGGCGGCGATCCCGTAGACGCGCTGAAGCATCGGGTTGCCTTCCTTGCCGCGGAAATAAGACCCGGCGACGGAAATCAGTTTGAACGCCTTGACCTCGCCGGATGTCGCGACATGCGGCCCGCGGCACAGATCGCTGAACGCGCCGCACCGGTAGAAGGTAATCGTTTCGCCTTCGGGAATGTCGGCCAGCCGTTTGAGCTTGTACGATTGCCCGCCGGCTTCGAGCATCCGCACCGCTTCCTCGCGCGTCACCTCCAGGCGCTCGAACGGCAGGTTCTCCGCGACAATCCTGGCCATCTCCGCTTCAATGGCTTCGAAATCCTCCGGCGCCAGGCGGTGCGCCAGGTCAAAATCATAGTAGAACCCCGCGTCCGTCGACGGCCCGATATCGAGCTGGACGCCCTCGTACAGCCGGCAGACCGCGGCCGCCATGATATGCGCCGCACTGTGTCGTATACGGTCAATGTCCACTATCGCCTCCGCCAACTACGCTGCCATCGGATGTCGAGCGGTGCGCAACCTATGGCTTTTGCCCCACCCTGTCAATCCCGCTTTGCGGCGGCCCCAGGGCAAACGCATCTTGCGGACATGAGGGGCTGACCTGTCCAGGGGCGTACGATACGCTTTACATTCTGATCGTTCGTCGCTAGTCTGAATCCGGGCTCGTGAAACGGGCATGGTTGGCGATGGGTGGTTTCATACGGAAAGGACGGGATGACACATGGCGAAGAACACGACGGTTAAGAAGGCGAAACGGAAGGCCGTGGGCATGATTCTGGCGGAGAACCTGCATGCGTGGCGCGCGGCGCAGGGCCTCACGCTGGCCAAGGTGGCAAAGGATCTGAAGGTCAGCATCTCGGTGATCAGCCAGTGGGAACGCGGGCTTCGATTCCCGTCCGCCCGGAACCTCGACAACGTGTCAAAACACCTGGGCATCACCGTCAGCCAGATGCTGGATGAAGGCTGCTGCCGCTAAGCCGACGCCGGCTCGGCTCATTCCATCGGTTCGCCAGGTACGCGATCGAGCGCGGCGCCGCGGCGCCGCACGGCTCTGCCCCGCTCGCCGGTGCGTGCCTGACCGTCGCCAAGCACGAGCGTTCAGCGGACCTGGCCCCAGTACGACGGCAATACGTCGCGCTCGGCTTCCAGCAGTTCGGCAATCATGGCCCGGCTGTCGGCGGGACAGGAGACCATCGGATCGCACAGAAACGCGCGCAACAGCAGATCGCGATCGCCCTCGATCGCCGCGCGCGCGGCCAGCTCGTGACTGTCCAGCACCTGCTGCCACAGTCCCCGCAATCCAACCGGCGCGGGACCGACCGGACGCGGCTTGGGACCGTCCATGGATACATCGCACAGAAGTTCCAGGAACGCGTCGTCCGGCATGTTCGGCACGCTGCCGCGGTTCGCCGTGTTGATAAAGAACGGTCTGGGCAGTCCGGCCCACATGGCCTCGATGATGTCCGTGGCGTGGTCCGGCCCGAGCGCGGCCTTGTACTGTGCCATCGGGGTCTTGCCGTCGATGAACCCTTCAACCTGCTTCCACATGTCCGCATGCCGCTGGTAGCGTTCCTCGACGTTCCAGATCTCCAGCGGGGGAATCCGCTCGGGCGTCCTGCCAAGGCCCTGCCAGAACCGGACATATTCCTTGGTGTGGCCGACGCAGGTGGGGATCCTGCCGAACAACTCGTACAGCTCGTACCCGATGGCATCGTTGTGCCTGGCCTTGGCCCCCGTGTCGCCACCGTCCGTTTCCGCCGCCGCCTTGAGCCGCAGATTCTCGGCGATGACCGGGGCCATGTCCCGACCGTCGTAGTCGGCCTTCAGCAGCCACGTGAAGTGGTTCGGGCCGGCGATGCGGAAATCGAACCGGCGGTCCATCTCGGCCGTCCATTCGGCATCCGTGGCGACCAACCCGGCCCGCTTGGCATAGCCCGTCTTCACCCGCGGCATGTGCAACCCGTCGCACAGCGCAAAGCTCTTCAGCTTCGGCGCGTACAGCCGCAGCCCCAACCCGTGTGTCGCGGTGGGGTTGATGTAGTTGATCACCCAAGCCTCCGGACAGAGCTTCTCGATCTCGCGCGCATACCGCACGATCACGGGAAATTCCCGCAGCGTCCGGAAGATGCCGCCCGGTCCGATCGTGTCGCCGCTGCACATGCGGACGCCATACTTGGCCGCCACCCGGCAATCGATGTCCCGGAAGCGGGCGGAACGGTCCGCGAAACTGAGCACGACGAAATCGGCGTCGCGCAGGACGTCGGCGGCCTTGTCGGACGCCTCGATCGTGAGCGGCGACTTCTCGTGCGCCACCAACTTGCGCGCCAGGGCCGCCATGCGCCCGAGGTTCGCGGCGTCCGTATCCACGAGCGCCAGCGTCCCGCCCCTGAGATGCGGCGAATAGACCATCTGCCAGATCGCCTGCCGTCCGAAGAACAGGCTGCCGGCGCCGATGACCACCACTTTGGGATGCGATCGCTTGCTCATTGTTACTTCCCCATCTGTGTTATGCGCCTCAGGCGCTACAGGTCGAGCAGCTTGATACCGCCGCCGTCGCCATCGAGCGCCTCGGGCATCTTCGCGCTCGGCGCCGAACTCGCGTGCAGCGTCGCCTTGATCCCGCGGCCCGTCTCGCCGGGCAATCCGAGCGCCTCGCCCGGAAACGCGAACTCGGCTTCCAGCGTGAACGCCGGCGTGCCGTCCATGAACCCGAGCATCGCCGTGCCGGCGAACGGCGAACGGCGGTCCCCGACGCTCACGGTTCCGGCGATCGCCACCTGGAAACGCACGAGATTGTTCGCGACGGTCATGCCATGCCCGGTGGCCATCCTGATCGGCACAAGCCCCAGGTACTTCGCGTCCGTGATGCGCTCGACCGCGATCCGGAACTTCCGATCCCGCAGTCCGTCGACCCAGACACCGCCCGGCACGATCGCTTCCATCCCCTTCTTGTGAGCCGCATTCGTGATCAACAACGTGAAGGCGCCCTTGTGCCCGAGCTGAATGCTTTCGTCCAGGAAGTCCATCCGCCCGTTGAACGTCACTTCCCCACCCTCGTTCGCGCCGCACCAGAAACTGGGATAGCGGTTCCCGTCCTGGTCGAGGATGAGACAGACGGCATAGGGTCGCGGGTTCTTCGCCATGTCGAACACGCCGCGCGCGTTGGCGACGATCTCGGCCGTCGGTTTCGCCGCGCCCGCATCGGCAGCCCGACCAGCAGTCCAGGCGACCGCCGTCAACGCCGCGCACAACAGAGCCCATGGTAGGCGTCGCCTCATCGCCGTGTCCTCCCCTTGTTCGCACGTTCGCCCCAGGTCCAGTCGGGGATCGTCGGCGGGTTCGGTTCGCCCTGGGTGTCGATCAACATGGCATACCCATCCAATCCGCCCGCATTCGCCGGTTGCACGGCGTGCTTCACGATCGGCGTCAGATGCGTCCCATACGGTCGCGCCGGCGGCGCCCCTCCTCCGGTCGCGCCACAGTAAAGCAACAGCAGGTTGCCGCGTCCGGCCAACCGCCCGCCGGATACGCCCGGCGTCCGCGTGGCCATGCGCGGCTTGTTGAACCCAGGCGCGAAGAGCGTGAAGAACGTCCCACCCTTGGCCTCCGCGTACGGGTTCGTCCGATATTGGATATACCACGGCTGGACCCAGGCATCGTGCGTCTCGATATACCCCGTGGCCGAGCCTCCGGTGATCGCCACGTCCCCGTTGGGAAGGCCATAGTAGTCGTAGATGTTGACCAGCGTCGGGACATCGCTGGGCGGCAGGTAGGAGACATACTTGGTGCAGTAGTCGACCTCCATCGTGTCGCGATGCATGTGGATGATGTGGGCGATCCGGACGGTCAATCCGCCCGTGGCGCCCCAGACCGAGCTCGCGAAGCCGCCACCCGGCGCCATGCGCCGCAGGTCATACGGCTGCTGCGAAAGCACGGTGTTCCCGCCGTCCGACCACCCCGTCACCGTCAGGTCGCCGGACTCGGCAACGCGAATGCCCGTGACGGCCGAATCGGCCACCAGTCGAAACCGCTCCACGCCCACGATCGGACCGCTCCAGCCGTACGCCGTCCACGCCTGCCGGCCGTCCGCCGAGACCTTGTACAGGTACGGGTTGACATACGGTTCGAGGCCCGTCGCGGAACGGTAGCTGCCACCGAAATACATGTCGCCCGTGCGGGGATCGACGGCCATGTTGCCGCCGGTGATCTCCAAACGCGGCCCCGGCGCAACCTCGCCCTCGGGAGTCACGAAGTAAAGCCCGTCGCCCCGACGGGCCAGCAACCGTCCATCGGGAAGGACGAACAAGTTCACACGGCTGTGCTTGAAACGCATCGCCCACGCCACCGCACGCCCACCGGGCATGAGCTTCAATACGTAGGTATCCGGTCCGGGGACCTGTTTCTTTTCCGCCGCATACGCCACCGCTTCGGGGTTGTCGACATCGGGCAACCGACGGAAGCCGCCCATCCCGGCGTCAAAATGCGGACCGACGGTGCCGTACAGGTACAGGGCGCCGTCCGCGGCCTGAAGGACGCGCTCGATGGTCCCGCTCCCCCAGGCAAGGCGCACGACGCGCGTGAGCCGGCGCAAGTCGTCGCTGAAGAAGGCCAGCGTACCCGTGCGCCGCGGCTCGTCCAGCCGCTTGCGGCCGCGGCCGTCGACAACCTCGGTCGCCGGATAGGCGTCCGCCGCGGGATCGACGCCCAATGGCTCGACGGGCGCCGACGTCACGAACCCAAGGTTCGTGAAGTTCGCCGCCAGCATGATCGCCCCGTCCGCGAGGAAACCGCCGTCGACAAATTGTTCGTTGCCGTCGGCGCCGCCGAAAAAGGTGGCCGCTTTGACCTGCACGCGTCCCGCATCGCCGGCGGCGCTTTGACTGAACTCGACGTAGCGGCCCACGAATTTCTCGCGCTTGAGTCCGTCGGATGCTTCCAGGAACGCGATCCGCACGAGGCTCGTGACCGCGATCGATGCGACGCCGATATCGCCGTCGGTCGCGAACCGTAACGGCGCGGGCGCTCCGCCGCCGGCGGCGGGCGCTCGCCCCTTGCCGCCGGACGCCTCCGGCAGCACGGACGCGGGGCGACTCTCCGTCCCGTCGAGTGTCACCTCTTCCAGCCACGCGGAATCGCCGCCCGTACCGCCCCGCGCAATGTCCTTCGCCGTTTCGTCCATCAAACGATCCAGTACCGCGCTTTCGGTTCGCACTACGTCGATCGATGTGAAGGCCGGCACGATCTCCTTTTCTCCAAGGTAGTCGTGAAGAAGGAACGTCGGCGGCGCGGCCACCTCGGGCATCCGGGCGATCCACACATCGCCCGTATTGTCGGGAACGAACCACTTGATGCCGTCATAGTAACCGAGACGGCCGAACCCGCGCGTGCGTCCATTCTCGACGATCGGCAGGTCGCCGAACCACATCTGTCCGATGTCGGTCCGGTTCGTGCCGCCCCGCGGATCGCGCCACGTCACCTCGGCGATGATATACCTGGGCCGCGGTTGCTCGTAGGCGAACGCGGCGCCGGCCGTGAGCGCCATGCCGATGGCGACAACCCGAACCATACTGTTTCGACTTCTGTCCATGTATCCTCCAACGTGTGACGGCGCGTTACTCTAACGCTCGACCGTTCGACCGACAAGGGCGGACATCGGGACCCACCGGAATCGCGCGGCACGATCGTACCGGCGCGCCCGGCGGTACATCCAGAAACGCGGCGGCGGCATCCAACAACGCTTCTTCTTCGTAGAACCGCACCGTCTGGGCCGGAATACTGTCGCGAAACCACTGCCCGTAAGGCTTCGTGACGATGCGGCGGTCGGCCACGACGACGATCCCGCGATCGTTGCGGTGACGGATCAGGCGCCCGAATCCCTGGCGAAAACGGATGACCGCCTGCGGCAGCGAGTACGCGGCGAAAGCGTTGCCGCCCTCGGCCTCGATCCGTGCGGTACGGGCCTGCACGATGGGGTCGGTAAACACCGCGAACGGCAGCCGCGCGAGCACCAGGCAGGACAAGGTTTCACCCACCATGTCCACCCCCTCCCAGAAGGAATGCGTACCCATCAGAACCGATCCGATGTCGTCACGAAAGCGCTGCGCAATGGCCTCGCGCGACCCGGACAGACCTTGCGACAGCACCGTGATGCCGAACGGCTTCATCGCCTGGTCCACGCGATCGGCCACGCGCTGGAGCATATCGTAACTCGTGAACAGAGCCATCGCGCGCCCCTGCGTGCGCTCGAAGAGCCGTCCGAGAAAGATACCCAGCGCCTCGACATACGACCCGTCGTCGCCGCCCGGTTCGGGCAGGAACATCGGCACGTACACGGCGCTCTGCCGCGCGTAGTCGAAGGGGGTTCCCGCGTCGAAGGTCATCAGCCGGTCGCTCTCGATGCGCGCGATGCCGAGACGGTCGGACAGGAAGCGAAAGGAACGGCGCACGCTCATCGTCGCCGAACAGAAAATCACCGACGCCTTCTTCTGGTAGAGCGATTCCCACAGCCGTCCGCCCACCGTCACCGGCGCCGCCACCGCCCGCGCCAGGTCGCCGCGGCCTTCGGCACGCTCCACCCAGTAGACGAACTCGGGGTCCTTCGCCGCCAGGACATACGCGATATCCCGTTGAAATTCGAGAAACGCCGCCGACAGCGCGCCGAGTTCCTGAAGGAACTCCGTGTGCAGTCCCAGTTCGCCGGACAAGGCCTCGCGCAGACGATCCGCCAGGGCGTCGATGGCGTGAATCAACGCCGCCACCGCACCGGTCAGCATGTCCTGTTCCTGGCGCACCGTGTCCCAGGCGGGTCCCGCCTCGCCACGGTCGATCCGGCACGGCGCCCCGCGCGATGTCTTCACGAGCGCCGCCAGGACCTGAAAGAAAGGCTTGCCGGCGTCCTGCAGCGCACTGGAGCCGTCGACGACGTCGCGGGCCAACGCCGTGATCGCCTTCCGTTCGTCCGCATCGCCGGTGAACGCGCCGGCCTTGACCTGGTGGATCAGCGCCGCGATCAGCCCGATGCCCTTGCCGCCCCTCTTCAGCGTACCGATGCGGCGGCAGGGGTAGCGCAGACGCGACCAGGACACATCGACGGAAAAATGCCGCGTCGCCGACTCTTCGAGGTTGTGCGCTTCGTCGAAGACGATGTGGTTGTAGGGCGGAATGGCCACGCTCGCGATGCCCATCTCGGCAAAGACAAGCGAATGGTTGGCCACGACCACGTCCGCCGCCAGACTGTGGGCGCGCGCCTGCCGCAGGAAGCAGGCGCCGAAATGGCCGCAGCCGCGCCAGGCGCATTCCTCCGCCGTGGAGGTCATCTTCGGGGCGAATCCGGCCGCGCACGCGCGTTCCCAGTCGTTCAGTTCCGAGAGGTCGCCGGTCGCCGTGCCGACGGCCCAGACAATCACCCGGACGGCGCGCAGCCGCTCCTCGGGCGTCTCCAGTTCGTAGGCCTCGTTCTCGATGACGTGCAGCAGCTTGCGCAGGCACAGGTAGTTCTGACGGCCTTTAATCAGCGCGGCCTTGAACGGCACGCCGAGCGTGCGTTGCAGGAGGGGCAGATCCTTGTGAAAGAGCTGCTGCTGCAGGTTCTTGGTATTGGTGCTGACCACGACGGGCGTGGCGTTCCGCGTCGCCCAGAGGACCGCCGGCACGAGATACCCAAGGCTCTTGCCGACGCCGGTACCCGCCTCGACCAGCAAATGCTTGCGCGACGAGAAGGCGGCGCCCACCTGGCGGCACATGGCCAGTTGTTCATCCCGGTATTCGTACCCCGGCAACGTCTCGGCCAACACGCCACCGGGACCCAGCACCCCGTCCAGGGCCTCGGGATCGAGCGGCATACAGAGCTCGGGGTCGGGCGCCTCGAGACGGGGCCGCGGCAGACGCACCGGCCGGAACAGGTCGCGCATCCGGTGCGGCGGCTCCGCACCGTCTCCGGCCGCCGGAAGCGACGCCGCGTCGGCTTCCGCCAAGCCGTGAACCTGCTGGAAGAACCGCGGCAGCGCGCCGGGCACGCCGGTCGCGGTGATGGCGGCGATGGCCGCGAGCGCGGGCGCCGGCAGCGCCAGCGCCCGCCCGGTCAGCGCCGCGAAAAGGTCCAGCAGCGTTTCGCCGGCGGCGAACAGCGACGCGTCATCGCCGGCGCCGGGCACGTCGAACGCCTCGGCCAGCCGCGCCGGCGAGAGATCGGTCAACGCGGGGCAGAGCATCGCCGCGAGTTCGCGCGTATCGATGACGGGGCGCCCGATCGGCCCGAGCGCCTCGCGGAAGCGCGTCAACTCGTCGTCGCCGTGCACGAGGCAGACGCATCCCGGCGGCAACGCTTCGCTCAACGACGGCCCCGCTCCCGTCGCGAGCGCGACCCGCGACACGACGGCGCCGTCGCGGAACAGCACGACACCGGCCTCGACGAGACGGCAATCGGACGGGCCGACCCATTCCGATCGTCCGCACAGCGCCGCAAGGGTATCGAACATGGGCACCGCCGGTTCAGCCGGCCGCGAGCGGCATTACGATCGCGTCGGCGTCATCCTCGGTGGCGACAGGCGCCACGCCGCGGAAGAGCCGCCACGTCTCGACGTGCTCGGCGGACGCCCCGGGCGACAGCGTGACCAGCGCCCCGAGCGACTCGACTTCGAGGAAATCCTCGTTCGAGAAGGTCTCGAAGTTGCAGCCGCCATCCGGATAGGTCGCTCCAGCCGCCCAGGCAAACCGCTTGACGAAGAGAAACTCGCCCAGCAGATACCCCACCCAGCCCTCGCGGTGCGCCAGACCCAGCTTGTTGGGTCCGCGCGTCCGGTCCTGACGGAAGAACACGTACCGTGACCCCAACGTCCATCGCGGATCGGAGAAATCCGTGTACCCCCAGATGCTCCATTCCTGATTGTGCGTCAGCCGTTCGGTGTGCGCGATCTTGGCGGGCAGCGGGATGACGGCCATGCCGTCCGGCGCCATGACCGTCAACGCCCACGGCGCCAACCGCGCCGGCTTGTCCCCGGCATTCACCAGCCGATGGACGACCGTGACCGTATTGCTGTCGGCGGCCAGCGTGATCTCCATCTGCTTCACGACGCCGGTCAGGGGGCCCTTCGCCTGCGTCGTACGCACGCCGCCGGGAATCGCCTCGACGGCGACCGGCACGTTGTCCAGCTCGTACGAATCGGGTTTCTTCTCGGGGCCGACCCACAACCGGTGCCCGCCGCGGATCATCCAGTCCCGTTCGCCACGGCCCCCCTGCTGTCCGTCAATCTCGGCAAACAGGTTGCGCGCGCCGCGATAGGCGAAACGGACAACGCGGGGACCGACCGCGGTTGTCACCACCAGTTCGACCTCGGCGTTCGCCAGGCGCACACAGTTTTCCCACCCGTTGAATGTGACTCGTTCCATGATCTTCTCCTCTCCCTCGTTTATCCGTGCGCGACGACGCGACGCTCCAGTTCGGCGTAGCGCGGCAGCATGGCCGAATAGACGGCATGCGCCGCCGGATCCGGGTCCGCCAGCTTGCGAAACGGCGGCGCGCCCGCCATGACGTCGGCGAACGATACGAAGGCACGCGCCTCCCGGCACCGCCAGCCGTGCATGGCCCGGTACGCCGCGCCAAGCGACGCCGTATCCGCCTTGGCGGCCGTCACGACCGGCACACCGAAGACATCGGCCATGACCCCGATCAGCCCCTTGTCCACCGACGCGCCACCCGTGGCCAGGATCCGCCCGGCCCGCAATCCGATATTGCCGCCGTGCAGACGCATCGACAGGAACTGCCCCTCGTAGACGGCGCGCACATCCTCGGGCGGCGAGAACGCGGCCGGAGACCCATCGGAGCCGAACCGTGTCACGCCGGTCTTGAGAATGGTCGGCGTGATCTCGGGTTCCTTGACATAGAAGCCGATGCGCCCGCCGTTGCCCGGTTCGGTCTGGCGCAGCATCTCGCCGAAAACCCGCCAGGACCCGTCCGCGTGCCGATCGCGGATGAA
Organism: uncultured Victivallales bacterium; assembly: GCA_964472315.1. Taxonomy (GTDB): domain Bacteria; phylum Verrucomicrobiota; class Kiritimatiellia; order UBA8416; family UBA8416; genus CAYYJS01. The sequence continues at coordinate 3,499 of CAYYJS010000022.1, read as the reverse complement.
CTCCCGGGTCAGCGATCCGTTCTTGTAGCAGATCATCGCCATATAGGCATCGGGCTGGACGGGGTTGACGAAAATGTGGCCCTCGGTCGCCGAGGGCCGCGGGACGGCCAACGAGCCGAATACCGTATCGCTGGTGCCCAGGCTGATGGCGATATCGCCGGTCCGTTCGAGCTGCAGACCCGCCAGGCTGTTGGGGTTGTCTCCCGAAAACGCGATCACGACGGCGTCGCGCGCGAACCCATAACGCGTGGCATAGTAGGCATGCAGATTGCCGACGACGGCATGCGACGGCACGATCGCGCCGAGTTTCGCGCCGAGCCCCGGCGCGACGGCATCCAGCGCCTCGCCGCACCAGTCGCGCGTCCGGATGTCCATCAGATTCATGCCGCTGCCGTCGCTCGCATCGATCGGCGCCCAGTCGCCCGTGAGCAGCGAAGCCATGAAGGAACTCACCAGCGCGATACACTCGGTCGCCGCATAGACGTCGGGCCGGGTCTGGACGATCCTGGCGATCTGGTTGCCCGTGAACCGCTCATAGGCGCGCGAACCGGTGATATCGGCGACGGCCTGGGGCCCGCCGAGACGGGCTTCGAGGGCGGCACATTGCGCGCTCGTGCTGGAATCCATCCAGACGGGCGAGTCGGCCAGCGAGAACACGCCGTCGAGCTGGACCGCCAGCGTCCGCGCCGGGTCGAGGCCGCGCAGGGTGCCGCACGCGCCGGCGTTGAGCCACACGCTCCCGTGCTGCTGGCCCGACCCGGAGACGGCCACGACGTCGGCCAGCGGCGCGCCGTCCGCGACCATGCGCGACAGCAACAGGTCGAGCGCCGCCACCCACAGACGCGGCGGCGAGGTCACCGTCAGCCCATCGTCGTGCCGGTGCACCCCCCCCTTGGTGCCGAAATCCGGCAGGTCGCGATCGAAGTTGACGGCCTTCTCGTAGACGACGGCGAACGATTCGTCGATGATCGTAGACTTCAACCCCTGCGTACTGGAGTCGAACCCAAGGAACAACCTGCGCATGAGCGGATCCTCCCTACTGGTTCCGGTGGCAAACGCGCCGAACATACCAGACGGCACAGGGCGACGCAACTGCCGACCTCTGCTTAACCCACCGGAGCTGTCACTTCTCGGGACTCAGCGCCGCGCTCAGGAATCGCCGTTGCGCCCTGGATGCGGGCGCATTTGCGATTGGGTGCAGTCATGGACATTCGCCGTTGTTCCCCTGGGAGCGCGGGCGTCTCGCCCGCAGTTGCCAGACATGTGCATTTCCAAGCGGGCGGGACGCCCGCGCTCCAGGGATGCACCGAATCGCAAATGCGCCCCCTGGATGCCGCCAACGGCTTGCGGTATTGACGCCGGGGAGCGTTTCTTGCATCTTCGCAATGAGGAGGAACACGCCATGGCCGCGAAACGTGTCATTCAGAAAACAGCCACGTTGGAGAAATGCCGTACTGGCATCAGCGGACTCGATGAAATCACCGAGGGCGGCTTGCCCAAGGGACGTCCCACGCTGATCTGCGGTGGCGCCGGTTCGGGCAAGACGTTGCTGGCGATGGAGTTCATCGTCCGCGGCATCACCGAGTTCGACGAGCCGGGCGTCTTCATGGCCTTCGAGGAAACAGCCGAGGAACTGGCCACGAACGTGGCCTCGCTGGGGTTCGACGTGAACCGCCTGATCGCCCGGAAGAAGATGGCCATCGACTTTGTCTACCTCGAACGTACCGAGATCGAGGAGACGGGCGAGTATGACCTGGAGGGACTGTTCGTCCGCCTCAACGCGATGATCGAACAGGTTGGCGCCAAACGAGTTGTGCTGGACTCGGTAGAGGCGCTGTTCGCCGGCCTGCCCAACGAGGCGATTCTGCGCGCCGAATTGCGGCGGCTCTTTCGGTGGCTGAAGACCAAGGGTGTCACGGTCATCATCACCGGCGAGCAGGGCGAGAAGACGCTCACCCGCTACGGCATCGAGGAATATGTCAGCGACTGCGTCATCTTCCTGGACCACCGGGTCCACAACCAGATATCGACCCGGCGCCTTCGCGTCGTCAAGTACCGCGGCTCCAAGCACGGCACCAACGAGTACCCGACGCTCATCGACGAGCACGGCCTCTCGGTTCTGCCGATCAGTTCCATGGGGTTGAACCACGCGGTCAGCAATGAGCGGGTCTCCACCGGCGTGCCCCGGTTGGATGCGATGATGGGCGGCAAGGGGTACTACCGCGGCAGCAGCATCCTGATCTCCGGCACGGCCGGCTCGGGCAAAACGAGTCTGGGCGCCGCCTTTGTCGACAGCCTCTGCCGCAAGGGCAAAAAGTGCATGTATTTTTCCTTCGAGGAATCGTCCGAGCAACTGATGCGTAATATGCGATCCATCGGGATCGATCTGGGCAAATGGGTCGGGAAAGGTCTGCTGGAGTTCCATTCGTCACGACCGCAACTCTACGGCCTGGAAATGCATCTGGCCACCATGCACAAACTTATCCGGAGCTTCGCCCCGGCGGGCGTCGTGATCGATCCGGTCACGAATCTGACCAGCGTCGGCGACACCGACGAGATCAAAGCCATGCTGGTCCGCGTGATCGACTTCCTGAAGGGACAGGGCATCACGAGCGTCTATACCAGCCTCACGGTGGGCGGCATCGCATTCGAGCAGAGCGAAGTCGGCATCTCCTCGCTGATGGACACCTGGCTGCTGGTCCGCATGGTCGAGAGCGGCAACGAACGCAACCGGCTGCTGTACATCCTCAAGAGCCGCGGCATGGCCCATTCCAACCAGATCCGCGGATTCCAGTTGACGGACGACGGCATCCAGTTGGCGGACGTTTAGGGGAGACGCGGAGAAGGGAGACACGAAGATGACCATGAGCAAGCGTAAAGAAGGATCGAAGACCTCACCGCGCCCCCCCGTCCCGAAGTCTCCCCGCCCCAAAGTCCCCAAGTCCCCGCGTCTCCCCGTCTCCCAGTCTCCGCGTCTTCTCCCAGTCCCCAAGTCCCCGCGTCTTCTCCCAGTCCCCAAGTCCCCGCGTCTCCCCATCTCCGCGTCTCCGCGTCTTCCCCCGTCGCAGCCGGCGGAGTTCTGGGAGTTGCGGCTCTACGTGGCCGGCCAGACGGCGCGGGCGGTTACCGCTTTCGCGAATCTGAAGAAGATTTGCGAGGAGCACCTCAAGGGCAAGTACCGCATTGAAGTCATCGATCTCCTGAAGAACCCGCAATTGGCCAAAGGCGACCAGATCCTCGCGGTGCCGACGCTGGTGCGAGGTCTCCCGGAGCCCGTCCGCAAGATCATCGGCGACCTGTCGAACACCGAACGCGTCCTTGTGGGATTGGATCTGCGACCGCGAGGATGAAAAGTCATTGGTCAGTAGTCAGTGGTCATTGGGAAGAAACCAGTGAGTAACTTTTATGGGGAGAAGATTAAGGCGAAAGATTAAGGCAAAAGATCAGGGGTGGAGCATAAGCAACCTTTATCTTTCGCCCTAATCTTTCGCCCTAATCT
>CAYYJS010000021.1:0-54531 GCA_964472315.1 uncultured Victivallales bacterium | reverse complement strand
AGCCTCAACCATCTCTCGATTAGACGATAGAGAATCCCCCCACAAACCCGGAAGCCCCTTTTACAAGGGCGCTTCCGGGTCTATGCAGGGTAGACGCATCCAATTTGTCTCCAAACCAAACAAATTCGGCAAGAAACGTGATTCGGTTGACGATAGCGAGCGACGAGAACGGATAGCGAGTACGAAAGTCCTCAATCGTCCGCCGCCCTCGTCGCCCCCTATCGTGTGACGATCCCCATTCTCGCCCGAAAAAACGGACGCCGTATCACTCACTCCATGCCTGCATCCAGCGCCCACTTGATCGTCCATGTGCGCTCGGAATGCCGGGCTTGAGCTTCGTGATACGGCGTCCGCGGTTTGAGTCAGCGTCCTATTGAGTTTGTCGATCTCTCGTGCTGCCTCATGTACTTCCGTACGTCTCTTCCAATAGGCCGCCTCCAGTCCCACAACGTTGACGCGCGATTCCTCGCACGCCTGGGTCAACCCGCGCTCTCCACAGCGCCCTGAACATCCCGCGCCCTTTTCTTCCCCTGCGGGACGGCTCTACTATCGCAAGACGCATGCCAGTACGGAATGACCCGAATGGAGCATTCATAACATGTTGTTTGAAAGTACGTTGCGAATGCAGGGACCGGCCGCGCCTCTCAAGCCGTTGGCTACATTCTTGTATGCAAGGCTTGCCTCTGATGACAGATATGTCTTTGCAAGCCGGAAGCGTCACGGACATGGATACGGCAGGCGCAATGGCCTCACGGCACGCGTACGTCCGGAGCGTTCTGAACGGCGGCAATCTCGGCGGCCACACGTGCGGCATCCCATCCGAGTCGCGGCGCCAGCCGTCCGGCACAGGCCTGCAGTATGGCGGCCGACGGCATCCCGGCGCAGCCGAGATCCGTCCGGCGGAACACGACATCCGCCAGTGTCAGTGCCATCTCGGCCTCGACCGCATGCCGGAGTTCGGCCTCGACCACGGTGCAACCGGGTGCGATCGGGCGCAACAGGGATGCCTCTCCCGCCGCCGCCCCGAGCACGTCCACCGACCGGCTGCCGTAGTTGGCCGCCAGATGCTCCACGACGGCGTCGCTGACGTCCTTGGGCGCCGCGGCGCGTATGCGTTTCACGCAATCGGCGACGCTGGCGATATCGCCGCCGGGCAGTCGCCGCGTACTCGAAATGGAGGGCGACGCCGCACGCCCGAGCTTGCGGAAAGCGAGGTCGACAACACGCTCGGCCACGTCCCGCGCCGTCGTGTACTTGACCCCGAGGATGGTGATCACCCCGCGTACTCCATCGGCGGCCTCGTGATCCACGAGGCGGTAATGCCGGAAGAGCGTCGGTTCACGATCGACGGCGCCGGGGTAGGCCGGCAGCAACCCGGCATGCAGACGCGCCACGTCGTCAACCGTCAAGCGCGCCGAAGGCATCGCCGCGTTGGCCTGCGCCAGGAACCGCGTCACATCCGCCGCGCTCGGCCGCAATCCGTCCGCACCGCCCTCATGATGCCGATAGTAGGTGCCGACCATGGTGACGCCGCGCCAGGGCATGAAGAAGAGCAGTCGCGACTTACGTTCGCCCGGCAGCCGTGACGGCAACCCCATGGCGCACGCGGACGTGAGCTGACGGTTGAGCACGACGTTCATGCCGAGCGCGGGCACGTAACGCAGGGGCCGCAACCGGGCGTCGCACCGCGCCAGCGTCTCGTTCACCCAGACGCCGGTGCTGTTCACGACAAGCCGCGCGCGAATGTCGAAGTCCCCTCCGCCCAGCACGTCCCGTACGCGCACCCCGGCCATGCCGCCGCCGCCCGCGAGCGCCCCCACCAGCTCGACATGGTTCGCCACCACCGCACCCGCCTCGATCGCATCGCGCACCATGTCCAGGACCAGCCGTTCGGTATTGTCGGCGAAGGCGTCGCACCAGCGCGCGGCACCGCTGAAAGGCAGCGTGTGATCGGACGGCAACAGCATCGCCGCGGCTTTCCGCGATACGAGCCGGCCGCGCGGAATGTGTGTCTCCGCGGTCGCGCCGCGGTTCCGGTCGTAGCTCAGAAGGTCGTTGAGCAGCATGCCCGCAAGCATCGCCGGACGGCTTCGCAACAGAGCGCGGTCGGTGGGCATCGCACACGGCAGCGGGTGCACCAGGTGCGGCGCGATGTGCAGCATGACACGGCGCTCGCGCACGGATTCGCGCACGCGCGGAATATCGAGCTGCTGAAGGTAGCGCAGCCCCCCATGGATGATCTTCAGACTGTTGGCGGATGTCGCCGAACAGAAATCGTTCTTCTCGATCAGCGCCGTGACCAGTCCGCGCAACGCCGCCTCGCGCGCCAGCGCGGCCCCATAGATGCCCCCGCCCACGATCGCGAGATCGAATTCGGTATCCGCCAGTGCCTTCAGGTCGCGCTTCATGGGCAGAAAGATAGCAGACCCCACACCGCCATGGCAACACAGCGGATTCGATTACGGCTCCAACCTGCCGCGAATGGGGCGCTGTAGGTCGGGCATCCCTGCCCGACCCGACCCGTAGGTCGGGCATCCCTGCCCGACCGGGTGGCTATTCCGTCGGTTTCACCGCGGGTTCCGGGGGCGCCGCCGGCTCGCTCACGGCCGGTTTCGCCCGCGGTTTCGCCACCTCGCCAATCCGCTTCACGTCGGTATCGCCGACCGGCGAGAGGATGCGCTGCGGAGCCTGACTCATGGCTTCCGGCACCGCAGGCGCCGCCGCGTTCTGCTTGATCTTGTATCGCTTCACGATCGCCGCCGCGGCGCTGTCGGTCTCGGCGAGATCGATCAGGTCCGACAACATCGCTTTCAGCTTCTCTTCCGCCTGCACGCTCTGGGCCGACGCATGCCAGACCTGGAACTTCAGGCTCTGCAGGTTGTTGGTCTGCCGGATCGTGACACCCATCGTCCATCCCAGTACGACGACAAGGCTGATCACCGTCAAGAGCAGGGGCACGAACGGACTGTACACAATCCCCGGGGCACGGGGGGCGGATGCGGCGGCTGGTCGTCCTGTAAAGCTATTCATGGGTCACCTCGCTGGCATTCGTGCCGGGCACGCGATCGATGGCCCCGGCGGTGGCGGATGGTGGCGTCCCGGCATCCGTTTGAACCGTGTAGCCATACTTGCGCAGCAGTCCGCCCATGTCGACATTCGTCACCGATACCGCGGCCATGTCCTGCAGGATCGCACCGCTGATCTGTCGTCCTTGGGGACCGAGTACGCCATTGTTGATGGCCATCTGCTGCGCTTGCACACGCCCCTGCGACCGCTCGTTCACGGCCGACAAGGCGACGATGCCAAGCGCCAGCGCGACGCTGACACCCGAAAGAGATACGAGACACACGAACTTTGCCAGACTCACAAAACGACCTCCTTCTGCTCCTCGTTCACATCCAGACCACAACGACAGCTCGCGTCCAAGATGCCAATCCTGGCACCGCCCCGCATTGCAGCCTTCTCAACACTCGCGAATGGTAGCACGGAACTGGGCGGTTGCGCATACAAAAATTTCGCACCTGCTGAAGATATGCTGAAGACCACAACAGGTTACTGGCGTGGGCGACGGTGACGAGAATACTCTCGTGCACGCTTTTTCGGCGTACGCCACCCCATATGGGCAAGATGCGTTTGCCCTGATGAAATTCGCGACGGCGCTTGACGTCGCGCGTGGAGAATCCCATCTTCTCCGCCGTCGTGCGTCGGCCTCCGCAAGGCCGTACCGGTCTGTTTTCGAGCGACCGGCATCGGTGCGTACACCGCCGCGACTGGGAGACCCGTTCGCCATGCCTGATGACGCCGCGTCGATGCCGGATGAGCCGCGCGCGAAGTTCCTCGCCATGACGCGCCAGGCGCTCGCCGCCAACACCTTCGTCGAACTGGCCCTATCCAAGTATCGCGGACCGGAGATCGAACTGGCCCGCGTCCTCGCGCGCCGGCTCACGATCCGCGGGGAAGACCGACTTTCTTTCGTCTACCACTACAAGACACGGGATGTGACCAAGCACGACACGATCGAAACCGGACTGACCATGATCGAGCAACTGCTTGGCGATCCCTTCCGCGGCGCCCGTCTGTCGACGCTGACGAACGATGTCGCCATCTCGTTCAGCCGGAAGGGCCGCGCCACCCTCGACTCCCATCGCGCGACCGGCACGCGGACGCCGTCGACGCGGCACGATCGTGACAAGGCGCGGTTTCTCGACCCCTCCGAGCCTTTCCTGACCGCCTTGGGCGTCACCGATTCCGACCATCGCGTCCTTCCGTCGATGACCCGCAAGTGGAAGCAGATCGACAAGTTTCTGGAGGTCTTTCACCAGGCCTTTGCGACGTCGCGCATATCCCGTGAGAACACGGTCCGCATCGTCGATTTCGGCGCCGGTAAGGGGTATCTGACATTCGCCGTGCATCGCTATCTGAACGGCGCGCTCGGGGTCCCGACCGATGTGACCGGCATTGAACTGCGCGAGGACCTCGTGCGGTTCTGCAATCGGGTGGCCGGCGACCTCGGCCTGGACAGCCTGCGTTTCCGTCGGGGCGACCTCGATAGCGTCGACCCTGGAACGATCCACGTCATGATCGCCCTGCACGCCTGCGACACGGCCACGGACCGCGCGCTCCACATGGGCATCCGCGCCGACGCCGCCATGATCATGTGCGCCCCCTGCTGCCACAAGCAGCTCCGACCGCAGATGCACGCCCCGCCGCCGCTCCAAGCCATGCTGCAGTTCGGTGTCCACGCCGCGCAGGAGGCCGAGATGGTAACCGACGCCCTGCGCGCGCTGTTGCTCGAAGCCTACGGCTATCGCGCGCAGGTGTTCGAGTTCGTCTCGCTGGAGCATACGAGCAAGAACAAGATGCTGCTGGCCGTGAAGCATGCCCGTCCCGTCGATCGCGACGCCATTCTGGAACAGGTCCGAAGCCTCAAGGCCTTCTATGGCATCGACCGCCACGCGCTTGAGGATCTGCTCGACACGTCGCCAACCGCCCCATCCGATCGCGTTGCCTAAGCAATTGCCGTGTATCTCGTGCGCTCCACGCACTTTCTACGCGAAACGGCAGCGTTCCCATCCGATGCCGGCGAGGTGCTCGGCGATCTGGCGCATCTGGGTCTCGGCGAGCGGCCCGAAGGCGAGCGCGCGCGCGCTGTCCTCGACCTGCTTCACGGTCTTGAATCCGGGGATGGGAATCGTGACCGGACTGCACGCCCAGAGCCACCCGATGGCGGCCTGGGTCAGGCTGCGACCATCCGCGACAAGCACATCGCGCAGCTCGTCGACGGCATCGATGGCCTCGGCCAGGGCGCCCGTGTCGGTGTTCCATCCGTGCCGCACATCGGTTTCGGGCAACTTGTCGCCGTGATGGAACTTGCCGGTCAGTACGCCCTTGCCGAGCGGGCCCCGGTTCAGGCTGGCGAGGTCGTGCGTCTCGGCGACCTCAAGGGTCTCGATCCGGCCCTCGAGCATGTTGAGGTGCTGTTGGATGGCGGCGCAGTGCGGTGTCTTCGCGAAGGCGGCGGCGCGGTCCGGATCGTCGGTGCTCCAGCCGTAGCAGCGGATCTTGCCCTGCGCGACAAGTCGATCGAGCGTGGGCGCCAAGTCCATGGCGACGGCGATGTCGGCCTTGCCGCAATGGAACTGGAGCAGATCGATACGGTCGGTGCCGAGCCGCCGTAGACTGCCTTCGCACGAGGCGACGAGGTTCTCCGCGCTGGTATCGTCGCCGAGCGTCTCGTGCGCGGCGGGATCGAAGCGATGACCGAACTTGGTGGCGATGACGACCTGGTCGCGGCGCCCGGCGAGGGCGCGACCGAGAATGGTTTCGCTATGGCCGGCGCCGTAACAAGCGGCGGTATCGAATAGGGTGATACCGAGATCGATGCCGCGCAGGATGGCCCGCACCGATTCGGCATCGTCGACGGGGCCCCAGCCGCAAGCGCTGCCCGCGTGCCGGTACATGCCGCCGATGGCCCAACAGCCGAGTCCCATGGCGCTGACTTCGATACCGCTACGGCCCAATGTACGTGTTTGCATCGTTCTATTCTCCGCGTGTGATCGTCGCTCCGTGGCGCGACGATGGCAAGTCAAAGGTGGAACATCGTTGGAGGGCGGCGATCGGGCCTGGCCCCGGCCGCCAACGCGGTCCAGTTGTCCGGCTCGGTGTTCGTCAACGAATCGCTCACGATACAGACCGTCGGGATCTGAAGCTTGCTTACCATGGTTGAACCTGCCTGAACGCTACCGGGTGGATGCCTTGCGGGCAAGCCAAATGCCGAATTCGTCATCCCTCGGTGGTCGAAGCCCGCCACCACCGTATGGGCAGTTGGAAACCACCCAACAGCCAAGGAATGAGCGATATGTTCCAGTCTTTCGTTGGGTGTTCGGCGTTCCTTGTTCGCTGTTGGATGTTCATGTCCTGTGTCGCCGAGAGTAACACTCAACAGCGAACAAGGAACGCCCAACTACGAACGGTGAAGTAGGGGTGCCCGTCTAAGAAGGAGTTGAAGAACACATAACCGCCCTCTAACCGCCCTCTAACCGCCACCCTACTCGCCTGCCCTTAACCGGTCTCGCTTACCCGCTCCCCTCCCGCCCGCTCCCCTTCACCCCTCGTCCACCGTTCTCGTCGCCGCCATCGTCGGCCGATCCCCCGGCGGAATGGCAAGCCGTGCGCGGCCTTCTCAGGCCGCGCACGGGGGCAACTGGGTGGCGAAGCCCGCTGCCCGAAGCCCGAAGCCGGGAGGTCTCCGCACCGCGTGCCGCTGTACTGCCCATGCGAAACCGTGCGGGGGCCTTGCCTTTTGCCTTTGAACCGCCGGGCGTGCATGCTATACGTTGGCCCCCAAATGGATGCCGTGTCCGGTTGGCGCGGCAATGGGTTCCCTAACACCGAGAGCAGGGGTTTTCCGGCGTGTATCTGAGACAACTGGAGATGGTCGGTTTCAAGAGCTTCGCCGAGAAGACCAAACTGACGTTCGAGCCCGGCATGACCGCCATTGTCGGCCCCAACGGCTGCGGCAAAAGCAACGTCTCGGACGCCCTGCGCTGGGTGCTCGGCGAGCAGAGCGCCAAGGCGCTGCGCGGCGCCAAGATGGAAGACTGCATCTTCAACGGCACCCAGAACCGCAAGCCGCTGGGCATGGCCGAGGTCAGCATCACCTTCGCCGACTGCGAGGGCGTTCTCCACACCGAGTACAACGAAGTGACCGTGTCGCGCCGCGTCTTCCGTTCGGGCGAAGGCCAGTACTTCATCAACCGCGTCGCCTGCCGCCTCAAGGATGTGCAGCGGCTGTTCATGGACACCGGCATCGGCACCTCTTCTTACTCGTTCATGGCCCAGGGCCGTATCGACCAGATCCTCAGCGCCCGCCCGGAGGATCGCCGCGCCATTTTCGAGGAGGCCAGCGGGATCACGAAGTACAAGACCGATAAGCGCGAGGCGCTGCGCAAACTGGACCATACCGAAGCCAACCTGCTGCGCCTCGCCGACGTCATCCGCGAGGTCCGCCGCCAGATCGGATCGCTCCAGCGCCAGGCCGGCAAGGCGCGACGCTACAAGACGCTGAAGGAGGAGCTGCGCGGCATCGATATTTTCGCGACCAAGCGCCGCATGCAGTCGTTGAACGAACGGATCAAAACCACCGAGACGGAACTCGCCGAGGTCGGCAAGGCACTCGGGGTCGCCCATGCCGACGTGCAGGAACTCGAAGGCCGCAACGCCGCCCTGCACCAGAGCATGCTCGACACGGAACGTCAGATCGCGGCCGCGACCGAAGAAGCCATGCAGGCGCAGGGCAAGCTGGACCGCGCACACGACCTGATCCGCATGAACCGCCAGCGAATCGCCGAATATCGCGAATGGGCGGCACGGGACTCGCGCGAGGCGGATGTGCTCCGGCAGCAGCATGCCGATCAAAAGCGCATCGTGGAAGACCTGACCGGCGAGGTCGGCCGGGGGCGGCTTCAGCGCGACGCCCTGCGTGCGGAACTGCTCGTGGCCCAGCAGAAGCACGACGGACACCGTCGCGAGATGGATGCCGCCCGTTCGCGCATCCAGAACCTGCGCGACGAATCCGTCAAGCTCGAGGGTCTGGCGTCGCGCCTCCAGAACCAGCTTGTCGAACTCGAAACCCGCGAGCGCTCCACCATCGTCCAGCGCGAACGCCTTGCGGCGGAGAAGTCCCAACTCGGTCGCGTCGTCGCCGGCTATGGCGAACGTACGACCGCCATCGCGTCCGAACTGGAATCCCTGAGAACCGTCAGCACCGGCGCCGCCGCGCACCTGGAGTCGCTCGAGCAGCAGCGCCGTGCCGCGTCCAACCGCCTGCGCGAGCTGCAGCAGCAACGCGGCAAGCTCCTGTCGGAAGCCGCCCGGCGCGAGGCCCAGGTCGACATGTTGACGGACGCCGACGAGGTGCAGGGCGACTTCCCGAAAGGCACGCGGCTCCTGCTCGATACCGACAACCCCCTGCACGTCGGACAGGCCGCCATTCTCGGTACGCTGGCCACGCTGATCGACGCCCCGCCCGACTACACGACCGCGCTCGAAGCCGCGCTGCGGGCGACGCTCGACGCGCTGGTCATCGCCACGGATCGCGACGCGCGCGACCTCCTGGGCGCGCTCGCCGCGCGCCGCGAGGGCCCGGCACGCCTGCTGGCCGCCGACGGTCCCCTGGCCGCGATAGCGGTGTCAGGCCCCGGCGTGCGCCTGTTGGACGTCTGCACACGCGCACCGGCCGCCGAAAGCGCCGTCGCCCGCGTGCTCGCCAACGTCTTCGTCGTGGCCTCGGCCGACGAGATCCCGACACCGGTGCCGACCGGCGCGACCGTTGTCACCCGCGACGGTATCCTCGTGCGCGGCGATGGCGCATGCGAGTTCTGGATGGCCACGCCCGGCGAAGCCAACCCCCTGACCCGCAAGCACGCGATCGCGGAGCTCGCACGCGGGCTCGACGGCATACGCCGCGACATCGCCGTCTGCGAGTCGGAGGCAACCGCCCTGACGACAACGGTCGAAACGCTCGAAACCGGGATGGGCGATGCCCGGCGCGCCCTGGACGCCGCCCAACGGACGCTGGCCCAGAAGGAAGGCGAGGAACACCTTGTCGTTCGCGAGTCCCGCACCGCGGTCAAGCGGCTCGAAACGGTCACCTGGGAACTGGACGAACTCACCGGCAAGAGCCAATCCTGGGACGGCCAGCGCCGCGGCATCGCCGAACAGCAGGCGGAGACCCGTCAACAGCGCGAACGCATCGCCGGCGATATCGGCGCCCAGACGCAGGAACTCGGCAAACTCGAATCGCGCTACACCGAGCTGCAGGCCGATGTGACCGAGCGGCGGATCGTGTCCGCCAATGTGACGCAACGTGTCGAACACCAGGAGAGTCAACTGACCTCCGCCACGGGCCGCATCGAACAGCTCGAAGCCGCCATGCAGGGCCGCCATACGGGACTCCAATCCTACGAAGCCAACATCGTGCGACTCGAGGCCGATGTCGCCGCCGCCGAAGGCGCCACGCAAGCGCTCCAGGAGACTGTGCGCACGCACACGCTCCAGGCCGCGGAACTGCGCGGCAAACGCGACGCCACCGCGGATATCCTCAAACGGCAGGAACACGCGCTGGCATCCAAGCGCGAGGACCTGGAGGCCAAGCTGGGCCGGAAGTCCGACCTCGAGGTCCGCGGCACGGAGCTTCGCATGCGGCGCCAGACGACGGTCGAACGCGTCACCGGCGACTACAACCTGGCCATCGAACAACTCATGGACGAACATGACCCGACCTTCGAGACCGGTGTCGTCCCCAGCGTGGAGGAAGCCGAGACCAGCGTGGCCGAACTGCGCGCCAAACTGGAAGCCATGGGACCGGTCAATCTGGTCGCCATCGAAGAGTACAAGGAGTACGAGGAGCGGTATACGTTCCTGACCCGGCAGGAAGAGGATCTGGTCAAGGCCAAGCAACAGCTCACCGAAATGATCCGCCGGATCAACCGCACGACCTCGGATCTGTTCCGCGAGACGTTCAACCAGGCCAATGCGAATTTCGAGTCGATGTTCGCCCGGCTCTTTAACGGCGGCTCGGCCAAACTGGTGCTCGTCGACGAAGAGGATATTCTGGAATGCGGCATCGAGATCATCGCGCGCCCGCCGGGCAAACGCCTGCAGAATATCACGCTGCTGTCGGGCGGCGAGCGCACGCTCACCGCGGTGGCCCTGCTGTTCGCCATCTACATGATCAAACCCAGCCCGTTCTGCCTGCTCGACGAGCTGGATGCGCCGCTGGACGATTCGAACATCGACCGGTTTATCGCGGTTCTCCAGGATTTCCTCGCGCAATCGCAGTTCGTCGTCATCACGCACAGCCGCCAGAGCATCGCCGCCGCCAGTATCATCTATGGCGTCACCATGCCGGAACGCGGCGTCTCGCGGATCATGTCCATGAAATTCCGCGATAGCCGGGGCGGCGTCGTGACGGCGGACGACGCGCCCGCGGCCGAAGCGGAACCGCCGACCTTGCCCCCCCCCAGCCCAGCGCGTCTGATCGTACCCGAGACGGACGAAGACGCGGAACCCGACGGCAACGACGAACCCATTCGCATCGACGGGGAGCTTTCCGTCGCCGATATCCATGTTCCGGAGGTGCCCGACCTCGACGACATCCGCCGCGCCCCCGACGATGCGGCCGATCTCGAGGACGACGTTCCGGGCGACACGGACGACGAGGACGAGTTTGACGACGACGATGAGGAAACCGACGACGACGACGGTGGAGCGGATGACGATGAGGACGAGGGTGAGGACGGCGCGGATGAACGCTGATGTCGACGGTCTGCTCGACGGGGCGCGCGAGGCGGCACGGATCGGTGGCCGGCACGCTCTCCATAACCTCGGTCGCCGCCGCGATGCCGCCAAGACCTTCGCCCACGACGTGAAACTGGTTCTCGACCGCGAGTGCCAGGAACAGGTCGCCGCCTACCTGAACCGACGGTTCCCCGCACACGGGATCCTCGGCGAGGAGGATCGGCCGGATGAAACAGCCGCCGCGCAGGCCGAGTTCCAGTGGATCGTCGATCCCATCGACGGCACCGTGAACTTTACGCACGGCATCCCGCTCTGGTGCTGCTCGGTGGCCGTGCGCCGCGGTGACGCGATCCTCGCCGGAGCGGTGTACGCCCCGGAACTGGACGAACTCTATTCAGGCGCCGTCGGAACGGTTTCGACCTGCAACGGTCGCCCGATCCGGGTCTCCGATACGGCGACGCTGGACCGCGCGCTGGTGATGACGGGCATGGATAAGCAACTGGCGCCCGGCATGCCGCCGTTCGCCGTGTTCGGCGCCATCGCACTCGGCACCCAGAAGGCCCGTATCGCCGGGTCCGCCGCCGTGGATCTCTGCTGGGTCGCCTCCGGCAAAGCCGATGGCTATTTCGAAGGCAGCATCTACGCCTGGGATATCGCCGCCGCCAAGGTGATCATCGAAGGCGCCGGCGGCCGTTGCGAAGTCATCGGCCGGCGCGCGGAACCCCACCAGATGAGCTTTCTGGCCACCAACAGCCACATCCACGCCGCCCTGAAGGACCTGCTGCTGCGCGCCGGCGTCCACCAAGACGCGGCGGGCCTGCGGATATTCTGATCGCTCACCCGCTGGTGATGTCAGCGCCCTTACCCTCGCCGCCGGGCTCGCCATCGGCGCCGTAGGAGATGACTTCGAACGCCTGCCGATCCCGTCCCGGCACAAGGTAGATATACGGGACACCCCAGGGATCGCTCGGCAACGTGCGGCTCTCCATGTAGCCTGATTCGGGATACTGCTTCGGCACCGGATCGACCGCGGGCCGCTCGCAGAGCGCCGTCAGCCCCTGCTCCTGCGTCGGCAACCACCCGTTGTCCATCCGATACCGGTTCAGCGCCAGCTTGAAATTGGCGATCTGCGCCTGCGCGGCCGCCACGCGCGCCTTGTGCGGCTCGTCCGCGAGTTGCACGCCGACGATGGCCCCCAGGATCGTGATGATGAGCACGACCACCAGCAATTCCAGCAACGTAAACCCATCACGCATGCGAGGCCTCCCATGACTTGACGATCACCAGGGCAAGATACGCCGACGCGGTCCGTTTGGCAACTCCCGGTCGGTGGTCGGTGATCGGTGGGGAGTGGAGAGTGATCGGTGATCACCGATCACTCTCCCTCCCCCCCTGGCACCCGACACCCGACACCTGAGTCCGCAATCTCGCGGACTTCAGCAACCCTTGCTCTGTTACGAAAGGCAGGCTAATGTACGCACCCAAGTCAAGAGAGGAGACGACACGATGAAAGCCGAGTACGTTTACGAACAGCTTGCCGCCTGCCGGGTGATTCCTGTCGTGGCGATCGAGTCCGTGGATTCGGCGATCGGGCTTGCCGATGCGCTGATCGCCGGAGGGTTGCCGGTGGCCGAAATCACGTTCCGGACGTCCGCCGCGGCCGAGGTGATCGCCACACTCAGCCGGGAAAGACCGAAACTGCTGGTTGGCGCCGGGACGGTGCTGACACCCGAAAACGCACGCAAGGCACGCGATTGCGGCGCCGCGTTTGCCGTGGCGCCAGGGCTGAACCCGCGGGTGGTGAAAGCCGCGCAGGACTGCGGTCTCCCGTTCTCGCCGGGCATCATGACGCCATCCGATATCGAAGGCGCGCTGGATCTCGGCGTGCGCGTCATGAAATTTTTCCCCGCCGGCGCCGCGGGCGGACTCAAGATGCTCGGCAGCATCGCCGCTCCCTACGCGCATCTGGGCATCCGCTTCATCCCCACGGGAGGCGTCAGTCTCGACAACCTCCAGGCGTATCTCGCCGACCGCATGGTGCTGGCAGCCGGCGGCACCTGGCTGGCAAAGAAGGAGACGATCGCGGCGGGCGACTGGGATGCCATCACCGACGCGTGCCGCGAGGCCGCCCGGGTGGCATCGGGCGTCTCGTGAGGCTGGCCGCGGGCGCTTGCCCCCGAACGCCACGTGCGCGCCGACTTGGCCGCGGCGTCGGATTCCGCTATGCTCGCCCGAACCTGAAGGGAGACATGCCATGGAGATGAAGCTCAACTTCTGCGGCGCCGCGCAAAACGTCACCGGCTCCTGTTATCACCTGGAGGCCAACGGCAGCCGCCTGCTCGTGGATTGCGGCTTCTTTCAGGAACGCAGCCTGCAGCCGCGCAACTGGGCCCCCTTCCCCTTCGCCGCCGACGAACTCGATGCCGTGCTCCTGACCCATGCCCACCTGGATCACTGCGGGCTGCTGCCGAAACTCGTCAAGGCCGGTTTCGCGGGCCGTGTGTACGCCACGCCGCCCACGGCCGACATCGCGCGCATCGTGATGCTGGATGCGGCCCATATCCAGGAGGAGGATATGCGCCAGAAGCAGAAGCGGCACGCGCGCGAAGGCCGCACCAGCCCCCATCCCTACGAACCGCTGTTCACGGTCAGGGATGCCGAGGCGGTCATCCCCCGGTTCGCGCCGACCGAGTACGGCACGGCCACGACCGTCGCCGACAACGTCGAGGCCACGTTCCACGAGGCCGGCCACATCCTCGGTTCGGCCAGCATCAGCCTGCGCGTCTCGTCCAACGGCGCCACCCGCCGCGTGCTGTTCTCCGGCGACCTGGGCCGCTACGATACCCCGCTCATCCGCGATCCGGCCGCCCTCGACGAGGCCGATTACGTCGTCGTCGAATCGACCTACGGCAACCGCCTGCACAAGCCGAACGACGGCATCCCGGCGGCCCTGGCGGCGGCGATCGTCACGACGGTCGAAGCCGGCGGCAACATCCTCGTGCCAAGCTTCGCGGTGGAGCGGACGCAGGAACTGCTCTTCCATCTGCACAACCTGCTCCAGGCCGACCGCATTCCCCACCTGCTGGCGTTTGTCGACAGCCCGATGGCGGTGAAGGTCACCGACGTCTTCAAGCGTCATACCCGGCTGCTCGACGCCGAGACACGCGCCATGATCGAGCGCGGGGAACACCCGTGCGACTTCCCGGGGCTGCACATGTGCTCGACGGTGGACGAGTCCAAGGCCATCAACCACCTCCGCGGTTCGGCCATGATCGTCGCCGGCTCCGGCATGTGCACGGGCGGCCGCATCAAACACCATCTGCGCAACAACATCTCGCGCCCCGAATCGACGGTCCTGTTCGTCGGCTACCAGGCCGCCGGCACGCTCGGGCGCATCCTCATCGAGGGCGCGAAACAGGTGCGCATCCACGGCGGCATTTACCCCGTGAAGGCCCGGATCCGGAAGATCAACGGATTCTCGGCGCACGGCGACCGCGACGAGCTGCACCGTTGGCTGTCGAGCCAGAAGCAGGCGCCCCGCCGCGTCTTCATCACGCACGGCGAACCGGAGGCGGCCACGGCGTTCGCGGCGTTCGTCCGGGAGAAGCGCGGCTGGCCGACATCCGTGGCTGAGTACCTGTCGCCCGCCACGCTGGATTGACGCTATCCGCGGTTGTGCGTCGTTCGTTGCGCGTTCAGGCGATCACAAACATCTTACAACTCCGGCGTTGATCGGCGGCGTGAGGCGCTCTACTTTACCCGCAGAAACGCGAACACCGGAGGTAGATACCGTGCGATTCCACATCCGAGCTCTGGCCCTGCTGACAGCCACGGCCGCCCTGGCCCACGCCGCCGAAACCAATACACTTCCCATCACACACGTCACCGTTTTCGCCGGCCAGGCGGAGGTCACCCGCGGCGGCCCCGTGTACCTCGCGGCCGGTGCCACGGCCATTGTGCTGACGGGCTTGCCATGGGATCTCGACGAGAACTCGCTTCTCGCCGGCGCCTCCGTGCCGAACGTCCGTGTGCGGCGTATGGAGATCGAACCCGTCTACGACCGCCTCATCCGCGACGAGCAGGCGGCCACGCTGCGGCAACAGGTGGATGAACTCACCGCGCGCATCGACGACCTCACGGCCCAGGCGGAACGTCTGCGCCGGCAGGTCGAGCTTGCCGGCGCTTTCAGCATCCAAGCGCCCGCGGGGGCTCCCAACGCCGCCCCCCCCGTGCCGCCGCTGGCGCCGCGCGACTGGATGCAGGTGCTCGACTTCGCCGGGGAAGCGGTCGGCAACGCCGCCGCCGACCGCCTCGCGATCCAGGGACGAATCGCCGAAGAAACGCTGAAACTGGAGGTGCTCTCCACGCAACTCGAACGACTGGCATCGAAGGATTCGCGACGCTACCGCAATGTCACGCTCGTCGTCGAGTCACCCGAAGCGGTCGATGCGACGCTGGCCGTATCCTACCTTGTCGCCGGGCCGGAGTGGTTCCCCCGCTATGAGGTGCGCGCCGCCGTCGACGACGGTCGCGTGCGGATCCGCGCCTACGGACTGGTGCGCCAGCAGACCGGCGAGGACTGGCTCGGAGCGCGCCTCACGCTTGCGACGGTCGATCTTGCTCAGAGCGCGACGCCGCCACGCCTGACGACGGTGCGCTACATGCCGGGCGGCATGCTGGCGTCCGCGCCCGACAAGATCGTACACCTGGGCCGGGACGCCGATGACTCCTGCCAGTTGACGGTGGCGGGTTCGATCGCCGCGGAGGCGGCCACGCCGGCGCCCGCGCGCGATGCGCTGTCGATTTCCGGGCCGGCCTTGACGGACCAACGGCAGCAGGTCGCGACGATGCAGTCTTCGCTGCTTTCCGCGCGCTCGAAGCTGCGCGGCGCGCTCGATCGGGAAAGCGTCGCCGCGGGCAAGCCGGCACGCGAGACCGCCGAAACCGATCGCGAGATTCAGGATGGGGATGGCGATGCGCTCAACCCGCAACAGGCGCGCTTCGGGCAACTACGCAAGCTCTACCGGATGCAGCGCGACGCCTTACAGACGGGCGACTTCGGCAACTTCGCCATGTACAACGGCGACATCAACGCGCTGTTCGACACGTTGCCGGGCGAACAGCAGAAGGCGCTCGTATCGCTCCGGCAGGAGACCGGAGGGAACGTCGAGAAGGCGCAGCGGCTCATCCAGTCCCGTGCCACCGCCAAGTCGCTGACCGCGCCCGCGGCCGCGGCCAATGGCGTGGATTACCGGTTCGACTGCCTTGGCGCCGTTTCCGTGCACTCGGAAGGGGTGCTGACCAAGGTGCCGTACCTCGACACCGAAGTCGCGGTGGAAACCATCCACGAAGCCGCGCCCGGCGAACGCGAGGACTTCTATCTCGTGGCCGAGGGTCGCAACCCGCTGGGCCAGCCGCTGTTGCCCGGGCCGATGGCCGTCTTCATCGGCCCGGACTTTGTCGGCGAGAGCCGGCTCGACTTCCGCGCCGGCGGCGCGTCGCTCCGATTCGAGCTCGGCATCGACCGCGACGTGACCATCACACGCCGCTTCGAACGGCTGCGCGAAACGACCGGCATGATCCTGGCCGTCCACGACTACCGATACAACGTGACCATCCACGCCGTGAACCGTAAGGATCGTCCCATCCGGGTGCGTGTCTTCGACCGCTACCCCCATGCGCCCAAACATGCGGATGTCGATGTGGAGGGGTTCGTCGCCACCCCGCCCCCCAATTCCACCACGACACAGCATCTCCTGCGCTGGGACGCGAACCTGCCGCCCGGCGCGGCGATGCCCATCGCGTTCGAGTACCACCTGAAACACCGCCGCAATACGACCCTCGTCACATCCGAAGGAGGCCGGTCATGGTAATGCGCCACAGTCTTATGACGCTGCTCGCCGCCGCGCTCGCGCTCGACGGCGCGGCCGCATCCGCCGCCGTCGAAACCCGGCGTCCGCCGCTCCCCGCCCACGTCACGATGTACCGCGACCGCGCCGTGGTGGCGCGTCGCGAAACCGTACCCCTCGCCGCCGGCATGAATATCCTGCGCTACGAGAAGCTGCCCCCCAACCTGCAGGAAGTCTCGCTGCGGGCGCGACTTACGGGCGAGGTGCAGGCACGCATCGTCAACGTGACCACATGGACCGATGAACGCCGCGAGATTCAGGACGATGCCGTCAAGGCCGGCGACGAACAGATCGCCGCCCTCGATGCCGAACTCCACGCGATCGAAATCGACCTGCTGCGCGCGATGACGGTGCAGCGGTACCTGTCGGCGTACGAAGCGCAGCTCGCCGGCATCGTCTCGGCCGGCACGCTGGCCATCGCGCCCGACACCGCGGGCTGGCACACCGCGTTGAGTCTGGTCGGGGACCGCCGCGAGAAGACCGGCGCCGCGCTCGCCGCGGGACTTCGCCGCAAGAAGGCGTTGACGGAGCGGCGGGGCGAGGCGCAGGCCGCCCTGCAGCGCCTCGAGAATCCCAGGCCGCGCACGGTCCGTCTGGTCGAGATCCATGTCGAAGCCGACGCGGCGGTGGCGGCGGATATCGAGATCGCTTACGAGATGCACAACGCCGGGTGGAAGCCGGTGTATGACTTGCGCGAGGACGCGGACCGCGGTCTCACGCTGCAGTACTACGCCACGATCGAGCAACACACCGAGGAAGACTGGCCCGACGTGGCGGTCACGCTGTCCACCGCCGAGCCCGCGGTCAGCGGCAACCGGCCGCGCGTCGCGCCCCTCGCCGTGCGTGCCGTGAAGATGGATGAGCCGACGCAGACCGCCCGCGCCGAGTTCGCGCCCGCGGCGACCGTCGAGACGCCGGAGGTCAGTCCGCACAGCGGCGACGAGACGCCCGAGATGCGCGTCCGGCGCGAGGCGACCTCCTTTGCCTTCGAGTTGCCCGGCCGGCTCACGATCCCGCGCGACGGCCGCCTGGCCAAGACGTGCATCGCGACCGCCCCCCTGGCCGGTCAGACGTACTTGTGGACCATGCCCCTGCAAAGCCGACTCGTCTACCGCCGGTTGAAAGCCGCCAACCCGATGCCGTTCCCGTTGCTGGAAGGCGCCATCTACACCTATCACCGCGATACGTATGTCGGCGTCGGCCAGATGGCCTTCACCCCCGTCGCGGGCATGTTCGAAGCCACGACAGGCACCGACCCCGAGTTTGCCTTCGAAAACACCGCGGACACCGTGGAACGTCGCGATTTCGCGGGACGCGAGACGCACACGCACGCCTGCCGGGCGCGCCTCCGCAACGACAAGCCGATCCCCGCCTCCCTGGTGCTGGCCTTCAGCCTCCCGGTTTCGGAGATCGAGGAAGTCACGGTCGCCCTTGATATGGACGCCTTCACGCACGGCGAACCGACCCGCCGCGACGACAAGCAAGGGCTGCTGGAATGGACGCTCGAACTCGCCCCGCGCGCCGTTGGGCAAGTCGGTTTCGGCTACCGCGTCACCGGTCCCCGGGAACTCCTGAACCAACGCGTCCAAGCCAATCCCCACGGACCGCTGCTGCTGCACTGAGCCGCTTCAGCCTCCCAGCAGGTACTGGTTGATCACGTTCTCGAGCGACTCCTGTCGTCCGCTGCGCGCCTCGGGCTCGCCATGGGCCAGCGTGTACGCTTCCAGCGACTCCAAAGTGGCGGCGCCGGCTTCGATCCCGGCCCCGATGCCGCTATCGTACGACGCGTAGCGCTGGGCGCGGACACCGCTCAGGACGCCGTCCGCGATCAGGCGCGCCGCCACCTTGAGCCCGTGCGCGAAGGCATCCATCGCACCGATATGCGCAATGAAGAGATCCTCGATGTCCGTCGAAGCGCGCCGCACCTTGGCGTCGAAGTTCAGCCCGCCCGGCGCGAGTCCGCCCTGATCGAGGATGACAAGCATGGCCTGCGTGGCCGCGTAGAGATCGGTCGGAAACTGATCGGTATCCCAGCCGAGCTGCGGGTCGCCCTGGTTGGCATCCACGCTGCCGAGCATACCGTTCATCGACGCCACAAGCAGATCATGCTGGAACGTGTGCGCGGCCAGGGTGGCATGGTTGTTCTCGATGTTCAGTTTGAAATGCCGGTCGAGGTCATGGCTCTTGAGAAAACCGATGACCGTGGCGGCGTCAAAGTCATATTGATGCTTCGTCGGCTCCTTCGGTTTCGGCTCGATCAGGAACTGCGCGGTGAAGCCGATCTTCTTCGCGTAATCCACCGCCATCCGAAGGAACGTCGCGAGATGCTCGAGCTCGCGCTTGAGATCGGTGTTGAGCAGCGTGTCGTAGCCTTCGCGACCGCCCCAGAAAACGTAGTTCGTGGCGCCGAGTTCCAAGCCGACTTCAAGCATCTTCTTCACCTGCGCGGCGGCATAGGCGAACACGGCGGCATCCGGGTTGCTCGCCGCACCGTTGGCGAACCGACGATGGCTGAACATGTTCGACGTGTTCCAGAGCAACTTGATGCCCGTATCGCGCTGCATGGACTTGGCGAGGGCCACGATGCGGTCCAACCGTTTGTTGGTCTCCCGGAGCGTCTCCGCCTCGTCCACGATATCGCGGTCATGGAAACAGTAGTAGTCGACACCCAGCTTGCCGATGAACTCGAAGGCGGCGCGCAGGGTCTCCTCGGCACGCGCAACCGGGTCGGTCGCCGTATCCCATGGACGGAGCAGTGTCGGTCCGCCAAAGGGATCGCTCCCGGATCCCTTCATCGTGTGCCAGTAAGCGACCGAAAAGCGCAAGTGCTCGCGCATGGTCTTGCCGGCGACGACCTCGACGGGGTTGTAGCACTTGAACGCGAGCGGATTCGTCGACGCCGGTCCTTCGTACGCGATGGGGCTGATACCGGGGAAATACATCTTCATGGTCATGGCTCCTTTGCTGTCCCGGGGGCGCGGCATGCGCGGTCCCGCTTTCCGTCGTGCGCCATCGCACGATCACGCGACGCACCCTACACCAAATCGCCCGCCATGCCAATGGAACTGTCAAGCGATCCCTGAAACAGGGCACAGGGGGATCGGTGGACGAGACGAGAAACTCAGAGGTCCGCTACCTGAAACGCGCGCAGGTCGCTCAGCACACGGTCGGCCGCCGAAAAATCCTGAGCCGGCAGTCCCGGACGCGACAGGGCGACGACGCGCATCCCCGCGGCGCGCGCCGCGGTCACACCCGCTTGGGAATCTTCGAATACAAGACAGGCCGCCGGGTCGATACCCAGTCGCTGCGCGGCCAACCGGTAGCATGCCGGATTCGGCTTGCCCGGCATGTAATCTTCGGCCCCGAGGAAAAACGCGACGGTATCGCGCACGCCGGCGATGCCCAGTCCCGTGTCGACGTCACGACGCGCCGAACCGGATACGACACAGACCGGGTGCGCTTCGGCCAGCCGCCTGAGCAACGCTACGGACCCGTGGATGACCACATCGGTACGGTCGCGCAAGCGCACCACATGTTCCCGCATCCCTTCCTCCATCTCGTCGATGGCAACGCCAAGATGCGGAAACCGCGCGGAAACATCGACATACACGTCCCGCCACGACCGTCCGTACACGATGGCTACCGCGTCGGCGTGCGACAACACGCAGCCCCGATCCGCCAGGTACAACTCCGTCGCCTCGACCCACAACACTTCCGTGTCCAGAAGCGTGCCGTCGAGATCGAATGCGAATGCCCGGATATCCTGGTCCATGCCGTGCCTCTCGTCTTTCATGGCGGTCGGACTTGTAGCGTGAAACGGATTCCATATCACGTCCTTTCTTCCCGATCGCCACCGCGACAACTTGCTCCACCCGACGACAGCCTGTCACACCACGCCGCGACCGGGACCCGATGGAGCCGGTGGAGTGTGCCGCTTAAGAAGGCGTTGCGGAGCGTATGTGCGAATCTCCGAGGCGCACGCCGCGCAAAGCGCGGCCGGCCATCGGCCGGGGACACGTCTCGGAGATCCGTGTCTACTTTCCCCCGTCGGAATTGAATGGGAAACCACCCAACAGTCAAGGAATGAGCGACATGTTCCCGTCTTTCGTTGGGTGTTCGGCGTTCCTTGTTCGCTGTTGGATGTTCATATCCCGTAGCCGCAGGGAGATCGCCAGGCTGCGTCCCGTGTAAGGAACGCCCAACGTTCAGACAAAACGCGGGCCGCCGCCGTGGCACACCTCGTGCTAGACAAATAGCGGCGAGTGCGGGACACTACCGCCGACGGGAAACAACACGAAAGGGAGAAGCGCAATGAAATCGAGATATGCTCTGACACAAACGCTCATCGCGGGAACACTCGCCTGCCTGCTGGCAGTATCGGCCACCCATGCCGCGACGGAATCGCAGGATGAGGATATCGCCCTGCTCCAACGCATGGGCCGCGGTGTGAGCAAGATCGCGCGCGGCGCGCTGCCGTCGGTGGTCTTTATCCGAGTCGAGAAGGTCTTCGAAGCCAACGTGCAGGGACAACCGCGCGGCAACTACAACGATCCCTTCAACTATTTCGGCGACGACCTGATGCGGCGGTTCTTCCATTTCGAACCGCCGATCCAGCGCCGCCGCTTCAAGCAGGAGGGCGCGGGGTCGGGCTTCATCATCAGCCGGGACGGCTATATCCTGACCAACAGTCACGTCGTGGGAGATGCGGACAAGATCCGCGTCAAGCTCCACGACGGCCGCGAGTTCGATGCCAAGCGCATCGGCGCGGACGAAAAGTCCGAAGTCGCGGTGATCAAGATCGAGGCCGACGACCTGCCGTATCTGCCCTTGGGCGATTCCTCCAAGCTCGATATCGGCGCCTTCGTCATCGCCATCGGCAACCCCTTCGGCCTGACCGAGAGCGTGACGTTCGGCGCCGTCAGCGCGCTGGGACGCAACAACATCGGCATTGCCGACTACGAGAACTTCATCCAGACGGATGCGGCGATCAATCCCGGCAATTCGGGCGGACCCCTGCTCGATACGGGCGGCGAAGTCGTCGGCATCAACACCGCCATTTACAGCCAGAGCGGCGGCAGCATGGGGATCGGGTTTGCCATCCCGATCAACATGGCCAAGGCGATCAAGGAACAGCTCGTGGCCACCGGTAAGGTTGTGCGCAGTTACCTTGGCATCTACATTCAGGATGTCACATCCGAACTGGCCGAGTCGTTCGGGTTGAAGGATGCCGAGGGGATCCTCGTGTCCGACGTCGAGAGCGAGTCGGGCGCGGCGAAGGGCGGTCTGAAGCAGGGCGATGTGATCCTGAAACTGAACGGTGAACGCGTATCGAATGTCGCCGCCTTCCGCAACGAGGTATCCTCCAACCCGCCGGGCACGGAACTGACGCTGACCGTCATCCGCGACGGGAAGGAAAAGACGCTCAAGGTCGTCACGGCCGCCATGCCCGGCGAGGAAACGGTTACGGAGTCGGTCTCCGCGATCGCCGAGAAGATCGGGCTCACGGTGGAGCCGGTGACCGAAGAACTGGCCGAGCGGTTCGGCTACACCGCGGACACGGGCGTCATCGTGACCGATGTCGAGGAAGACGGGCTGGCGGCCCAGGCCGGCATCCGCCCCGGGATCCTGATCACGAGCGTGAACCTGCGGAACGTGGATTCGGTCGCCGACTTCCGGAAAGGACTGGAGACGTCCGAGAAGACCGGCCGCGTCGTGCTGCGCATCAAGGAAGGCCGCTACTACCGGTACGTCGCCTTCAGTCTGGAATAGGCGTTCAAGCGAGCTTGCGGCCCGCGTCAAGGCGTCCGAGCATATCGCGGATCATGCGGACATGCTTGGACTCCTCGTTCTGGAGTGTCAGCAGGAGTTCCTTCACGAAATCGACGGCGCAGACCGTCTCAAGCTCCGCGTAGAAATCGCGCGCCTGTTCTTCCTTGCTCAGCGCCACACGGAGTATCGCATCCGGTGTCGTCAAACCACCTGGGATTTTCATGATTGCCGGTCATCCTCCTTCGGCGCTGGTTGGGAATGGACGCACCGCCCGACAAGCCGCCCATCCGTAAGCGCATGCTCACCCGGACACATATACGGCGGCACGTCCCCAACGACAAGTCAAACGTCGCCTTTGAAGGTGCGAAGATGAGGGCAGTGAAGTCGTGACGTTTTGTCACGAGTTGCTCCATTGGAGCCGCACCGATGAAGGTACGGAGATACTTCCCAGTACGCCCGTATCTCCGAGACGGGCGCCAGCTTCAATGGGGCCGCACCGATGAAGGTGCGGAGATGCAGTTACGACGCGGAGCGCTGACGGGAACGTTGCTGCTTCAATGGGGCCGCACCGATGAAGGTGCGGAGATAACAACTCCTGCTGAATGGCGCGCGGCGGGTTGGTGCTTCAATGGGGCCGCACCGATGAAGGTGCGGAGATTGCTGTATACGCCGCAGCATGACTATGTCGTGTGCACGCTTCAATGGGGCCGCACCGATGAAGGTGCGGAGATCTGTCAGGTTGTCGCCATAGCGGTAGTCAGGACCAGCCGGCTTCAATGGGGCCGCACCGATGAAGGTGCGGAGATACCATTCAGCGATTTTGTTCGCCCCGATTGGAAGGTTGCTTCAATGGGGCCGCACCGATGAAGGTGCGGAGATAGGTCAAGGAGTGGATAAGGGTGGTCGGCAAGGGTAGGCTTCAATGGGGCCGCACCGATGAAGGTGCGGAGATGTCGCCGATGCCGCTTTCGATGCCGCGACCATCTCGTTGCTTCAATGGGGCCGCACCGATGAAGGTGCGGAGATTTGACGCCGAAGATAGCCCACCGTTAAGCCACCAGTGCTTCAATGGGGCCGCACCGATGAAGGTGCGGAGATGTCGGTCTCGGTCTCTGGGCCGCGCCGTTCGTGGTGCGGCTTCAATGGGGCCGCACCGATGAAGGTGCGGAGATTGCAGACTCAGCTTTGATCGACGGCCGACAAAGCCGCTGGCTTCAATGGGGCCGCACCGATGAAGGTGCGGAGATTCCCGTCCTGTCCTCTCCACGCCATCGCCATCGGCGTGCTTCAATGGGGCCGCACCGATGAAGGTGCGGAGATGTCTGCCGGTCCTGTACGTCGTCGAGCAGGGCAATCGCTTCAATGGGGCCGCACCGATGAAGGTGCGGAGATTTAGAACTCGGATGCTATATCGACTGCGCGTTGCTGCTTCAATGGGGCCGCACCGATGAAGGTGCGGAGATTTTGCTGGTGGGGGGCGTGGCGCGTGGATGCGTTACTTGGCTTCAATGGGGCCGCACCGATGAAGGTGCGGAGATAACTGCCCCGATGTCCACTACAAGACCGCCATGCGCTTGCTTCAATGGGGCCGCACCGATGAAGGTGCGGAGATACGGTGCAGTGGGGCAACTCGTGAGTGCCGCCAACAAGGCTTCAATGGGGCCGCACCGATGAAGGTGCGGAGATTGGGCACGGCGGTTTGGAATGTCGGCCGGGGTATTGGCTTCAATGGGGCCGCACCGATGAAGGTGCGGAGATGGCATGCGCGGCTCCCGGTGTGGCACACGAACGTCGCGCTTCAATGGGGCCGCACCGATGAAGGTGCGGAGATTCGGCTTCGATGTCATGGCTAGCGTGTGCGGGCTTGATGCTTCAATGGGGCCGCACCGATGAAGGTGCGGAGATTTGCACGGAGCGTTCGCAGGTCGGGCAGTACCACCCGCTTCAATGGGGCCGCACCGATGAAGGTGCGGAGATAACGGAGAACTTCCGCCCCATCGAGCGAACCCGAAAGCGCTTCAATGGGGCCGCACCGATGAAGGTGCGGAGATGCGCGCTTTCAACCCCAACCGCATCCTGCTGTTGGAGCTTCAATGGGGCCGCACCGATGAAGGTGCGGAGATAGACCGACTACGCCAGCGAGGCGACGCATCAGGACGAGCTTCAATGGGGCCGCACCGATGAAGGTGCGGAGATGTCGTCTGCGCGCCATTCGCGCTATCTCTGTCTGCGGCTTCAATGGGGCCGCACCGATGAAGGTGCGGAGATCGCGACTCAACTGGTCTGGATTGTAGCCGGCGTCACGCTTCAATGGGGCCGCACCGATGAAGGTGCGGAGATGCGCCGTGG
Source organism: uncultured Victivallales bacterium (assembly GCA_964472315.1). Lineage (GTDB taxonomy): Bacteria > Verrucomicrobiota > Kiritimatiellia > UBA8416 > UBA8416 > CAYYJS01. Next base: position 29,704 of record CAYYJS010000021.1, on the reverse strand, counting down.
GACTCGCACCCGGCGCGAATGCTCCGGCAGCTTCAATGGGGCCGCACCGATGAAGGTGCGGAGATTGTAATACAAACAGGAGGTGCGGAGATGGCGACGTGGCTTCAATGGGGCCGCACCGATGAAGGTGCGGAGATATGGGCCGCGCGGTGGGATGCGCTGTGTGATACGTGCGCTTCAATGGGGCCGCACCGATGAAGGTGCGGAGATGTAGGGGGAGGCGTGAGCAAGGATTGGCGCGGCACCCGTGCTTCAATGGGGCCGCACCGATGAAGGTGCGGAGATAGTGACGCCCGCGCAACCGTACTACCGCGTGTACCGGCTGCTTCAATGGGGCCGCACCGATGAAGGTGCGGAGATCTGGCGCGTTCGTGCCGGGTTGGCTCTATCTGCCGTAGCTTCAATGGGGCCGCACCGATGAAGGTGCGGAGATACCATTCCCGGCCATGCGGCGGCGGCTTCAATCGCCGCCAGCTTCAATGGGGCCGCACCGATGAAGGTGCGGAGATTTGCTGGGCAGTAGCGAGGCGCTGGGTACGGGAGCGCTTCAATGGGGCCGCACCGATGAAGGTGCGGAGATCGAACCACCTCGGAGATTGGGAGACTGCGAACCAGACGAGCTTCAATGGGGCCGCACCGATGAAGGTGCGGAGATATGGAAAGCGGCCGTTGCGCACCGCGACAGCATTGCGCTTCAATGGGGCCGCACCGATGAAGGTGCGGAGATATAGGCACGCGCGTCGCGGGCAAATCCCGAAACCCGCTTCAATGGGGCCGCACCGATGAAGGTGCGGAGATGCTCAGTGGGGGCTTGGGTGCGGGTTCGGGGAAGACCTGCTTCAATGGGGCCGCACCGATGAAGGTGCGGAGATAAACACAAGCAAGCCGAACGTGCCCGCAATGCAAGGAGGCTTCAATGGGGCCGCACCGATGAAGGTGCGGAGATAATATGCGACGCCGTTACTGGTTTGCGTATGCTTCCCCCTGCTTCAATGGGGCCGCACCGATGAAGGTGCGGAGATCCAACCCCTGACGCCGGCGAACAAGGGGATAGATAGGCTTCAATGGGGCCGCACCGATGAAGGTGCGGAGATAGTCACCTGCGTAATGAACTGCGGATAAGGGGATTACGCAAGCCTTTTCGAGTGGCGGGTTGCGATGGCGTGCAGGCGCCCGCGATGCACGGTGCGAGGGACCGCTTTCTTGTCGCAACTATTCGGTTGTCAAAGACATCGAGCGGCGCCCGCGTTTTTCGAACCACTGCACCGCTCGAAAAATGTCGTCAAACGATCTGCGAGCGCTCCTCCGGCACCCATGCCTGCCCAAGATAGCTGACTTCCGGCGCCGGTTTCTGTCCCTTGACTTCGCCGACATCGACGAACAGGATGCGGTCATCATCCCGATCCACGCGTTCCTGAAGCAGGTTTTTCAGACGCAGGAACTCGCGTGCATTCACCTGACAGCAGAAGACGCTGTACTGGATCCGGTCGCCGTAATCGCGCAGGGTCTTGGCGACGCGGTTCCGGCGGCGATCGCTGGCGACATCATAGCTGACGAGTACGAAACGACGTGCCACCCCTCACCTCGTGGTAATCCCGATGTACTTCGGTATGTCGCCGCGCAGCCACTTGGCCAGAAGCTTGGCCTGCAGCCGAATCACGGCCCGCCATGAACAGCGGTAGTCGAAAATCGGATGGGTCACGAGCTGGTCCAGCCGCATCTCATAGGCTTTGAGAAACGCCTTCCGCGCCACCGCTTTCATGGCGCATCCGTTTGCGCCGGTTTCGAAGTCGCCGGACGCCACCATGCCGGTGTTGACGGCCGTCAGGACCGCGCTGTCGACGACGAGCGGCCGAAACTCCTCCATCAGGTCAAGCGCCAGAGCCGGACGGCCATGGCGGGGCCGATGGTACAGTCCCCACCACGGATCGAGACCTTCGCCCAACAGCGCAACGGTGCATTCCTTGGCCAGCACGGCGTAACCGAAAGACAGCAACGCATTGATCGGATCGCGCGGCGGACGGCGGTTCCGGTCGTGAAAACCGAACGCCTCGCGGATCGCCTCGTCGCGGATCATGCGGGGCCACGCCCCGAAGTAGGCCGCCGCCACGGTGCCCTCGATACCCAGCAACGACTCGCAACAGCCGGCCACCGGCACGCGGCGCAATTCCCGCCGCATCGCGCGCAAGGCCTCGCGCGCCTCCGCACCGGCATTGCGCCGCAGCAGCGTCCGCTGGTTCAAGCCCTTGGCACGTACGGTTTCGATCGCGAAGTTGAGACGCCGACCTTCGTCGGCGGCGGCCGCGAACTGGGCGGCGCGGTCATAGGCGTTGCGCAGCCCCATCCCGTTCGTGATGCCATAAAACCAGCCGCCCATCGACAGGTGCGCCGTGGGGACGCCGCGTTCGCAGAGCATGTGCAGCGCCTGCGCGCTGATGCCGATATTGCCGCACAGAACGAGCTGCGACACGTCTTTCAGCGGATAGTGCCCAAGCTCGGCGCCGCCTTTCGTCACGGCAAGCCCCTCACCCTGCTTTCCGACACGTGCGCCCTGTTCCTGGACGTACAGCGGCAGCGCGTCGTCGCGCGCCGGATACAGCCGACGGACATCCGTCGGCGGCGTATCGGCATCCGCGAGCAGCCGCGTCTCGTCGGGCAGACAGATTCCGTTCAGCGAACAGCCCCAGCACTTGGGACTCTCCTCCAGCGGTGGTGGCAACTCGGTGCGCAGCGCCGCGTCACGTGCCTCGCGCAGCAACTGCCGCGTCCGCAACTCGAGGTCCGGAGAGAACTCCACGCGCACGCGCTTCCGTGCCGCGGCGAAGTACAGTTCGCCGAACGTGACCGTATAGCCATGTTCGCGCAGCAGCAGTCCCTGCGCCATCAACTGCACGCGCTCCGGTTCATAGCAATGCTCCGGCGTATCGGGCGGCTTGCCGCGCTTCGTGTCGACCGGGACGGCTCCGCCGCCCTCCGTCTCGACCACGTCGAGTTTGCCGATCAGTCCCAGCAGCTCGCTCGACAGCATGACGCTGCGAGACACCGCCGGCGGCTCGTCGCCGCCCTCCGTCGGCGGCGGCAGCACATCGTCCTCCCCATCGACCCGCTGGTGCACGGAACGGCCCTCATCGGTGTAGAAGTTGCCGTCCCAGCGACTATCGGCGTACATCAGGTGGAAGAGCCGCGGGCAGTAGGCATACTCGTTCAGCATCCGTACGGGTAGAAGTTCGGCGACGGGCGTGGCGGGTGGCGTATACATGGGGGCTATGGCTCCGGTACAGCAGGCGCCGCCGCTGCGTTCGGTTTCGCGGACGCCACACAGTCCGTTTCATCCGAAACGCGGACGTAGCGGGAGAGTTTGTCGCGCAAGACGGAGTCGAGGCGGGTCTTGTCTTCCGGGTAGAGGGAAAGGAGGCGCTTACCGGCGTGCATGTAGAGGTCCTGCTTCAGGAACATACCGGCCTTGTACCGCGGGGTATCCATGCCCCAATACTCGATGTAGACGTCGTACTCGGGCAGATAGAAGTCCGGGCGTATCTGAAACCCCTCGATGATCCGCAGGCGGGCGTCATAGCGGTAGGCGATGCGGTTGGATGCAAGCCATTCGGCGATCCGTCGTTCGCCGTCGGACTGTACCAGCGTGCCGTCCACGGTGCGAATATGCTTCTGGTCTTCGATCCGGGTCTCCTTGTTGCGGCGCTCGGTGCAGGTCCGATCGAAGCACACGTCGCAAAGCGTGCGCTCGAAAAAGCGCCAACTGCGTGCGTATTCGTCCGGCGCCACGACACGACCGCACCGACGGCAGGTATGGACCGCATCCTTGGCGGCGATGTCCTGCGCGGTCTTGATGGCCAGCCCGGCGGCGGTCACCGTGCGCTTCACATAGGCCGGTTCCGCGGGATTACGCAGCATGTCGCGCAGAACAGACAGGGACTTCCCGGCCGCGGTGCCATAGGCACCCAGCGCTTTCGCGGCATACTGGCGGACCTGCGGATGGACGTCCGCAAGCATCGGCAGCAGCAGGTCCACGGCGGCCCCGGAATCCACCACTCCGGCAAGCTTGCCGAGCGCGGATGCCGCCAACCGCCGCACCAGCGGCGAAGGCGAGGCGCAAAACCCCGCCACCTCCGCGAAAACCGCCGAATCGGCGCTTTCGCCCAGCGCTTTTATGCGTGCTGCCAACACGCGCTCGGTCTCGTAGCGCATCCGTTCATGCTCCTTTCCTCCACGCGACTCGCTACGTCCGCCGGACACCGCATCGTCTCGCCCCGGCGGCCTGCACCGTTCCTTCCCGGCGGCCTGCATCATCTCATCTTGGCGGACCGTAGGGAGTCCTACGGACGAACCGAAGGTCCCCCCGCTGCCACGGCCGCAAACACGCCCAACCCGAAATGCGCGGCATACCCAAGGCACAGCGGCCCGGAAACCGGCTCGGCAAACGTGAGCCGCAACCCGAACGGCCGCGTCTGGGGCGGCGCCTTTTCGCGGCGCGAACGGATGAACTCGAGAAACCGGCGCTCAACAAGCCATTCCCGCGGCAGTTCCTCCACGCACGCCGGCGCGGGCAGACCCCGGCTCGCACATTCCGCCCGCACCTGACCCTCCAGCGAGTTCTTGCCGGTGCGCTTGCGGTGGCGGGGGACGAGGAATGCCGGCGTAAGGTGCATGAGCACCCCCGCAGTTGCGATGCCGACGCCGGGGTGGAGGCCTTCCGCGGCGGAACGAGCGAGCATATGGTGGAAGCTGACTGCGCCGAGGGTGCTGCACCGCGCGTTCGCGTACCCCGGACATTGGACATGGGTTGGATCGGGAGGAGCGATATATCGGCGGCTGTTGTACATGTTGGATTCATGGGAACTACTTTCCTGGCCGGGCATGGCGGTCGTCCGACACGGCGGCGAAGATGCCCAGGCCGAGAAAGCGCCCCCCACCTATGCAGATAGGGCCGCGGACGGCCTTCTCAAAGATCAGACGGCAGTGCACGCGGCGGAAACGGCGGTGCTGGTCAGGTACAGCGTAATCCGTGGCTAAGCCGACGCCAGGGACGAACCCCACGCCACGCCAGCTCAGGCTTGCGTGGTTCGCCACTTCATCCGGAAGGCCGGCCTGCCGAAGGGCTTTGCGCAGAAGGCACTCGATGCGGGCTTCCAACTTGAGAACGACGTCGGCCTTCTCCTCCGGCGTGAGCGTCCCGGACGATAGTTTCTGACGTAACTTCCCGCGGTCGTCATGGCCGGGAAGAATCACGGGCGTGACGGAAACCCATTCTCTGGCTTCCGCGCAATAGCCTGCAATCGCGCCATCGTGGGCAGACAGCCGTCGCAGAAAAGCGACAGGCTGCTGCGTCTTTTCGTCGATTAGCTCGGCACCCTCCAACGCACGGACAAGGGCACTGAACTCGGACGCGAGAACGTCACCCTTGACCGTCACGAGGACGCGGCGGATCGGGCCGATCGTCTGGCCTTTGCTGTCGCCTCGCCATTCGACCGAGGGGAGCGGGATAAGGACGAGGCGCGGGCCATCGACGGGCATGTGTGACTCGCCGAGAAGTTCTCCGTGGCCGAGCACGAATTCCGCGACGCGCTTCGCGTCCCAGCCCATCTGCGGCGCGAGTTGCGCGGCGCAATGGCGTAGCATCCCGCCGAGAGGCAATCCGTTGCGGGCAGTGGCGAAGACCGCGTAGCCGCTGTCGTCGAGCTTACGGAGCGCGAAGATGGCGAAGGGCGGCTTGGCCATTTCGGATGACTTGCGGTAGTCGGCTGTGGCGAACGCCGCTGGCGGAGGGACGGGCTTGAAAACGGCATCTTTCTCAAGGCTGATGCGGTTGAGGAATGCCTCGTACCGCGTGCGACAATCCGCGAGAGTTCCTTCGATTGGCACGCGTAGAGAGACGCCGCCACCAGTATCCAATGGGAGCCAGCGTTCGCCAGCCAGCGTACCAACCTCCTCTTGGGAGATGATCGCGGCGTCCGCGACGGCCATATCGATGCCCCAGCCGAAGGCGGAGATGGCACCGGCCATTCGCTTGAAGTCAGACAACCCGGCTGGCGGGGGATCGTCGAACGGCCAGAGGTAATGCACAACGGCGTTCTCCCGCAAACGCGTGGCGCGGATTTGTTTCGCGGTGCGGTAGTTGGATATGTCGTTGTCTTTATTCCCGGACCATGACTTTGCCACGAGGTCGCCGACATTGTCGGGAACAAAGCTCTTAAATCCGTAGCGCGGTTGTACCTCGTCTGGCTGCGTGGCGACGATGGTTGGCGGCGGCTGGCGTTCAAGCCACTCGATGCTAGCGGTGGCATCCGCTCCGTTTTGCCGGGCGGAGGCGTTGACCAGCAATTGGAAGAGGCGCAGCGGCGAGGGCGGCCACTCGGGATCGTCCTGATCGCCGCGCCCATGGAACTCGTCCAGCAGAAAGCGGACGGAGATTCGGAGATAGGTTAAGTGCATGGTAGTCCTACGGCTTAGGAGGAAACCGCAGATGATAGTTTTTCTTCTGCCGGTGATGAGGCTTGCCGGCCTCTGGCCTTTTTCTTTTCCTCCTTGGTCTCTTTCAAGTCGGCCTTGGCTTTCTCCACATTGAAATCCACGGTCTGACTATCGCCGAGACCGAATTCTTTCGCGGCGGTTTCCGCAAAGGCGAGCGCATCTTCATGCATGATGGCGACATCCGTGCGGGTGCCATCGTTGTTTACGGCGGTGAACTCGCGGGGCTTGTTGGGGTCGAGTGTGAGAATCGTGCCTTGGCGGTAGTAGGCGAGAGGGAGCTTCGTGAAAGCCACCAGCGCGAGGCCGAGGATGTAGCGACGGAGCTTCACGGTGTTTTCATGCGTGTCGGCGTTGAGAAGACGAAGGGCAGAGAGAGCCAAAACTGCGTCGCGGCGAATGCCACCGTCGGCGATCACGCCGCCATGCGAACCGGTCGAGAGGGCATTGACAAAACCGCGTTTAGAAAGCGGATTCTTATCGTCGCCCTCGGCCTTCTGTTTCTCCTCGTCCGAAAATACGTTTTCTGAAGCGTAGTCGAGCGGCGCGACATAGGTCGCCGAGCGCGTGAGTTTGCGCACATTATAGGCTCTCACGGTCGATGCGATGAGGCGTGGAAGCTTCGCCTGCGTGTCACGCGAATCCCACACGCCAAAGACGAGCGAGGTCGGCGCAATCCTCGCGAGCGGAAATGCGTTGTTGTCTCTGAGGATGGCTTGGAACGCCGCTTTCAACTCATCTTTCAATGCAGAACAACGGGCGATGGCGTCCCCCGCGCGGTGCCCGGCGTCCAACAGATTGATCTCCTTTTCGCCGGCCTTGATCACGATTTGCGGGACGAGCGCGGAATACGGCTCCTCCTTGAACATCGGCTCGATGCGGTTAGCCTGCGAGCCGACGCTGTCGATGAGGCACACATTACGACCCGTTCTGTCTTTCTGACTCTCCCAGTCGATGTTGTAGCCGATGTCGGCGAACGTGGCGGGGAAGAACACCGCGTCCACGCCTTCGGCGGGGATGAGGTGCTCGCGGACGACCAGTGCGGCGGGGTCGTCGGCGGCGATGAGGTTATCGAACTGTTTGAGGGCGGGTGTTGCTGCTTCGTTCATGGCGTGTTTCCTTTGCTTTGGGGTTGTGGTTTGAGAGGGTTAGCGTTTAGAAAGGCTTTATGTTTGCGTTGACTGGTTCTGAACCAGCTTTCAAAACGGTAGGCGGGATGTCTTTCCGGTTGGATTAATCCGTTGACTGCGGCCACGAGAAGAGAAGCCGGAATAGGCTCTGCCCAGAGATGGTAGTCGAAAAGCCTGGCGCCAGCGGGTTGCGGGATGGCTCGTTGAAGCCCGATCAGGCAAAGAAACTCCACGGCGGGAGAAGCGAGTGTTTTCAACTTCAGGTCGTTCGGAGAGAAGCCGACATCCCTTGAGTCTGCATTGGGGCCGCGCTTTGCGTCAAAATAGAAGGGTTCGGTCTTGGACTTCAGGCGCATCTGCTCAAGGCTGCTGTCTCGTTTGGCCGCTGCGTTCGAACAGGCCGTTGTGAACTTCAACTCTATTTGCTCCTTTGTTTTTGCAAGTGTCCCGCCCGCCTTTTCTGCTTCCGCCTTTCTCAAAGCTTCATCGCGCTTCTCCTGAGCGTTCGTTAAAGCCTCCTGGTATTTGCACAGGGTCTTTTCTTCTCCCTTGCCAATCTTGACTGCGTCGAGCGCGATCCGTGTGTCAAACAGGGCGTTATCGTAATCATATGAGGCATCCTGGATGTATTCACGGATGGTATATATCATTGAGTTTGCAATTCGAAGCACTTTCATTGAGCCAGCCCAAACCTTGAGGGCGGATGTGCTCTTGCCTGCGGTAGCCCACCAGTCGAGACGGACGTTGAAAGGGGCCGCAATGAACAAGGGCGGGGCGGAGGCATCCTTTGCGCTTTCGGATTCAGACTCCCCGTCATCGTCGTCATCCTCGGCGCTCTCAACACTGTCGGCTACGGCCTTGATCTCAGAGACGCTGATTAGTCCGAACAGGTCGGCGAGCGTGGTGGGCCCGCCAATGATAAAACAGTTGCCGTCGAAATAGGCGGTAGTTTCGGGGTGGAGGCGGGAGGCGAGTTCGAAGAGGCCGCAACAGGCAAAATAGTGCCCGGGGTTGGCCGGGTCGAGCGCGAGGCTGACCGTGCCGGCCTCTTTGGGCGTACAAGTCGGTAGACCGACATGAGTAGGCGTTGCGGGCGAAGGGGTTATGGCACCGGCCACGATACCCGCACTGGCGGCGTAGTCGGCGGCTCGGAGGATGCTTTCGAGGTAAGCCAGGCCCCAGCGGCCGAACTGGCGCTGGAGTTTGGCAAACCGAAGTGGGACTTGCGATGCTCGCGCGGCTGAGGCTGCGGGGTCGCAGAACGGATCGTAGACCTCGTCGTTTGAGAAATGCGGGCGAGCGCGGCCATGGTGCGCGGCCACGATGTGGGCGGCGAGCGCGGAGGTGGGCACCGTATCCGGGATCTCGGCGAGTGAGCCGAATTCATGGCGGTAAACCTCGGCGACCGAGCGGGCGTTGCCGGAGGATTTGGCCAGCACGGTTTTGGGGTAGGCGCGGTTGCCGATAGCGCGTTGCCATTGGGCACGGGCCTTGCCGTCGTCGTGGTGTTCGGCGGCGGCGGCGATGGCGGTTTGAACATCGGCCGGCAGGCCGAGTTTCGCGGCGATGGCGCGCGCATTGGCGGTGACGGCGGCTGTATGGTCGGCGAGGCTGACCGCGCCAGGGATTCCGAGAGGCGCCCGGCCTATTTGTAATGCGGATGGCGCGAACCAATGCAGGTAGCGCGGATCGTCGTCGGTCTCGCAGGCGATATTGAGGGCAAAATCGGCGGCGGCGCGCGCGCCAGCTTCGCGTCGGTCAATTCCGGACACATCAGAGGCCGCGCCCTTGCCCGTGAAGAGACCGTTTTCAAGACCGCCAAACGATTCAGGCAGAATGAGTGTGGCGTCGGCGAGTGTGATTTCTGCCGATTCTTTGTCAAAGCCGCAAAGAGGGAACAGGGACACGGATCCGCTTTCTGAGACGAGCCAAGCGATTGGCGCATTGGTTCTGTCTTTCAGTAGCTTTTCGAGAGTCGCGGATATTCGCTTGGTGGTGTCGCGCAGGAGTTCTTGCGGACGGAGCGGGAATCTGTCGAGAAAATCATCGGGGGCTGCGATATATTGAAAATCGCGATCATCGCGCCAGGCGAGGTGCGTTTCCGGCGGCTGCCACTCGGCCTCGCCGTGCAAATAAGGTGCGACGGGCGGACGGGCGGCGATGGGTTCGCGGATGGAGGTCATCGCCCAAGCGTCGAATTGGATGGCTGTGGCGACACGGATTTCCGGCAAAGGGGAGAACGCGGCCGGCGCGAGATGCTCTGAAAGCGACTTCGGCGAGGCATCGCTGTTGAGTGCTCGCAATGCAGCAAACGTCTTCTCTCTCGCCGTGTCCAACGGCGTCGTAACCATTTCATTTGACTTCGCCTTTGTCTTCCCGAAAACGGTTTCGTGAAATACGGTGATGGTGCTGTCGCCGCGTTCGCCGAAACGGTTGACGCGCCCGAAGCGCTGCGCCATTGAGTCGTACGTGGAGAGGTCACAAACACAGTGGTCGGCGGAGAGATTCACGCCGACTTCACCGGCGGAGGTGCAGACGAGGAAGACTGGAGGACTGCACGGCGAGCCGTCCCCGCCGAGAAACAGCCGGAAGAGCGGATCGTTCACGAGGTCATCGCGCTCCCTGCCGCGCATCGTTCCGGTGAGCGCGATGACACGCCCCTTGCTCGCGCCCTTGTCGAGCGCGCTGACAATTTTGAGCGCGGTCTCAACGGAACGGACGAACACCAGGACCGCACCGTTCAGTTTCTTTGCTTTCTCCGTTATCCGGTCTTCGAGTTTGTCGCTCGAACCAAGAGCAACCAGCGAGAGTCGCTTGACGGCTTCAACACGTTTCTTGACTGTTTGATTGGCTCGGTCTGCATCCGTGAGAGCGAACGGCGATTCCCCGGATCGCAAGGTGGCAGTGAGCGCCAGCAGGTGTACCGGCTTCACGTCTTGGCGACGTGTCGGCGCGCCATCAAGGCCGTGCTGCTCGGCGGCGATCTCCTCAAGGAGCGTTTGGAAGGCGGGTTCGAGGTGCGCCTCGTCGTGGACGAGCAGCGCGTCCTGCCCGAGGAAGCCTGCGTGAAGCGGGCGCGTTTTGAAACCGGCGGTGTAGCGGCTGAACAGCAAGCCGCTTCCAATCATGTCGACGGTTCCAATGATGACGGAAGGGCGGGCTGGATCACTCCGCCATTCCCCGTTGTCGGCAAACTGGCCGCGCAGGGTGCTGATAGCGAGCGGGGATTCGCAGGGGAGCGCCGCTAGGTTTCTCAATTCGACCGAGAGGTTGGCGAGTTCCGGCCTGACCGTGAGGTTCTGACGGATACGTTCGACTTCGGTCGTCGTTTGATCGACCACGGTGCGGCGGTTGACCACGTAGACCAGGCGGCGCGGCACACGTTCGGGGCGATGCGCGAGAGCGATTAGCCAGACCGCGACGACGGCGGTCTTGCCAAGACCTGTGGGGATGTTGGCGGCAGATGGGAACTCACCGGCGGTAAAGTGCCCGTATAGTGCTTGCTGCCACGGAAACGGCAGGTTGCCGGTAAGCGCTTCAAAAGTTGACGCAAAATCTTGCATATTCGTGCAACTCCGTTTGTCTGATGTTCAGAATCAGTCTGGGTGTCATATTGCTACGGCAGTGTGTCTATTTCTTCGGACGACTCCTCGCGCTTCTGCGTCTGTCACGCCACAGCGAGCACTCCGGCAGCAGCGCGGCTCAGGATCGGCAGGCGGCAGACAATACACCAACCGGCGCGGCCAGGCCGGGTCGTTGCGGACGCCGCGATGCCAGAGCCACGGCAGCACCGCTCCGGCAGTCTTGCCGTAACCGGTCGGCACGCGGATCAGTCTGTTGCCCGGCATGCGATCGGCCCCAAGCACGCACTGCCATTCGTATGGGGATCCCATGTTCGTGACCGCCGCAAACAACGCATCGAACGATTTCTTGTTCATAGTCATGTTCTCCCGTGCCTCACCGTCTTCGCCCCATCATGCACATTCAGTCGCGCCTGGCCAGCATACAATCAGACAATCCCATCCAACGCACTCCGAATCGCGTCCCGTTCGTCAAAGCGTTCGCGCAGCGTTTCGGCACGGAGCCACAGGTCGCCGATCCGTCCGTTGCGGGTCAGTATGCGCCGCGTACCGTCGGGTTCGGCATGGTCGTGCGCGCCATAATGCCCGTGGACCCGCTCCCGGAAATCGGCGAACAACGGCCGCGCGATCAGCCCCAGTTCGTCCAGCCGGTAGAGAAAACTTTCGGCGGAAACGCCGAACCGGTGTTTGAGCCGCAACAGCATCTCGTACGTCCAACCGTCCGGCGCGACACCGACCTGACGCACGGTCGCGCCGACGGCTTCTCCCGGCTGCAGGAAGAGCGCCGCGAACAGCCGCGCCGCCCGGTGATCGTTGAGCACCTTCCCCTTCCGCCGCGGCGCGCCGACAGGCACGTTCGGCCCGTTGTTCCGCCGCGAACGCGTCATGCAGTAAATCCGTCCAAGTTCGTACACAAGGCGAAAAAGCTGGCGTTCGACGTTGACGCCAACCGATACGATCAGAAACGCGTTGGCGTTGGTGATATCGTAGCAGGCCACCGAATCGACGCCGCGCGGCAGAGGCATGAAAACAACCCGCAACCCGGCATTCTCGAAGAGCTCGACGTAATCGAAGACGACCGCGCTCGCGATCCCCATGAGCGCCCGTACCCGCGTCACCAACCGCTCGATGCCAATCTCCGAAAACTCGAACGGCAGCGTCAGCGGAATCTCCGCGCATTTCTGGGCGTTGCAGATGTCCTCCAGCGCAAGGACGGCATCGCACACACGCCCGATCGCACCCGCCGCGGTCGCATCCAGCGTGCCCTCTTCGACCGGCAATCGCACGATCTCGGCGCGCGGAACCGAGTCGACCGACGCGCCGGATACGATATACGCCGCGTGCGACTCACGGACCGTCCCGCCTTCCGCCGTCGCTCCCGCTTCCGGCAGGAAGAACGCATCGACATGAACATCGAGCGCCGCGGCAAGCTTGCACAGCACCGCGGCGGAGGGCAGGTTGCGGCCCTTTTCGAGGTTGTTGACCGGCCCTGGTCGCATGCCCAGCAGCCGCGCCAGTTCCACCTGAGATAAGTTCCGGCGACGCCGAAACATGCGGATTCTCTCCGCGACAAATTCCGTGGATCTCTTCATGCCCGCGAAAATAGCCCTTATTCATGTTCTAATGCAAGCACAAATCGTAATCATTCACGATCCTGCGAATTCATGGACGGCGGTTCAACTGCCTCGCCCGAGTGACGCAATATTCGGTTGGTTTGTCCAAAGGCGTCCCGCATGCTGCCGCGGAAACAGGCTGGAAGCCTGTTCCACGCTTTCGAGCGGGACATCACGGCAGCCAGCTCCGGGTAGTCCGATCCGGCTTGCCGCCCCGACCTCGCTGAGGAGCTGCGCTGCGGCTCGGGGGCATCTTACCGGCCGCAGCATTTCTTGTACTTGAGACCGCTGCCGCAGGGACAGGGGGCGTTGCGGCCCGCCGGTTCGGCGGCATGGGGCGCGGCGGCCGTCACCTGCTCGTCAAGGTGTCGTTGCGCCTCGCGGCGCTCCTGCCTGACGTCGTCGGCCAGGCGCGTCAGTCCGGGAATCGCGTGCTCGTAAAACCGCATCCATCCCTCGCATAAGGCGCTGAGCGCCATGGGATCCCCGCCGCCGCCGGGTCGGTTCTTCGGACAACATCCCGCGCAGAAGCGCAAGTACCGACAGTCCGCGCATTTCGGATTCCACTGGCGCTTGCGCGCGCCGAAAGCCGCGTACATCGGCGAGGCGAGCAGCTCATCCCAGGTATCGGTCATGAGGTTGCCCAGCTTCAGTTCCGGCCGTACATAGAAGTCACAGGGGTAGACATCGCCGTTGTGTTCAACCACCAGGTATTGCCGACAGTCCCGCCCCATCGAACAGACATTCGCCACGCCCTCGACCATCATCGTCAGAAGAGAATCGAAGAGCCGCACGGAAACCCGGCGCGTGTCGCCGCAGGCGATCCATTCGTCGTAGACACCGCACAGGAAATCGCCCCACTCGGCGCCGCTCACGGCGAACGGACGCAGGTTGCCGTCACGGTCGAACTCGACGCATTCGATGTACTGATGGAACATCACGCCGAGGTCGTCCCGGAGGTAATGGTACGTTTCACGCGGCCGCCGGACATTCGCCTGGCTGACCAGCGTCAGCACATTGTGCTCGACGCGATTACGCGCGAGGCATGCGAGCCCCCGCATGACATCGGCATGCGCGCCTCGTCCGTCCACGAACACCCGGTAGCGGTCGTGCACCTCCGGCGGCCCGTCGATGCTGACGCCAACCAGGAAGTTGTAGCGGCGCAGATGCGCGGCCCAGGCGTCGTCGATCAGCGTGGTGTTGGTCTGCAACCCGTTCGAGACCGATCCGCCCGCCCGCCCGTGCCGCTGCTGCAACTCGGTCACGCGTTCGAAAAACGCCAGCCCCATCAGCGTCGGCTCGCCGCCCTGCCAGCCGAATGCGTGGACCGGTTGGTCGGTCGCGAGGAACGTGCGGATCATCCGCTCAAGCACGTCGTCAGCCATGCGGTGCCGCGTCGACGCGGGGTACAGCGCGGCCCGGTCGAGATAGAAGCAGTACCGGCACCGCAGGTTACAGTCGGCGGAGGCCGGTTTTACGAGAAGGCTGAACGGCTGCATGACTCATGCTTCCACGCGCATCATGCGATCGAGTTCGGCCAGCCGCGATTCGATCGTCGGCCGGTCCAGCACGGCCAGCCGTTCCAGACTGAAACCCTCGACGCCGAACGACGCCACGACCGCACCGTAGAGGAGCGACCGCCGCACGTTCGTATCCGTCACCCGGCCAAGCGCGGCCAGATGCCCGAGGAATCCCCCGGCAAACGAATCCCCCGCGCCGGTGGGATCCACGACGCAGTCCACCACGTACGCCGGCACGAGGAAAATGCCGTCCCTGGTCACCAGTATCGCGCCGTGCTCCCCCTTCTTGATCACAACGTACCGCGGGCCCATCCCCAGCAATTGCGCCGCACATCGCCGCAGGTGGTGTTCCCTGGTCAGCAGCCGCGCTTCGGCGTCGTTGAGCATGATCATGTCGACCCGCCGGATGACCTCGTTGAGCGCCGCGGGCGCCGTTTTGATCCACAGGTCCATCGTATCGGCCACGGTAAACCGGGGCCCGTCGAGTTGCGAAAGCACATGGAGCTGCAACTCCGGCGCGATGTTGCCGAGCAGCAGAAAGGGCGCCTTCCGATAGGTTTCCGGCAGGCGCGGCGCGAACTGGGCGAAGACATTGAGTTCGGTCGACAACGTCCGGCGATTGATCATGTCGTCATCGTACACGCCCGCCCAGCGGAAGGTCTTGCCGCGCTCCCGCGCCAGGCCGGCCAGGTCGATTCCGAACGCCTCGTATTGCGCCAGACAAGCCGCCGGAAAATCGTCGCCGACGACGCCCACCATTCCGGTCGGCGCGAAGAACGACGACGCCGCGCAGGCGTACGACACGGACCCGCCCAGCAAATCGACGCGCCGCTCGAACTTCGTCTCGATCGTATCCAGCCCATTGGACCCGACCACCACCACTTCGATCGCCTTTGCGGTCATCTCGATTCCCTTTCCTTTCGCAACGTTCGGCATCCCCTCTCCCGCTTTCCGTTATCGCACCTACAGACACCGTCCCAGCAGCCTGGAGTAGGCCGCGACATACGGCGTCAGCGCGCCGTCCGGCACGCCCGATGCTTTCACACATAGCCGATAGACGCCGCCCGATACCACGGCGGCGCCGACATCCGGTCCTTCGATGCCGCCGGCATACAGGATGTTCCCGGCTGCGCCCGGCAGAGCGGCGAACACGCCGGGCGAGGCCCCGCCGCCGACATGGACGAGAAAATCGATGCCGACTTCGAGCGCGAGCCGGGCCTCGTCGACCGTGTGCGAGCGCATGCCGAGCAGCGCGTCCATGCCGAGAACGGCCCGCGCCTGCCCCGGCGACGCATCGGGCCGCGACAGCAGGACGCCATCCGCCCCGCCGGCGGCCGCGAACGCACAGTCGTCGCGCACGACGACCAGCGCGTCATCGCGCCGGCAGACGGCCACAATGGCCTCCAGTACGGCCCGCCCGATCGTATCGCCGCCCGGCGTCTCCAGGATATCCGCGCCGCCCGCGATGGCCGCCGCCGCCAGCGCCGCCGCGGCGTCGGGGTTCGTCAGCGGAACATCGAGTTCCAGGTAGAGGGCGGCGTCTTCCAGGCGCATCGTTCAGGCCGGCTTGTGCTCGGAACTGATTTCACGGACGTTGACGACAACGCGCCGCACTTCGGAGATACCCAGCCCGGTGGCCAGACTTTCGCGCACGCGCTTCTGCAGGACCTCGCAGATCTCGTGCAACTGCGGGCCGGCCTTGATCCGGATATCCACCACGACATCGATCGTCTTATGCCGCGGCGCCACGCGCGGCGACATCCGCACGATGGAGGGGAACTCGGGCGCCAGCTTGCCGATGTAGTTCGCGATGGCATCGGTGCCGATGCTCACCACGCCGCTCTCGTTCGCGAACGAAAGGAACCGGTTCGAGCCCGACGGCCCGATGCCCGACAGGACATGGATCGCCACCAGACACAGTCCGCCCGCGCCCATGCATCCCAGCAGCAGACGCGCCTCGCCCGCCAGCGCCCGCATGGCGAGCCAGCCGGTCGGCGACACCGCCACGAAGACGGCCACGCCGCAGACGAATACGCCCAGCGCGACCATCAGCAACCCGACACTCTTGTGCAACAGTCTCATGCTGGCTCCCCAACCTCCGTTTCCTCATCTTCGTCCGGCAGCCGTCGCCCCTGGCCGCGGCGATCATCGATCACGCGCACATCGTCGACCGCGTATTCGATCACGCGTTCGTCCTCCAACCGCACTTTGACCGTGCGCGACAGGATATTGCGGTCGATCACGAACCCGCGACCGTCCGTGCATTCCACCGTCGCGCCGTCGCGCGGCATGCCACGCCCGCATTCCAGATAGCTCTCGTGCTCGTATCGCAGGCAGCATTTCAGCCGCCCGCACATGCCGCTGATGGCGTTGGGGTTCAGCGACAGCCGCTGAGTCTTGGCCATCTTGACGTTGATCGACTCGAAATTCCGCAGCCACGTGCAGCAGCACATCACGCGGCCGCACGGCCCCATCCCGCCGATCAGCGCCGCTTCGTCGCGGACGCCGATCTGCCGCATCTCGATGCGCGCGTGCAGTTCGCCGGACAGATCCTTGACCAACTGACGGAAATCGACCCGCTCCTCCGCCGAGAACATGACCATCAGGACCTTGCGGTCGAAACTGAACCGCACGCGCACCAGCCGCAAGGGCAGCTTCTGGTCGCGCGCCTTGGCGGCACAGGAATCCATCGCCATCTTGCTGCGAAGCTGCGTTTCACGCGCTTGCGCCTGATCCTGCAACGTCGCGCAGCGCAGCAACCGCGGGTGGGCATTGCGCGGCATGTCGCCGGGCTTCTCGTCGACCGACGCGATGCGGCCGCTGTCCAGCATCTTCTCTGTCTCGAAGATGCATTGATCCCCCTGGTGAATGGCCAGCTCAGGCGCGCTGTAACAGCGGACCTGCTCGCCCTGGTCGACTTCCACGGTCGCAATACGGTGCATGATCGTTCCCGGCGCGCGCGGGCGCCACGGTCTCCAGTCAGTTCAATTCAGCGAAGGCGCGTCCGAAGACCAGCGCATCCCTCAGGTTTCGATCCAGTTGCCGTCTCATCGTGTCGATCTCGGCCACGTCCCGCAGCGCCTTGCGCTGCGTCGTTCCATCCGCCACCGCGCGCAGCCGGTCCAGATACGCCTGGAAGCGGATCAGCGACTCGTCCGCGCCGGACGTAAGCAGAAGAATATCACGATACCACCAGGAGAGCGAACGCAGAATCTCGGTCTGCAGTCCCCGGCGGATCAACGCCTCCCGCGCTTCCTCCGTTTCTTCGTCCACCTCCTCGTCGACGTCGGACGCCGCTTCGTGAAATTCCTTAAGCTTCTCATCCACCATTTCCTTGATCTCCCTGGCCAACCGATCGCCGCGCGACGAACGCGCGAGATACGACTTCGGATCGGTCAGGGTCAGGATCTCGGCCAGCTTCGCCTCCAGCTCGGGCGTGAGCCGTCCGTCGTTCGGGTCGCCGATCGTGATGCGCTGGCATCGCGAAACAACGGTCGGCGGCAATGCGTCCGGCCGGTCGGTCAACAGCAGGAACAGGCTGCGGGCCGGCGGCTCCTCCAGGGTCTTGAGGAACGCATTCGCCGCCTGCGTGGTGAGCCGGTCCGCCCACAACATGGTGACGCTCTTCCAGCCGTTGGCGAACGATGTGCGGTAAATGTCGTGCATCAGATCGCGCACCTGTTCGATCGCAATCTGCCGCGACCGGTTGGCCGGCTCGATCCAGACGGCATCCGGGTGCCGTCGCTCGGCGACGCTCCGACATGCCTTGCACGCGCCGCAGGCCACGCCGGGCCGTTCGCACATCAGCATCTGCATAGCGGCGACGGCGAACGCGCGTCCGACGCCGTCGGGCGTGGAGACGATCAGATAGGCCTGCGCGATACGGTCGCGTGCCACACCGCCACGGAAGTAATCGATCGCCTGTTCAAGATTCATCGCGGCGCTCCCCTACGACCCGCAGCACACGGTCCACCTGCGCCGCCACGGTGGCCGCCACGGCATCCGCATCGCGCGCCGCATCGATGACGACGATGCGCTCCGGCCACCGCCGCGCGAGCGCCAGATAGCCCATCCGGACACGCTCGTGGAACTCGCGCGACTCCCGTTCCATGCGGTCCAGCCCGGTACGCGTGCCCGCCATTCGTGCCGCCAGGCGCTCGAACCCCGACGCCACCGGCACGTCGAGCAGAAGCGTCAGCTCGGGCTCGACGCCGCCCAGCGCGAACGCGTGCAGCGCCTCGATCCGCGCCGGCTCGAATCCGCGTCCATACCCCTGATAGGCCGTCGTGGAATCCGCGAATCGGTCACAGATCACCACCGCCCCGCGCGCCAGCGCCGGACGGATGACCTCACGCACGAGCTGCGCGCGGCTGGCTTCGAACAGAAGCGTCTCGCTCTCGGCGCACAGCGTCTCGCCCGCGGCCGCATGTTGGAGAATGTCGCGTATCGCCTCGCCGGCGGAGGTCCCGCCGGGCTCGCGCGTCGCGACCACATCCAACCCGCGCGCGGTCAGCGTCGCCGCCAGGCGGCGCGCCTGCGTGGACTTCCCGCCGCCTTCGGGTCCTTCGAATGTGATGAACGTGCCGCGCATGGGGACCCCGCTAACCCGCGATCGGTTTGAGTTTCTGCCCGTCGGGCGTATCGCGGACTTCCCATCCCGCGGACTTGAGATCATCGCGGATGCGGTCCGAAGCCGCCCAGTCGCGCGCCGCGCGTGCCGCCGCGCGTTCGGCCAGCAACGCCTCGACGCGCCCATCGGCCGCCGTCTCCGGCGCGCGGGCCAGAACGCCCAGCACGGTGTCGAACGCCGACAGCATCGCCCGCACGGCGTCGGATGACCAGCCGGCCGTGGCGCCGGCATCGAGCGCGCGGTTGCCCGCGTGCACCATGTCGAACAGCGCCGCCAGGGCCTCGGCGATGCTCAGATCGTTGTCGAGCGCCGCCTCGAACCGCGCCTTCGCCGCGGCCGCCCAGTCGGGCAGACCCGCGCCGTCGGTCCGCGTTTCGCCCAGCCGCGCGGCGAACTCGTCGAGCCGCGCCAGCGCGGCCCGCGCCGCGTCCAGCGCCGCGAACGTAAAATTGAGCGGCTGACGGTAGTGCGCCGACAGCAGGACATAGCGGACCTCGCGTCCCGTGTAACCTTTGTCGGCCAGGTCGCGCAGCGAGTAGAAGTTGCCGAGCGACTTCGACATCTTCTGCCCGTTGACGATCAGGTGCGCCGAATGCATCCAGTACGTGACGAACGGCTTGCCCGTCGCGGCCTCGCTCTGCGCGATCTCGTCCTCGTGATGCGGAAACATGTTGTCCACGCCGCCCGTGTGGATGTCGAACGATTCGCCGAGGTACTTCATGCTCATCGCGGAGCATTCGAGGTGCCAGCCGGGACGGCCCCGCCCCCACGGCGACTCCCAGAAGACGTCGCCATCGGCCTCGTCCCAGGCTTTCCAGAGGGCGAAGTCGGCGAGGTTTTCCTTCTCATACTCGTCCTGCGCGACGCGGGCGCCGGCCTGCATGCCGGCCGGATCGATGTGCGCCAGTTTGCCGTAGCCAGGGAACCGCGCGATGCTGAAATAGATGGACCCGTCGTCGGACCGGTACGCCACGCCGCGCGCCAGCAGTTTTTCGATGAGCGCGATCATCTCCGGCACATGCGCAGTCGCCGCGGGGTAATGCTCGGCCGGCTCGATGTTGAGCGTGCGCAGATCCTCGAAGAAACGGTCCTTGTAGGTCCGCGTGTACGCATCCAGCGCCACACCCGCCTGGCGCGCGCCGCGGATGGTCTTGTCGTCCACGTCGGTCAGGTTCATCACCTGCGTGACCCGGAACCCGCGGTATTTCAGAAAACGCCGGAGCAGATCTTCGAACACGTAGGTCCGGAAGTTGCCGATATGGGCGAAGTTGTAAACCGTCGGCCCGCACGTATAGAACCGCACATGCCCCGGCTCCAGCGGCACGACGTCCTCGTAGCGGCGCGACAGCGTATTGAAAACCTTCATATCATTCGCTCTCCTGCTCCACGGTGGCCACCGCCATCACGGCGATCCCTTCGCGACGCCCCAGCGCGCCCAACCCCTCCACGGTGGTGGCCTTCACGGAGACCCGCTCGACCGGCAACCCCAGCGCGCCGGCCAGACGCGCGCGCATCGCGGGGACATGCGGCGCCAGCTTCGGCCGCTCCGCCAGCACCGTGGCATCCACATTCATCACCACCGCGCGGTGCGCCCGCACCCGCTCGGCCACCGCCGCCAGGAGCCGCACGCTGTCGGCGTCCTTCCACCGCGCGTCGGTGTCCGGGAAATGTTTCCCGATATCGCCATCCGCGACCGCCCCGAGCAGCGCATCGGCGATCGCATGGCACAGCACGTCGGCGTCCGAATGACCGAGCAAACCGACCTCGTGCGGAATCTCGATTCCACCCAGAATCAGTCGCCGCCCGGCCACCAGCCGGTGCACGTCATAGCCTATGCCAGTCCTGATCATGACAGGCCGCCTACTATGCCACAGTCGCCGAAGCGTGTTAAGTCCTAACCATCGTCGCTTGACAATCGAGGCACCCGACCGCGACTATGCGGCATGACTGCAAAACGTAACATCGTGCTGGTCGGGTTTATGGGAACGGGCAAGACAAGCGTCGGAGGCAAGCTGGCGGACATGCTGGGCATGCGTTTCGTCGATATGGACGACGTCATCGTCGAACGCGCCGGGAAGCCGATCCCGCGCATTTTCGCGGAGGACGGCGAACCTCATTTCCGGGCGCTCGAACGGCGCGTCGTCAAGGACCTGGCCGCGCGCCGGGGACTGGTCATCGCCACCGGCGGCGGCGTCGTACTCGATCCCGCCAATATCGCCGACTACCGGGCGACCGGCGTCGTCGTCTGCCTTCAGGCCAGTCCGGAGGCGATCCTGAAGCGCGTGGAACACGATACCAACCGCCCGTTGCTGGACACGGATGACAAACTCGGGAAGATCCGGACGCTGCTCGCCGCGCGTCAGGCCTTGTACGATGCTATTCCCGCTCAGGTGTGGACCGACAGCCTCACCCGCAGCCAGGTCGTGGCGGCGGTGATGGCGCTTTACCGAAAGCCCCCGGTCGCATGACCGTCGCCGATGCCATCGGCGACGAAGCCGCGGCACAAGGCTTCGTCGCCTGCGGCTTCGCCCGCGTCGGCCCGACCGAGGGGTTCGACGACTTCCGCGCCTGGCTCGATGCGGGCCATGCGGCGGGCATGCGCTATCTCACGCGTCGGGCCTCGCTACGCGCCGACCCGCGCGCCGTCGCCGAGGGTGCGCGCGGCATCGTAGCCGTGGCCGCACGCTATCCGGTCAACCTCGCGCCCGGCGGATTTTGCGCGCTCGCCCGCGGCGCCGACTATCACGATGTCCTGCGCCGCAAGCTGCGCACGGTGGTCGGCCGCATCCGCGCCGTCGCGCCGTCGGTCGCCGTCGCACGCATCTGTGTCGACTCCGCGCCGCTGCTCGAACGCGAATGGGCCGCCCGCGCCGGTCTCGGCTGGCGCGGACGACAGGGCCAGCTCGTGAACCGCCGCCACGGCGCCTGTCTCGTACTCGGCTTCATTCTGACCGATCTCGACCTGCCGCCGTCCGCGCCGGCGCCGAATCTCTGCGGCGATTGCCGGCGCTGTCTGGACGCCTGTCCCACCGGCGCCGCGCTCGGGGACGGGCTCGTCGACGCGCGCCGCTGTTTGTCCTATCTGACCATCGAACACGACGGCGACCTGCCGGCCAGCCCGCCGATCGCGCCGGCTGACACGCTGTTCGGCTGCGACCGGTGCACCGCGGTCTGTCCCTGGAACCCGCCGGACAGCGAACCCGGCGTGCTTCCGGAGCTGCGCGCCGCCGGACCGGTGCCGACCGTGAACGATATCCGCGCCTTGGACGAGGCCGCCTTCGCGGCGCGCTTCCGCGGAACGACAGTCTACCGTTCGGGGTTGCCGCGGCTTCGGAGAAATGCCAGACTGCACGCCCAAAAGGAGTTGCCATGATACCGATGCGACGCTTCGAGAACGGTGCCGGAACCTACCGTCCAATCATCGCCCTGACGCTCACGCTCGCTCTGCCGAGCGCGGCGGGAGACTGGCCCTGCTGGCGCGGACCGGCACGCGACGGGGCCACCAGCGAGACGATCGCCAACACCGGCGCGCTAACCGCCGGCAAGGTGGCGTGGAAGGCCGACGTAGGCAACGGCTATTCGTCCGTGGCGGTCGTCGAGGACCGGGTCTACACGTTGGGGAACGAGAAGAAACAGGACGCCGTGGTCTGTCTGAACGCGGATACCGGGGTCGTCATCTGGCGCCACGCTTACGCCTGCGGCGACGGCAGCTACGAAGGCCCGCGCGCGACGCCGTCCGTCGACGGCGACCTCGTCTACACATGCAGCCGCGAGGGTCATGTGTTCGCGTTGGACCGCAAGACCGGCGCCGTGCGCTGGTCGGCGAACCTGTCCGCACTGAACGGCAAGGCGCCGGGATGGGGCTTCGCGGGGTCGCCGCTGATCCTCGGCCAGCTCGTGATCCTCAACTCCGGCCAACACGGTCTCGCGCTGGACAAGGGTACCGGAAAGCCGGTCTGGTCCAGCCCCTCCGGCACCGGCGGCTACGCGACACCGGTCGCCTATGGACGGCCGACGCCCAACCGGTTGCTTGTCTTCGGGCAAAACGCCCTGATCGTCGTCGACGCCACCGACGGGCGCAACATGTGGTCGCACCCCTGGAAGACCAGTTACGATGTCAACGCGGCCGATCCGATCGTCAACGGCGACACGGCATTCATCTCGTCGGGATACGGCCGCGGTTGCGCGCTCATCGACCTCGGCGGCGCCACGCCGCGCGTGCGGTGGGAACAGAAGAAGATGAGCAATCACACGTCGTCGTCGGTGCTGGCCGGCACGGTCATCATCGGGTTCGACGGCAACTCCGGCGGTGGCAAACTGACCGCGATCGACGCCGCGACCGGCGCGCAGCGGTGGCAGGCCGGAATCGATTTCGGCACCGTCCTGCGCACGGGCGACAACCTGCTCGTGCTCACCGAAAAGGGCCGGCTGATTTTCGGTACGCCGGAAGCCAACGCCTTCAAGGTCATCGCCGAAAGCCCCGCGCTGCTCGACAAGACCTGTTGGACGATGCCCGTCCTTGCCAACGGCCGCATCTATTGCCGGAACACGAAGGGCCGTCTCGTCTGCGTCGACGTCCGCTGACCCCGGCCGGAAACAGTCTTTCCAACGAGGCGCGCCGCGGCTACAGTCATGCGTCATCGTCAGGATTGCGGCAGGCGGGGACACAGCCCCGAAGGAGAGAGCATATGGCAGCACGCAAAGGACTCGGGCGCGGCTTGGGCGCACTGATCAAGGATGAAGTTCCCAGCGATCGGCCGATCAAGTCCCAGGATGGGATCATGCGCGTGGCGGTCGACACCATCCAGCGCAACACGTGGCAACCGCGGCATGTCTTCGATCCGGAGGCCATTCAGGAACTTGCCGCCAGCATCCGCGAGCACGGCATCTTGCAGCCGCTGCTCGTACGGCGCGCCGCCGAGGGCTACATGCTCATCGCCGGCGAACGCCGCCTCCGCGCCGCCGGCGAAGCCGGACTGACCGAGGTGCCCGTCATCGTCGTGGAAGCGACGGATGGCGATGCGCTCGAACTGGCGCTGATCGAGAACCTGCAACGCGAGGATCTCAACCCGATCGAAGAGGCCGAAGGCTACCGCGAGCTTGCCGAGCAGTTCAACCTGACGCAGGAGGAGATCGCGAAACGCGTCGGCAAGTCGCGTGCCGGTATCGCCAACGCATTGCGCCTGCTGAGCCTGGCGGAAGAAGTGCGCAGCCTCATCAACGACGGGCGGCTCTCGCCCGGGCACGCCAAGGTCCTGCTGGGACTCGAACAGGAGGACGCGCAAATCGCCTGTGCCCGCCGCATCGTTTCCGAAGGCCTGTCCGTGCGCCAGCTCGAACAGATGGTCAAGCGCCTTCAGACGATGCCCCGCAAACCGCGCGTGGCCAAGGCCGATATGCCGCAGAGCCATCTCACCTACCTGTCCGACCGCCTGCACGTGCATTTCGGCACCAGTGTCCGTATCGCCCCCTGCCGCACCTTCGCCAACGGCAAGAAGGGCAAGGGGTCCATCGAGATCGACTTCTTCTCGAACGAGGACCTCGACCGCATTCTGACGATCCTGGGCATGTCCGGCGATGAGAACGAATAGCCCGGTAGTGATGGGATTCCGTGACGACGACGACGGGGACGACGTGCGCCGGGAAGCGGCAACCTCGGTCCCGGCGGCTCTCGCCCTGAGCCTCCTGGCCGCCTGCACCCCGGCCCCGGCCGCGGAGACCATCGCGGCGGTGGACGGCGCGCAGGCCATGGAAGAGGTCCGCAACTTCGTCGCCGTCGGCCCGCGCGTATCCGGCACGGCCGGCGCCGCCGCGGCAGCCGCCTATCTTGCCAACCGCCTTGCGGCCCTCGGCCTGACCCCCGAAACCGACGTCTTCGAATCGCCCATCCGCGGCGGCACGGGGACCTTCCGCAATGTCACCGCCACGCTGCCCGGCGCCTCCGCCGAACGCCTCGTACTGCTTTCGCACTACGACACCAAGGGCGGCATCGGCGAGACCTTCATCGGGGCGAACGATTCGGGCTCCAGCACCGGGCTCCTGCTGGCCCTGGTTCCGCGGCTCAAGGCGGCCGCCTACCCGTTCGGCATCATCCTTGCGTTCGTCGACGGCGAGGAATGCGTGAAGCAGTACGCGCCCAACGACGGTCTGCACGGCAGCCGCCGGCTCGTCTCCCGTCTGGCCGCGCCGGGCGAAGTGACGCGCATCCGCGCCGTGATCGTGCTGGACATGGTCGGCGACCGCGATCTGACGATAACGATCCCGCGCAACTCGACACCGGAGCTCGTGCGGCACGCGCTCGATGCCGCCAAGGCCGTCGGCGCGCGCGAGCGGTTCCGCCTGCTGGGGTCGGATATCCTCGACGATCACGTGCCCTTCCTGGATGCGGGCATCCCGGCCATCGATCTGATCGACTTCGAACACGGATCGCGCCCCGGCCGGAACAACTACTGGCATACGACCGAAGATACGATGGACAAGCTCAGCCCGGAGAGTCTGGCCACCGTCGGCGCCGTGGTTCTGCGCATGCTGGAAAAGCTCGCCTCGCGCTGAGGACGTCCGCGTCGGCTTACGCCACGCGCGGCGGGAAGTCGAAATGCGTTTCGAAGAGCGCGACGAGGTCGTTGCACATCTGCTCCTCGTCCGGCCCGGTGACCCGTACCGTGATTTCGGCTCCCGGAAACAACTCCAGCGACATCAGCTCGAGAACGGAATGCAGGCTGGTACGCCCCTTGATGCCCACGACTTCGATTCTCCCCTCGTAGCCGGCGACGTACTTGACGATCACCGTCGACGGACGACAGTGAATGCCATGCTCATTGCGAATCGTTGCCGAGTGCTCAACCATAATCGCTACCACCCATCGCGCCGCCCCATCCCGTCCCCGCCGGGGCGCGGATGGCGGAGAGGGCGGGAGTCGAACCCGCGGTACACTTTTGGCGTACACAGCATTTCCAGTGCTGCACCTTCGGCCACTCGGTCACCTCTCCTCTTGGAAACGGGGATGTACCTTACCAACCGCGCATACGCGATACAAGCGGCAAACTGAGGCCCATCGCCTGTCGTGCCGCCGCAATCGCTCCAAACACAAAAGCCCCCTGTGCATGGCACAGGAGGAACGATGGAGGCGCGAACCGGAATTGAACCGGTGTACGAGGTTTTGCAGACCTCTGCCTAGCCACTCGGCCATCGCGCCATGGAGAATCCAAGCCGGACCGCGCTACTTGGCGGTCTTGGCTTCGATCTTTTTGCGTTTCAGTTGACGCCTGCGACGCGCCCGTTTGATACGCGCTTTAAGTTGCTGTCCCATAATGGGCGACTGTGTTACCAGATGAGTTATGCCGTGTCAACCCGGCAATTCCTTGAGACACGGTGGACGAGCGCCGATCGCGACACCATCCATCGACCGGAATGGGGCGTCAGGCACATCGTGGACCCGTTTCAGAACGTGGCGCCGAGTACAGCCATGCCCCCGACTTGCCGTCCGGAGACCTCCTGGTCGATCGTCCAACGGTCACCGGCATCCGGCCCGGCGTAGATCTGCGTCTCTTGCTCGCCGTCGGCCTCGAAAACGAGGCTCGACACGTCCACTCCGGCGAGCCAGCACCGCCCGAATCGATGTCGCACCGATACCCGCAACCGCCATCCCCACCCCGTCGCCGACGTCCGCGACAGTCGGTCCCGCAACAGATGGTCGTCGCGATCCTCGACACCGACCAACGGCGCGACATCGACCCCGAACTCGGCCCAGGCGCGTTCCGCCTGCCACCGCACGGTCGCGTTCGCATAGGGCATCGCCAAGTCAACGTCGTAGGTGGCGTTGACCGAGTCCAGGAGCAGATCGTGCCCGAGTTCGGGTTCCTGCGGATACCACTGATCGGTATCGGTGACCTCCCATTCGATGTGCTGCACCAACAGGCCGCCACCGACCGCCAACCGCAGGGCCGAGCGTCCCGTGACCGGGAGCGGACGCAACCACAGGCGCAGCAGGCCGTCCACCACGCCGTAGACCAGTTCGATCTTGCTCTCGGAATAGATGGTCAGCAGCGACGTGTCATCTTCGTCGCCCCAGTCCGAATCCTTCATCAGCCCATCCCCCTCGTCCAGCGAGATCACACAGGAACCGTCGATCGACACGAAATCGCCGATCCACGCCGTACCGACCACGCCCCCGACGATGGTCTCGATCGGCCATTCAAGACGGCTGATGGGGAAATGCAGCGAAAAGCCATCGCCGTCGGGAAACCGCACCGTTCCACCGATCTCGTACGTCACATCGCCGTACACGTACCCGCCCATCAGCGACAATTCGCCGCGCAGCGTCGCCGAACGATGCGCGCCCGGCATCGTCACCGTCGCTTCCACGCCCGTCGCCCCCGCCGACATCGCTTCATCCACGTCGGCGACGGCCACGCCCGCAACCGTCAGCAACACGCCCAGAACCATGCCCGGATAACATTTCATCGGCCATTACCCTCCAAGATCGGTGAATACTCCGCAAAAACCTTGACTTCCGGCAAGG
This sequence comes from uncultured Victivallales bacterium, assembly GCA_964472315.1. Classification (GTDB taxonomy): domain Bacteria; phylum Verrucomicrobiota; class Kiritimatiellia; order UBA8416; family UBA8416; genus CAYYJS01. The sequence continues at coordinate 2,223 of CAYYJS010000021.1, read as the reverse complement.
CAATTCGGTACAGTGCTGACACGAGCAGGGCATGCAGCGGGCGGCGCAGATGGAGCGACACGCGTGAGTCGAAAGAAATCAAGAGTGATGCTCGTGGACGATCATCCGATCGTACGCCACGGATTGAGTCTGCTGATCGATCAGGAGTCGGATCTGGAGTTCTGCGGCGAGGCCAGCACGGCCGTCGAGACACTCGAACGTCTCAAGGTCACGCTGCCCGACATTGTCCTCGTCGACATTTCGCTGCCCGGTTCCAGCGGCATCGATCTGACGAAGGCGATCCGCGAAACCTATCCCAACCTGCCCGTTCTCGTTCTCTCCATGCACGACGAGGCCCTGTATGCCGAACGCGCCCTGCGTGCCGGCGCCCGCGGCTACGTCATGAAGCAGGAGAACGCCGAGACCGTACTGGGCGCCATCCGTCGGGTCCTCGCCGGCGACGTCTACCTGAGCGCGAAACTCGCCTCGCGCATCCTGCAGGACGTCGTGAGCGGTCACCATTCCGAACCCGATCGGTTCGGCATCGACATGCTCAGCGACCGCGAGATCGAAATCTTCGAACTGATCGGCCGCGGACTTTCCACGCGCAAGGTCGCCGACCGCCTCAACCTCAGTGTAAAGACCATCGAAACCCACCGCGCACATATCAAGCAGAAGCTCAATCTGGCAAACTCCGCCGAGCTTGTGCACCGCGCCTTTCACTGGGTCGAGGCCGGTTGCGAGAAGTAGCATCGGGAAAACCCCGAGCGCGTCGTAAGGGCTTTCAGCAGGCCAAAATCAGCATTTCCCCAGCTTGCGCATGGCGTGCGCGCATGCTTACATGGTGTCGCGATGCAAGAGAACTCATACGATCCGGCTGAAGGGATGGGGGCCTTGGTCTGGGTGTTCGTGGCGTTTATCCTCGCCACCAGTTCACTGGCCGCGTTCCTGTTCTACAGCCTGTAGCCCATGACACCCGCCTGGGGGGGGACCGCCACACAGGAATGCCAGGGTCAACCTGCGCACGGGGCCGCGCCATGTCCGTCATCGACCGACGCGTCGCCGAGGGTAAAGTAAAAACGCGCGCCCTGACCAACCTCGGCATCGGCCCAAATCCGTCCGCCATGCTTGTGTACAATGCGTTGCGCCAGCGCCAAACCCATGCCGATGCCCGAAAACTCGCGCCCGGCGTGGATCCGCTGAAACGCGCCGAACAGCCTGTCGGCATAGCGCATGTCAAAACCGGCCCCGTTGTCGGATACGACATAGGACCGACCACCGTCGGTCTCGCGGGCATCGACCCGGATCGACGCACCCCCGACACGAGCGGTATACTTCCAGGCGTTTTCCAGAAGCTGCCGCAACAGCACGCTCACCATGTTCCGGTCCGCGTATGCCACCAGGCCGGGTGCCACAGCCACGACAACATGCCGATCCGGTTCCGCATCCTCCAACTCCTTGACGATGGCCCGCGCCATCCCCGATACATCCAAGTCCTCGCGCGTCAAGGCCCCGCGCGTCACGCGCGACAGGTGCAGCAAGCCATCAAGGCAATTCGACAGGCGGTTGGCGCCTTGCCGGATCCGTTGCGCGAAATCCATCGCGGTCGGATCCAAAGTCCTGCCGTAGTCCTCGATGAGCGCCTGACTGAACCCCTCCATCACACGCAAAGGCGCGCGCAGGTCATGCGATACCGAGTAGCCGAACGATTCGAGTTCGCGGTTCGTCAGTTCGAGTTGCGCGGTGCGGGCCTTCAACGTGGCCTCCAGTTCCCCCACCCGTGCCTCCGCGCGACACGCCGCCTCACGCGACCTGCCGTCGGCCTCGCACAGCGCACGTTCACGCCGACCAACCGCTTCGAGCAAGCCAACGAGCGCGACGCCGAGGCGCGCGATATCGGCGTCCGACGACGACGCGGCCGCGATGGGCCACGCGCCATCGCGTCCCTGTGCCGCGGCATCGATCATCGCCGTCAGTTCGCGAATCTCTTCGCTCCAACGTCCCCGCAACCTGGCCCGCGCCACTGCCGCCACGATCAGCGCAATTCCCATGCCGCCGCCCGCCAGCGCCGCGACACGCGGCGCGAACGCACCGCCGGCGGCAAAGCCCAGCAGAACCACCCCAACGACACCCTCGACACCACACCGAAAAAAGGACCACCCACGTACAGTCATGCACGCATCATAGGCTTCCGATGTCGTCCAATCAACCACATTCTGCACGCTCCCCGCGGGCCGGGCGCAT